>JAUXXH010000001.1 GCA_030684935.1 Pseudolabrys sp. | reverse complement strand
AAGGCGGACGTGTTCGACTACATCGAACGCTTCTACAATCCCAAACGGCGACACTCGACGATCGGCTATATGAGCCCTATGGAGTTCGAGAGGCAGGCTGGATTAGCTTAGGCGGGTGTCAACGAAACCGGGTGCAGGCCACCCAAGAAGTTTTGCCACAGCGGGCAAGAACGGCGCTACTACCGTCATATGGTTGGCGGCCGCAGAGATAAAATCTTGGTATGCTGATATGAAGCCTGGGCGGTCGCCAACTTTAGCTTCCATTTTCTCGATAAGCAGAACTAGGCGCGAGCGTTCCTCGGATTCGGCAAGGCCTGTTTGCACGGCATTTTTTAGATCGGTGAAGATGGATTTGTCGCCGACAATATTTTGCGAACTATCGTGAGACCCAATGTTTACTCGGGCATTCACGCCGCTAACATTGAATGTGAAATTTCCACCAGTTCCAGCAGGAAAAGATCCTTTGCGGCTGATCTTCACCTGAAAGTGCGCAGGAATTGCGCGCCGACCGTCGTAAAAAACCGGATCGATTACCTCAAATGTCTCCTCAATGCCGTTTGGTAGTGTTCGCCGAATTTCATCACCCGCGAAGATTATTGCGTTCTGGTTTGGAATAATGGCGAGCTTGCTGTCGATGGTTCCTTTTTCGACACTTCGAATGAAACCATCCGGTGCAACTATTTTTAGTTCTGATTGGGGAAAGCGACCGAACATAAAATGGGCTTTCAACTTGTGAGATCATCTATGTGCTGTATATGTTCTCCTAGGTAAAGGACGACGCGTAAATGCGCCGCCCTTTACTATGAATTAAGTCACGAACACCCGCTGGTCGCCCCGCAGCTGTCGCACTTCATGCAGGTGCCGTTCCTGACCAAAGTATAGTTCTGGCACTCGCCGCAGGCGTCGCCTTCGTAGCCCTTGGCTTTCGCCTCCAGGCGACGCTCGGTCGCGACCTGCTTGGCGGTCGGCTGCGCGGCGGGCTGCGAACGCGTCTCGAGCTGCTGCGCCGGCGACAGCTTGACCTCGTCGACCTTCAGCGCAGTCGCACCGGCCACTTCGTTGCGGTGGCCGCTCGAGCCGGCGAAGGCCGTGACGTTGCTCACCCCACCCCGGCTCGTTTCGTTCGCCGACCCTCCCCCTCCAGGGGAGGGTGAAGAACCCACCACCGACAGCTTGTCGGCGCGCGAGCGCGTCAGGCCCTTGGAGACGAAGTTCGGCGCCGCCTTGCCTTCTTCCACGCCCTTGCCGAGCGCGTCGTAGCCGCCGACTTCGTTCGGGTCGACATGGGCGAGGTCGAAACGCTCCAGGTAGCTCACCGCCAGTTCGCGGAACACGTAATCGAGGATCGAGGTGGCGAACTTGATCGAGTCGTTGCCCTGCACCGGGCCCGACGGCTCGAAGCGGGTGAAGGTGAAGGCGTCGACATATTCTTCGAGCGGCACGCCGTATTGCAGGCCGAGCGAGATGGCGATGGCGAAGTTGTTGAGGAGCGAGCGCAGCGCCGCGCCTTCCTTGTGCATGTCGACGAAGATCTCGCCGATGCGGCCGTCGTCATATTCGCCGGTGCGCAGATAGATCTTGTGGCCGCCGACCACCGCCTTCTGGGTATAGCCCTTGCGGCGGGAGGGGAGCTTCTCGCGCTCGCGCAGCACGGTGATGCGCTCGACGATCTTCTCGACGACCTTTTCCGACATCGCCGCGACGCGCGAGGCGTTCGGCTTGTCGAGGAAGGCCTCGACCTGGTCGACCTCGTCGTCCTCATCCGCAATGAGCTGCGAGTTCAGCGGCTGCGACAGCTTGGAGCCGTCGCGGTAGAGCGCATTGGCCTTCAGCGCCAGCTGCCAGGACAGCAGGTACGCCTGCTTGCAGTCCTCGACGGTGGCCTCGTTCGGCATGTTGATGGTCTTGGAGATGGCGCCGGAGATGAAGGGCTGCGCCGCCGCCATCATGCGGATGTGGGACTCGACCGAGAGATAGCGCTTGCCGGTGCGGCCGCACGGATTGGCGCAGTCGAACACGGCATAGTGCTCGGCCTTGAGATGCGGCGCGCCTTCCACCGTCATGGCGCCGCAGACGTGGATGTTGGCGGCCTCGATCTCGCGCCTGGTGAAGCCGATGGCGGCCAGCAGGTCGAAGGAGGGCGCCGCCATGTCCTCGGGCGAAATGCCGAGCGTATCGCGGCAGAAGGCCTCGCCCAGCGTCCACTTGTTGAAGGCGAACTTGATGTCGAAGGCGGTCGGCAGCGCCTTCTCGACCTTGGCGATGGCCTCGTCGGTGAAGCCCTTGGCCTTGAGGGTCGTGTGATTAATGCCCGGGGCCTGCGCCAGCCCGCCGTGACCGACGGCATAGGCCTCGATCTCGGCGATGTCGGCCTCCGAATAGCCGAGCGTGCGCAGCGCCTCCGGCACGGCGCGGTTGATGATCTTCCAGTAGCCGCCGCCGGCCAGCTTCTTGAACTTCACCAGCGCGAAGTCCGGCTCGATGCCGGTGGTGTCGCAGTCCATCACCAGGCCGATGGTGCCGGTCGGCGCGATCACGGTGGCCTGCGCGTTGCGGTAGCCGTGCTTCTCGCCCAGTTCGAGCGCCAGGTCCCAGGCCTGCTTGGCGTGCTTCGACAGTTCGAAATAGCCCTTCAGCGCGTTCATGCGCGACGCGCCCTCGACGATCGAGGTGTGGTCGAGCGGCACCGGCGCGATCGCCAGTTGCTCGTAGCCATTGGCTTCGCCATAGGCGGCGCGGCGGTGGTTGCGCATCACGCGCAGCATGGCGTCGCGGTTCTTGGCAAAACCGGGGAAGGGGCCGAGCTTGGCGGCCATTTCCGCCGAGGTCGCATAGGACACGCCGGTCATGATGGCGGTCAGCGCGCCGGCAATGGCGCGGCCTTCGGCCGAGTCATAGGGAATGCCGGAGGTCATCAGCAGGCCGCCGATATTGGCATAGCCGAGGCCGAGCGTGCGGTATTCGTAGGACAGTTCGGCAATCTGGCGCGACGGGAACTGCGCCATCATCACCGAGATTTCCAGCACCACGGTCCACAGGCGGACGCCGTGCTCGTAGCTGTGCGCGTCGAACTGGCCGGTCGCCTTGTCGCGGAAGGTCAAGAGGTTCAGCGACGCCAGGTTACAGGCGGTGTCGTCGAGGAACATGTATTCCGAGCACGGATTGCTGGCGCGGATTTCGCCGGACGCCGGGCAGGTGTGCCAGTCGTTGATGGTGGTGTGGTATTGCAGGCCGGGATCGGCCGAGGCCCAGGCGGCGTAGCCGATCTTTTCCCACAATTCGCGGGCCTGCAGCGTCTTCGCCACCTTGCCGTTCTTGCGGTAGGTTAGATCCCAGGTGCCGTCATCGGCGACCGACTTCAGGAAGCCGTCGGTGATGCGCACCGAATTGTTGGAGTTCTGCCCCGCGACGGTCAGATAGGCTTCCGAATCCCAGTCGGTGTCGTAGGTCGGGAAGTTGATGTCGGTGTAGCCCTGCTTGGCGAACTGGATGACGCGCTTGATGACGTTGTCCGGCACCATTGAGCGGCGGGCGAGCTTGATCTCGCGCTTCAGCGCCGGGTTCTTCTCAGGGCTGAAGCAGTCGTCGCCCGAGCCCTCGCAGTTGACGCAGGCCTTCATGATGGCCTTGAGGTGCTTCTGGTTGATCTTGGAGCCGGTCACCAGGGCAGCGACCTTCTGCTCCTCCATCACCTTCCAGTCGATGTACTGCTCGATGTCGGGGTGATCGACGTCGACGACGACCATCTTGGCGGCGCGGCGCGTGGTGCCGCCCGACTTGATGGCGCCGGCGGCGCGGTCGCCGATCTTGAGGAAGCTCATCAGGCCGGAGGACTTGCCGCCGCCCGACAGCTTTTCGCCTTCGCCGCGCAGCGCCGAGAAATTGGAGCCGGTGCCGGAGCCGTATTTGAACAGGCGCGCCTCGCGCACCCAGAGGTCCATGATGCCGCCTTCGTTGACCAGGTCGTCATTGACGCCCTGGATGAAGCAGGCATGCGGCTGCGGATGCTCGTAGGACGAGGCGGACTGCGTCAGCACGCCGGTGAAGGGGTCGACGTAGAAGTGGCCCTGGCTCGGGCCGTCGATGCCGTAGGCCCAGTGCAGGCCGGTGTTGAACCACTGCGGCGAGTTCGGCGCGCACATCTGCGCGGCCAGCATGTAGCGGAGTTCGTCGAAGAAGGCCTGCGCGTCCTGTTCGCTGTCGAAGTAGCCGCCCTTCCAGCCCCAGTAGGTCCAGGTGCCGGCCAGCCGGTCGAACACCTGCTTGGACGACTGCTCGCCGATGATTCGCTCTTTCTCCGGCAACTGGCTGAGCGCCTCCTCGTCGGCGACCGAGCGCCACAGGAACGAGGGGACGGTGTTTTCTTCGACCTTCTTGAGCCGGGCGGGGACGCCGGCCTTGCGGAAATATTTCTGCGCCAGCACGTCGGAGGCGACCTGGGACCAGAATTCCGGCACCTCGACATTGTCGAGCTTGAACACCACCGAGCCATCCGGGTTGCGGATTTCGCTGGTGGTGTAACGGAATTCAATGCCCGCGTAGGCCGACTGGCCGTCCTTGGTGTAGCGCCGTTCAATCCGCATGTGTCTCTCGTCCTTAAATGGCCGGGCGGCAGACCGCCCGATTATTCCCCGACGGACCCTGTCTTGTCCGCCTGTTTTTGCTCGCTACGCCGCGCGACACGCCACTGTTACGTATGTCCGGTACGCTGGCTGGCAGCGGTACCTCCCGGGATTTTGACCCCGGACACAGAAAATCCCGTCCCCAAACGCCATCTTTGGCGTGGGCTGAGAGACGACAGAGCGTCTTTTTTGAGCGTTCGGACCGCGACTGAAACTCACACCGCCGAACCCGTCAGAAGCTATTTGGACTCACCCAAGCCGTCAAGCAATAGTAGGTCGGGCCGGTTAATAAACTACCTATTGTGTTCGGCCGGTGAACTGTGGGGACAACAGTGGCTGAAGCCGGAGGCAGTATTGAGCCATCCGGCCGCATCCGGAAGCGATATTCTCAGGGCCCCGGCGGGCGGGCGCACGTGACGGATAAATGACCGCAAAACCGGCTTTGAGCGCTGCCCACAGGCAAATGATGCGGCGGTGCGGAGCGGGGATAAGATTGGAAAAACCGGCTGGAACGCGGTGCCAAGGTCTCTGATTCTCAATGTTGATTCAGGGCGTTAGGCGGACCCCGGCGGGGCTGCCGGTAGGTGACAACGAAACCCACCGCTGTGAATCCTCCGTTTCGTCACCATGTGATGGGGACGGCGTCGGCCATGCGGGCCGCGGAACCGAATATCACCCGGAGGGCTCATGCTGATCGAAATCAGAACCGCCAGCACCGTTGACGGCGACGAGAAATTCGTCGCCCACGCCAAGGACGTGGTGCAGGCTGCGCTGGAGCGGTTCAGCAAACGCATCAGCCGGGTCGAGGTCCATGTCGGCGATGAGAACGGCGACAAAGGCGGCGCCGACGATACGCGCTGCGTGATGGAAGCCCGGCTGGAAGGGCGCCCGCCGGCGGCCGTGACCCACCATGGCGCCAATCCGGAGCAGGCCGTCGCCGGCGCCGCCGCGAAGCTGAAGCGGATGGTCGAAAGCACGCTCGGCCGCGAAAGCAGCCTGAGCGGTCACCGCGATCGCTAGCGGCGAGCCGCCGGAACGCAAAAGGCGGACCTTGCGGGTCCGCCTTTCACACCGGCACTGTCATTGGCGAATTATTTCACGCTGGCGACTCGATTGCCCGAGTTGACGGCGGTTGATCAATTCGTGGGCAGGATAGCCATAGAATATAGGCAAGCGCAACAAGCAGCCCCGGATCAGGAGGCGGCCTTCGCCTTGGCGGTTTTCCGCGGCCGGCGCTTGGGCGTCTGGACTTCGACGGCAGCGCCTGGTCCATCGATGGTCATTTCGGCACGCCGGCGCGGCAGCGCGTCCGGGTATTCTTTCTGCAGGAAATCGACCATCCGCTCGCGCACTTCGCAGCGCAGGTTGAAGGCATTGCCGGCATTGGCTGCGCTCATCAGGCAGCGCAGCTCGATGACGTTTTCCTTGACGTCGGTGACCTGGAGGCCGACGGCGCGGCCGTCCCAGAGTTTTGACGCCTTGACGATCTCGGTGAGCTTGTCGCGCAGGACGCCGACCGGGGCGCTGTAGTCGACATAGATCATCGCGGTGCCCAGGATCGAGGCGTTTTCGCGGGTCCAGTTCTGGAACGGCTTTTCGATGAAATAGGTCAGCGGCACGATCAGCCGCCGCAGATCCCAGATCCTGATCACGACATAGGTCGAGTTGATCTCCTCGATCCAGCCCCATTCGTTTTCGACCACCACGGAATCGTCGATGCGGATCGGCTGGGTCATGGCCAGCTGCACGCCGGCGAACAGGTTGCTCAGCACCGGCCGCGCCGCCAGACCGGCGACCAGGCCGGCGACGCCGGCGGAGGCGAACAGGCTGACGCCGTATTGCCGGACCGATTCGAAGCTCATCAGCGCGGCGCCGACGGTGATGATAACCACCAGCACGTCGGCGGTGCGCAGGAGCACCCGCACCTGGGTATAGTGCTTGCGAGCCAGCAGGTTGTCTTCGGCGTCGAGCTGGAACCGCCGGAGATAGACGTCGGCGGCAATGCGGAGCGAGGTGATCGCCATCCAGCCGATCAGGGCAATGATCGCCATCAGCAGCAGCCGCGCCATCCATTCGGCGGTGCCGGGATCGAGCGGCGCCAGCGGCACGGCGATGACCAGCGCGAGCACGATCAGCGCCAGCCGTGTCACGCCGCGCATCTGGTTGAAAATCGAAAAACCGAACGGATAGCGGTCGGCCAGCAGCCGCCGGATCAAGCGCCGCACCACCCGATGCAGCGAATAGGCAATCGCCACCGCGAGGAAGAGAACGGACAAGGCCACCACCCATTTGGGCAGCCATGCGACGAGAGTGTTGAAAGCATTGAGCGTGGTGGTGATAAAATCCATAAGGCCTTAATCGGACGGCTGGAAATGCGGGTTTGAGGCGTCCCGACTCGCGCTGCCCTTGAGCTTAGGCGGCTGGACTTGGACGCGGGGAGGTGGCAGAACGCCGCTTCTCCATTGGCAGTCAACGCGCGGCGGCGATGAAAAGTTTCCTGCTCAAGCTGTTCACCTGGTGGAACTCCCAGACTTTCGGCACGCAGTTCTGGACCTGGCGCCATGGCGAGTCCGTCGGCGAGGACGAGTTCGGCAACCGCTATTACCGCACGCGGGGCGGCAAGATCGACCCCACGCTGCTGATGGAGCGGCGCTGGGTGATCTACAACGGCTACGCGGAGGCCTCGATGGTGCCGCCGTCGTGGCACGGCTGGCTGCACCACACCGTCGATACGCCGCCGACCGAGGAGGCCTACAAGGCCCATGCCTGGGAGAAGCCGCACCGGCCGAACCTGACCGGCACGCCGGGTGCGTACCGCCCGAGCGGCTCGACGCTGTCGGCCGGCCGCCGGCCCAAGGCCACGGGCGATTACAAGGCGTGGAAGCCGTAGCCGGCCAATAGCCGGGCGGTGCAGCGGCTGCGGTGGTCTCGCCCTTCCGCCGCCGCATTCCCCGTGTTAACCGGGCGCCGCAATGGATGCCGGCGAATCTGCGCCGCAAATGACCAGCGGAAACTGCCTGACCTCATGGCCCAGTCCCGGCTCCTGATCTGCACTCTGGCCTGTGGCGCCGCACTGACCGCGACGTCCGCGCTTGCCCAGTTCGGCGGCATTTTCAGCGATTCGCCGCCGCGCCCGCCGGCCGACGTACCGGGTCAGCAGCAAGGCCAGCAGCCGGGCAATTTCCCCGGCCGCGCTGCGCCGCGCCCGCAGTTCGATGAGCCGCCGGCGCGGCCGCTGCCGGCTCCGATGAGCCTGCCGCCCTCGAGCCGCCCGGGCGGCGGCGCGATCCAGTCGCAGGAACTGCCGCCCCCGCCCGGCGTCCGCCAGGCGCCCGCTGTGCCGCTGGAGCAGGCGCAGCCGCCGGGCGCCCCGGCCCAGATTGCACCGGGTATTCGTCAGCCGCCCGGCACGGCGCAACCGGCCGATACCGCGCCGCAGCCGGGCGACGAGGTCGTGGTGGCGCCGCCGCCGCAACGCATCGCCAATCCGACCGCCGTGTTTTCCGGGCTCGACAAGATTACCGGCCGCATCATTTCATTCGACGTCGCCATCAACGAGACCGTGCAGTTCGGCGCGCTGCAGGTGACGCCGCGAGTCTGCTATTCGCGGCCGCCGACCGAGACGCCGAATACAGATGGCTTCATCGAAGTCGACGAGGTGACGCTGCAGGGCGAGATCAAGCGCATCTTCAGCGGCTGGATGTTTGCCGCCAGCCCGGGCCTGAATGCGGTCGAGCATCCGATTTACGATGTATGGGTGACCGACTGCAAAGGCGGCCAGTCGCCGGCGGTGGCGGAAGCGCCGGCCGATGCCAAGCCGGCCGCCCGCGCACCCACGCCGACGCCGCAACGCCGGCCGGCGCCGCAGCCACGCGCCCAGCAGCAATTCCAGCCACCGCCGCCGGGGTTTTTCCCGACGCGGTAGCGAATAGCGAATAGAGGGCGGCTGTCCTCTTTCTATTCGCTATTCGCCACTCACCCTTCACGACCCACGAATAATCGCCAGCGCTTCGTCGCCGCTCACCGGCCGGTCGACCGGCAGCGCCGTGAAATCGGCGCTGCCGGCGATCGCCTCCTCGAGGAGACGGTGATAGCGCCGCTTGGGCACCTCGACCGCGCCGAACGTCTTCAGGTGATTGGTGACGTATTGCGTGTCGAGCAGGCTGTAACCGCCGGCGCGCAGCCTTGCCACCAGGTGGACCAGCGCGATTTTCGAGGCGTCGCGGGCGCGGTGAAACATGCTCTCGCCGAAGAAGGCGCGGCCGAGCGAGACGCCGTAGAGGCCGCCGACCAGATCGTCGCCGTCATAGACCTCGACGCTGTGGCAATGGCCGTGGGCGAACAGGCTGCGATAGATCTGGCGGATGCGGCCGTTGATCCAGGTCTTGTCGCGCGTCTGCTTGGGCTCGGCGCAGCCTTCGATCACGGCGTCGAAGTCGCGGTCGACGGCGACGGTATAGGGCGTGGTGCACAGCGTGCGCGCCAGCCGGTCCGGCACGTGGAACCCGTCGAGCGGAATGATGCCGCGCATCTCCGGCTCGATCCAGTAGAGCGCCGGATCGTCGGCGTTTTCCGCCATCGGGAAGATGCCGCATGCATAGGCCTTGAGCAGCACCTCCGGCGTGATCTCGATATAGGCATTCTCGCGATTGGCCATGGCTCGATTCTGCTGAAGGGTCGCCACAGTCTAGGTGAGGGCGCGCGGGCGGCAAGTCCTTGATTTTAACCACCCGGTTACCATGCCGAAATCAGATTGCCGAAATATTGAACCGAACTTGCATGAGACGGTTGGGTGATTGGGGCGGACGCCAGCTTCTGACGCGACCGCAGGCGAGGACAAGATGGCGGCACGCCGTATCAGTGTTTTGATCGTTGAGGACGAGGTCCTGATCAGCAACCTCGTCACCGAGGCCCTCAGCGATGTCGGCTTTGACGTTCACGCGGTGCCCGACGGAGAAGAGGCGCTGCGTTGTCTGAAGGCAGATCCGAACATCGACGTGCTGTTCACCGACATCAATCTCGCCGGCCGGATGGACGGCTCGGCGCTGGCCGAGCAGGCGCGCCGCCACCGGCCGGAACTGCCGATCGTCTATTGTTCCGGGCGCTGTTCGCCATCGGCGGTATCGCCGGTACCGCGCTCGATATTCGTGAAAAAGCCCTACGATATCGATGACATCTGCACGCTGCTGACCCGGCTGACGTCAACCACGCATTGACGCGTCAGGCGGCCGGGCGCGGCGCTTCCTTGCGCATGTCGAACGACACCACCACGCGGGTGCCGCGATGGCTGGGATCGGTTTCTATATGGGCGTTCAGCTTTTCGCCCATCGCCTTGACGATGCGCTGGCCCAGACCGGTCGATTTCCGGTCGGGCGGCTCGCTCGGGGGGGCGATGCCGACGCCGTCGTCTTCCACACTCAGGACGGCGCGGTTGTTGCCGGAGTCGCGGATGGCGACGCGGATTGCGCCCTTGCCGGCCGGGTAGGCGTATTTCAGCGCGTTCATCACCAACTCATTGACGATGACACCGACCGCGACGGCGCGGTCGGGATCGACATTGACCGGATCGGTCTTCAGGGTGAGCTGGGCCAGCGCATTGCTTTCCGAGGAGCGGCGGAGATCCTCGACCAGCGCCGTCAGATACTGGTCGACCGAAACCGACTGCACGTCGTCCGAGGTGTAGAGCCGGCGATGCACCTGCGCCACCGCCAGCACGCGGCCGGTGGCGCTGGCGAGCGCCTTGCTCACCTCCGGGTCGCGCGCCGAATTGCTTTGCAGCGTCAGCAGCGATGCGATGAGTTGCAGGCTGTTGCCGACGCGGTGATTGACTTCGCGCATCAGTATTGCGCGCTCGGCCGCCAGCGCCTCGAAGCGGTCGCGCGCCTCGCGTACTTCGGCCTCGGCGGCTTCCTTGGCGCGGTGCGTGCGCATGGCGTCCACCGCGGCCTGCAACGCGGCCTTCAGCAGATAGATGAATTCGCCCTGGACGTCCTTGATCACGTAGTCGAAGGCGCCGGCTTTCAGCGCCGTCACCGCCATGCGGCTGTCCTGCGCGCCCGTGACCACCACGACCGGCGGGTGATTGGGCATCTGGTTGATGCGTTCGAGCGTCTCCAGGCCGCTCAGGCCCGGCATATAGAGGTCGAGGGCGACCACGTCGAACGATTGCGTCTCCAGCGCCTTCAGGCCGCTTTCGCCGTCGGCGACGTCCACGACGTCAATGCCGTCGCGGCCGAAGCCACGCTTCACCAAGGTGCGCAGGCCGGCGTCGTCATCGATGTAGAGGGCTTTGCGCATGGTTATTCGGGTGCCGGGACCTGCATGACGGAGAAGAACAGGCCGAGCTGGCGGATGGCGTTGGCGAAGTTCTCGTAGTTGACCGGCTTGGTGATATAGACGTTGCAGCCGAGGTCGTAGCAGCGCTGGATCTCGACGGCGTCATCGGTGGTGGTCAAGACCACCACCGGCACGCGCTTGAGATGGTCATTGGTCTTGATGCGCTTGAGGATGTCGACGCCGGTCATGTCCGGCAGATTGAGGTCGAGCAGCACCAGCAGCGGCTTGCCTTTGTTGGCGAGGCCGGAATTGTCGGCGCCGAACAGGTATTTGACCGCGTCAGTGCCATTGGTGAATGGCGTAATCGGGTTGTTCACCCCGGCGCGGCGGATGTTCTTCTCGATCAGCCGGGCATGGCCTTCATCGTCCTCGATCATGACGATTTCGACCGGCAATTCCGACATTCGGCTATTCATGTGACGCTCCCTTTATCGACCGACCAGCGGCGGGGCAGGGTCACGATAAACGTGCTGCCTTTGCCGAGTTCCGAATTCAATCCCATGCTGCCGCCGAGGCGGCGCACCAGCGCGCGGACATGCGCCAAACCGATGCCTTCGCCCGGACGATCCTGCCGTCCTGAGCGGCGAAACAGCTCGAAAATACGCTGGTGGTCGTGCGGATCGATCCCGCGGCCATTGTCCTGCACTTCGTACACAACCTGTGTGCCGTTGATACGGCCCGCGATGGCAATCCGCAAGGGTTCCTCGGAACGGCTGTATTTCAGGGCATTGTCGACCAAATTGGCGAAAACTTGTTCCAGGGCGAGCCGGTCACTCTCGACCGGGGGCAGGTCGCCGACGGTGAGTTCGGCGCCTTGTTCGGCGGCCCGGTGGGCGACGTTTTCCACGACGGCTTCCAGCATGGCCTTCATGTCGATCTGCTCGGGCGAGAACTGACGGCGGCCTTCGCGGGACAGCTTCAGCACCGCGTTGATCAGGCGGTCCATGTTGCCGATCGAGGTTTTGATGAAGCGGATCGCCTCGTCGAAATCCTCGCCCAGACGGTCGATCTCGGTATTGGGCTCGGCCTCCGCGGCCTCCGCCGCCTGCGCCTTCAGGGTGGCGAGTTCGGCGGTCAGGCCGTTCACCTTTTCGAAAATGTCCTTGCGCAGCGCCTCCAGTTCGGAGGTGAAGCCCATGATGTTGACCAGCGGCGAGCGCAGGTCGTGGCTGACGATATAGGCGAAGCGCTGGATTTCCTCGTTGGCCTCGGTCAGGTCGGCGGTGCGGTAATTGACGATGCGCTCGAGATTGGCGTTCATGCCGGCCAGCTCGGCGCGGGCCGATTCACGCTGGCGCGCATTGCGCTGAACCATGGCGACCGATATGCCGCCGATGGTGATGATCAGCCCCGAACCCATCAGCGCCAGCACCAGCAGAAGCCGGTTGGTGTTGCGCGACTGTTCCGTGCGCAGCGCCAGCAGGCGGCCTTCGTCGGCAATGGCCTCAAAAACATGGTCGCGCAAATTATTCATGACCCGGCGGCCTTCACCGCGCGCCACTTCACGGCGTGCTGTATCCTGTTGGCCGGCCTGCATCAGCGCGATGATCCGCCGCATTTCCGCAAAGCGGGCAGAGGTGAGTTCGGCAATGGCGTCGATCTGGCCTTTGCGCGCCGGATTGTCCGCGGTCAGGGTGCGCAGTTCTTTGATGATCTCGGCCGTGGCCGGTTCGGCAGCGAAAAAATCCTCGAGATACTCGGTATTGTTTGTGAACAGGAAGCCGCGCTGACCGGACTCGGCGCGGCGGACGTTGAGGAGCAGGTTCGAGAACTTGTCCTGCACCGTCAGGGTATGGGCCAGCCGCTGCGCATCGGTCGCCGAGCGGTCGACCAGAAAGGCGGTGGCGGCGCTGAGCCCGATCAGCAGCAGAAAACCGATGCCGAGCAGGACCGGTTGCAGGCGTGGAAAAGCGGCCGGTGATGTCGAGGTCGCCAAGGTCAGTCGTCCATTCCGCCTTTGGCGAGAAACTGCTCCAGCCAGTGGATATGGTAATTCCCGTCAATAATGTCTTTTTCGCGTACCAGCGCCCGGAACAACGGCAGCGTCGTCTCGATGCCGTCGACAATCACCTCGTCGAGCGCGCGCCGGAGCCGCATCAGCGCCTCGCTGCGGGTCTTGCCGTGGACGATCAGCTTGCCGACCAGCGAGTCGTAATACGGCGGGATCGTGTAGCCCTGATAGACCGCCGAATCGATGCGCACGCCGAGGCCGCCGGGGGCGTGGTAATACTGAATCTTGCCGGGCGAGGGCCGGAACGACACCGGATTTTCCGCATTGATGCGGCATTCGATGGCGTGGCCATGGAACTTGACGTCGCTCTGCTTGAACGACAGTTCGGCGCCGGCGGCGACCCGGATCTGTTCGAAGATCAGGTCGATGTCGGTGATCATTTCGGTCACCGGGTGCTCGACCTGGATGCGGGTGTTCATCTCGATGAAATAGAACTGGCCATCCTCGTACAGGAACTCGACGGTGCCGACGCCGAGATAGCCGATGTCGCGCATCGCCTTGGCGACGGTCTCGCCGATCTTGTCGCGCGCCTCGGTGTTGAGCGCGGGCGAGGGGCCTTCTTCCCAGACCTTCTGGTGGCGGCGCTGCAGCGAGCAGTCGCGCTCGCCGAGGTGGATGGCGCGGCCCTTGCCGTCGCCCAGCACCTGGATTTCGATGTGACGCGGCTTCTCCAGATATTTTTCCAGATAGACCGCGTCGTCGCCGAAGGCGGCCTTGGCCTCGGTGCGGGCGGTCGACAGGGCGCCGGACAATTCCGCCGCGGTGCGTGCCACCTTCATGCCGCGGCCGCCGCCGCCGGCCGCCGCCTTGATCAGGACCGGATAGCCGATGTCGTTGGCGACACGGGTGGCCTCGGCGTCGTCGGTGATGCCGCCGTCCGAGCCGGGCACGACCGGAATGCCGAGACGCTTGGCGGTGCGCTTGGCCTCGATCTTGTCGCCCATGAGGCGGATATGCTCGGCCTTCGGGCCGATGAAGTGCACGCCGTGTTCGCCGAGGATCTCCGCGAAACGCGCGTTCTCCGACAGGAAGCCGTAGCCGGGGTGTACCGCGTCGGCGCCGGTGATTTCGCAGGCCGACAGGATCGCCGGGATATTGAGATAGCTGTCCTTGGCCGCCGGCGGGCCGATGCAGACGCTCTCGTCGGCGAAGCGGACATGCATGGCGTCGGCGTCGGCGGTCGAGTGCACCGCGACGGTCGGAATGCCCAGCTCCTTGCAGGCGCGCAGCACGCGCAGGGCAATCTCGCCGCGATTGGCAATCAGGATTTTATCGAACATGGTTTCTTTCAGAAGCGAATAGCGAAAGAGCGAGTAGCGAATAGTGCGCAGCGCTTCTTGACCACTCGCTATTCGCTACTCCCTATTCGCCATCTCACTCAATAATCACCAGCGGCTCTCCGAACTCGACCGGCTTGCCGTCCTCGAACAGGATCTGCACCACGGTGCCGGCGCGCGGCGCCGGAATCTGGTTCATGGTTTTCATCGCCTCGATGATCAGCAGCGTCTCGCCGGCCTTCACCGTGCTGCCGACATCGATATAGGGCTTGGCGGAAGGCTCCGGCGCGGCATAGGCGGTGCCGACCATCGGGGACGACACGACGCCGGGATGCTTGGCGGGATCGAGCGGCTTCGCGACCGACTCGGTGATCATTTGCGGCATCGGCGCGGGCGCCGGCATCGACTGCGGCGCGGGCGCGGCCATCACGGCGGCGCCGCGGGCGACGCGGACGCGCTTGCCGTCCTGTTCGATTTCGATTTCGGTCAAGCCGGTCTCGTCCAGGAGCCTGGTCAGCTCGTGGATCAGGTCGCGGTCGACCAGCGGTGCTTTCGGCGCTTTTGCCATCGAGCCTTTTCCGTTCAACTGTCTGCCTTGGCGCCGATCATGCCGGCCAGCCCCGTGATCGCCAGCGCGTAGCCCTCGACGCCGAAGCCGGCCATCACGGCCTTGGCCGCCTTCGACACATAGGAATTCTGGCGGAAGCTTTCGCGCGCATGAATATTGGTGATGTGCAACTCGATCACGGGCATCTGCACCGCGAGCAGGGCATCGAGGATGGCGATCGAGGTGGTGGTATAGCCGGCCGGATTGATGATGATGCCGGCCGCCTTGTTGACGTGCGCTTCCTGAATCCAGTCGACCAGTTCGCCTTCGCTGTTGGACTGGCGGAACACCAGTTCGAGCCCGAAATCCGCGGCGGTTTCGCGGCACAGGGTCTCCACCTCGGCCAAAGTGGCGCGGCCGTATTTTTCCGGCTCCCGGGTGCCGAGCATGTTCATGTTCGGTCCGTTGAGGATGTAGATGGTCTGGGAGGTGGATTTGGCCATGGTTCCCGGGCTGGTCGCGTGCGCTGAATCGATGCGCGTCAAACTGGCCGCTTTATAGGTGGGCCGGGGCATCAGGGGAAGCCCGGCGGGATTTGACGATCAGGCCGGTAGTCTGACGGATTGGGGGGCCTTGCCTTGGGTCGCGGCGGCCACCCAGTCGATGACATCCTTGATGGCCGTTAACCTTTGCCGGCCCGCCGCTTTGGCCCGGGTGAAAATTTCGATCTGCCGGTCGGCGCTGGTTCCCTGCGCGAAGATCCCGTCGAGCTGTCCGATCTCGGCGGCGCAGCCGAGCGCCTCGACGTCCTCGGCGATGAGGTCGAGCACCTGGTCGAGCCATTCCCGCGCGGTTAGCGGCGAGCGCGAGAACGGATCGACGAAGGTGGCGGCGATGCCGTAACGCTGGGCGCACCACTTGTTCTCCTGGGTGATGGCGCGGCCGACCCGGTCGAATCCGGCATTGAGGGCGCGGTCGCGGTCCAGCGCACGCGTCAGGCAGCGGAACAGCGCCGCGATCGCCACCGCGTCGTCGAGCCGGGTGCAACTGTCGGAGACGCGCAATTCGAGCGTCGGATTGTTCAGCGAGGGGCGCAGCGCCCACCAGATGTAACTCGCGTCCGGAATGATCTTGGCCCACACCAGCGCGGCGATGAATTCGTCGTAATCCTGCTTGGTGCGAAACAGTTCGGGCAATCCGGTGCGCGGCAGTTCGTCGTAAACGGCGAGCCGGTAACCGGCCAGGCCGGTCAAATGGCCCTGCCAGAACGGCGAGGACGTCGACAGCGCCAGCAGCAGCGGCAGATAGGCGGTCAGCCGCATGATCAGGTTGATGCGATTGTCGAGGTCGGGCACCTGCACATGCACATGCATGCCGCACAGCATGTTGCGGTGGCCGATGATCTGGAGGTCCTCCAGAATGGCGTGATAGCGCGCCTTCTTGGTGATCAGTTGCTCCGGCCAGAAGGCGAGCGGGAAGGTGCCCATGGCGGCAAGACCCAGCCCCCGCTCGGCGGCCGCGGCGCCGAGCGTGCTTCGATAGTGGGCGAGATGCGCACGCGCTTCCGCCATTGTGTTGCACGGCGGCGTCGCCACCTCGATCTGCGACTGCAGCATTTCCGGCATGACGCGGTCGCCCAGCGACTTTTGGGCGAGGCTGAAGAACTTCTTGTCGCGGGTACGCGCGGCGCGACGCGTCCTGGCGTCGAATACGAAATATTCCTCTTCGATGCCGACCGTGTACATCCGCGCGATAACCCCGCTCGTCGGGCTCCGGTTCCGATTTGTGGCGTGCGAACGGTGTCCGCAGACCTCAGGCAGCGCGGCTCTTGATAAGCGATTCGGCCGGAATGCCGAGGCCTTCGTGCAGCCGCCAGATCATCTTCAATGTGAGCGGGCGCCGCCGGTTCAGAACCTCGTGGACCCGGTTGCGGCTGCCGATAAAGGGGATGAGATCGCGCGGCTGCATGCCGCTGTGATCCATATGATACTTGATCGCGTCGACCGGATCGGGAAGGTCGAGCGGGTAGTGTTTGCGCTCCCACGCTTCGACAAGCGTCACGAGAATATCGAGCCGGTCGCCTTCCGGCGTATTGCGCTTCGCCATCATGAGGCTCTCGATGTCCTTCAGGGCACGGCGGTAGTCGCGCTGGTTCTTGATCGGTGCGATATCCATGACAGCGTCCCTCAGATGGTTTGGGCGTCGATCCGGTCGTACTGCCGGTGCGTACCGATGAACCGGATATAGGTCACGCGATAAGGGTAGTTGATCCAGACGACGATGCGATATTTGTTGCCGGCGACATTAAAGACCGCCCGTCCGTCCTTGAGGATGCTCGCGGTACGCACAGCCCGCTTCACATCGGCGGGCGATGCCCAGTCCGCGCTTCGGACTTGCCGGTACCAGGCCATCACCGGCTCGCGCGCATCCGCATAGGCCTCACTCCGGCCGAGAAAGGTCTTTAGCGTGCTGAGCGCGATCACCCTCACGCAGGAACGTTACCATAGTCCCGAATTGGGACCAAGGGCCTTTGACAGCCGCGATGCCGTCAGCAGGTCGGCTTGCCGCAGCGCGCGACGTTGATGCTTTCCTGCAAAGCCGGCAATCCGACGGCGCCGATCACGACGTTCTCGCCGATCACGTAGCTTGGCGTGCCGTTGAGGCCGAGCGCCTGGGCCAGGGTATAGCTTTCCTCCAGCGTGGCTTTGACCTGCGGGCTGGCGAGATCCCGTTCGATTTGCGCGACGTTGAGGCCGATGTCCCTGGCGGCGGCGATGGCCGTTGCTTTGTTGACCTGGCCGCGGCCGCTCAGGAGCTTCTGGTGAAACTCCAGATACTTCTTGCCGGTCTTGTCCTGCATGTGCACGGCGACCCCGACCTGCGCCGCTTCAACCGAGCCCGGCCCGAGCACCGGGAATTCCTTCAGCACGACCCTGAGCTTCGGGTCGGCCTTCAGCAGCACCATCATGTCTTCCATGGCGCGCTTGCAGTAGCCGCAGTTGTAATCGAAGAACTCGACGAATGTGACGTCGCCCTTCGGGTTGCCGAGCACCACCTGGCGCGGCGAATTGAACAAGAGCTCCGCGTGCTGGCGGACGCCGGCTTTCTGCTTGTCGGCCTCGGCCGCGGTCTGGCGCTTTTCCAGCTCCGCCATCGCCTCCTGCAACACGTCCGGATTGGCGATCAGATAATCGCGCACGATGCGCTCGATCTCGCCACGTTGCGGCGCGGAGAACTCTTGCGCCGACGCGAACTGCGGCAGGCTCAAAGCCAGGATCGCGGCGCAGACGGCGGCGATGCGGCGCAGGCGTGAAGTCATCGGGTTATTCCTTGTGGGGTCATCGGTTGGCGCTGGTCGGCGGCTTGAGGTTGACGAGGTCGTCGGCGCGGACCCAGGCGGGCGAGCCGACCGGGAAACGCGTCTTGGCGCGGGCGCCGAG
Source organism: Pseudolabrys sp. (assembly GCA_030684935.1). GTDB lineage: Bacteria > Pseudomonadota > Alphaproteobacteria > Rhizobiales > Xanthobacteraceae > Pseudolabrys. Next base: position 197,045 of record JAUXXH010000001.1, on the reverse strand, counting down.
CTGGCGTGCGGTCTGGATGTCGCCGCGCATGAAGGCGGCCTGGCCGGCGGCAAGGTCGGCATTGCCCAGATCGCCCTTGCGGCCGTAGGCGACGGCGAGCTGGGCGTAGGCTTGCGGCGATTCCGGCTCGCGCCGGAGCGCGGTGCGCAGCAGTTCGGCGGCCTCGTCGGCGAATTTGGCGTTGCCGGTGGCGATCAGCGCCTGCGCCAGCATGATCTGGATCAGCGGCGCGCCGCGCGACAGCGCCACCGCCTGGCGCAGCGGCGCAATGGCTTCGGCCGGCTGGCCGCCTTCCAGCAGCGCCTGACCCTTGAGTTCCTGGAAAAACGGATTGCCGGGTTGCGCCTGGATCAGCCCGTCCATCTGCGCCACCGCGCGGCGCAGGTCGGAATGGCGGTAGGTCGCAATCGCCCTGGCATAACGCGCCGGCAGACTTTGATCGGCCGCGGGATAGCGGCGCGCGACGCTATCGGGGCGCTCCAGAAAGCCGGCGAGTTTCGCCCGCATCATGTCGTGGCGCAGTTGCAGTTCGGGCGGATCCTTGCGGTCCCAGTGTGGGCTGGCCTTGCTCTGCGTCTCCAGGGCGGCGACGCGCTCGGCCGGCATCGGGTGCGACTGCATGTAGGGATCGATGTAGCGCGAATTGAACATGACCTCGCTGCTCAGGCGCTTGAACAACTCGACCATGCCGCGCGGCGACTGACCGGTGGCCGTGAGGAGTTTGAGGCCGGCGTGGTCGGCCTGGTCTTCCTGCGTGCGCACGTAAGCGAGCAGGGTGCGCTGGATCGCCGCCTGCGGCGCCATGATGGCCGCGGCGCCGACGTTGCCGGCGCCGCTGCGCGCGCCGGCCACCATGGCGCCGACACCGGCCAGCATCGCGATGATCGAGGCGGTCTGTGCGGTGGCGAGCTGTTCGCGCAGCCGCGACAGATGGCCACCGGCGAGGTGACCGGTTTCATGCGCGAAGATGCCGATGATCTCGTTCGGCGTCCTGGCGTCGAACAGGGCGCCGGCATTGATGAAGATGTGGCGGCCGTCCATCACGAAGGCGTTGAAGGCGCGGTCGTTGACCACCACCACCTTGATGTTCTGTTTGGCGAGGCCGGCGGCCCGCAGGATCGGCGCGGCGTAGTCGCGCATCAACTGCTCGATTTCGGTGTCTCGGATGATCGGCAGGCCACGCGGCGCGCTCTGGGCCTGCGCCGGCTGCGCCAGCGGACCGATGCCGGTGGCGGCCACCGCGATCGCTGTTGCGACCGCCAGCGCGCGGAACGCCGATGGCCTCGCTGGTAGCCTGGCTTCGGTCCTGATAGGTGTGCCGTCTTCGATCATGCCGATCTTCGCTTTTGGATGGGCGTGAACCTAGAGACGCCCCTGAGGGCGGTCAACGCGACTTGCGATCACGACTGAGTCATGTCGGCAGCGCCCATAGGGAGCCGCCGAATGCGGCAGCAGCGGGGCGGGGGCAGGCGAGACAAGGCCGGGAAACATGCTAGACGCGGCAAAACGACTGTTGACGCCCTCCAATCGCAGCAATGTGCCGCCTTTCATCGTCATGGACGTGATGGCGGCGGCGGCGCAACTCGAAGCGCAGGGCCGGCACGTCATTCACATGGAGGTCGGCCAGCCGGCGGCACCGGCGGCGGCCACGGCCATCGCGGCGGCACAGGCGGCGCTCTTCCGCGGCCGCATCGGCTATACCGAGGCGCTCGGTATCCCGACGCTGCGGGCGCGCATCGCCCGCCACTACGGCGAGGCCTATGGCCTGGACGTCGACCCGGCCCGGGTGGTGGTCACCACCGGCTCGTCGGGCGGCTTTATCCTGGCCTTTCTGGCCCTGTTCGAGCCTGGCGACCGGGTGGCGCTGGCCAACCCCGGCTACCCGCCATACCGGCACATTCTGTCGGCGCTCGGCTGCGAGCCGGTGCTGATCGAGACCTCGGCGGCGACGCGCTGGGCGATGTCGCCCGAGGCGCTGCTCGAAGCCCACCGGGTGAAGCCGCTGGCGGGGCTCCTGGTGGCGAGCCCGGCCAACCCGACCGGCACCATGATGGATGCCGTGGCACTGGCGCGGCTGATCGCGGTGGCGGAGGCCGAAGGCATCAAGGTGATCTCCGACGAGATCTATCACGGCCTCGATTACGCCTTCGCCGCCGAGACCGCGGCGAAACTGTCCAACCGGGTGGTGGTGATCAATTCGTTCTCCAAGTATTTCTGCATGACCGGCTGGCGGGTCGGCTGGATGGTGATGCCGGACAGTCTGGTGCGCACGGTCGAGCGCTTGCAGCAGAACCTGGCGATTTCGGTGCCGACATTGTCGCAGGTCGCTGCCGAAGCGGCGTTCGACGGTCGCGCCGAAATGGACGCGGTCAAACATGGCTATGAGGAGAACCGGCGCATTCTGGTCGAGGGCCTGCCGAAAGCCGGGCTCGATGAGTTTCTGCCGGTCGATGGCGCGTTCTATCTGTACGCCAATATCGCGCGCTTCTCGGACGACAGCCTGGATTTCGCCAAGCGCCTTCTCAATGAAACCGGCGTGGCAGCGACCCCCGGCATCGATTTCGATCCGGTCGATGGCCGCCACTTCCTGCGCTTCTGCTACGCCGGCTCGACCGCCGACATGCATGAGGCGGTGGCGCGGATCGGGGGGTGGCTGAAGGGGTAGGGCTTGAACGTCGATCGCTAGCCGTGCGCTTTCAATCCGTTGTCAATCGCGGCCGCTGGCTCACGTTGAGGACCGGCGTGCGGCCGGTGGAGCGGCCGCAGCCTTGCCTGATGCTTCCGCCGCTGCGACCTTGCGCTTGACCGCGATGAAGCTGTCGGGGCTGACGGAAATCGAGTCGATGCCGCAGCCGACCAGGAATTCGGCAAACTCCGGATGGTCGCTTGGCGCCTGTCCGCACAAACCGATTTTGGCGCCCGCCTTGTGGGCCTCCCGGATGACGTTGGAGATCATCCACTTCACCGCATCGTCCTGTTCGTCGAACAGCCCGGCGAGTTCGTCGGAATCGCGGTCGACGCCGAGCGTGAGCTGGGTCAGATCGTTGCTGCCGATCGAGAACCCATCGAACCGTTCGGCGAATGCGGACGCAAGAATGACGTTTGAGGGGATCTCGCACATGACATAGATTTCCAGGCCATTCTCGCCGCGCCGCAGGCCATTTTCGGTCATGACGTCGAGGACCCGGTCCGCTTCCTTGATCGAGCGGCAGAATGGGATCATGACGACGACGTTGCGGAAGCCCATATCTTCGCGCAAACGGCGGATCGCGCGGCATTCCAGGGCGAAACCGTCGCGGTAGCGCGGCGAGTAATAGCGCGAGGCGCCGCGAAACCCGATCATTGGGTTTTCTTCCTTGGGCTCGAAGGCGGCACCGCCGATGAGATTGGCATATTCGTTGGTCTTGAAGTCGCTCATGCGGATGATGACCGGCCTGGGATGCTGAGCGGCGGCGATGCGCGCCAGGCCGCGGGCCAGGCGATCGACGAAATATTCCGTCTTGTCCGTGTAGCCTTGGGTGAGGTCGGCAATGGTCTGCTTGGCATCGCGATCTTCGAGCGTGTCGAAGTGCACCAGCGCCATCGGATGCACCTTGATGTGATTGCTGACGACAAATTCCATGCGCGCCAGACCGACGCCGTCCGCGGCAATGCGCCACCAGCGGAAGGCGGCGGCCGGGTTGCCGAGATTGAGCATGATCTGGGTACGCGTCGGGGGCAGGTTGCTGAAGTCCAGTTTTTCGACCTCGTATTCGGCGAAGCCTTCATAGACGAAGCCCTGGTCGCCTTCGGCGCAGGACGCCGTTATCTCCTGTTCGTCGTGCAACAGGCGTGTCGCGTCGCCGGTTCCGACGATGGCCGGCAGGCCGAGTTCGCGGCTGACGATGGCGGCGTGCGACGTGCGTCCGCCGCGATCGGTGACGATGGCCGCCGCCCGCTTCATGATCGGCACCCAGTCGGGGTCGGTATTCTGCGTCACCAGGATGGCTCCGTCGACGAAGCGCTCGATATCGCGTGCGCTTTCGATCAGGCAGACGCGTCCGGTCACGACGGCTTCGCCGATGCTCAGGCCGGTGACAAGTGTGCGGCCCTTCGATTTGATGCGGTAGGATCTGTACTCGCCCGCCTCCTTGCGCGACTGCACCGTCTCGGGCCGCGCCTGAACGATGAACAGCGCGCCGCTCTCACCGTCTTTGGCCCATTCGATGTCCATCGGGCAGCCGTAATGCTCCTCGATGACGCAACCCCAGCGGGCGAATGTCAGGATGTCCTGGTCCGTCAGAACAAATGCGGCGCGTTCCGCCTTGGAGGTGGGCACGGTGCGGGTCGGCCGGTCGCCTTCCCCGGCATAGATCATCTTCTGAGCCTTGCCGCCCAGCCGCTTCTCGACGATCGGCGTCAGTGACGGCTCCGACAACAGCGGCTTGAACACCTGATATTCGTCGGGATCGACCGAGCCCTGGACGACCGTCTCGCCCAGTCCCCAGGCGGCATCGATCACCACGATCTTGTCAAAGCCGGTCTCGGTGTCGATCGTGAACATGACCCCCGCGCTGCCGATGTCGGAGCGCACCATGATCTGAACGCCGACCGAAAGCGCAACTTTCAGGTGATCGAAGCCTTTGGTCTGCCGATAGCTGATGGCGCGATCGGTGAAGAGTGACGCAAAGCAACGCCGGCAGGCGTCAAGCAACGCGGCTTCGCCACGAATATTGAGAAACGTCTCTTGCTGTCCGGCAAAACTGGCGTCGGGGAGATCCTCTGCCGTCGCGCTCGACCGCACCGCCACGGCGCCATCGGTCTTGCCGGCGCGCCGGCAAAGTTCTTTGTAGGCGCCGCCGATGGCGGCAGCCGTGTCCTTCGGCCATTCGCCGCGAAGGATGGCGCGCCGGATCGTCTGTCCGGCCTCGGGCAGCGGGGTGCGGCCGGCCTGAAGGTCCTGCAGCGTGGCGGCGATGACATCTTTCAGGCGGTTGGAATCGATGAAGTGCCAAAAGGCCTGGGCGGAGGTCGCGAAGCCTGGCGGAACGGCGACGCCGCGTTCGGAAAGATGGCGCACCATCTCGCCGAGCGACGCATTTTTTCCGCCGACGAGTCCCACATCGGTCCGGCTCAGTTCTTCGAACCAAATGACTTCGTCTGCTCGGGTGGACATCGCATCCTCCTCAATATGTCTTGATGTCTTGTCGGCCGCGCGCCGTCTGATGCGTGTCCACCAACAGTGCCGAAGGCGGGCATGCGTGATTGCGTTGTGGGCACCGCTTCGTCTAACGACTGGATTTTGAAACCGCGGCCCGTGCGGCGTCTCGCAATGGCATTGGGGATCATTGCCCTGCTATCGGCGCAGCCAATTGACCTGAATCAATTGCCATTTCTGCGTCCGATCGGCGGGCAGGGCGCCCGGCGCGCCGGCCAGCGCGCAGGCGCTCGGCCTAGGCGGCTTCGGAAATTCCTCGCGGAAAATTTCGCCCGGATGAACCGGGACACGACTTGGCCGCGGCTTTCCCGGCCTGCCACGCGACCGTCAGAACTCGACGTCCAGTTCGACCATCTCATCCGGCTCGGCCTGGGCGCCCTCGAGCCATTCCTGCATCGGCGCCAGCGCCATGATCGCCTTGCAGTAGGCGGCGCAGTCGCTGTCGAGCTTGACGTCATAGGTGATGAAGCGCGTCACCACCGGCGCGAACATGGCGTCGGCCATCGACGGCTTCTTGCCGAACAGAAACGGGCCTTTGCCGGACGCCAGACATTCGCGCCAGATGCTGACGATGCGGTCGATGTCGGCTTGCGCGCCGGCCCAGACCTTGAAACCCGGGTGATGGGCCTTCAGGTTCATCGGCAACGCCGAGCGCATATTGGTAAAGCCGGAATGCATCTCGCCGCAGATCGAGCGGCAGTGCGCGCGCGCCGCTCTCGACTTCGGCAGCAGGCCGGCCTCCGGCATGATCTCGTGCAAATATTCGGCGATCGCCAGCGTGTCCCAGACCTTGATGCCGTCATGGGTGAGGCAGGGCACCAGAAACGATGGCGACAGCAGCAACAGTTCGGCGCGGGTCGACGGATCGTCGCTGCCGACCATCTGTTCGGTGAAATCGAGTCCGGCGAACTTGCACAGCAACCAGCCGCGCAGCGACCAGGAACCGTAGTTCTTGCTGGCAATGGTGAGGGCAGCCTTGGCCATGGGGCATCAGTGTCCCTGTTCAGCGCGGCCCGGCATCTGGCACATTAGACGAAAGTACAGGCTAATCAACACTTTCCCTCAAACACGTGAATACCGTGTTGCGGCTTGTCCCCAGGCTGCCATGCCCAGAATTTTATCTCGCACTGCAACATCAAATGGACTAGCCTTTCCGCCAGGCCCGTCCGGGCCGGGCGGGGTTTGGATGCTTTATCAAGCCTATCAGGCGCACACGGACTTTATGGTCCCGGTGCGGGCATTTGCTGGCGCGGCGCTCACTTCGGTGAGCGCAAAGCTCAACGGCTCGGCACGGCCATCGCCGCTGAGCAGTCTTGGCGCCGCATACGAACTGATTACCCGCGCCGGCCTGACCCACACGCGTCCGGCCTATGGCATCGACAGCGTCATGGTCGGCAACCGCGAGGTGGCGGTGACCGAAGAAGCCTTTGACGTGACGCCGTTCGCGACCTTGCTGCACTTCAAGAAAGACATCGACCAGGAGCAGCCGCGCGTGCTGATCGTGGCGCCGCTGTCCGGCCACTTCGCCACGCTGCTGCGCGCCACCGTGCGCACCATGCTGGCCGAACATGACGTTTATATTACCGACTGGCACAATGCGCGCGACGTGCCGCTCGCCGACGGACCGTTCGATTTCAACGACTATTCCGGCCACATGATCCGCTTCCTCGAGAAGATCGGGCCGGGCGCGCATGTCGTGGCGGTGTGCCAGCCTTGCGTCGCCACGCTGGTGGCCGTCAGCGTGATGGCGCAGGGCAACAACCCGGCGCAGCCGCGTTCGATGACGCTGATGGCCGGCCCGATCGACACCCGCGTCAATCCGACCAAGGTCAACGACCTCGCCAAAAGCAAGCCGATGGACTGGTTCGAGCAGAAGCTGATCGCCACGGTGCCTTCGCGCTATGCCGGCGCCGGGCGAAAAGTATATCCGGGTTTCGTCCAGCTCTCCGCCTTCGTGAGCATGAATCTGGAGCGTCACATCAAGGCGCACCGCGAGCTCTACGCCAATCTGGCCAACGGCGAGCACGAGAAGGCGGCCGTGACCAAGGCGTTCTACGACGAATATTTCGCCGTGCTCGATCTGGCGGCCGAGTTCTATCTCGAAACCGTCAAGCTGGTGTTCCAGGATCACGCGCTGCCGCTCGGGCTGCTGACCTATGAAGGTCAGAAGGTCGAGCCGGCGGCGATCAAGCGCACCATGCTGTTCACGGTCGAAGGCGAGAAGGACGACATCTGCGCTGTCGGCCAGACGCTGGCGGCGCATGACATGTGCACGTCGCTGCGGCCGTATCGCAAGCGTCACCACATGCAGGCCGGCGTCGGCCACTACGGCGTGTTCTCGGGGCGGACCTGGCAGAACCAGATCTATCCGATGGTCAAGAACGTCATTTTGCAGAGCGATTGATCGCGTCTGCGGCGGACTGTCATATTTTCATTTCATATTTATACTCACGCTCACCTTGTGGATTTTCCGGAGAGGAGCGGCCCGTGACAGACCTGACCCGGCGGACATTCGCCATAGGCGCGGCGCTGCTGCCGTTGCTCGCCAGTCCCGTTCGCGCTCAGAGCGCCTTGCCGATGATCACCGTGCACAAGGACCCGAACTGCGGCTGCTGCGGCGCCTGGGTCGATTACCTGAAGGAAAACGGTTTCAGCGTCAAAGTCATCGAGACCTCGAACCTCGATGAAATTCGCGCGCGCTTCGGCGTGCCCGCGGCGCTGCGCTCCTGCCATACGGCGGAGATCGGCGGGTATGTCATCGAAGGCCACGTGCCGGCCGGGCCGATCAAGCGGTTGCTGGCCGAGCGGCCGCAGGCCATCGGTCTGGCGGTGGCCGGCATGCCGGACTCATCGCCGGGCATGGACGTGCCGGGCGCCAAAGACAGCTATGATGTGACGCTGTTCGGGAAGACGGGGCAGCGGCGCTATGCCCGCTTCCAGGGCCGCCGCGAGGTCACGCGATGAATGATGAAACAGAGCCGCAGGTCCGCAACGAGGAAAGCCCGACCAAGAGCCGCTACGTGGTGATCGTCGATGGCCATGAAGCGGAGATGACCTACAGCCGCGCCGGTGACACGCTGATCATCATCGATCACACCCACGTGCCGGACGCGCTGCGGGGAAGGCGGATCGGCGAAATCCTGGTGCGCCGGGCGGTTGAGGATGCGCGCGCGGCGGGCAAGTCGATTATCCCGCTATGTCCTTTCGCCAAAGCACAGATCGCGCGCCATCCGGAATGGCAGGACGTGCTGCCACCGCCGAAGCCGCGCAACCCGTCATGACAATAAAAAGCCCCGCAGGTTCGGCGACCCGCGGGGCTTTTTGTTCGGCTTTCAACTTAGAAGGCGCCGAACAGCATCAGCACCAGAATCAGGCTGATCGGAACACCAAGTAACCAGAGCAGGATCGGCATTTTCATACTCCTGTGTGTGGGAGGGTGGGGTGAACTTACTCAGCAGCGACCACACGGCCACGGCTGTCGGCGGCGAGATACCATTCCCTGTTGCGCAGGTTGCCGCCTTGGATCGCGGCAAGACTTGCCGCCAGTGCGCCGGCCAGCATGGACGCCGCCAGCCAGAGCGAAAACTTTGCCGCCGCGCTGCGCGCGGCGTCGGCGGCCGTCCGGGCCTGCGTGATGACTTGGGTGACACGCTGCTCGGCTTCGGGCTGCGAGAGGCCGGTGCGGGCCGACACCATCCGCGCAAGATAGGTCCGGTCGGCGGCGGAGACGCTGCCGCCACGGGCGAGCCCCGGCGTCAGAATGCGGCCGATTTCCGCGCGATCGACGCCGGCGGCGCCAAGCGCCTCGCGCGGCGGCGGCGGGGTGGGCGTTAGCTGGCCGCCCTGCAGCGGCGCGGTCTGCTGCTCCTGCGTGGTCGGCGTGGTGGCCTGGTTGGTGCGTTCCGCAGGGATCCCCGGCATCGGATCAGTGCGCAGCAGATTGTCGATATACAGATCGGCGGGCGAGCCCTGCGACGCCGTCATGGTGGCAGGGGCAAGTCCGGCGCTGGCGCCGGCCATGACGTGGGTGAGAGCGCCGCCAAGCACCGCCGCGCTGACGATGGTGGCGAGGGCCCACACCAAAAAGCCGTGCGCCGAGTCGCGGAAGTAACGCTCGTGTTCGTTGACGCCGTTCCATTGCGTGCGCAGCCGGCCGGCGATGTAGCCGCCAATGGTCGATGCGAGCATGGCGACGACGACCAGATAGATGCCGGCGGAGATCGTGAATGCAGTCGCCGATATTCCTTCACCGGCCCACGGCGATACCACCGAAAAGCCGACGCCGATGCCGAACGCCAAGAGGACAAAGGTCAGCGCGATCGACGCGGTGGCGCCGGCCGCAATGGCTTGCCAGCTCACGGCCGAACGTGAATCGTCGATCGTCAGTCTGCCCGTGTCGTTGATCATCGTGCTTCCGCCTCCGGCAAGCGGAATGATTGCGCTCGCATGGGCTTAACCCCGCCTCCAATCCAAAGTTCCGTTATGTCCGGATTTTGTTACCGCGCGTGATCGAGCGGCGATGGAACAATTTGGGGCCGTAATGGATTAGCCCGCCATCAAAACGAAGGAGGCTGACATGGGATTCGGACGTGGTGCACCGTTGTGGATGGTTGGCGTGCCGTTGCCGATCATTCTGTTGCTGGCATTGTTCTGGCGGTAGAAATGAAGCTCGGCGGTTACAACTACCGCCGCGCTTGTGCGAGGCTTGACAGCATTGCTTCGCGCTCGCTCGAATTCTGATAGCTGCGGATCAGGGCGTCGGCCTCCTCGAGCGGGGCATTTTTTTCGCAGCCATGCGAGGCCAGCCATATCAGGGCTTTGAACTGCTCGCCGGTGCCAAGCCGTGCGAGCAGTTCGCTATAGGGCCGCGGATCGTCGGCGGCCGGCCGATAAATCTTGCCGAACTGTTTGCGCAACTCGACGCTTGCCGCCTGACACAAGGCGGGCGTCGGTTCGAGATCGAGCGCCGGGAGATAGCGGATCACGGTCCATGCGTCTTGTTCGCTGCCGAGCATCTCGATCGCGTCGGCGGTGCGGCGCTCGCCTTTGCGGGCGCCGGCCAGGGCTTCGCCGCGCAGGGCCTTGTCGTCGGCGAATTTGAGCCACGCCTTGAGATGCGCCTGCGGCGTCAGCATGGAGAAGCGAGCCGGGTCTTCACGCAGTACGCGGCCAAGCCGGTTCGGATCGCGCAGGTCGCGCAGCCGATAAATCTCGTAGCCGGGATCGCTATAGGTTTTCGCCACGGCCTCCCAGGCCTGCGCTTCGGCATCGGCCGCGCAGCCGTAGCCGACCAGCCATTCCATCGCCGCGACCGCGCCGGTCACCGGCTCGACGATCTCCTTGTAGTTCTTGGCATTGGCCTCCTTGAGCACCAGCGGCTCGAGCCGCCGGCGCAGCAGGCCGCGCGCCTTGTCGCAGAGGGACGGCGTCGGGGTCAGATCGAGCGAACCGAGGTAGAGCAGGGGGAAATCGCCGCGCTCCAGCATCACTTCGGCATCGCTCTGCCGCCGATCGAGCTGGCGCGCGCGTTCCAGCGCCTCGGCCCTCTTAATCGCAGAGGGCGCGATCAGGAACGGCGTCAGGTCCCACAGCGCCGGGGCGGTCGGCAAATTGGCGAATTCGGCCTCCTGTTTTTCCTCCAGTGCGATGAGGCGTTTTTCCGCCTGATCGCGCAGCAGCACCATCGGTACAATGGCGAGGCTCAGGACCAGCGCTCCGCCCCAGGCGATGGCGATGGCGCGGCGGTCCGAAATGGCGGCGCGCCACCGTGGCAGCAGCACCCACAGGCAGAAAGCGATCACCAGCGGCGGCACCAGCGCCGGAATGATGATCGGCCATCGGTACGGCGCCAGCTTCGGTTCGCTCAGCAGCCCCAGCGCCAGCACCGCCGCGAGCCCCGAGACGGGGATCAGCACCAGCGCGGCGATACCGGCTGGCCGCGCGAAGGTGCCCTTGGTCGCCGCCAGCGCCGCCAGCGCCCCGAGAAGCAGCCAGACCGCAACCAGTTCGATGGTGGCATAGGCCTGGGCGATGGCATTGCCCGCCGGATCGCTGCCGGTCAGGTCCGCCAGCGTCAGCACCATCACAGCCCAGATCGCCAGCGCCAGCGTGCCGAGGCCAATGGCCCCGGCGACCGCGAAAGCGGATGGTTTTGCTGCTGTCGACATCAGGCGCGTCTCGCGTGATCGGCGTTGCGCGCCGCGCGGTTGGTGCCTGCGCCGGTCAAGGCATCCTCCGCCTCCATCCAGCCTCCCTTTTTATCCGTCAATCTGACCCTATATCGCAGAACGTAACCACTAGAACCCAGACCCCGCCAATGCTCGATATCGTCGCATCGTCGTTCCATGACGAGGAGTCCGACGGCCGATCCGCGCCGCCGGCAGCCGATACCGATATTCTGGACGCCTATTCACACGCGGTCATATCCGTCGCCGACACCGTCGGCCCGGCGGTGCTGCGCGTCGCCATAAAGGGCGCCAAAGGTGGTCCCGGCGGCGTCGGCTCCGGCGTGGTCATTTCGCCGGACGGCCTGGTGCTGACCAATTGCCATGTGGTGGAAGGGGCGAAGGACATCCGCCTGCAGGACGCCGAAGGGCGGGTGATGGAAGCGCGCAAGCTCGGCGCCGATCCCGACACGGATCTCGCGCTGTTGCGCGTCGATTCGGCGCGCGACCTTCAGGCCGCCCGGCTGGGCGATTCCAAATCGCTGCGGCGCGGCCAACTTGTGGTCGCCATCGGCAATCCGCTCGGTTTTGAATCGACCGTCACCGCCGGGGTGATTTCGGCGCTCGGCCGCTCGCTGCGCGCGAAGAACGGCCGCCTGATCGAGGACGTGATCCAGACCGACGCGGCGCTCAACCCCGGCAACTCCGGCGGGCCGCTGGTGTCGTCGCGCGGTGAGGTGATTGGCATCAACACCGCCGTCATCATGGGCGCGCAAGGCATCTGCTTTGCGGTCGCCGCCAATACCGCGCAGTTCGTGCTGAGCGAACTGATCCAGCACGGCCGCGTGCGGCGCGGCTATATCGGCGTCTCCGGCCAGACGGCGGCGGTGCCGCGCCGGCAGGCGCGCAATGCCGGGATCGACAATGCGTCGGGGGCCATGGTCACGGCGCTGGAGCCGTCGGGGCCTGCCGCGCTGGCCGGGCTGATGAGCCTCGATACCATTGTGCGCGCTGACGGGGAGGCGATCACCGGCGTCGACGATCTGATAAGGCTGCTGAACAGCGAACGGATCGGCCGCGCCATTGTCATCGAGGCGTTGCGGCGCGGCGCGCTGCGCCGGTTCGAGGTGACCCCGCTGGAGCGGCCGGCGGCGAAGGCGGCCTGAGTGCGGCCTCAGACCACCTCTTTCATCGCGGTTCCGGTCGCGGCGAAGTCTTCGATGAAGGCGGCGATCTGCGCGGGTGCGATCGGCTTCGAATAGATGTAGCCTTGAACAAAGTCGCAGCCTTTCAGGCGCAGCAGAGCGAGCTGCTCCGGCTTCTCCACGCCCTCGGCCACCACCTGCATGCCGAGGCTGATCCCCAGATTGATCACCGCATCGACGATGCTGGTGCTCTCCAGCGACTGCACGAACGACTTGTCGATCTTCAATTTGTCGATCGGAAAACGCTGCAAATGCGACAGCGAGGCATAGCCGGTCCCGAAATCGTCGAGCGCGATGCTGACGCCGGCGTCGTGCAGTGTGCGCACGGTGGCTGCGACCACATCGGCGCCCCAGTCCATATAGACGCCCTCGGTTACCTCCAGCGTCAGCCGCTGCGGCGACACGCCGGCGCGGTCGAGCTTGCCGAGAATGATTGCGGCGAGGTCGGTCAGCCGGAACTGCGCGGTCGACAGGTTGACCGCGACATTGCCGAAGGCGACGCCGGCGTCGAGCCATTGGCGCATCTGCGCGATGGCCGTATCGAGTGCGAGGTCGCCGAGCTTGATCGCCAGAGCGGGGTCGTCGAAGGCGATCATGAAATGCGCCGGCGCCAGCACCCCGCGCTCCGGGTGGTTCCAGCGCATCAGGGCTTCGAGGCCCGCCACCTTTTTCTCGCGCAGGCCGACGATCGGCTGGTAGTGCATGATGAATTCGTGATTGTCGATGCCGCGCCGGATGTTGCGCAACAGTGCCGCCTTGTCCTCGGCCGCCTTGGCAATCCCCGGATCGTATACCAGGACACTGCCGCGCTGCCGGGCCTTGGCCTGAAACAAGGCCACCTTGGCGTTGCGCATCATGGCATCGGTATCGCCGGCGTGGTCGGGGAAGATCGCGATGCCGGCGCTGATCACCAGCGGCAGCGTGACGTGCTCATGCCTGAAAAGAGTCTTGGCCCGCTCGACGAACTTTCCGGTAATCCGCTCCGCCTGGTCAACCGCCGCGCCATGCATGATCACGGCGAATTCGTCGCCGCCGATGTGCGTCACGGTGCCAGCGGCACCGAAGTCATTCGACAGGGCCTTGGCTACACTTTTCAGCAGGGCGTCGCCAACCTGATAGCCGAAGGCGTCGTTGACGTCGCGGAAATAGTCGATGTTGAACTTGATCACCACGACACGCGAAAAATCCGCCGCAGCGGTGCCGATGCAGGAGTTGAGCGTGTCGATGAACGAGGCGCGATTGGGCAGGCCGGTGAGGGCGTCGCGAAAGGCGACTTCGCGCAGCCGCGCTTCGGCGCGCTTGCGGTCGCCGATGTCCTGAACCGCGCCGATGACGCGATCGATGGTACCGTTTGTGGTTTCGTATTCGGCAAGCACGCGAACCCAGAAAGTTTCGCCGTCCGGCCTTGTGCCGCGCACCTCGGTATCGCAAGGCAGGCCGCTCGAGAACAAGGCGTCGATCAGCGGCTGCGGTATGTCCGCGCCGTTGCCGCCCGTCCCTTGATCGACGGATTGGCCCGTAAGGCCGAAAATGCGGCAGAACTCGGCGTCGCCAGACCATGTTCCCGACGCGCCGGTAAATTCGACGCCGCCGATTCCGGCCATCCGGATGATTTGCGCCAGATGCTTCCTGTTGGCGCGGAGCTCGCGCGCGGCGTGCTGGCTGACGATCTCGCTCGCCACGACATCGGCGAGCGCACGCAGATGGACGGCGTCATCCGTCGACAATTCGCGTGGCACGGAGTCGACGATGCACAGGGCACCGATCGCTTGTCCGGAGACTCTCAGCGGTACGCCGGCGTAGAAGCGGGCCTGCGTTTCGCCGTGCATCAGCACGCCGCCGTTGAATCGGGTGTCGATCCAGGCGTCCGGCACCACCACAGGTTCCCTGCCAAGGATGGTGATGCTGCAAAATGAGTCAGCACGGTCAACGGCGCAGAGATCGATGCCGCGCCGGGCCAGGAAAGTCTGCCGGTCGCGGTCGACCAGGCTGACATAGGCGATCGGAACATTGAACAGTGTGCGGGCGAGGTCGCAGATGCGGTCGATTTGCGCGTCCGGTTCCCCGTCCAGGAGATCGAGCCGGTACAGCTCGGCCAGCCGTTCCGCCTCGTCCGGCGGCATCGGATAGACGCGCTTGGCTCTGTCGCTCGTGGTCATCCGGCGACGATGGGCCGGGGACGTAAATGATTGGGTTGCCACAGCGGAACTTCGGCGCGGATGGTTAAGGCCATGCGTACGCGCTGCGACAAATGCAATCCACTTTCGCCATCGGCCGGCTCGTGATCGCGCCAAGGCCAAAGCAAGCGGCTGAAAAACCTATCATCCCCGCGCCGGGGCGACGACCTGAGAATTACTGCGGCTTCGCTGCGGCAGGCACCGCCGGCTTGGCGGCCGGCTTTTTCATGGCGTCGCGGCGCGCGGCCGGCTCGTAATTGGCGTTCGCCATGCACTTCCTGACGAAGTCGGCATGCTTGGCACCGGTGAGCTGGGCGTCGTCGGCGCCGAATTTGCAGGTTTCCATCTTCTGCTCTTTGGTCGCCGCGGCAGCCGGTGTCGCCACCAGCAGGACAGGCAACAGGCAGATCAGGCTCAAACGTGGCAGCATCGGCGTGGCTCCTTTGACGGGTCGCAGCGTGGAATCACATTAGCACAAAGGCATGGCCCGCGACTGTGCCGTTTCTAGCGCAATGCGGCGGCGATGTTGCCGCCGTCGACGGTGGTGACGTCGGCGGTGGTCTTGAGCGGCAGCGCCTGCGCGAGGAAGGCCTGCGCCACGTCCTCCGCCGTCACCTCGCGCTGCAACAGGTTGCCGCTCATGTAGTCCTTTTCGCTCAGGCCGCGCGCCTTGGCACGCTTCTGGATGAAATCACCGGTCAGCAGGCCGGAGCGGATGCGGTCGGCATTCACGGCATTGGCGCGAATACCGTCGGCGCCGTAATCGAGCGCATATTGGCGCACCAGAAACAGCGTGGCCGCCTTGGGCAGGCCGTAGGGGCCGAAATCGGGGCCCGGGTTGACCGCCTGCTTCGAGACGTTGAACAGCAGGCAGCCGCCGGAACCTTGCGCCAGCATCACCTTCACCGCCGCCTGCGCGACCTTCTGGTGGGCAAAGAAATTGAGTTCGAAGCTTTCGCGCAGCACCGCCTCGTCGACCTCGCCGATCTTGCCCTGCCAGGCCGCGCCGGCGTTCGAGACCAGGATGTCGACGCCGCCGAAATGCTCCACGACCTTGGCGAATGCTGTCCGCACCGAAGCGGCGTCGGTGACGTCGCATTCGACCGCCAGCGCGGCGCCGCCGATCGACGCCGCTTTCGCCTGTGCGGCGTCGAAATCGCGGTCGAGCAGGGCGACTTCGGCCCCGGCCTTGGCGAAAGCTGACGCAGTCGCGGCGCCGATGGCGCCGCCCGCGCCGGTGACGACGGCAATCTGTCCGGCCAGCGGCAACGGTTTGGCGCTGCCGAGCTTGGCCTGTTCGAGCGGCCAGTATTCGCAGTCGAACATCTCGGCTTCGCTGATCGATTCGAACGTGCCGGTGGCCTCGGCATCGGTGATGGCGGCGACGGCGGCTTCGGCGAGATCGGCGACGACGCGGGCTTCCTTCTTGCTGCGGCCCATGCCGAACAGGCCGAGCCCCGGCACCAGCGCCACGCGCGGCGCCGGATCCAGCATGACGCGGCCGCCGCCGACGCGGGTATTGTTGCGGGCGAAGTATTGCTCGTAGTTGGCGATGAACGAGGCCACCGCCTGCTGCGTGGCGGCGCGGAATTCTGTCGTCTTGCCGGCGTCCGGCGCCGGCACCAGCAGCGGCCAGTTCTTGGTGCGGATGGTGTGGTCGGGTGTGATGACGCCGGCCTGGCTGTAGCGGCCGAGGTCGCGGCCGTTGACGAAAGCCAGCACCGCATCGCTCGTGCGGAAATCCAGCACCAGCCGCGCGAAGGCGCCTTCGGTCTTGGCGTCGGGCAGGGCGCAGGCGCCGCGCAGCACCGGGGCGATGTCGGCCAGCGCTGCCAACCGTGACGGCAGCGGCGCGCTGACGAAGACCGACTTGCGGTTCTGCTTCAGCCGTTCTTCGGCCAGCGTCACCATCTCGATCATGCGCTCATAGGCTTCGCGCGCGTCGGCGCCGAAGGTGAAGATGCCGTGCTTCTCCAGGATCAGTCCGTCGACCGTGGGATCGGCTTCGAACACGGCGGCCGACTCTTTGGCCAGCCCGAAGCCGGGCAGGATGTAGCGCACCATCCCCATGCGCTGGCCGTAGAGATCTTCGGCGCGGGCCCGGCCGTCCGGCTGGTCGATCAGGCCAAGCACGGCGGAAGCGTGGGTGTGATCGACGAATTTGTGCGGCACGAAGGCGTGCAGCAGCGTTTCGACCGACGGGTTGGGCGCCATCGGATCGATGAGGCTGGCCCGCTGCACCCGCACCATTTCGTCGTCGGGCACGGCCTCGCGGGTGCGCAGCTTGCGCAGCGCGTCGAGGCGCACCGCCGGCATGCCGGCAGGCTCGATCGTGCCCATGTCCCAGCCGGAGCCCTTGACGCAGAGCACGTCGGTCTCATCGCCGAGCAGATCGGCCATCCGGGTCTTGACGGAGGTGTTGCCGCCGCCGTGCAGCACCAGGGCCGGATCGCGGCCGAGCAGGCGGGTGGTGTAGACGCGCAACGCCAGGTCGGCGGCAACGCCGGCTTTGGCGTAGCGTTCAACCGTATCCTTGGCGTCGCGTTCGACCCAGGCGGATTTCATGGGCAAGGCCGCTATTGGTGTCCCGAAGCATGCTGCCATGCTCCGGGATTTGGCGTCAGCTCTTGTCGCCCAGCAGCCGTTTGCCCCACCAGCCGCGCTTGGGGGCGGCGGCTTCCTCGGGCGCGGTGGAGACTATCACCGGCGCCGGCGGCGGCAGGGTTGCAGCGGGTGGCGGTGCGACACCTTCAAGGGCGATGGGCGCAGGTTCGCGGATGGTCGAGCGCCGGCGCGGCGGCTCGGCGCTGGCAGCCGCCGGTGCGTCTGCTGTCGGCACGGCGACATGGACGGTGGGGAGCGGCGGCGCCGGGCGCTCATAGGCCGAGATGGCCTCGGGTTCGACCGCATAGGCCGGTGCCGGCGCGGCATCATAGGACGCCGGCGGCCCATCGAGGTCGGCGACGGCATCCTGCAAGGCTTGCTCGGGCGCGCCATTGTCGGAGGGAAGCGGCGCGTCGCCGTTGCGCTGGCGATTGCGGCGGCCACCGCGGCGGCCGCGGCGGCGGCGGCGGCGTTCGCCGTTCTCGCCAATGTCGCCGGCCTCGCCGTTGACGGTCGCACCGCCGTCGCGGGCCTGCTGATCGGCGCTTTCGGCCTCGTCGCCATCGTCGTGATCTTCATGGGCGACGGCATGCTCGGCCACCGTCTCGCGGGGGGCTGCGCCTTCGCGCGGCTCGCGCGGTTCGCCGTTGCGGCCCCGGCCGCGACCGCGGCCACGCCGGCGGCGGCGGGTGCCGTCGCGCTCGCTGTCGCCATCGCCGCGCGAACGGCCACTGGCTTCTTCGTCTTCTTCGGGCGCGTCCTCGACGGTCTCGATATTGTCGTAAGCCGGCGCCGCGGCGGCTTCGCCGTTCTCGGCCTCGTCGGCCGCGCTTTCCGCCTCGGCGGCAGCGTCCAGCACGTCTTCGTCGTTTTCGACTTCCGAGATCAGCATCGGCTGCGCCGTCGCCGCCAGCGCCTTGGCCGCTTCGGCCGTGTGCACCTGCTCGCCGCGATCGACGGCATAGGATGTCTGCGCATTCACGGTTTCGTCGGCGGCCACGGTGATGGTGATGCGGTAGCGCTCTTCCAGTGCGCGCAGATGGCCGCGCTTGTGATTGAGCACATACAGCGCGACCTCCGACCGGGTGCGCACGATCACGTTATGGGTGGCGCCCTTGTTCAGCATTTCCTCGATGGCGCGCAGCAATTGCAGCGACACCGACGACACCGAACGGACGTGACCCGAGCCGCCGCAGACCGGACACTTCTCGGTCGAGCTCTCCAGCACCGAGGTGCGGATACGCTGGCGCGACATTTCCAAAAGACCGAAATGCGAGATGCGGCCGACCTGGATGCGGGCGCGGTCGTGCTTGAGCGCATCTTTCATGCGCCGCTCGACGGTGCGGTTATTGCGGCCTTCGTCCATGTCGATGAAGTCGATGACGATGAGGCCTGCCAGATCGCGCAGCCGCAACTGGCGGGCGACCTCGTCGGCCGCCTCGCAATTGGTCTTGAGCGCGGTGTCCTCGATGTGATGCTCGCGCGTGGCGCGGCCGGAGTTCACGTCGATCGCCACCAGCGCTTCGGTCTGGTTGATGACGATGTAGCCGCCGGACTTCAACTGGACCGTCGGCGAGAACATGGCGTCGAGCTGGCTCTCGATGCCGTAGCGCGTGAACAGCGGCGTCGAGTCCTTGTACAGCTTCACGTTCTTGGCGTGGCTCGGCATCAGCATGCGCATGAACTCGCGCGCTTCCTTGTAGCCCGCCTCGCCGGAGACGATGATCTCGTCGATTTCCTTGTTGTAGAGGTCGCGGATCGAGCGCTTGGTCAGCGAGCCTTCCTCGTAGACCAGCTTCGGCGCCATCGACTTCAGCGTCAGATCGCGCACGGTCTCCCAGAGACGCAGCAGATATTCGAAGTCGCGCTTGACCTCGAGTTTGGTGCGGCTGGCGCCGGCGGTGCGCAGGATCACGCCCATGCCTTCCGGCACTTCCAGATCCTGGGCAATTTCCTTGAGCCGGCTGCGGTCTTCGCCGGAGGTGATCTTGCGGGAAATGCCGCCGCCGCGCGCGGTGTTGGGCATCAGCACCGAGTAGCGGCCGGCCAGCGACAGATAGGTCGTCAGTGCGGCGCCCTTGCTGCCGCGCTCTTCCTTGACCACCTGCACCAGCATCACCTGGCGGCGCTTGATGACCTCCTGGATCTTGTACTGGCGCGGGCGGATACGCGCGGTGCGCTCCTGCGCTTCTTCCAGCGCATCGGCGCCACCGACCGACTCGACATGTTCGTCTTCGTGGGCGTCGTCGCCATTGGCTTCGACATTGGCGTCGCCGCCGTTCGCACCGTTGGCCGGCGCCGCATTCTGTTCGCCGTCGGTGCGCTGATTGTCCTGTTCGCCATTATCGTCATGACGATCGTCGCCGTTTTCGCCTGGTTGATCGTCGCCTTGATCGTCGGCGCCTTCGGATGCGGCGGTTTCAGCCGCTGCCGGCAGATGGTCGCCGGTTTCGGCGTGATTGTCGGAATATTCCGGTATCGGGCCCGCATCGACCGGCGCCTCGGCGGGCGCTGCGGCGGTTTCCTCGGCGGCATGATCGGGCGCTGGCGCCTCGTACGTCGGCAAGGCGGCCGCGCTTTCGGCGATCTGTTCGGCGTTGGGCTGGTTCAGGCTGTTCGGGTCGAAGCCGGCATCGCCGGCCGGTCCCTCGGCGGATTCGCCGTGCATTTCCGGGGCAGGCTGGCCGTCCTGCGGCAGCGGATCGCTCTGCACCACGTTGCGGTCGCGCGGCCGGTCGGCGCCGGAGCGGCGATGACGGCTGCGGCCGCCACGGCCGCCGCCGCTGCGTCCGGACGAGCGGTTGTCGGCATCGTCGTCGGCGGCGCGCTGGGCGCGCGCTTCCTCGGCGAGCAAAGCTTCGCGGTCGGCGACCGGGATTTGATAATAGTCGGGGTGGATTTCCGAAAAGGCGAGAAAGCCGTGCCGGTTGCCGCCGTACTCGATGAAGGCCGCCTGCAGCGACGGCTCAACCCGGGTCACCTTGGCGAGGTAGATATTACCGCGAAGCTGTTTGCGGTTGGCGCTTTCGAAGTCGAATTCCTCGACGCGGTTGCCGCGCAGGACGACCACCCGGGTCTCCTCGGGGTGGGTCGCGTCGATCAGCATCTTGTCGGTCATTGGAAAGTCTCACTAAGGCAGACGACCCCGCGCGCTCGCGCAACTCTGACGGCGCAAGACGACGCAGTGGGGTGGTGGCCGGATGGGTGTGGAGGGAAAGGGGCGCGTTTTCACGCGAAGGCGCGGCGGGGCCCGTCAGAAAACGCGCCGTCACGAAAGCTTCGCGAAAGCGGTGGACCTCGAATTGCCTTTGCTGCGAGCTTGGCAGCATAAAATTGCGACCCGTAGCGCTGCGGCTGCGCCAGAAGAAGCGCCGCCGAGGTTTCTGTCGCTCGCGATCAATGCGTGCGGCCAAACGGGCCGCGCGCTGGTTCCGGATGTCCTTCACAAGGGCTTCGGCTTGGCTGCCGTCCGGTTCACCCCTCTTCCTCGAGGGGGCGACACTGGACTGGCGGGCCGGGGGCCCGAACGCGGCACAACCGGAACTCGTTTCACCGTGAGCACACCGTACATACGGCGCTAAACCCTTGATGGCAAGGGAAGCCTCGCCACCCCGGCAAACTGCAGGAAACTCTGCGTTTCGCGACCCCTGAGGTGCGGTTCCATCGCGGTGTCTGGGTAGGTGCGCAAAAGGCGCGCCTGTAAAACAGGCGATTCTCTCAGGTGCGGGCAGGCGGCACTGTCGTCGGGACGGCCGGCGCATGCGTATAGTCGGGGCGGCAACCCTGACGGAACACGGCACGTTGGCAACACCCGGCGGCTCAAGCGCAGCGTTCGCTCAACTTCCGTTAACCGAAGCGGTCCCTAATGGAGTAAAAGAGCCGAAAGGGTCAGGATTCGTGACGTTCCGCTCGCTCGCCATCGTCTGCTCGCTGTTCGCTGCCCTGGTTCCCGCCGGGGGCGCGGCGGCTGCGCCCGCCGAGGCGTTGCCGCAGGCGACCGGCGTGCGGGTCGGCGGGGATGACAAGCAGACCCGTTTTGTCGTCGATCTCAGCCATAAAATCGGTCTGGCCGCCTTCACGCTGGCCGATCCGTACCGCGTCGTGATCGACTTGCCGCAACTGGCGTTTCATCTGCCGCCCGACTCCGGCGAGAAGGGCCGCGGGCTGGTCAAGGCCTTCCGCTATGGCCTGATCATGCAGGGCGGCTCGCGCATCGTGCTCGACACCAAGGGGCCGGTAAAGGTCGACCGGGTTTTCACCGTCGACGCTGCCGACGGCCAGCCGGCACGGCTGGTGCTTGACCTCAGTCCGACGGATCGCACCGCTTTCCTGCGCACGATTGCGCTGGATAACCGCAACGTGCGCGCTTCCTCCGGCAAGGCCGCTGTCGCCGCGCCGAAAGCGCCGGGCGATACAAGGCCGCTGGTGGTACTCGACCCCGGGCATGGCGGCATCGACATCGGCGCCAAGGCCGCCGGCGGCGAAATGGAAAAAGACGTGGTGCTACAGTTTGCGCTGACGCTCCGCGACAAGATGACGAGCAGCGGCAAATTCCGCGTTGCGCTGACGCGCGACGACGACACCTTCGTGCCGCTGTCGGAGCGCGTTCGCTTTGCGCGCGCCCAGGGCGCGGCGCTTTTCGTGTCGATCCATGCCGACTCCATCCCGCGCGGCGAAGGGCAGGCCGAAGGCGCCACCGTCTACACGCTGTCGGACAATGCCACCGACGCTGCCGCGGCGCGTCTGGCCGAAGCCGAAAACAAGGCCGACGTGATCGCCGGCGTCGATCTCACCGCCGAGCCGGACGATGTTGCCAATATTCTGGTCGACCTGGCGCAGCGCGAAACCAAGACGTTTTCGGCGCAATTTGCCAAGCTTCTGGTGTCCGAACTCAAGGCCACCGCCAAGCTGCACAAGCACCCGATGAAATCGGCCGGCTTCAAGGTGCTGACGGCGCCGGACGTGCCCTCGGTGCTGGTGGAACTCGGCTTCATGTCGACCAAGGAAGACCTCAAACAGCTCACCTCGACAGTCTGGCAGGCGCGTACCGCCGGCGCGCTGGCGCAGGCGATCGACAAGTATTTCGCGCCACGCATGGCCGGGGCGGGGGGCAAATAAGTGCCGGTGACGACAGCCCAATGGCCTCAGTTTCAACATAAAACCGGGCGATCCAAGGCACTTGCCGGATTCTGGGGCGAGGACGATTCCGGCTGTGCGCCGGTCAGCGGCGGGACCTTTTGCGAATGAAGATGTTGCTGCGCTTTATGGGCTTTCTGTTTGCGGCCGGCACCATCCTGTTCGTCGTCGGGGTGGCCGGCACGGCCGGCATGCTGTGGCATTATTCCAAGGACCTGCCGGACTATTCCCAGTTGCAGGACTATGAGCCCCCGGTCATGACCCGCGTGCACGCCGCCGACGGGTCGCTGGTCGGCGAATATGCCCGCGAGCGGCGCCTCTACCTCCCGATCCAGGCGGTGCCGAAGCTGGTGATCAATGCCTTCCTCGCCGCCGAGGACAAGAATTTCTACGAACATGGTGGGCTGGATTTCACCGGCATTGCCCGCGCCGGCGTCAACTTCCTCGAGAACCTCGGCTCGAACCGGCGGCCGCAGGGCGCCTCAACCATCACGCAACAAGTTGCCAAGAACTTCTTGTTAACGAACGAAGTTTCGTTCGCGCGCAAGATCAAGGAAGCGCTGCTGGCGCTGAAGATGGAGCGCACTTACAGCAAGGACAAGATCCTCGAGCTCTACCTGAACGAGATCTATCTCGGGCTCGGCGCCTACGGCATTGCCGCCGCGTCGCTGGTCTACTTCGACAAGTCCGTGAACGAACTGACCATCCCGGAAGTCGCCTTCCTGGCGGCGCTGCCGAAGGCGCCGAACAATTATCATCCGTTCCGCCAGCGTGAGCGCGGGCTCGAGCGCCGCAACTGGGTGCTCGACCGCATGGCCGACGTTGGCTTCATCAAGGCCGCCGAAGCCGAACAGTACAAGCGCGGCCCGCTCGGCGTGACGCAGCGGCAGTCGACCGGATCGTTGTTCACGGCTGAGTATTTCGCCGAGGAAGTGCGCCGTGAACTATACGATCGCTACGGCGAGAAGAAGCTCTACGAAGGCGGCATGTCGGTGCGCACCACGCTCGACACCAGGCTGCAGGTGATGGCCCGCCAGTCCCTGACCGATGCGCTGGTCAAGTTCGACGAGGCGCAAGGCTGGCGCGGGCCGGTCAGCAAGATCGACATTTCCGGCGACTGGGGCACCAAGATCGCCGAGGTCAAGGCGCTGTCCGACGTGTCGCCTTGGCAGCTTGCGGTGGTGCTGGAGACCGGCGATCAGTCGGCGCGCATCGGTATTCAGCCGGGCCGCGAGCCCGGCGGCTTTCTCAGCAAGGACCGCGCCATCGGCATCCTGCCGCTCGACGGCATGAAGTGGGCGCGGGTCAGCGGCAAGGCAGTCGGTAAAGTCAATCAGGTGCTCAATCCGGGTGACGTGATCTACGTCGCGCCGGCCAAGGCCGAGGGCCAGTACCGCCTGCATCAGGTGCCGGAAGTATCCGGCGCCATGGTGGTGCAGGATCCCTTGACCGGCCGCGTGCTCGCGATGGTCGGCGGCTTCTCGTTCGACCAGAGCCAGTTCAACCGCGCCACCCAGGCGCTGCGCCAGCCCGGCTCATCGTTCAAGCCGCTGGTCTACGCCGCCGCGCTCGACAACGGCTATACGCCGTCGACGGTGGTGCTCGATGCGCCGCTGGAGATCGACCAGGGCGCCGGGCAGGCGTCCTGGAACCCGCAAAACTACGAGGGCAAGTTCTACGGCCCGTCGACGCTCCGCTTCGGCATCGAACGCTCGCGCAACGTGATGACGGTGCGTCTGGCGCAGGATGTCGGCATGCCGCTGATCGGCGAATACGCCAAGCGCTTCGGCATCTACGACGAACTGCCGCCGTATCTGTCGTTCTCGCTCGGCGCCGGCGAAACCACGCTGCTGCGCATGGCGACGGCCTACTCGATGTTCAATAATGGCGGCCGGCGGGTCAAGCCGACGCTGGTGGACCGCATCCAGGACCGCTACGGGCACACCGTCTATCGCCACGACGAACGCGAATGCATCAATTGTTCGGCGCCGAAGTGGGAAAACCAGCCCGAGCCGTCGCTGATCGACCGCCGCCAGCAGGTGATCGATCCGATGACCGCCTATCAGATCACGTCGATGATGGAAGGCGTCGTGCAGCGCGGCACCGCCACGGTGTTGCGCGAGGTCGGCAAGCCGATCGCCGGCAAGACCGGCACCACCAATGACGAGAAGGACGCCTGGTTCGTCGGTTACACCGCCGACCTCGTGGTCGGCGTCTACATTGGCTACGACAAGCCGCGCCATCTCGGCCGCGGCGCCACCGGCGGCGGTCTGGCCGCGCCGATCGTGCGGGACTTCCTGAAAGTGGCGCTGGCCGACAAGCCCGCATCGCCGTTCCGCGTGCCGCCCGGCATCAAGCTGATCCGCATCGACGCCAAGACCGGCATGCGCGCCGGCCCCGGCACCGAGCGCGCCATCCTCGAAGCCTTCAAGCCGGGCACCGCGCCGCCGGACAACTATTCGGTGGTCGGCTACGGCAACGATCCGGACGCCGGCAACCGCCCTTGGGGCCAGGGGGTCTCGCCCGACGCCGGCCGCGCCGTCCGCTCCGGAACCGGCGGACTGTACTAGCCAGGCCGTTCAAACCAAAAAATTAAAAGGCCCCAGCATGTTCGCCGGGGCCTTTGACGTTTCAGGTCTGCTTCGGCATTAGCTTCAAGCGGCGTCTTAAGCCGCCTTGGCGTTGACGGTGCCTTCCGCCAGGGCGGTCAGCTTGGCGTCCGCGGCCTTTTCCTCGTCGAGGTTCTGCTGCAGCAAAGCCGCGCAATCGGTGCGGCCGAGCTGCTTGGCCCATGCGATCAGCGTGCCGTAGCGGGTCGTTTCGTAGTGTTCGACCGCCTGCGCCGCCGCGATCAAGGCGGCGTCCAGCACCATCTTGTCGTCGACCTCGCCGGCCACTTCCTCGGCTTCCTCGATGATGCCGTCGATCGCCGGGCAGTTGACGCCGCTGATTTCGACACCGTGAAGCTTGAACACCTGCTCAAGCCGCTTCACGTGGTTCTTGGTCTCGACCAGATGCGACTGGAACCCCTGGCGCAGCCGCGTGTCGGTGGCCTTGTCGATCATGTCCGGCAGCGCCTTCACGATCTGGTTCTCGGCGTAATAGATGTCGCGCAGCGTGTGCACGAACAGGTCGTCGAGCGTCTTGATGTCCTTGGTGAACAGTCCCATGGCATTCCTCGTGTGGTTGATTGGGCGGAGCGCCATTCGCTCCTGCCTGGTCAATTCCTTCTGCTCATCCTTGTTCCGAATTTTGCAAGGTTCCGTCGTGCTCCCGCAGAGGCGTCGCAACGGCGCAAGATTAGTGGTTGCAGTCGGAGTTCCGGAGGGCTAAATGCGGAACAATAAAGCGAAGTGGATGTGAGAGATGCGCGCGGAAACTCAGAATCTCGTCGATGAGATCAAGCAGTCGGTAGGGCTGCTGAGGAGGCATCTTTGACGTCGATACAGCCACCCAGCGCCTCGCCGAACTGAACAAGGCGGCCGAAGATCCCAGCTTCTGGAACGACCAGTCGCGGGCCCAGCGCACCATGCGCGAGCGCGATGCGCTGGAGGATCAGCTCAAGGCGATCGGCCGGGTCGAGCAGGATCTCGACGACCAGTTGACGATGATCGAACTGGGCGAGGCCGAGAGCGACCCGTCCACCGTCACCGACGCGGAAGCCGCACTCCGGAACCTCAAGGCCGAAGTGCGGCGGCGGGAAATGGAAGCTTTGCTGTCGGGCGAGGCCGACGCCAACGACTGCTATCTCGAAGTTCATGCCGGCGCCGGCGGCACCGAGAGCCAGGACTGGGCCAATATCCTGATGCGCATGTATGTGCGCTGGGCCGAGTCCAAGGGCTACAAGATCGACTGGCTGGAAGAGAGCGAAGGCGAGGGCGCGGGCATCAAGTCGGCGACCGTGCAGATCAAGGGCCACAACGCCTATGGCTGGCTCAAGAGCGAGAACGGCGTACACCGTCTGGTGCGCATTTCGCCGTTCGATTCCAATGCGCGCCGGCATACTTCGTTTGCCAGCGTCGTGGTGTTCCCGGTGGTCGACGACCGCATCAAGATCGACATCAACGAGAGCGACGTGCGCACCGACGTGATGCGGTCCGGCGGCGCCGGCGGCCAGCACGTCAACAAGACCGAGTCGGCGGTGCGGCTCACGCATATCCCCACCAACACGGTGGTGAAGTGCCAGCAGGACCGCTCGCAGCACCGCAACCGGGCCATGGCCTGGGACATGTTGCGCGCCAAGCTGTTCGAGGCCGAGGTCAAGAAACGCGAGGACCAGGCGGCGGTCGATCAGGCCAACAAGACCGATATCGGCTGGGGCCACCAGATCCGCTCTTACGTGCTGCAGCCGTACCAGATGGTGAAGGACCTGCGCACAGGTGTGTCGACCTCCGACACCGACGGCGTGCTCAATGGCGATCTCGACCTGTTCATGCAGGCGGCGCTGGCGCAGAAGGCGTTCGGCGGCGGGCCGGAGCAGATCGACGACGTCGAGTAGGCAACTAGGCCCGAATCCGCTGTCCGGTTTCCGCCTGCCAGGCCGCCAGCAATGTGCGAAAACGGTCGCCGTGCTCGGCTGCATCGGCGCGCAGCGCCGCGAACACCGGCCCTTCCTCCGAGACCATCAGCACCGCGTCGAGTCCTTTCGAGCGGCCGAGTGTCGTCAATGCCTGCTGCGGCGTCTGCGCGATCGGGCCGGCGACATTGAACGAGGTGTTGACGGCGCATTCGACGCCGATGCGCCGGCCCAGGGCTTTCAGATAGGCGTGCGTGAGCGGGTCGGCGGCTTCGCGCACGATCTGGATGCGGCCGGTGCCGTCGGCATGCACCACCGACGGGATTTTCGCATGAGCCTCCGGTTTCGCCTGCGCGGTCAGCACCATGTAATTGTAGGCATTGTAATCGGCGGCGCTGGCGCCGTCCGACAGGTCGAAAAACTGCCGCGCCGCCTCCAGCGTCAGCATCGGCGCCAGCGGCCGGATCGCCTCGCGGAATTTTACCTTGGCGTTGAGATTGGCGCGGGTGCCGGGATTGCACGGGTTGGCCAGGATCGAGCGGTGGCCGAGTGCGCGCGGCCCGGTCTCGGCGGCGCCCTGGTAGAGCGCGAAAATCGCATCCTGTGCCGTCATGAAGGCCATGAAGTCGGCGAGCAATGCGCGCGCCTCGGCGCCGCTGGCCGCAATGAGTTCGACCGATTGAACGTCCGGGTTGGCGGCGAGCGCGGCAAGGATGTCGGCCTGTGACGGCGGCAGGCCGCAATAGAACGCGTGCTCGATCGGCGGTCCGACGCCGTAACCGGCGAGGTAAGCGCCCATATAGGCGGCGCCGATCGGCACGCCGGCATCGTTCGGCACCGGCGACACCCACAGATGCAGCCGGCCATCGCGGTTGAGTGCGCGGCGGAAATAGTCGTCGTCGAAGTGTTCGAGCAGCCGCATGTTGGCAAGCGCATTCAAGCCGACGCCGCCGGCCATCACCAGCCGCTCGCTGCCGGTCGCTTTGATGAGGTGCGCGACGATGTGGATCAGCGCATCCTCGAACACCATCTGCGTTGCCGCCGCCTTGTCGAGCCGCTCCTGTGTGGCCTCCGCGTGGGTAATGTCCTCGATGCGCAGCACCGCATCCGGATTCCACATGTCCTTGAACGCGATCGGTTCGCCAAGGATGCGCTTGAGCGCCGGCGTATAGGGCTTTTTGACAAGGTCGCGCGGCCAGTTGGCGAGATCGCGGTCGAGTGCGATGCGGCCGTCCGGCAACAGCTGGATGATCGGCTTCAGCGCGGCGTAGAAACGATTGGTCTCGCGGTTGCCGTCGCCATAGGCGGTGGCGCCCATATAGCGGCCTTCGCTGGACAGCCAGGTCCAGCCGCCTTGCGTCGAGGACAGCACCGCGTAGAAAACGCCGAGCGAGTCAAACACGCTGTCGTTGCAATAAAGCTGCCGCATCCAGCCGCCTTCGCACAGATACAGCGTGATGGCGCCGCGGTCGCCGAGCCCGTCGATCACGGCCACCGTCGTCGGCTTGCCGTCCTGCGCGAAGGGCGAGGCGGCGTAGGAAAACCAGGCGTGGTTGTCGTGATGCGGCGTGGCGATCAGCGGCACCGGATCTTTGGCGCCAAGCTGCCGGGTGAGGCGGCGCGAGACGCGCGAACCGCGGTCGATGTCGCGCATGTTGAACAGCGGTGTGGTCTGGCCGAAGGCCATGCCGAGGCTCGCCGGCACTTCGTCGAGCAGCGCGCGGATCATGGTGGCGCCGAACGCCGAATAGTCCCAGGCGCTGAACCAGCCGTCGATGTCGCCAGCGTCAAGACCGAGGCGGGCGAGGGCGGTCTGCAGATCGGCGATCGATTGCTCCGGATAGGCGTTGGTGTGCTTCACCGCGGCGAAGCGCTCTTCCTCATTGTTGAACAGCAGCCGCGGTCCGCGCTCCCGCGTGACGTCGATCAGCGCGACGCCGGTGTTGTGGGTGCCGGCGGCCGACAGGCCGGCGAGATACACCGTCTCGCCGCGCTCGATCTTGGCCTTGATGGAAGCAATGCGCGCGCGGCCAAACGCGCTATCGGCGCGATGAATATGACGCGCGCGGCAATAGCGATCGAACAGCGGCAGCGCGAGTCGGAACCCGGCCGCGCCGAGCCAGGCATGGCGTGGCCGTAGTTGCATGGCGTCTCCCGGCGGAATCGCGATCTGTGCCGGAGACTTTTGTTACAAGCAGGTTTGGATGGCAACCCGCGACGCTTGCGTCAAATGTTCCCCAGCCGCAGGCCGGCGCGCAGGAAGCGCTGCGGATTGACCGCCTCGTCGTTGATGCGTGTCTCGTAATGCAGATGCGGGCCGGTCGAGCGTCCGGTCGATCCGATCGTGCCGATCACCTGGCCGATGCGCACCTGCTGGCCGACTTTGACGCCGATCGTATGCAGGTGGGCGTAGCGGGTGGTGATGCCGTTGCCGTGGTTGATCTCGACCAGATTGCCGTAGCCGCCTTCGCGGCCGGCCGTGGTCACCCGGCCATTCGCCGTGGCCTGAACCGGCTCGCCGGTATCGCCGCGGATGTCGAGACCGCTGTGCAGAGCCGGCCGGCCGAGAAACGGGTCCATGCGCATGCCGAACGGGGAACTCATGTCGAGTTCGCCCTTGACCGGCCGGCGCACCGGCACGGTGACCAGCGTCTGCGCATAACGGCCGATCTGCGCGCGGCCGAAGTGGATCCGGTAGAGCTGCCGCTCGAACGCGCTGGCGCCCGATGACGGCGCCTTGACCGGGACGAAGGGACCGCCGACACCGGCCGGTGCGACCTTGCCGATGTCGACGCCGAGTTCGGCGAGCACACCGCGGATATGCCGCGCTTTGGTGTCGACCTGCACTTCCATATCGGTGAGGGTAGCAGTCTGCTTGGTCTCGACCTTGTCGAGCGCGGCCGAGACGCGCGCCAGAATGCCATCGAGCCCGGCGCCAGTGCCACGATCGGCGGTGCGGGCGGCGACTTGCAGGTCGCGTGATTCAAGCCGTGCCTCGCGGTCGGGCGGGGCGATGAAAATGACCTTGTCGCTGATCGGCGAAGCCCTGGGCGTCCGCGTGGCCGGCGTTTCGGCCACCGGCGCCCGGCTCGGCCGGATCGAACCGGTGGTGATGCTGTCGCCCGCCAGCGCCGCGGTGCGGGCTTCCAGCTGCGCCTGCCGTTGCAGCAGGACGTTGAGTTTCTTTTCGAACTGTTCCTGGTCGAGCAATTGCCGGCTGGTGATTCGGTCGACCTGGCCGCGTAACTCGGCGATGCGGTCCTCATAGGCAAATTGCATTTCGGCCTGGCGGCCGATCAGGCGCGTGAGCACGTCCTCGCGGAAGGCAAAATAACTGCCCGTGGCGATTGACCAGACGCCCATCACCACCAGCGTACCGACGACGATCCAGAAGGCGACCGGACCGATGCGAACCTGACGTCCGCCATGCCCCAGCGTGTAGTCGCCGGAGGAATTCTGGGCGCGCTGGACGTGCCGCGACATGTCGGCAGCCGACTGCAGGCGAGGCTGCGGATAGCGCGGCGTCTGCTCGGTTCTGGCATGGTGCGAAAGCGACATAGACGGATCCCGGCCGGTCGGCCGAGGGTTAAAAAGCCGGCGCCAGCCCTCCGATAACAGTCGCATTAGGTTAAAATTTTAGTAATCCCGCGCCGCGGCAATGTGGGATTCCGCTGGAACTCCAGATGATTACAGGGCCCTCACGGCTTCCAGCACGGCCTCGG
Source organism: Pseudolabrys sp. (assembly GCA_030684935.1). Taxonomy (GTDB): domain Bacteria; phylum Pseudomonadota; class Alphaproteobacteria; order Rhizobiales; family Xanthobacteraceae; genus Pseudolabrys. The sequence continues at coordinate 166,324 of JAUXXH010000001.1, read as the reverse complement.
CGTGGCCCGCTACCTTGACCTTGGGCCACACCTTGGCGACCCGGCCGTCGGGGCCGATGAGAAATGTCTTGCGGATGACGCCCATGAATTTGCGCCCATACATCGATTTCTCGCCCCAAGCACCATAGGCTTCCAGCATCGCCTTCGACTCGTCGGAGCCGAGGGCCACGGTGAGGTTGTGCTTGGCCTTGAATTTGTCCTGTGCAGCGACCGAATCGGCCGAGATGCCGAGAATGTCGGCTCCTGCCTTGGCAAAGTCGGCCTGAAGCCTGGAAAAGGCGATAGCTTCTGTGGTGCAGCCCGGCGTGTCGGCCTTCGGGTAGAAATAGAGGACAAGCTTGCGGCCCTTGAAGTCTTTCAACGACACGGTCGTGCCGCCGTCACGGCCCAGGCTGAACGCCGGCGCTTTCACGCCCGCTTCGAGGTTCTGCGCCAAGGTCTGGGCCATATGCCTTCCTTTCGTCGTTTTCGACCGGTCAATGTCGGCAATGCCACTTGTGTCCAGGGGACGCAACGGGTTCCACAGAACCGATTCAGGGGTCGTGCCGGGTGACGCGTCTGCCCTGGGCCGGGGGCGCTTCGGGCGCCGAATGAGAGGCGCCCACGCGGGATGACGGGCAAGCACCGCACCCACAGCAAGCATCCGGCCCATCATCCGCACGACGCGGACGCGGGTCCGCACCGTCGCGGCCGCCGCCATCCGGCTTTGCGCCGGGGTGTGTTCGACTTCTTGCGCCGCCCGTTGATCCGGCGCCTGATCTGGGCGACCGGGTTCTCGGTTGTTCTGGCGAGCATCGCCGCCGCCGGTCTGTGGTGGCGGCTGTCGAGCGGGCCGATCGATCTGGACATGGCGACGCCGTGGCTGAAGTCGGCGATCGAGGAGAATTTCGGCGGCACCCACACGGTGGTGGTCGGCGGTACGCAACTCGAGCGCGACGACAACGGCCGAACGTCGTTGCGGATGCGCGACATCGTCGTGCGCGATCCCGACGGCACTGTGGTGGCGAGCGCGCCAAAGGCCGAGGTCGGCATCTCTGTGCTCGGCCTGCTCGGCGGTCGCATGCGGGCGCAGAGCCTCAATCTGGTCGGCGCCGAGATGTCGGTCAGGATCGAAAGCGACGGCCAGGTGACGGTCTTCGCCGGTGCCGACAAACGGCCGATCGCCACCGCAACACCGATTGCGCCAACGCGTCCGCTCGAATCCGTCGATCCAGTCACGCCGCAGACCAAATTGCGCGAAGGGCTGGACAATGTCGCCGGTGTGCTGACCTGGCTGGATGGCGTTGGCGCCAGCGGCCTCGATGGCCATGAGTTGCAGGAGCTTGGCCTCAAGAACGGCAGCCTGACCGTTGACGACCAGCGTAACGGCAAACGCTGGACCTTCGACCGGATCAACGTGACGCTGACGCGGCCGACGACCGGCGGCGTGATCTTCCGCATCGAGTCGGACAATCCCGAGCGGCTGTGGCAACTGAGCGCGGCGATGCGTCCGCTTTCCGGTGGCATCCGGGCCATCGGCATCGAGGCTCGCAAGCTCGCCACCCGCGATATTCTGCTGGCGCTGCGGCTCGACGATGGCGCCCTCGACGTCGATCTGCCGCTGTCGGCGACGGTGCGTGCGGAAATTCTGCCGGATGGCACGCCGCAAGTCGTACACGGCCACCTGATCGCCGAAACGGGTGCCGTGATCAACCGAAGCAACGAGAGCGCGAGCATCCCGATCGACGGGGCCGACATTCGCTTCAACTGGGACTCCCGCCGCCGCAGTCTGGTGATGCCGTTTCAGATCAAGTCGGCCGGCAACCAGTTCACGTTGCAGGCGACGGTGGACGCGCCGGCCGATCAGGGCGGCGAATGGCGACTTAGTATGGTGCGCGGCGATCCGGTCATCGATCCGATCATCCTGGCCTCCGGCGGGGCCGAAAGCTTCGCCTTCAACCGGGTGGCGCTGGCGGCGCGCATCGACCTCGAGAAAAAACGCGTCAGCCTCGACCAGGCCGACTTCAATCGCGTCGATACACGGCCCCGGTATAATCTCGGCATCGCCGTCAGCGGCAGTCTGGATTATTCCGGCACAGAGCCCAATCTGGCCTTCGGCGTCGCCGCGACGCGCATGCCGATGTCGGTGCTGAAGCGGGCCTGGCCGGTCTTTGTCGCCAGCGGCGTGCGCTCCTGGGTCGAAGCCAACATGAGCGACGGCATGGTCGAGCGCGTCGTGATCGCCGGCAACGCGCCGCTGCCGCAATACAGCGACAACGGCCCGCCAATGGCCGACGACGGTCTGTCGGTCGATATCGAGACCAGCGGCACCACCTTGCAGCCGGTCGAACGGCTACCGGCTATCCGCGACGCCGACCTCACGGTGCGCGTGACCGGACGGACCGCGGCGATCAATCTGGGCCGCGGCACCGTCGAAGTGGCGCCGGGGCGCAAGCTCAGCATCGCCAGCGGCGTGTTTTCCATTGCCGACACCCATCTCACGCCGACGCCGGCGACCGCCACGTTCCGCATCGACGGCACCATGCCGGCGGCGGCCACGCTGCTCGCATCCGATGCGCTGCGCGGTACCGTCGCGCTGGCGCTCGATCCCGATGCGACCCGCGGCACCATCGCCGCCCAGACCACGGTGAACATGCTGCTCGGCAAGACGGCTCCGGACGATTCCGTGACCTATGGCATCACCGCCGACCTGACCAATTTCGCCGCCGATAACATGCTGCTCGGGCAGAAGGTCGAGGCGTCGTCGCTGCGCGTCATCGCTGGCGGTGGCGGCTATCAGGTCAAGGGCGACGTCAAGCTGAACGGCATGCCGGCCAGCATCGACCTGCATAAGCAGAAGAACGCTGCCAATGCCGAATTGCGGCTGACCGCCTCGATCGACGAAGCGGCGCGCAAGCGGCTTGGCCTGGACTTCGGTACTGCCGTCACCGGCACGATCCCGATCAAGGTCAATGGCATCGTCGGCGCCGGCAACAAAGACGACCGCATGAACGTCGATGCGGATCTGACGCCGGTCAAGATCGACAATCTGCTGCCGGGATGGGTGAAGCCGGCCGGGCGGGCGGCGCGCGCCACCTACACGATGATCAAGTCCGGAAAATCGATGCGCTTCGACGACATGAACGTCGAGGGCGGCGGCGTTTCGGTGAAGGGGTCGGTCGAGTTCGATGCCGACAACGAGATTGCCGCGGCGAATTTTCCGGTGTTCAGTCTGTCGGACGGCGACAAGGGCTCGGTCAAGGCCGATCGCACAAGCGATGGCGCTTTGCGGGTGACAATGCGCGGCGACGTCTATGACGGCCGCAATTTCATCAAGGCTTCGCTCGCCGGCGGCGGGGCCGACAAGGCAAAGCAGAAGCAGGCGGCCTCGACCGATCTCGAACTCGATGTCCGGATCGGCACCGTGGCCGGGCACGGCGGCGAGACGCTGCGCGGACTCGACCTCAAACTGTCGCGCCGCAATGGCCGCATCCGCAGCTTCAGCCTGGCCTCCAAGATCGGCCGCGGCACGGCGCTGAACGGCGACATGCGGGTACGCGCCCGCGACAACAAGCCGGTGGTCTATTTCGAGACCGACGACGCCGGATCGCTGCTCCGCTTCACGGACATGTATCCGCGGATGTTCGGCGGCCAGATCTGGGTCGCTATGGACCCGCCATCGCAGGATCCGGCGCCGCAGATCGGCACGCTGTTCCTGCGCAATTTCTCGGTGCGCGGCGAGCCGGCGCTCGACCGCGTGGTGTCCGGCGCGCCGGGCGCCGGGCAGGGCGTCGTGGAATTTACCGAATTCCGTGCCGATTTCACCCGGATCGCGGGCCGGATGGCGGTGCGCGATGGCGTGGTGCGCGGGCCGCTGGTCGGCGCCACCATCGAGGGCAATATCGACTATGTCCGCGACGACGTGCATCTGCGCGGCACTTTCGTGCCGTTCTACGGCCTCAACAACATGTTCGGGCAGATTCCGATCCTCGGCCTGTTCCTCGGCGGCGGCAGCAACGAGGGCCTGCTCGGCATCACCTATGAGGCGGTCGGCCCGCCCAATGCGCCGCGCATTTCGGTCAATCCCGTGACCGCGATCGCGCCCGGCCTGTTGCGCAAGTTCATTCCGTCGCCCGGCACCTTCGACCGCAATTTCATTCCGACGCGGTGAGGCGGGTAGGGCCTCGCTGTATTCAAGCCGTTATCACACCGGCTTCAGCAGCACGTGCTTCTTGCGGCCGAGCGACAGCTTGATCACGCCGTCCGCCGTCAGATCCTTCGCCGTCAGCATCATCTTGTCGTCGCCGACGGTAGCGTCGTTGACCTTCAGCCCGCCGGCCTTGATCTGGCGGCGCGCGTCGCCGTTCGATGACGCCAGTGCGGTCTTGTCCGCGAATGCGGTCAGCACGCCGATGCCGGCCTCGAGTTCGGCGCGGGCGATCTCGACCGTCGGCAAAGCCCCGGCGAAAGAACCCTCCTCGAAAGTCTTGCGCGAGGTGTCGCCGGCCTCGGCGGCGGCGTCGCGGCCGTGCATCAGAGCGGTCGCCTCGGTCGCCAGTACTTTCTTGGCCTCGTTGATTTCGGCACCCTGAAGCGCCGACAGCCGCGCGATCTCGTCGAGCGGCATCACCGTGAACAATTTGAGGAACCGGCCGACATCGCCGTCTTCGGTGTTGCGCCAGAACTGCCAGTAATCATAGGGGCTCACCAGATCCGCGTTGAGCCAGACCGCGCCGGCGGCGGTCTTTCCCATCTTGGCGCCCGACGCCGTGGTGATCAGCGGCGCCGTCAGCGCGAACAGATGCGCATTGTTCATGCGGCGGCCGAGATCGATGCCGTTGACGATGTTGCCCCACTGGTCGGAGCCGCCCATCTGCAGCGCGCAGCCGTAGCGCTTGTTCAACTCGACGAAGTCATAGGCCTGGAGGATCATGTAGTTGAATTCCAGGAACGACAGTTCGTGCTGACGCTCCAGCCGCAGCTTCACCGAATCGAACGACAGCATGCGGTTGACCGAGAAGTGGCGGCCGACGTCGCGCAGGAAATCGATGTAGTTGAGCGTATTCAGCCAGTCGGCATTGTTGGCCATGATGGCATTGCCACCGTCGCCCTCGAACTTGAGAAACTTCGAGAAGGTCTTGCGGATGCTGCGCAGGTTCTCGTTGATGGCTTCTTCGCTCAGCACGCGGCGGGTCTCGTCCTTGCCGGACGGATCGCCGACGCGGGTGGTGCCGCCGCCCATCAGCGCGATCGGCCGGTGGCCGGTCTGCTGCAGCCAGTACAGCATCATGGTCGGCAGCAAGTGGCCGATGTGCAGCGACGGCGCGGTGCAGTCGTAGCCGATATAGGCGGTGAGCGTGCCGTCCTTGGCGCGGGCGTCCAGGGCATCGGGTTCCGACACCTGATGGATGAAGCCACGCTCGGCGAGGATATTCAGGAAATCGGATGTGTAGGCGGTCATGCTCAACTCTGGCGGGCCGACGACGCGGCGGACGAATCCCGGGCGGACGCGGCGGGCGGGGCCGTTCTAACCCCATCCCGGTCCGGGGGGGAAGCGGGCCGTGCGGGCAAAGGCAAAGCGGGGGGATTCGCCCGCAAACTCCACTCACTCAATCGTATCCGAGCGTCGGCGACCACTTTTCGAGCATGCGAAAACCACCGCGCTCCTTGAACGCGCGGCGCGCCAAAACAGCGCATGCGGGACTCCCGAACGGCACATGGTATAATATTCGTACAAAAAGCACAACAAATTGGGAACTAAGAAACATCCTGGGAGGATACAATGAAACTATCTTTATCTCCGGCGATCAGCGGTGTGAGTTGTTTTGCGCTTGCCGCCGCAGTTGCAATTGTCGTGGCAAGTCCGGCGGACGTATCCGCTCAGGAAAAACTGCAGCCCGTCACCATCCGCCTGGTCGCCGACCACCCGCCGGTGCCGCACCCGGCGGCGATCTCGCAGACCTATTTCCAGAAGCGATTGGCGGAAGTCATTCCCGGCAGCGAGATGCGCATCTATCACGCCGGGGCGCTCTATACCGTGCCCGAGGCGCTCGAAGCCATGGGCGAGGGCAACCTCGAAATGACCTGGGGCCAGTTCGGCAAGACCGCGGCCAGCGACAAGTGGATGAACGTGGTGGCCGGCCCGATGCTGCTGACGACGCCGGCGGCGATGGAAAAGTTCGATACCTTCGAGACCGTCGGCATGCTGAAGGAGCGGTTCGAGAAGTTGCACAACGTCAAGGTTTTCGGCACCGCCCACATGAGCATGTACATGGGCGCCGGCGCCAAGCACCGGTTGCAGAAGCCTGACGATCTCAAGGCGCGCAAGATCCGCAGCATGGGCCCGGCCGAAAACGCCGCGCTCAGCGCCTGGGGCGCGTCGCCCGTGACCATGACCTTCGGCGACGTGCCGCCGGCCTTGCAGACCGGCGTGCTGGACGGGCTTCTCACCAGCCTCGGCGGCTGGAATTCGGTGCGCAACCAGGCGCCGTATTTCACTGTCGCCGGCATCAACGGCATCGTCGGCGATTATTACTGGATCGGCGCGAGCCAGAAGTGGTGGAGCAAGCTGAACAAGACCACCCAGGCGGCGATCGAAAAGCTGATTGTCGAGGAAGTGCTGCCGTTCCAGCACAAGATCAACTGGTGCAACGACAAGCGCGTGCTCGATCAGTTCGGCACCAGCGATCCGTCCAAGCCCGGCATCTACGTCCTCAACGCCAGCGAACAGGAAGCCTTCGCCAAGGCGCTGGGCGATGCCACCACCAAATGGGTCAAGGCCAATTCCCCGGCCGATGCCCATCAATGGGCCGACCGCTTCGCCAAGGAAGCGCGTGCGGCCTCGGTCGCCCATCCGATGGGTACATCGGAAGTGGAAAAGACCGACTGCGCCCAGATGGCTCAATACTTCCCGCAGAAGAAGTAGGGCTGGCGGCGAGCAATCGGTTCGGCTTGGCCGGCGCGGATGGGAGCGACCCAAGGTCGCTTCCCGGATCGCGCCGGTTCAGGTCGTCGGCGGTGGGGCCTGGGGGGAATGCATGGCGATAATCTATAAAAGCTGGCTGTATTTGCAGGAGCACATCATCGGCACCTTGGCCGCGCTTGTGATGCTGGCGGCGACCGTGTTCGCTGTGTCCCAAGTGGTCGGCCGGTATGTTTTCGGCCACACATTCCAATGGGGTCAGGACGCGGTGACCTATTTCGTGGTCAGCGCCACGTTTCTGTACTTTGGCGCGTCGCAGGCGAAGCGGGCGCATCTGGCGGTCACCGCATTGCCGGACGGGTTGAAGACGGGCGGCAGGCTCAAGGCGGCCTTGATCGTCCGGGCGTTTGCCCTGCTCTGCATCGTCGTTTTCGTCGCCTGCTTCATTTATTGGGGCCTGCCGGGGGCGGCGCGCACGCTGCGCTTGGGCACCACGACGGAGAGTCTCGCCTTTCCCCTATGGCCGTTCCAGTACGCGTTGCTTGTCGGCATGGGGATGGTCGGCATCACGGCCCTGTTTCAGCTTTATCGCGAGGTGGCGAGATGGTTCGGCCGCGACGTCTTTCCCTGGGAGACGGAAGACGACCAGCTGGTGCTCTAGGAAATCAGGGCGAGCCGCGTGTCATCAACCGCTCGACCAGATCGCCATGACCGTCGCGCGATTCCGCGCGGCGCCCTGCAATCGCACATGAAATCTTCACGCACCTCGGCGCGGCGCACCCGGCAACAAGAGGCGATGGTGACATGGTTCTGCTCGTAAGTTCGCTGATGATCTTTCTGGCTTTGGCGCTGCCGATCGGCATTGCGCTTGCCGGTGCATCGCTGATTTTCATTTTCACCGATCCGATGATGTCGGAAGGGACGGTGTTTCGCTCCTTCTTCAACTTCCTCAGCAAATACACGCTGATGGCGATACCGTTCTTCATCTTCGCCGGTTTCCTGATGGAGCGGACCGGGCTGATCGCCAAGCTGTTTCGCTTTTCCGATGCGCTGATCGGCTGGGTGCCGGGCGGCTATGGTTTCGCCACGCTGGTGGCGGCTGTGATCTTTGGCGCCATTTCCGGATCGAGCACCGCCATGGCGGCGGCGATGGGCGTGATCGCCTATCCGGAGATGATCAAGCGCGGCTATCCGCGCTGGCTCGCCGCCGGCGTCATCGCTTCGGGCGGCGGCATTGCCATTCTGATTCCGCCGAGCATCCTGCTCATTCTGTTCGGGGTCCTGACCGAGACGTCGATCGTCGATCTGTTTTTTGCCGGCGTCGTTCCCGGCCTGCTGCTGGCCGTCAGCGACGCGATCGTGCTGATCTTCTTCGCCTGGTATCTCAAGCTGCCGTCGGGAACCTTCGATCTCGGTCTGATCGGTTCTGCCACCAAGGAGGCCTGGCCGGCCCTGCTGATGCCGGTCATTCTGCTGGGCGGTCTCTACGGCGGAATTTTCACGCCAACCGAGGCCGGCGCGGCCGCCTGCGGCTACGCCCTGGTTTACGGCGTGCTGGTCAAGCGCGGCGAGTTTCTGCGGGATCTGCTGATGGTGACGCTGCGGTCGCTCAACCTGACCGCGGTGATCTTTTTCCTGCTGGGAGCGGTCGGCGTGTTCCAGTTCGTGCTGGCCAACAAGGGCTGGGCCCAGCACCTGACCCAATGGGTGATCGCGCTCGATCTTTCCGCCATGGGCTTTCTGCTGGTTCTGCTTCCGATCCTGCTGTTCCTGTCGATGTTCCTGAGCGGCATCGCCATCGTGGTGCTGACGGTGCCGGTATTCTTCCCGGTCGCCATGAGCCTCGGCATTGACCCGGTGTGGCTGGCGATTATCACCGTTCTGGCCATGGAAATGGGGGTGGTGATCCCGCCGGTGGGGCTGAACCTGTTCGCAGTGGCCGGAACCACCGGGGTGCCATTGCCGGAAGTAATCAAGGGCGCCTTGCCGTTTCTGTTTACCGACGGCTGGGTTCTGATATTGGTGATGATCTTTCCGATTCTGGCGCTTTGGCTTCCCTCGATGCTGGTAAAGTCGGTCTTTTAATCATTCCAACCATGCGCGCCATCGGACTTATGAGCGGCACCTCGCTCGACGGCGTCGACGTGGCGCTGCTCGAGACCGATGGCGAGCGGATCGCCGCGTTCGGGCCGACCGGCTACCGAGCCTATTCGGACGACGAGCGGGCCCTGCTGCGCCAGGCGCTGACCGATGGCGCCGGCCTTGCCGACCGCTGGCAGCGCCCGGGCGTGCTGGCCGAGGCCGAAGCCTTCGTCACCCGCGCCCATGCCGAGGCGGTCGAAAGCTTCCTCCAGACCGAAAATATCGACCGCGGCGGCATCGCCATTGCTGGTTTCCACGGCCAGACCGTGATCCACCGCCCCGAGGCGCGCCTGACGGTGCAGATCGGCGACGGCGCGGCGCTGGCCAAACGGCTCGGCATGACGGTTGCTTACGACTTCCGCGCCGCCGACGTGGCTGCCGGCGGGCAGGGCGCGCCGCTGGTGCCGGTCTATCACCAGGCGCTGGCGCGCGATCTCGACCGGCCGCATCCGATTGCCGTTCTGAATGTTGGCGGCGTCGCCAATATCACCTTCGTCAACGGCGGCGATCCGGTCGCCTGCGACACCGGGCCGGGCAATGCGCTGATTGACGATTTCATGCGCGCGCGCACCGGCCGTCCCCTCGACCGCGACGGCGATGAGGCGGCGCGCGGCAAGGTCGACGAGGCTTTCGTCGCGCGCGTGCTGGCGCATCCGTTCTTCGGTCTGCCGTGCCCCAAATCGCTCGACCGCAACGCCTTTGCCTTCGCCAATATCGGACTGCCGGATTTCACCGTGTCCGACGGCGCGGCGACGCTGTCGGCGCTGACCGCGGCGTCGGTGGCCCGTGTGGTGAAGCTTCTGCCGGAGCCGCCGCGCTCCTGGATCGTCGCCGGCGGCGGCGCGCGCAATCCCACCTTGATGCGGATGCTGGCCGGGCGGCTGGCGCCGGCCACGGTCGAAACCGCCGATGCGGTCGGCTGGTCGTCGCAGGCGATCGAGGCGCAGGCCTTCGCCTATCTGGCGGTGCGCACGCTCAACGACCTGCCGCTGACGTTTCCGAAGACAACCGGCGTCCCGCAGCCGATGCGCGGCGGGGTTATCGCCAAGCTATAGAAACCCATGTTTGTGTATTGAGATTCATTGACGTTTAAACTGAAGTGAATTTTGAGGATGTTGAGAGACAGCGACCTCAGCACGTTCTTGAAACATTTTTCCGCTGTTCGCGGGAAACTGCATCCAAGCGTTTGTGCCCCGCCGGACCAGGTGTTACCTGCTGAAAACGGACTCTTCGCCAGTGAAGTCTGGCGGCTTTCTCGCTCCCTCCAAATTGCAGCGGTTCTTGGCGATGCTCCACCGGAAGCAGCAATTGCGGCCGAGGCAATTGCCGCATCAATCCGAGGTTTTCGTTGCGCGCTGCTCGAAAATGCAGAGGTATGGGAGAAAGCTATAGCGTGGGCGCTTTCGCAAAATGCGCCGGCCGATGCAGCATCGTTAAAAAATCAATGGTTTGCTCGGCAACAAGAGGTTGGCCTTTCTTGCGCGCGTCTGAGATCGAAAGGATACGATGTCAAAGTGGGGGCGTATGGTCCTGAGGTTTCGGAAAAATCTCGTGTTGCAATTGCTCAGAAGATTGATCGACTTCTCGCGCTTGTTGGCGGGGTCGAAGCTGCAATGCAGGTGTGCGGCGCGCTAAAGTCGAATAACCTTTTGCATGACGGGATGTGGTTATTCGGCAATCGGGTGCCTGGAATTTACGGCGCTGCATCTCCTGCGGTTCCGTATGGCTGGCTATTTTCGCTTAGCCTTCGCCATTTCGACAAGGCTGGAAGCGCCCGAAAGCCAGACGTGGCATGGAAAACCTTGATTACACTTGCGACTGAATTTGCGGCATCATTTGATTGCCAACGTTATGGGCAGATCGAACAATTCAATATCCCTTCAACTGAATATTATCGTGCCCATGTTGACTCGCTGGTTTGGCGTGAGCTGTTCTCTCTGCCGCAAACTCCGCCGCAGGTTCTCAGGCATCTCAAAAACGCCATAACCCATCTTTTATCGCCGACTGACGAGCTTGGTCTCGGCTTGAATATCCGTGAAATATTTAAGGAGATCGATACTGTTCTAGGTCGGGCGGCGGACGACCGATTGAGCGTGTGCGGCCAGCTTCAAGCTGAGCGTGAGTTTCCGACTCTTTTTCGGCTTTCAACAGGAGCGCGCGGGTCTGTAAACGTCAGTTATTTAGGCCCGCTTGGAGGCGATGGCCGAAATCATGAAAGGTATCTTCTTTTTGAGGCAAGCGGAAGACGGGTGGTCATCCTTCCGCGTGCGCTGACGGCTGCTGCCGCGTGCGAATTCATCTTCAGACTCCTTAGAAAACTGGAGCGAAGTCGGGCAGATTTCGTCGTAGGCGCACTTATGGAAAGGGTCATTGAAAAAGCCTGTGAGGGAAAGGCAATTAACGTTGTGCATCGCGCAAAATATTCAGTTCAAAAGAGTGGCTACGAAATAGATGTTGCCACGCGCGAAGGCGATAGGTTTGTCATCTTCGAGACAAAAGCAAAGCCTCTGACCGCGAAATCTCGATCAGGCAATATGATATCGTTTTTCTCTGATTTCACGAACAGCTACCTCACCATTCTGAAACAGCTTGTGCGCCATGAAATCCATCTGAGGTGCGGACTGACTCCGCTTACTGAGGCAGACGAAAGAGTAGAGGATATACGGCCATTAAAAATTGCAGTCTCGCCGCTATCGTATGGGCCCGTCAGCGACAAGTTTCACTCAAGTAGTATGTTGCAGTCGATCGTAAATTCAAGACTCGTTCCGGTTCAAGGAAACTTTGAGTCACGCAACGCAACTGAGAAATTCAATCGCGTGGTTGAAGATATCTGGTCGTTGATATGTCAAATTGCGCCACGGCGTGGTGACGAAATTGATCTTAGTTCGTATCTACATGATGTGTTTTGGCTGGACTTCGGGCAGTTGCTTTACATTCTGGATAGATCGTCGTCGGTGTACGACGCATTTCAGCCACTGAGAAGCATTACTTCCGGTTCAAGAGATTTTTGGACGGAGGTGGCCTTGCTTGATCGCCTGGGCGTTACTACGGGGAAGTGGCGACCGATTAAAACTTAGCGTGCCGGATCGTCTCCTCCGACAACGGTGTCTTCGCCAAAGGAGATAAAATCCTTAAGCCGCCGGCTTGCGCTCGGTCTTGAGCCGCTTGTCGAGATAGCCGGCGATCGAGGTCATCAGCGGCTCGACCTTGCCGTCGAAGAAGTGGTTGGCGCCGGGCACCACCTTCTGCTCGATGACGATGCCTTTTTGCGTCTTCAGCTTTTCGACCAGCGTGTTGACGTCCTTGGCCGGCACCACGGCATCCTTGTCGCCATGGATGATCAGGCCGGACGACGGGCAGGGCGCCAGGAACGAGAAGTCGTACAAATTGGCGGGCGGGCAGATCGAGATGAAGCCCTCGATTTCCGGCCGGCGCATCAAAAGCTGCATGCCAATCCAGGCGCCGAACGAGAAGCCGGCGATCCAGCAGCTCTTGGCCTCCGGATTGATGGTCTGCGCCCAGTCGAGGGCGGCGGCGGCATCCGACAGTTCACCGGTGCCGTGATCGAACGAGCCCTGGGAGCGGCCGACGCCGCGGAAATTGAACCGCAGGGCCGAGAAGCCGCGATTCACGAAGGCATAGTACATCTGGTAGATGATCGGGTGGTTCATTGTGCCGCCGAACTGCGGGTGCGGGTGCAGCACAATCGCGATCGGGGCGTTCTTCTGGCGCGCCGGATGATAACGGCCCTCGATCCGTCCAGCCGGACCGGTGAAAATGACTTCAGGCATGGTGTCGACCTCAGACCGGGGCGTGCTGCGGTAGCGGATCGCGGCAACGCGTTGTTTCGCGCCTATGGAACATGGCGCTCCAGGCACCAGATTGGAATTATTCTAATTATATGATTTCCGCTGTTCACCGCAGCAACAATAGCTATAAGCTGCCCGGTGAATGCGGCTTCTAACACGACCCCCCGGGTAAAAAGCAAGCTTTTTGCGGGTCCCGGGCCGAGGCCGCCGCCGGAACCTGAAGCAATTTCAATGGCTGAGCGCGCTTATTTCGACTGGAACGCCACCGCTCCGCTGCGCCCCGAGGCGCGGGCGGCGATGCTGGCGGCGCTGGACCTGACCGGGAACGCCTCGTCGGTCCATGCCGAGGGGCGGGCGGCGCGGGGCCTGGTCGAGAAGGCGCGCGCGCAGGTCGCCGCACTGGTCGGCGGCGCCGCCCGGAACGTCACCTTCACGTCGGGCGCCACCGAAGCCAACATGCTGGCGCTGACGCCGGCGCTGGAACCCGGTGGCCGCAAGGCGCCGCGCGACCGGCTGTTCGTGTCCGCCATCGAGCACCCTTCCGTGCGCAGCGGAGGCCGGTTCCCGGCCGGGACGGTCGAGGAATTGCCGGTCACCGGTGACGGCCTGCTCGATCTGGCCGCGCTGGAGCGCAGCTTGCAGCAGTCCGAGCGGCCGCTGGTGTCGGTGATGCTGGCCAACAACGAGACCGGCGTGATCCAGCCGATCGCCGACATCGCCGCCATCGTCCATGCCGCCGGCGGTTTGCTGCATGTCGATGCCGTACAGGGCGCCGGGCGGATCGATTGCAGCCTGAGCGACCTCGGTGCCGACCTCATCAGCCTGTCGTCGCACAAGCTGGGCGGCCCGCAGGGCGCCGGCGCGCTGGTGCGCCGCGACGACCTCCATATTGCCGAGCCGCTGATCCGCGGCGGCGGCCAGGAACGCGGCGCCCGCGCCGGCACAGAGAACATCGCCGCCGTTGCCGGATTCGGCGCCGCCTGCGCCGCCGCAGATTCGGCCCGGATTACGGATGCAGCGCGCATGGCGGCGCTGCGGGATCGTTTTGAGGCCGACACTCTGGCCCTCACGCCGCAGGCGGTCATTTTCGGCCAGGGCGCGCCGCGGTTGCCCAATACCTCTCTTCTGACCCTTCCGGGGCTGAAGGCCGAAACAGCGATAATCGCTTTTGATCTCAACGGCATAGCGGTATCATCGGGCGCTGCCTGTTCGTCCGGCACGGTGCAGGCCTCGCACGTGCTGGCGGCGATGGGCGTCGAGCCTTCGCTTGCCCGCGGAGCTGTCCGTATCAGCCTCGGCTGGAGCACCACGGAACAACAGGTGGAAAGTCTGATAAATGCTTGGATGACAGTGACTTCGTCACTACTTAAGAAGCATGCCAATGCTGCCTGAGGCAGCGCCAAAAGGAATGTTCGCCACGCGATAAGCGCACGACCATAACCGACAAATCCAACCCGCGGCCCTTGCAGCCGTGAGCGGAGGAAAAATGCCGGCCGTACAAGAGACCGTCGATCGGGTCCGCCAGATCGACGTCGACCAATACAAATACGGGTTCGTCACCGATATCGAATCCGAAAAGGCCTCGATCGGCCTGTCCGAAGACACCGTTCGCTACATCTCGGCCAAGAAGAACGAGCCGGCGTGGATGCTGGAGTGGCGTCTTGCGGCGTTCAAGCGCTGGCTGACCATGCGCGAGCCGACCTGGGCGCGCGTCGACTATCCGAAGATCGATTACCAGGACGCCTATTATTACTCGGCGCCGAAGAAGAAGCCGGAGCTGTCGTCGCTCGACGAGGTCGATCCGCAGATTCTCGAGACCTACAAGAAGCTGGGCATTCCGCTGCGCGAGCAGGAAATGCTGGCCGGTGTCGTGCGCCGCGATGAAGACGGCAACGTGCTTGCCGAGCGCCGCGTCGCCGTCGATGCCGTGTTCGACTCGGTCTCTGTCGCCACCACCTTCAAGGAAGAGCTCAAGCGCGCCGGCGTGATCTTCCTGCCGATGTCGGAGGCGATCCAGCAGCATCCCGAGCTGGTCCGCAAATATCTCGGCTCCGTGGTGCCGGTCACCGACAACTTCTTCGCGACGTTGAATTCCGCGGTGTTCTCCGACGGCTCGTTTGTCTATGTGCCGCCGGGCGTGCGCTGCCCGATGGAGCTGTCGACCTATTTCCGCATCAACGAGGCCAATACCGGCCAGTTCGAGCGCACGCTGATCATCGCCGACAAGGGCGCCTATGTCAGTTACCTCGAAGGCTGCACCGCGCCGATGCGCGACGAAAACCAGTTGCACGCCGCCGTGGTCGAACTGGTGACGCATGACGACGCCGAGATCAAATACTCGACGGTGCAGAACTGGTACCCGGGCGACGCCGACGGCAAAGGCGGCATCTTCAATTTCGTCACCAAGCGCGGCGACTGCCGCGGCGCCCGCTCGAAGATCTCCTGGACGCAGGTCGAGACCGGTTCGGCCATCACCTGGAAATACCCGAGCTGCATCCTGCGCGGCGACAACTCGCGGGGCGAGTTCTACTCGATCGCGATTTCGAACGGCCGCCAGCAGGTCGATTCCGGCACCAAGATGATCCATCTCGGCAAGAACACCACCAGCCGGATCATCTCCAAGGGCATCGCGGCCGGCAAATCCGACAACACCTATCGCGGCCTCGTTACCGCGCACCGCAAGGCGACCGGCGCGCGCAATTTCACCAACTGCGACAGTCTGCTGATCGGCGACCAGTGCGGCGCGCACACCGTGCCCTATATCGAGGCGAAGAACTCGTCCTCGGTATTCGAGCACGAGGCGTCGACCTCGAAGATTTCCGAGGACATGCTTTTCTATTGCCGGCAGCGCGGCATGTCGGCGGAGGAGGCGACCGCTTTGGTGGTCAACGGCTTTGTCCGCGACGTGCTGCAGCAGTTGCCGATGGAATTCGCGGTCGAGGCGCAGAAGCTGATTTCCATCAGTCTGGAAGGAAGCGTCGGA
Source organism: Pseudolabrys sp. (assembly GCA_030684935.1). Lineage (GTDB taxonomy): Bacteria > Pseudomonadota > Alphaproteobacteria > Rhizobiales > Xanthobacteraceae > Pseudolabrys. Next base: position 150,489 of record JAUXXH010000001.1, on the reverse strand, counting down.
TGAGCGTGGATCGAAACAAGTTCAAGGCCGATATCACCGCCTGTGTCGGCGCCACCAAGCCGGCGGGCGAACTGGTCGATTGCGTCACCGCGCATTTTCCCGATGTCGAGGCGTATCGCGAGAACGACGATCTCGTCATCAAGGGCGGCTCGCGCTTCCTGATCGTTCGCCGCGCCGGTCCGGACAGCTTCCGGATTTCGGAAAATGTCGCCGTGCCGTCTACCAATCTCGTGGATTCCGGTGGCGGCGCCGAGCGCTCGCTCGACGAATTGATCGATGAAATTGCCGTGCTGGCGACGTAAGGAATGACAATGTTGCTTGAAGTCAAGAATCTGCATGTCGAAGTCGAGGGCAAGAAGATCCTCAACGGCCTGACGCTGACGGTCGAAAAGGGGCAGGTCGCCGCCATCATGGGGCCGAACGGTTCCGGCAAGTCGACGCTCGCCTATGTTCTGGCCGGCAAGGACAATTACAACGTCACCGAAGGCGAGATCCTGCTCAACGGCGAGAGCATTCTCGAGATGGCGCCGGACGAGCGCGCCGCCAAGGGCGTGTTCCTGGCCTTCCAGTATCCGGTCGAAGTGCCGGGCGTCGCCACCATGACGTTCCTGCGCACCGCGCTCAACGCGCAGCGCAAGACCCGCGGCGAGCCGGAATTCTCAACGCCGGATTTCATCAAGCGGGTGCGCGAGACCTCGGCCAGGCTTGGCGTCAGCCAGGAGCATTTGCGGCGCGCGGTCAATGTCGGCTTCTCCGGCGGCGAAAAGAAGCGCAACGAGATTCTGCAGATGGCCATCCTGGAGCCGGTGCTGGCGGTGCTCGACGAGACCGATTCCGGCCTCGACATCGACGCGCTCAAGATCGTCGCCGAAGGCGTCAACCGGCTGCGCGCGCCGGATCGCTCGATGATCGTCATCACCCATTATCAACGGCTGCTCGAATTCATCGTGCCGGACGTGGTGCACGTGCTGGCCAAGGGCCGCGTCGTCAAGTCTGGCGGCAAGGAGCTCGCGCTCGAGCTTGAGGCGAGCGGCTACGCCCAGTTCACCGACGAGGCGGCGTGATCTCATGAACGCCGACGTGCGCCCCATCAAGACACCGGCCGAGCAGGGGCTTGCGCAAGCCTATGCGGCGGCGCGCGACACGCTGCCCGGTAAGGGCGCGGTCGCCGCGCTGCGCGACGATGCCTTCCGGGAGTTCGATCTGCGCGGCCTGCCGCATAGGCGGGTCGAGGAGTGGAAGTACACCGATCTGCGGGCGCTGATGCGCGACGCCGTGCCGCTGGCGGGCGTTCCGGACGCCGCCGCCATAGCGCGGGCCAGGGATGCGGGCGCGGCTTTCAAGGGCGTTGATGGCCGCCGGCTGGTCTTTGTCGACGGCACTTTCGTCGCTGAGTTGTCCGATCTATCGCCGGAAGCCGGTCTGACCATCGGCTCCATGGCCGATGCCCTGGCCAGGGGCGATGCCTTGGTGACCGCGCATGTCGGCAAGACTTTTCCAACTCCCGATGTGGCGGTGGCGCTCAACACCGCGCTGATGGGCGACGGCGCCGTGATCCATGTCGCCGCCGGCACGGCGCTGCAGCGGCCGATCCATCTGGTGTTTGCCGGCGGCAGCGACAAGCCGAGCGCGGCCTTCATGCGCTCGCTGGTCGTTGTCGAGAAAGGCGCCAAGGCGATCATCATCGAGAGCCACGAGGGCGGCGTGACGCAGGTCAACGCGGCGCTCGAACTGGTGGCTGGCGATGACACCGCGGTCGATCACTTCAAGCTGACCCAAGGCCGCGCCCTGCACATCGCCAGCCTGATGGTCTCGATCGGCGCCCGCGCCACCTTCAACACTTTCGCCTGCACCGGCGATGCGTCGCTGGTGCGCAACCAGAGCTTCATCCGCTTTGCCGGCGAGGGCAGCCACGGCGGCATTCGCGGCGTCAGCCTGCTGCGCGGCAAGGAGCATGTCGACAATACGCTGCAGATCGAGCATGCGGTGCCGCATTGCGACAGCCGCGAGCAGTTCAAGGCCGTGCTCGACGACGAGAGCCGCAGCGTTTTCCAGGGCAAGATCGTGGTCAAACCGCACGCCCAGAAGACCGATTCCAAGATGATGACGCGGGCGCTCCTGCTGTCGGATGACGCCGAGGCCTACAACAAGCCGGAGCTGGAGATTTTCGCCGACGACGTGGTCTGCGGCCATGGCGCCACCGCCGGCGCGCTCGATCCCGGCCTGAAATTCTATCTGATGTCGCGCGGCATATCGGACAAGGAATCCGAGGCACTGCTGATCCAGGCCTTCATCGGCGAAACTGTCGAGGAAATCGCCCATGAGGGCATCCGCGAGGCGGTGATGAACCAGGCCATCGCCTGGCTGGGCAGGCGCGCATGACGACGCTAACGAGTGCTGAGTTTGGAAGGGTCCCGGCGCAGCGACGCAGCGTTGCATGCTGCATCGCGTCCGGGACAAGAGGTTGACGATGCACCCCGCAGTGAGCAACGGCAGCTACGACATCGCCAAGATCCGGGCCGACTTTCCGGCGCTGGCGATGCAGGTCTATGGCAAGCCGCTCGTTTATCTCGACAACGCCGCCTCGGCGCAGAAGCCGACGCAGGTTCTTGAGCGCATGCACCGGGCCTATACCGAGCAATACGCCAACGTGCATCGCGGCCTGCATTATCTCGCCAACGAGGCGACCGAGGCCTATGAAGGCGCGCGCGAGTCCGTGCGGGCGTTCCTCAATGCCGAGCGCACCGAAGAAATCATCTTCACCCGCAACGCCACCGAGGCGATCAATCTGGTGGCGGCCAGTTTCGGCCGCGCGCGCATCAGGCCTGGCGACGAGATCGTGCTGTCGATCATGGAGCACCACTCCAACATCGTGCCGTGGCATTTCCTGCGCGAACATTTCGGCGCCGTCATCAAGTGGGCGCCGGTCGACGAGGACGGCAATTTCCTGATCGACGAATTCGAGAAGCTGCTCGGGCCCCGCACCAAGATGGTGGCGATCACGCAGATGTCGAATGCGCTCGGCACCGAGGTGCCGGTCAAGGACGTCATCAGAATGGCGCACGACCACGGCATCCCGGTACTGGTCGACGGCGCGCAGGGCGCGGTGCATCTCGACGTCGACGTGCGCGACCTCGACTGCGATTTCTACGTCATGACCGGCCACAAGCTCTATGGCCCGACCGGAATCGGCGTGCTGTACGGCAAGCACAAGCTGCTGGAAGCGATGCCGCCCTACAATGGCGGCGGCGAGATGATCCGCGAGGTCTTCGAGGACCGCGTCACCTATGGCGAGCCGCCGCACCGGTTCGAGGCCGGCACGCCGGCGATCGTGCAGGCGGTCGGGCTCGGCGCCGCCATCGACTACGTCAATTCGGTCGGCAAGGCGCGCATCCGTGCCCACGAGAACGAACTGCTGAAATATGCCCATGAGCGGCTGGGGGCGATCAATTCCCTGACCATCATCGGCAAGGCCCGGCACAAGGGTCCGATCGTTTCGTTCGAGATCAAGGGCGCCCATCCGCACGATGTCGCCACCATCATCGACCGGTCGGGGGTGGCAGTGCGCGCCGGAACCCACTGCACCATGCCGCTGCTGGCCCGGTTCGGCGTCACCGCCACGTGCCGTGCCTCATTTGCCATGTATAATACCCGGGAGGAGGTCGACGTGTTGGCCGCCTCGCTGGTCAAGGCCCAGGAATTCTTCGCATGAACGACGAGACCCCCATGACCGATGCTGTGGCCGAGAAGGCGCCCGTGACGGCCGCCGCCAGCGGCGTGTCGGCGATCCCGCAGGACGAACTGAACCGTCTGACCGACGACATCATCGCCGGCATCAAGACCGTGTTCGACCCGGAAATCCCGGCCGACGTCTATGAACTGGGCCTGATCTACAAGATCGACATCGGCGACGACCGGGGGGTCAAGATCGACATGTCGCTGACCTCGCCGAACTGCCCCTCCGCGCAGGAACTGCCGATCATGATCGAGAACGCGGTCGCCAGTGTGCCGGGCGTCAAGGACGCCAAGGTGGATGTGGTGTGGGATCCGCCGTGGGATCCGAGCCGGATGTCCGACGAGGCCCGACTCGTGCTCAATATGTGGTGACTTCAATTATCGCGTTTCGGCACTAGATAAGGCTTCTACGAACGAGGATGACCATGGCGACTGCCCAACCCCGACCCCGGCCCCAGGTGATGCGGCTGACCGATGCCGCCGCGCTGCGCATCAAGGACGTCATGGCGCGGGCCGACAAGCCGGTCGCCGGCGTCCGCGTCGGCGTCAAGAATGGCGGCTGCGCCGGCATGGAATACACCATGGAGTATGCCGACGCGGTGAAGCCGACGGACGAGATCGTCGAGGACAAGGGCGTCAAGATCCTGGTTGACCCGAAAGCTGTGCTGTTTCTGCTCGGCACCGAGATGGACTACAAGACCGAGAAGCTGTCGGCGCAGTTCGTGTTCAAGAACCCGAACCAGACTTCGGCCTGCGGTTGCGGCGAATCGGTGCAGATCACACCGGCATTGGACGCATCCAAGGACGAGTCCGCCGGCAGCCACTGATCCGGCGCGGGCAGGCCCGTGGACAAGGATCATCTCACCGAACTGTTTTCCGTCTTCGGCCCGATTGAGGTCCGCCGCATGTTCGGCGCCGCCGGTCTGTTCGCCGACGGCGTGATGTTCGGACTGGTGTCCGGCGGCGTGATCTATCTCAAAGCCGATACCGAGACGTCGCCGCGCTTTGCCGGCGAGGGGTGCGAGCCGTTCAGTTACGCGACCAAGACCGGCCGCCGTACGGTGACGTCACACTGGCGCCTGCCGGACCGTCTCTACGATGACCCCGATGAACTGGCGCAATGGGCGCGAATGGCGTTCGGGACCGCGGTCGCGGCGGCCAGAAAGAAACGCCGCTAAACCCGCTTTCCACCGCCCGTCGACGGTGGTGTCTTGACACCGTGCTGTGTTTTCGTCCGAATTGGGCGGGGGATGGCATGGCGTGGCGGGGCGTTTTCGTGGCGACGGGGCTGTGGGCGGCGGGCGCGAGCGCTTTCGCGGCCGAGCCGCCGGCAGTCTGCCTCCTGGACCAGGACCGTGCGGCCAAAACCTGGCCCTACGATGCCGACGACCCGAACAGGAACGAGAAGGGCGTCCGTTTCGATCTCGCCGGCGCCTGCGCCGAACTGACTGCCGGCGTTTCGTACACCTACCAGCACGCCAGGAAGTCGACGTCCGGCCTTCCGGTGATCGTCAACCGCAATGGCACCCTCTCGGACGGCAGCAGTTCGAACACCGTGTCCGCCTATTTGGGGCTGGAAACGTCGCGCGACACGACGCTCGGCGAATTCAAGACGACGGTGTCGGCAAGCTGGTCGAAGGCGACCGGCGACGGCAGCCCGAACGGCACCTTCAGCGTGTCGGGCTGGAGCGTCGGGCTGGGCGGCCTGACCGTCGGCTACACCGGCACGCTGATGAGCTTCTGGGAAAGCGAGTTTCTGTCCACCGCCACGGCGCCGGGCCGTTCCGCCAACACCATCGTCTATGAATACGCCTTCGACGACGCCAACACGATCGCGGCCGGGTTGGAATCCAATCTGCCGACCACGCCCGAGGCTGTGACCGGACTGAAGAACTTCGATTTTTCCGATCCCGTCTATACGCTGCGCTGGCGCTACGACTCCGAGGCGCTGCGCTTTCACCTGTCGGGGCTGGCGCGCCGGGCTGATTTTTCGGCCTCGCCGCTGCTGCCGCTGTTTCCCGACACCGCGACGGTGCGCACCGGCTGGGCCGCCAGCATCGGCCTGGCCGTGCCGACGCCGTTCACCGGCGAATCCGATGAAATCAGGTTTCAGGCGACCTATGCCGTCGACGCGTCGTCCTATCTCGGCATCAGCAACGACCTCACGACCTACCAGCACACGGTGCGCAGCCGGGGGCCGACCACGGGCTGGAGCGCGGTCGGATCGTTCCGCCATGTCTGGTCGGAGCAGTTCGAGTCCAACATCTTTGCCAGTTATCTGACGCTGCGCGCCGATCTTCTATTGGCCAAGCCCCAAGCGCAGACATTCCGTACCGGCGTCAATCTGTACTGGAAGCCCCGGGACAAGGTGAAGTTGGGCGTCGAACTGGGCACGGTCGACAACAGGCTTGAGCCGAACGGCATCGTCGGTATTTTCAGCGGCAGCAGCGGGCGCGCGCTGGTCGGATATCTGTCGATGGCGGTGGACCTGTAGCGGCGGCCGGTCAGGCGACCTGCTGGGCGGCAGGCGAGGCCGAGATTTCCGGATCGGTTTCGCACATCACCCGGTTGCGGCCGTGCCGCTTGGCGGCGTAGAGGCAGTTGTCGGTACGCTCGATGAGCGACTGCACGGTGTCCGACTTGTGCAGCGTGGCGACGCCGATCGAAATCGTCACCCGGCCCAGATGTTCGCCGGTCGAGCGCTTCATCAGTTCCTTGGTCATCACGGCGCGGCGGACATGGTCGGCGACGGTAATCGCCGAGCGCAAGACCGTGTTCGGCAGGATGACGGCGAACTCCTCGCCGCCATAGCGCGCGGCGGTGTCCTGGCCCTTGACGTTCTGCTTCAGCGACAGCGCCACCAGACGCAGCACCTGGTCCCCGGTGAGGTGGCCGAAGCTGTCATTGAAGTTCTTGAAATGGTCGATGTCGGTCAGCATCAGCGACAACGGTTCGTTGTTGGCGCGGGCTTCGGCAATGGCCTGCTCCAGCGTGGTGTCGAAGAACTTGCGGTTGGCTAGTTGGGTCAGCGGATCGGTCAGGCTTTCGGTGCGGACCGTTTCCAGGTCTTCTTGCAGGGCGTTGATTTCCTGCTTGGACGCGCTCAGCCGCTCCTCGAGCGCCTTGTTGGAGACTTCCATCTCCTTGGTCGTCTGCACCAGACTTTCGACGATGGCGCGCAACCCGTCGCGGTCCTTCGACTGGACCAGTTTCTCCGACATGCCGGCCAGGCTTTCGGTGTAGCTGCTGGCGGAGCCGGCGGCGGCGTCGATCATCGCCATGACCTGCTCGATCTCGCCCTTGACGTGGCTGCCGACGGAATCGATCCGCTCGGTCAGCCGGGCCGGGGAGAGATAGGTCCGGTGAATTTTCTCGAGGTCGGCCTCAGCCAACGCGCCGCTACGCTGCAGGGTCTCGTTGATGGTTTGATTGAGCGAGGGATGGTAGCCGGTCGCATAGGCATACCAGATTTCGTAATTGCGCGGCGTTGCCGCCTGGCCCAGCGCCTTTATCTGGCCGAGAGCAATCTCAGCGAACGCCATGGTGCGTTCGTGCTCGTCGGCATGACCCGTCATCGCGAAAGCTCCAATCAGCACCGTCTAAAAAAGCTGGAGAACTCGACGCAACTGACCCCGCCAGCCCCCGCTGCGCCAACGCCGGCAGGTTAGGGGACGGAAATGAACTGACGGTAAATTTACAGACTGCGGCTGCGACTTTGCCGGAGAAACACAACCCGAGGACTGTAATAGGCCGGGATTCTCACGCTTTGATGGTTACAGGCCGCAGCAGAAAGGCGGGCAGATGGCTGCCGTCGGCGTCATCCATCGGCTCTTGCCGGGGACGGACGGGCGGTCTTGCTTCAGGACGCGGCGCGGGCTTCGCGGCCCGCGGCTGCTCCTGACGCGGCTGTGCCGGCCGCTCGCTCTGCGGCGGCCGTTCGCCTTGCGCCGGACGATCGCCCTGCGGAGCCCTTTCGCCCTGCGGCGGCCGTTCATTGCGGGGTGATCGTTCGCGCCGGGGACCACGCTCGCGCGGCGCCCGTTCGGCGTGCTGATCCTTGCGCGGCGGCCGTTCGCCGGGCTTGCGCTCGCCGCGCGGGCTTTCCTCGGTCACCGCGCCAGCGGCCGCGGCGGGCTCGCCCATCCACGGGATCGGCATGCCCATCAGCTTCTCGATCGCACCCACCGACTTGACGTCGATCGGCGCCACCAGCGTGATGGCCGTCCCGGTCAAACCAGCGCGGCCGGTGCGGCCGATGCGGTGCACGTAATCGTCGGGATGATGCGGCACGTCGAAATTGAAGACGTGGCTGACCGCCGGGATATCGAGGCCGCGCGCGGCGACGTCGGAGGCGATCAGGAGCTTGGCGTCGCCCTTGCGGAAGGCCTCAAGCGCGGCGGTGCGCGCCGACTGATCGAGATCGCCGTGCAGCGCCACCGCATTGAAGCCGTGGCTGACCAGCGATTTGTGCAGAAGCGCGACTTCGCGCTTGCGATTGCAGAAGATGATGGCGTTCTTGAAATTGTCGGCGGAGCGCAGCAGGCGCCGCAGCGTGTCGCGCTTGTCGGCCGCGTCGCGTCCGGTGGCGACCTGACCTTGTGTGATCGTGGTCGCGGCCGTGGCCGGCTTCGATACTTCGACGCGCACCGGATTATGGAGGAAGTTATCGGCGATGCGCTGGATTTCCGACGGCATCGTGGCGGTGAAGAACAGGGTCTGGCGCGTGAACGGTACCAGCTTGCCGATGCGTTCGATGTCGGGGATGAAGCCCATGTCGAGCATGCGGTCGGCTTCGTCGATGATCAGCAGTTCGACACCGGACAGCAGCAGGCGTCCGCGTTCGGAGTGGTCGAGCAGGCGGCCCGGGGTGGCGATCAGCACATCGACGCCGCGCGTCAGCTTGACGTCCTGGTCGCCGAACGAAACGCCGCCGATGATCAGGGCGACGTTGAGCTTGTGATTGGCGCCGTATTTTTCGAAAGCCTCGACGACCTGCGCGGCGAGTTCGCGCGTCGGCTCGAGGATGAGGGTGCGCGGCATGCGGGCGCGGGCGCGGCCTTTTTCCAGCATGGTCAGCATGGGCAGCACAAAGGCGGCGGTCTTGCCGGTGCCGGTCTGGGCGATGCCGAGAACATCGCGGCGCGCGAGGACGTGGGGAATGGCTTGTTCTTGAATGGGAGTGGGCGTCTTGTAGCCCGACGCTTCGACGGCGCTGACAACCTTGTCGGATAGGCCGAGATGGGAAAAGGACATAAAACCTCTAAAACGGTGCCCGTCCGGGGCCCGCGCCGGTTCGGGCAATTCATGTTTCAATGCGCGGGGGACGGTCGAATCCAAGTTCAGACCGGTCCCTTGGAACATAGGGCGGAAAGGGCCAAAGTCAATGCTGCGGCAGTGCAATAAGTCCTTTAATTCTTAACCTTTTCGTCGTGGGAGTGTCATCATGGCGCAATCTTTACCGCTACTTTTGGTCCCCGGCCTGCTGTGCAGCGCCCGCCTGTATCTGCCGCAAATTGTGGCGCTCTGGCCGCGCGGACCGGTCGCCGTGGCCGACCACCGCCGCGACGACACCGTTGAAGCGATCGCCGCGCGTATCCTCGCCGATGCGCCGCCGCGCTTTGCGCTCGCCGGGCTGTCCATGGGCGGCTACATCGCGCTGAATATCTTCAAGCTCGCGCCCGACCGGGTGGCGAAACTGGCGCTGCTCGACACCTCGGCACGGCCGGATCTGCCCGAACAAAAGGCAGGACGTGAAAAGTTCATCGCCATGGCGGAAGCCGGTAAGCTGATGGATGTGGTCGAGACGCTGACGCCGAAGTTTCTGCACCGCAGCCGGCACGGCGACGCGGCGCTCAAGCGCGTGGTGCGCGACATGGCGGCCGATACCGGGACCGAGGCCTTCGTGCGTCAGCAGAAGGCGATCATGTCGCGGCCGGATTCGCGGCCGCTGCTGGCGACGATCACGTGTCCAACGCTGGTGCTGGTCGGCGAGGGCGATGAACTGACGCCGCCCGACCTGTCGAGGGAAATCGCCGCCGGCATAGCGGGGTCGCGCCTGGTGACGGTGCCGGACTGCGGTCATCTGTCGACCATCGAGCAGCCGGAGGCGGTGAACGCGGCATTGAATGATTGGCTCGCCGCATGACGCCTGTGAGCCGGGACAACGCCGGCGTGATCGCGCCGCCGCCCTTGATTGCACTGGCGGCAATCGCGATCGGCCTGCTGCTCGACTGGCTCTTGCCCGCTTACGTGATGGCGGTGGTGCTGCCGTTCGGATTCCGCCTGACCGTGGGGGTCGTTCTGATTGGCGGCGGGCTGGCGCTGGCCATCGCCGCTGTCATGCAGTTTCGCGCGCACCACACCCATGCCGAACCGTGGAAGCCGTCGACCGCGGTCGTCACCATCGGCGTTTATGGCTGGCTACGCAACCCGATGTATGTCGGCATGACTCTCGTCCTGGCGGGATTGTCGATCCTGCTGGCGTCGGACTGGATGCTGGTCATGACCATCCTGTTCGTGCCGGTGATCCATGTCGGCGTGGTGCGGCGCGAGGAACGCTATCTGGCGGCCAAGTTCGGCGAGCCGTACCGGCGATACCTGGCCCGTGTACCGCGATACGGCTGGCCGCTCTAGCCACGGCGCTATTTGCCCGCCGCGCCGCTTCGCGTATACCGTGCGGCCCGGGGAGAAAACAAATGCTGCGGACTCAAGTCGGAATCGTTGGCTGCGGGCCGGCAGGCCTGATGCTATCGCACCTGCTGCATCTGGCAGGGATCGAGTCGATCATCATAGAGAACCGCAGCCGCGAGTATTGCGAGAACCGCATCCGCGCCGGGCTGATCGAGCAATGGGTGATCGATCTCCTGAACGACACCGGCGTCGGCGAGCGCATGCAGCGCGAAGCCATGTTTCACAGCGGCATCCACCTGAACTTTTCCGGCGGCCTGCATTATCTCAATTTCAAGGAACTGGTCGGACGCAGCGTCGCGATCTACGGCCAGCAGGAGATCGTCAAGGACTTGATCGAGCGGCGACTCGCCGACGGCACGCCGATCCTGTTCGAGGTGTCCGACACCAGCGTCCACGACATCGACGGCAAGGCGCCGAAGATCCGGTTCAAGCACAACGACGCGGAGCAGGAGATTGCCTGCGATTTCATCGGCGGCTGCGACGGCTTTCACGGCGTCTGCCGGCCGGCGTTTCCGCAAGGTGTGCTCACTACCTACGACCGGGAATATCCGTTCGGCTGGCTCGGCATTTTGTCGGAGTCGCCACCGCCCGATGATGAGTTGATCTATTCGTACCACGACCGCGGCTTCGCGCTTTACACCATGCGCTCGCCGGTGCTGGCGCGGCTCTATTTCCAGTGCGCGCCCGACGAAGACATCGAGAAGTGGCCGGATGCCCGGATCTGGGAGGAACTGCACCTGCGGCTGGGCGGCGCCCGGAAATTGCAGGAAGGCAAGATTCTGCAGAAAGGCGTGACGCCGATGCGCAGTTTCGTCACCGAGCCCATGCAGCATGGCCGCTTGTATCTCGCCGGCGACAGCGCCCACATCGTGCCGCCGACCGGCGCCAAGGGCATGAACCTCGCCTTCGCCGACGTGCGCATGCTGTCACGCGCGGTGGCCGACTACTACAAGACGGGAAATACCGCGAAGCTCGACGGCTATTCGCAGGCGGTGCTGCCGCGCATCTGGAAGGGCCAGCGTTTCTCCTGGTGGATGACGTCGCTGCTGCATCATTTCCCGAACGAGAATGCGTTCGACCGCCGCCGCCAGATTGCGGAACTCGAATACCTCACCACTTCGGGTGCGGCGGCGACGACGCTGGCGGAAAATTATTCCGGCCTGCCGATCGACTAGGGCACGTACAACTCCCTATCCCGCACAATTGATTGCCGCTGCGCTGCACGCTGCTATGCTTGGACCCAGTTCTTGAGTCGAGTGGAGTAGCGAGGTCATGCGAATTGCGGCGTTGATGGCGATCTCAGCCATTGCCCTGATGCCGAATTTGCCCGCTGCTGCCGGCCCGGTTCCGATGGAGACAGTGTTCACCGAGATGGGCCTGTTCGGCCACTGGGCGCTGGATTGCGGCCGGCCGCCCACGTCGGCCAATCCGCATGTGCGGATCGCGAGCCCGGAGCCGGGCGAGGTGGAGGAGGTCCACGACCATGGACCGGCGTTCTCGGCCAACCGCTACCGGATCCTGTCGGCGGAACGCATGGGCGACGACCGCCTGCAAGTCACCGCGATTTTCCAGCCCGGAACCGACGCCTCTCAACTGCAGACGCTGGCTTTCCAGGTCGGCCGTGGCACGCGCCGGACCGTGTTCAACCAGCCCGACGGCGCCGCGGTGCGGGTGAAGGACGGCGTCGTCGTCGCCAGCGGGCGCAGGACGCCGGTGCTGCGGAAGTGCGAGTAGGGCATTCTGCCGCTCTCGCGGAGCGAGGGCGCCCGCTCACACGTCCAGCAATTCCTCGGCGGCGAATTCGGCCCGCTCCTGGATGAAATCGAAGCGCGCCTCGGCCTTGGTGCCCATCAGCCGCTCGACCGCTCCGGACGTTGCCTTGGCGTCGGCTTCCACCAGCACCACCCGCAGCAGCGTGCGCTTGGACGGGTCCATGGTGGTTTCCTTCAGCTGCGCCGCCATCATCTCGCCGAGACCCTTGAAGCGGGAGACCTCGACCTTGGCATTGGCGTTGAACTGGCTCTTCAGCAGTTCCGCCTTGTGCGCGTCGTTGCGCGCATAAACGATCTTGCCGCCGTGCTGGAGCCGGAACAGCGGCGGCACCGCCAGATAGAGCCGGCCGGCGTCGATCAGGCCTTTCATCTGCCGGTAGAAGAAGGTGATCAGCAGCGAGGCGATGTGCGCGCCGTCGACGTCGGCGTCGGTCATGATGATGACCTTCTCGTAACGCAGGTCCTTGGTGTCGAAGCTTGAGCCGGTGCCGCAGCCGAGCGCCTGGATCAGGTCGGAGAGTTGCGCGTTCTGCGCCAGTTTGTCCTTGCCGGCCGAGGCGACGTTGAGGATCTTGCCGCGCAACGGCAGGATCGCCTGGTTGCGGCGGTCGCGCGCCTGCTTGGCGCTGCCGCCGGCCGAGTCGCCCTCGACGATGAATATCTCGGAGCCTTCGGAGGCCGAGCTTGAGCAGTCGGCCAGCTTGCCCGGCAGGCGCAGCTTGCGCACCGCCGACTTGCGGGCGATGTCCTTTTCCTGGCGCCGGCGCAGCCGGTCCTCGGCGCGCTCGATGACGAAGTCCAGCAGCTTGTTGGCCTGCATCGGATTGCCCGACAGCCAGTGATCGCAGGGGTCCTTGATGGCCTGCTCGACGATCTTCTGCGCGGCCGCGGTGGCGAGGCGGTCCTTGGTCTGGCCCTGGAATTCCGGCTCGCGCACGAACACCGACAGCATGCAGCCGACGCCGACCATGACGTCCTCGCTGGTGACGATGCTGGCGCGCTTCTCCTGGCCGACGCGGGCGGCGTGGTCCTTGAGGCCGCGCAGCAGCGCCGTGCGCAGGCCGGATTCATGGGTGCCGCCATCCGGCGTCGGGATGGTGTTGCAGTAGGACTGCAGGAAGCCGTCCTGGTCGGCGGTCCAGGCCACCGCCCATTCGACGGCGCCGTGGCGGCCGGTCTTGCCGGAGGTGCCGGTGAAAATATCGGGATGCACCAGCGTCGCGCCGGTCAGGTTGGCACCGAGATAGTCCTTCAGCCCCTGGGCGAAGTGGAAGGTCGCTTTCTCCGGCACGTCATCGACGCCGCGCAGCAGTTCCGGCGCGCAGTGCCAGCGGATCTCGACGCCGGCATAAAGGTAGGCCTTGGAGCGCGCCATCTTGAACACGCGCTCGGGCTTGAAGGCAGCCTTCGGGCCGAAGATCTGCGCGTCGGGGCGGAAACGGATCTTGGTGCCGCGGCGGTTCGGCACGCGGCCGGCTTTCTCCAGCTTGCCCTTCGGCTTGCCGCGTTCGAACACCATCTTGTAGAGCTGCTGCTCGCGCGCGACTTCGACTTCCATGCGCTCCGACAGCGCATTGGCGACCGAGACGCCGACGCCGTGCAGGCCGCCGGAGGTCTCATAGACCTTGGAGTCGAATTTGCCGCCGGCGTGCAGCGTGCACATGATGACTTCGAGGGCCGACTTGTTCTTGAACTTCGGGTGCGGGTCGACGGGGATACCGCGGCCGTTGTCGGTGATGCTGATGAAGCCGTCGGCTTCCAGCTCGACCTCGATCCAGTCGGCGTGACCGGCCAGCGCCTCGTCCATCGAATTGTCGATCACCTCGGCGAACAGGTGGTGCAAAGCCTTCTCGTCGGTGCCGCCGATATACATGCCCGGGCGGCGGCGCACCGGCTCGAGGCCCTCGAGAACCTCGATGTCCTTGGCGGTGTAGCCGGCTTCCGCGCTCGAGCCCCGCGCGGGCTTGGCGCGCGGCGCTGCCGGCTTCGGCGCGCTGCGGGTGTCGGCCTTGACGGCGCGCGGCGCCGGCGCCTCGAAAAGATCGGGCTGCGGAAGGGCTTTTTTCTTGGTCGCGGACTTTGCCATGGAAACCTGTCGACGAATGGAACCTGCGGAGCGAATCGCTCGCAGCCACTATGCCACGATGGCAGAGCAGCGGCGGCGATCGCCACAGTGTCCGGGGAAGGCTCGTCTAAAGGCTCGGCAGGAACGTGGCAAGCTGCGGGAACACCGCCAGCGCCACGACGACCGAGAGCAGCACGACGATATAGGGCAGCGCGCCGCGGAAAATTTCCCACAGTTGCACGTCAGGGTCCGGCACAGCCGCCTTGACCGTGAATACCAGGATGCCGAAGGGCGGGGTCAACAGTCCGGTTTCAATCGCCAGGATGCCCATGATGGCGAAGGCGAGGGGATCGAAGCCGAGGGCGGCCGCGATCGGCGCAAAGATCGGCACCGTCAGCAGGATGATCGAGATCGAATCGATCAGGCAACCGAGCACCACCCAGATCGCGATCATCATCGCGAGAATGCCCCAGGTGCCGGCACCGGTCGCCAGCAGGAAGCTCTTGGCCGCTTCGGTGAAGCCGGTCATCGACAGCACACGCGAGTAAAGCTGCGCGCAGAACAAGAGCAGCAGCAGCGGCCCGGAGGTGCGGCCGACATCAAGCACCACCTGCCAGACTTCGCGGGGCTTGATGCCTTTGATCACCGCCAGAATAAGGGCGCCGACCGCGCCGATGCCGGCGCCTTCGGTCGGCGTGCAGAGACCAAGCCAGATCGATCCCAGCGTGCCGACGATGAGGGCGATCACCAGAAGAGTGCTGATCAGCATGGCGCGGATTTCAGCATCGGTGGGCTCGATCGGCGCCGGATGCCGCGGGACCGTGACGTCGGCGCCCAGCGCGCTGCCGCGGCGCGACGCGTGCGTTTCGCCGACCAGTTCGGGGAACATCTTGGCGGCGACCACGACGTAAAGAATCATGCCGCCGGCCGCGAGCAGTCCTGGAATCACGCCGGCCAGAAACAGCGCGCCGATCGAGATTTCGGTGAGCACGCACCACACAATCATCAGTACCGAGGGCGGTATCAGCATGCCGAGGCAGGCGCTGCCCGCGACCGAGCCGAGCGCAAAGTCGCGGCGGTAGCCGTAGCGTCGCATTTCCGGATAGGCGATGCGCGAGAAGGCGGCGGCGGCGGCGATACTGACGCCGGTGACAAAACCGAACAGCGCGTTGGCGACAATGGTGGCGGCGGCAAGCCGGCCAGGCAGCCATTTGCTGGCACGATTGGCGAGCGTGTACAGATCGCGCGCCGCGCCGCATTTGGCCAGGAAGTCGCCCATCAGGATGAACAGCGGGATCACCGCGAACACGTAGTCGCGCAGCGCCTCATAGGCGGTGTTGGCGATGAAGGTCCGAACCGTCTCGATATCGCCGGTCATCAGATAGATGCCGAGCGCGGCGGTAATGCCGAGCGCGATGGCGATATGCACGCCGGCGAAGACGAGGCCGAGCACGACGACCACGATGGCGATCATATCGAAATGGTCGAGCATGTCGCTGTTCTCTAACGGTGCGTGGACGCCGGGGGCGTCGTGGTCTCGACCTGGCCGCTGATTATTTCCGATATCGCGCGCACCGCATGCAGGGCGTAGCTTGCCACCACCAGAAAGGAGCCGGCCAGCACGACGATGCGGGCCGGCCACACCGGCACGCGGAGGGCGCCTTCGCCCTCGAACTCGCCGCTGGAAATGGCGTGCATGGTCGGCTCATAGCTGCCCCAGACCACCAGTCCGAAAAACATCATCCCGAGTATGGCCGACAGAAGTCTGGCGCTCGCCAGCCCGCGAACGCCGAAAATGCCGGAGAAAACATCGGTATGGATCATGCTGTTGCTCTGCACGGCGTACCCGGCCAGCAGGAAGCAGATGATGACGATCGACATCGACACGATTTCCGGTGTGCCTTTCACCGGAGCGCTGAAGATGGCGCGCCCAAACACGTCGGCGCAGACGAGAAATCCGAGAAAGAATATCAGTACCGCCGCGGCCGCGAGCAGCACGCGGGCAAGTCGGGCGTTCAATATCTCGAGCATGAGATCCGTTCGGCAGCCGGAGGAAAAGCAGCGGGCAGCCGTTTTACACGGCCGCCCGCAATCATATCAGCTTTACTTGAGGTTGTACCGGACCGGCCACTTGTGGCCGTTTTCCTCGGCGGCCTTGAGCGCGATTTCCAGCACCTGCGTACCGGGCAGGCCTGCCTTGTCGAGCTCCTGGGCCTTCTCGGCCGGCCACTTGGCAAGCGAGTTGGCCCAGTCGAGGCGGACCTGTTCCGGCAGGGTACGGACGATGGTGCCCTTTTCCTTCAGTTCGGCGATCTGCTTCGGATAGTTCTCGGCGTTCACCGTGCCGGTCTTGGCCTCGTATTCCAGGGCCACTTCCTGGATGATCGCCTGGACATCCTTCGGCAGCTTGGCCCAGCGGTTGGAGTTGATGGTCAGGCCGTGCCACGTGATCGCACCAAAGCCGATCTCGGTGTAGTACTTGCCCTGCTCGTAGAGCTTGAAGTTGACCCAGGCCGACGGGAACATGATCCAGCCGTTGTAGACGCCCGTCTGCATGCCGGTATAGGCCTCGACCAGCGAGCCTTGCACCGGCACTGCGCCAACGAATTCAAGCCACTTGAGGTTAAGCCCGGCGCCCGCGAGCTTCACGCCCTTGAGATCGGCGATGTTGTTCCATTCCATCGTCGTGCCGAGATTGTAGCCATTGTCGGCGATCAGCGCGAGCAGCTTCTGCCGGAACTTGTCCTCGAACACCTTCGACATGTACGGCACCTTGTCGTACACGGCGCGCGCCACCTTCAGGCTGACAACCGGGTCCATGGTGCCGAACGGCAGCATGACCTGGAACGCATGCAGCGGCAGGTTGGACGGCTCGAAGCAGAAGCAATAGGCGCCGATGTCGATGATGCCCGACTGCACGCCTTCCAGCGTGTCGGCGACCTTTACCATGGCGCCGCCGTAGCCTTCGACGAACTCGACTTTGTGCTTGGTCCTCTCGGCAACCCGTTTGGTCACCTCCGGCACGAAGAAGTTCTGCATCAGGTTGACGTAGGTATTGACCGTCGGATGGCCGGAGGCGATCCGCAGGCGAATGTTTTCCTGGGCGCTCGCAGCCGTCGTCGTCACCGCGATGACGGTGGTGAGCGCAAGTACTCTTAGCATCGTCTTGAGTGTCATGATGTTTCCCCGGTTTGCCCCTGGGGGGCATTTTATTCTTGATCGTGCGACCATCCTTTGCTTCGGCGCCCTCTGTCAATGCCTCCGCTGTCGCAGCGATCCGGTCGCCGTCCAACGCACGCCGAAAAAAGCGCCAGTGCAGGCTGGCGGGCGGAAAATCTGGCAACTTATTGGCGACTTGCCCGTTATATACGGCCTGCCATTTCGTAGTATGAAATTTACACAATGAATCAAAAGCCTCCTGCCAATGTGTCGCGGCGCAAGCCACCGCTGACGATCCGCGACCCGGAGCCGGTCGCGGAGGTTGCACAGGTCTGGAAGACCGCGTCCCAGTCGGCCACCGTGGGCATTTTCGTTATCTTGCTGATTGCCGCCTTGAGCTTGGCGCGCCCCGTGCTGTTGCCGGTCGCCTCCGCCTTTGTCGTGACCATGATGCTCGGCCCCTTGTCGACGCGCGCCGATCGTATGGGGGTGCCGTCGCTGGTTTCGGCAATCGCGCTGTTTCTGCTGGTGATTGCCGTGTTCTACGGCGTGATTGTGCTGCTGGCGGCGCCAGTGGTCGACTGGGTTGGCAAAGCGCCTGATATCGGCCGCATCATCCAGGAGAAGATGCGCTTGCTCGATCGGCCGCTGGCGGCCCTGCAGGACATGCGCAATGCCTTGCTGCCGTCCGACAGCAAAGGCGGTCTCGGTTTCGACATCATGACCGTGGTGCAACCGGCGGTGACGATCGTCACGCCGGCGATCGGATCGCTGTTCATCTTTTTCGGCACATTGTTCTTCATGTTGCTCGGGCGTTCGGAAATCCGCCGCGTGCTGGTGGTGTTTTTCGATGACCGCGAAGCGCGGTTGCGCACGCTCAAGATCATGAACGATATCGAATCCAACCTGACCGCCTATCTGAGCACGGTGGGTATCATCAATGTCGGCGTTGGCGCCGGCGCCGGCCTGATCGCTTGGGCGGTCGGGCTGCCCGATCCGGTGGCCTGGGCGGTGCTCGGCTTTCTGCTCAACTTCATTCCCTATATCGGCGCCTTCATCATGCAGGCGGCGCTGTTTCTGGTCGGCGTTGTGACGTTTCCCACCATCGTTCAGGCGATGTTCGCGCCGCTGCTTTATCTCGCCTTCTCGACGCTCGAAGGGCATTTCATCACGCCGGGTGTCATCGGCCGCCGGCTGACGCTGAACCCGCTGACAGTGTTTCTGGCGCTGGTGTTCTGGGCCTGGCTATGGGGCCCGATCGGCGCGTTCCTGGCGGTGCCACTTTTGATTATGGGTCTGGTTGCGATCAGCCACCTGTTCCCCAGCGACGATCCGACCCTGCCGGTCTAGCGCTGGCGTCGACTTTGCCGCCGCGCTAGACAGCAACTCCCGCAGACCTACAGCCGGTTGCGACGCCCAATGGATTTGAGTGCCAGCTTCGATCAGGTCGTTGCCTTTGTGCGCGACAATGCGGTCTGGGCGCCGCCGATCGTGTTCGCGCTGGCGTTCGCGGAATCGCTGGCCTTCGTCTCGCTGCTGATTCCGGCGTGGGGTGTGCTGGTGGCCATCGGTGGACTGATCGGCACCAGCGGAGTCAGTTTCTGGCCGATCTGGCTGGCGGCTTCACTGGGCGCGGCGTTGGGCGACTGGGTGTCCTACTGGATCGGGCAGAAGATCGGGCCGCCGGTGGCCAAGATGTGGCCGCTGTCGCGCCATCCGAACCTGCTGCCGCTCGGCGAAGCCTTTATCAAGAAGTGGGGCGTGCCCGGCATTTTCATTGGCCGCTTCTCCGGTCCATTGCGGGCCTCGGTGCCCTTGATCGCCGGCATATTCGAAATGCCGTTCTGGCGTTTCCAGTTCGCCAATTTTTCGTCGGCCTTTGTCTGGGCGGCGGTGCTGCTGGCGCTGGGCGGCGGCATCTTCGAGGTCGTGGACTGGCTCCGGCGTTGACCGGCGCTGCATCGCGAAAGGCATCCGGTGCGGCGGTCGCGCAAATTTGTATGGCGTTGCAGGCGTTTTCCCTCAAAATGTCAGAATGATCCTGTTCTGCGGCGTAATGCCTCGGAATAGGAGCCGTGGTCCGGGGTTCTAGGCTTGCGTAGACTGGCCCGGCCATCGGGCTGGCTGCGATCGGTCAGAAGCAGGGCGTGGCATTTGCCGCCGACGACGACTTCCATCATTGCCAGAACGACCAACAGGGAGACATCCATGATCGAACTTTCACGCCGCAATCTGCTCGCCGGAGCAGCTGCGGTCACCGCCGTCAGTCCGCTCGGCCTGACGGGACCCGCGCTGGCCTCGGCGCCGCCGACCGGCAAGCAGAACGCAGGCTTCTACCGCACCAAGCTCGGTACCCTGGAATTGACCGTGGTGACCGACGGCGCCCGCGTCTTCCCGCTGCCTGACAATTTCGTCCGCAACGCGAAGAAGGACGAGGTCAATGCCGCGCTGCGCGCCGCCTTCATGAAGCCGGATGAAATGGTGATCCCGTTCAATCCGACGGTCGTCAACACCGGCTCGAAACTGGTGCTGATCGACACCGGCTCCGGCCCCGGTGCTCTCGCGCAGACCAAAGGTGCGGTTGGCCAGTTCCAGGACAACTTGGCCGCTTCCGGTATTCAAGCCAGCGCGATCGACACCGTCATCATTTCGCATTTCCATGGCGACCACATCAACGGCTTGCTCTCGGCGGACGGCAAACCACTGTTCACAAATGCGGAAGTGATGGTGCCGGCGCCGGAATGGGCGTTCTGGATGGACGACGCCACCATGGGCAAAGCACCCGAAGCCGCACAGGCCGCCTTCAAGAACGCGCGGCGCGTGTTCAGCGCGCTCGGCAACAAGGTGACGCAGTATCAGGCCGACAAGGAACTGGTGCCGGGCATTACCTCGGTCGCCACGCACGGCCACACGCCGGGCCATATGTCGTTCAACATTGCGTCCGGCGGCCAGAGCCTGTTCTGGCAGGCGGATGTCACCAACGCGCCGGCGCTGTTTGCCCGCAATCCGGGCTGGCACGTGATGTTCGATATGGATGCCGCGATGGCCGAGGCTACCCGCCGCAAGGTCTATGACCGGCTGGCGGCCGACCGCCAGTTGATGTCGGGCTTCCACTATCCGTTCCCGGCGATCGCTTATATCGAGAAGGACGGCAACGGCTACCGTCCGGTCCCGGTCGCCTGGAATCCCAGCATCTGACCGACCGCGTCGTCACGCATCGAGGAAGGCCGCCGCGTTGGCGGCCTTCTGTTTATGGGGTATTCTTGACCCGGATCGGGCCCGGGCCTATATCGCGGCTATGACCATTTCGACCGCACCCGCGTATCGCCGCCGTGCCGCTCCGGCACGGGCGCGCCGTTAGCGTTTGCCCGTGCCGCCGGATTTGGCCGCGGCACTCTCGATCCCAGCTCTTGCCCGATCCGGACCGAACCCTCCCGCAAGGGAGGCATGCTATGCCCGCCGGCGGACCGGCGGCGACCTGAAGGAATAAGACAATGGCCACCAAGGCGAAGATCGGCGTGCTCGGCGCCTCCGGCTACACCGGCGCCGAACTGGTGCGGATGTTGTTGCGGCATCCGCGCGCCGAGATTGCCCTGCTGACCGCCGAGCGCAGCGCCGGCAAGGCGATGCGCGATGTCTTTCCGCAGTTCTCGCCCTATGAGCTGCCGACGCTGGTCGCCCTCGACGGGCTCGACTGGGCGTCGATGAAGCTCGATCTGGTGTTCTGCGCGCTGCCCCATGCCACCACGCAGAAGGTCTTGGTAGAGGTGCTGAGTAAGGCGCCGTCGACCAAGATCGTCGACCTGTCGGCCGACTTCCGGCTGGCCGATACCACGGCCTATGCCAAATGGTACGGCCACGAGCATCACGCGCCGGAATTGCAGAAAGAGGCGGTCTACGGCCTGGCCGAAATCCACCGGCGCGCCATCAAGCAGGCGCGGTTGGTGGCCAATCCCGGTTGCTACACCACCTGCGCCCAGCTGCCGCTGATCCCGCTGATACGGGCTAAGGCGATCGACCTCGATGAGATCGTGATCGACGCCAAGTCCGGCATGACCGGGGCGGGGCGGGCGGCCAAAGAGGCGATGCTGTTCTCGGAGGTGTCGGAGGGCTTCAACGCCTACGGCGTTGGCGGCCACCGGCACATGGCCGAACTCGACCAGGAATTCTCCGCCGCCGCCGGCCGGGATGTGGTTGTGACCTTCACCCCGCATTTGGTGCCGATGAACCGGGGCATCCTCTCGACCATCTACGTCCGGGGCAAAAGGGGCCGGACCCCCGAGGAGCTTCATGCGATACTTTTAAAGTTCTACGCGAAGGAGCCGTTTGTGCATGTTTTGCCGTTCGGCCAGACGCCGCAAACGCGCCATGTGCGCGGCTCCAACATGACTTTCATCGGCGTTGCCGCCGACCGCGTGCCGGGCCGGGCCATCGTCATTTCGGCGCTCGATAACCTGGTGAAAGGCGCCTCCGGCCAGGCGATCCAGAACATGAACCTGGTGCTGGGCTATCCCGAGGCCATGGGCATCGATCAGGTAGCGCTGTTTCCCTGATTCGCGGGGTACACTGGTGGCGTTCGTCAGCGCTCTTGCCGGAGACGCTTGCCATGTTCGAGGTCTTGAACCAGCCGCCGCCGCTCGAGCCCTATAACCTGTTCGCCAGCGATACCGTGTTGCGGGCGGCCGTCGAACGCGAAGGCGCCGGCTGGGCGGCGGGCGAGCTGGGCGCCCTCGGCGCCACTCTCGGCACGCCGGAGACGGTGCAACTCGGTTTTGCCGCCAACCGCCAACCGCCGGTGCTGCACGCCTTCGACCGCTACGGCCATCGCCTCGATGAGGTCGAATTTCATCCGGCCTGGCACCAGTTGCTGGGGATCGCGGTCAAGGCCGGGCTGCATTCGAGCCCCTGGGCGGCACCGAAGCCCGGTGCGCATGTGGCGCGTGCGGCCGGCACCTACATGCTCGGCCAGATCGAGAGCGGCGTCTATTGCCCGATCGCCATGACCTATGGCGCGGTGCCAACGCTGCGGCAGTCGCCGGCGATCGCCGCCGAATGGCTGCCGAAGATATTCGGCCGCGACTACGACCCCCGCTTCCAGCCCGTGACCGACAAGACCGCGGCGCTGATCGGCATGGGCATGACCGAAAACCAGGGCGGCTCGGACCTGCGCACCAACACCACACGCGCCGAACCCGCGGGCGACGGCAGCTTCCGCCTGCATGGCCACAAATGGTTCATGTCGGCGCCGATGTGCGATGCCTTTTTGGTGCTGGCGCAGGCGCCGAAAGGGCTGAGCTGCTTCCTGATGCCGCGCTGGGCGCCGGACGGCACCCGCAATGCCGTGCAGATCAACCGGTTGAAGGACAAGCTCGGCAACAGGTCGAACGCCTCGAGCGAAGTCGAATTCAACGGCGCCTTTGCGCAGATGATCGGCGAGGAGGGCCGCGGCATTCCGACCATCATCGAGATGGGCAATTATACGAGGCTCGACTGCTGCATCGGCTCGGCCGGACTGATGCGCCAGGCGGTGGTCCAGGCGGTCCATCACGCCGGTCACCGCCGCGCCTTTCAGAAAAAACTGATCGACCAGCCGCTGATGACCAATGTGCTGGCGGATATGGCGCTGGAGTCGGAAGCGGCCACGGTGCTGACCCTGCGGCTGGCGCGTGCCTACGACGAAAATGACGAGGCGGCGCAGGTGTTTCGCCGCGTGCTGACGCCGGCGGCAAAATTCTGGATCTGCAAACGGGCGCCGTCGGTCACGGCCGAGGCGATGGAGGTGCTGGGCGGCTCCGGCTACATCGAAGAGGGCGTGATGTCGCGGCTTTATCGCGAGGCGCCAGTCAATTCGATCTGGGAAGGCTCCGGCAATGTGATGTGCCTCGACGTACTGCGCGCCATCGGCCGGATGCCGAATGTTGGAGATGTGCTGCGCCAGGAACTGGCCGAGGGCGACGACGCCCGGCTGACGGCCTTCGCCGGCCGCTTGCAGCAGCGCCTCGTGGCTACCGATCGTGCCGACGACGCGCAGGCGCGCGTGCTGGTGCGCGAACTGGTGCTGGCCTTGCAGGCGGCGCTGTTGTTCAAGCATGCACCGGCTGCCGTTGCCGAGGCCTTCGCGGCGTCGCGGCTGGTCGGCGAGGGTGGTTCGGTGTTTGGACTGCTGCCAAAAGGGATCGACGCCCGTGCCATCGTGGACCGCGCCGCGCTGCAATCGTAAAGGCATTCTATGACCCCGGGCGAATGGCGGATGGGCCATCAATCCATCAATGGATTCAGTCGGTTCTGCCGAGAATGGCACCCTTTACATGATCGTCACCGCCCGGTGCTGGCGCTGCATGGCTCGCTGACTCAGAGCGGCATGTGGAACGCGCCGGCGGAGGCGGCCGGGTCGATCCGGATGCTGTGCCCGGACCAGCGCGGCTTCGGCCTCAGCGACGATCCGGGCGCGGATTCATGTGCCGCCTTTGCCGCCGACGCCATGGCGCTGGCGGCCGCCCGATTGCCGGAGCGGTTTGTGGTCATGGGCCATTCCTTTGCCTGCTCGATTGCCCTGGACGTGGCGCGGCAGGCGGCCGGACGGATCGCCGGTGTCGTGCTGGTCGATCCGGTGGTCCGGGTCGGCCTTCCGGGTCCGGCGCCGGCCAAGCCGGCCGCGCCGCCGCCCGAGAGCTTCGAGACGCTGACGCAAGCCGAGCAGCATTTTCGCGACACGGAAGAGGGCATCTGGCCGGACGAGGCGCTGCGGCGCTTCGTGGCGGATATCATGATCCGCGACGGTAAAACGGGCGCGTGGCGTTTTCCGTATACGGCCGCGCGGCTGCGCCGGCTGCGGGCCTTCACCGCCTCGGCGGACAGCGACTTCGACCTGTTCGCCAAGGCCAGGGCCGTGACATGCCCGGTGCTGGTGTTTCGCGGCGGCGCCAGCAAGCGTTTTCCGGCCGTCGCCGAAGAGCCCTTCCTCGCGGCCTTCGCGTCAAAGCCGGAGCTGGTGCTGTGTCCCGGCAGCGGTCATTTTCCCTCGACGACCGAGCCCGAGATATTCGTTCCGGCGTTGCTGCGATTCCTCAGCGGCTTGCGCTGACCGCGGCTACAGCTTGCCGAATATTGCCAGCACCAGCACCGCCTGCGCCAGGAAGCCGACCGCAAAGGCCAGCGTGCGCAGTACCGGAATGCCGAGCGTGTAGACGATGGCATGCGCCAGCCGCGCCCAGAAATAGACCGCGCAGGCGATCATCGTGCTCTGGGTCGAGCGACCCATGACGTCGAGGATCAGCACCAGCGGGGCGAAGATCACCAGGTTCTGGACTGCATTCTCGTGCGCGAACAGCAGGCGTTGCGCCCAGGGCGAATGCGGCTTGTCGTCGCGCGAGGGGTTGGCCATGGCGCCCATCAGGCCGCGGACCGCGATGCGGTCGACGATGTAAGGCACCCACATCAGGCCGGTCAGGATGACGGTCAGCGTCAGCCACATCAGTTCGCGCGACATCGGAAACTCCCTTAAGTCCCGGTTGCAAGCAGCCGGGCCGGCAGCGGGCCGCGGACGATAGCCTAACGTTAGACCGGCGGCTATCGGCACCGTCTGTTGAACCGGATGGAACCCCAGCGTAACGTCCGTTTTTGCGCGAGATCTGCGGGCGGGATTGCCTCGGCACCGCGTTTGGCGCTAGCACGTGCGGAAATTCATCGTGTGGCTCGGCCGAGCACGCAATTCGCGCAAGACAATGGATGATTGAATGACCGCACATGATACCCCGCTCGCGCCGGTCGACCCCAAGCTGTTCCGCCGCGTCATGGGCCAGTTCACCACCGGCGTCACGGTGATCACCGCGCAGGCGGAAGGCGGCGTGCGCGGGATGACCGCCAACGCCTTCATGTCCGGCTCGTTGTCGCCGCCGCTGTGCATTATCTCGGTCGCCAAGAAGGCGCGCATGCACGAGACGCTAACCGCCGCCGGTCATTTCGGCGTCAGCATGCTGGCGCAAGGCCAGGAACCCATCAGTCTGCATTTCGCTGCCCAGGGCACCACCGATCCCGGCGTCGTTTTCGAGCACATGAGCGGTGTGCCCGTGCTGGCCGGGGTCAGTGCCGCCATCGCCTCGAAAATCGAGATGGTCTACGACTGCGGCGACCATACGTTGTTCATCGGCCACATTGTCGGCATGCGGGACGAGGGGCTGGCGCCGCTGGTCTACCACGCCGGAAAGTATGCCACGCTGCAATACCCGCAGCAAAAGTCGCCATATCCGCTGATCGAGTTCTGGTGATCAGCCGAGCATTGACCGAACGACCACATAAATCCCCACGACGATGACGATGGCGGCGAAGGTCAGGTTCAGCGCGTGCTTGCGGCCGGAGAGGTGCTTCGCCAGCCGCGTGCCGAGCAGGCCGCCGAGCGCGCCGCCGAGGATGAACAATCCTGCAATCGGCCAGTCGATCAGGCCGGACCAGGCGTAGCTTGTCGCCGTCGTGAGCCCGAAGGCCGTCACCGAGACTAGTGACGAACCGATCGCATTGATCAGCGGCATGGCGGTGGCGCCGATCAGGCCCGGCACGATCAGGAAGCCGCCGCCGATGCCGAAGAAACCCGACAGCGCGCCGACCAGCAGACCGGTGCCGATCAGCAGCGGCAGCAGCGTCGCCGCGTTGTCGCGTGTGAGTTTGATATCCGGATTGCCGCCGGACTTGCGCGGCCGCAGCATCGCCAGACCGACCACCACCATCAGGATGCCGAACAGCGTCAACAGGCGGCCGCCGTCGACCATCTTGCCGAGTTGCGCGCCGCCGGCTGCGCCGGCGATACCGGCAAGGGCGAAGACCATCGCGCACGGCCATTTCACGGTGTTGGCGCGCGCATGACCGGCGAGATTAAACGCGGCGCTGGCGGCGACCGCTATCGCGCTGGTGCCGATCGCGACATGCGGCGACGACACGCCGACCACGTAGACCAGCAAAGGCACCGCCAAAATCGAGCCGCCGCCGCCAACCAGGCCGAGCGTGAAGCCGACCAGGCTGCCGGAGGCGATCGATAGCAGGGCAAGCAAGGCGGTCATTGGGTCGCCATTCCGCTACGCCGGTTCCAGGGCATTGCGCCCAGCAGCCGCGCCATGCCGCAGAAGCCTGTGGCGCCGGCGAACAGCAAGCCGGCACCGACAAAGCCGGACAGCGCATAGAAGCCGGGGTTGACCAAGGCGCCCAGCACGACGCCGAGCAGCACGAGGCTGCCGGCGGCGATCTGCACTTGTCGCATCAGGTCGATCGGCTGGCTGCGGTCGAGAGCGACCGGCAATCCCGCCTTCTTCCAGGCGTCGATACCGCCCTCAAGAATGTAAGTTTCGCACGCCGGTGCCGCAGCAGAAATACGGGGAGCGTTCCCTTTGGTGCGCGCCCCCGAACGGCAATGGAAGATCAGCACGTCGTCGCCGGGGCGAACCGGCGTGTCGGCGTCGATGCGGCTAAGCGCATGGTGCCGCGCGCCGGGGATGCGCTCGCGGGCATGCTCATCGGCTTCGCGGATATCGACCAGCACGGCGCCGGACCGAATCATTTCGGCGGCGCGTTCGGGGGAAACTGTCTGCAACTGACTCATGGTTATTCTCCGGTTCTGGTTGTTGGCCCGCAACGGTGTCACGGGCAGTAGATCGTTTTGAGGACGTCCAGCAGGCGTGAGGCATTCGGATCGGCAATGCGGTAGAACACCGTCTGGGCTTCGCGCCGTGTGCCGAGCAGGTCTTCCTCGCGCATTTTGGCGAGATGTTGCGACAGGGCCGACTGGCTCAAGCCGACCGCGCCGGCGAGTTCGTTGACCGACATTTCACCGGCGATCGCGAGCCGGCACAGGATCAGCAGCCGGCTTTCATTGGCCAACAGCTTGAGCATGCCGGCCGCTTCGGCCGCCTTGCGTTCGAACGCGGCAATGCCATTTTGATCGGAAGGCGACTGACGCTGGGTGGCCTGCGTTGCCATAGGAACTGCTCCATAAATTAGACATTGCTAAATTAGGTATGACTAATATATAAGTCAAGTCCAATCCCGGATGAAACGAAGGAGTGGGAGATGACTGCAACCGCAAAGCCCGAAATTCAGGCGTTTTTCGACGAACCGACCAATACCGTCAGTTACCTGGTCTGGGATCCTGCCACCATGGAAGGGGCGGTGATCGATCCGGTGCTCGACTATGACCAACGCAGCGGCAAGGCGAATGTTGCGTCAGCCGACGCCATGCTGGCGGAGGCGGCCAAGCGCGGGATCAAGATCGGCCAGGTGCTGGAGACCCATGCACATGCCGACCATTTGTCGGGTGCGCCCTATATCAAGCTCAAGACCGGCGCCAAGGTCTGCATCGGCGAGCATATCCGCGAGGTGCAGCGCATTTTCCGGCCGGTGTTCAACGCCACCGACGTGTCCGGCGACGGCTCCGAGTTCGATCATCTCTTCAAGGATGGCGAACGCTTCAAGATCGGCACCGTCGAGGCCGAGGTGATCTATACGCCCGGGCATACGCCGGCCTGCGTCTCCTACAAGATTGGTGACGCGGTGTTCATCGGCGACACCATGTTCATGCCCGACTACGGCACTGCGCGTGCCGACTTTCCCGGCGGCGACCCCCGCGCGCTGTATCGATCGATCCAGCGTATCCTGTCCCTGCCGCCGGAGACCCGCCTGTTCATGTGCCACGACTACAAGGCGCCGGGCCGTGACGAATATGCCTGGGAAACGACGGTGGGTGAAGCGAAAGCGCGCAATGTGCACGTGCATGAAGGCGTGAGCGAGGACGAATTTGTCGCGATGCGCACCGCGCGCGATGCGAAGCTGGCGGCGCCGCTGCTGTTGCTGCCGTCGATCCAGGTCAACATCCGCGCCGGTCATTTTCCGCCGGCCGAAGCCAACGGCGTCCACTATCTCAAGGTGCCGGTGAAGTTGGCATCTTGAGTGAAAACGGTCGGGGCGCCGGCAATCTGCGGGCGCCCCGCACTCAATCCCTGACCTTGACGTAAGACCCCGGCGCGTCCTCGATCGGCTGAAGCTTGCCGCCGCCGATGGTGCGCGCCGGGACGGTCTTGCCGTCGAGCGCCGTCAGCCAGGACAGCCAGTCCGGCCACCACGACCCCGGATGCTCTGTCGCCGTCTCCAGCCATTTGTCGACGCTGTCGCCGCTCGGCTTGTCGCCGGTCCAGTACTGGTACTTGGCCTTACCCGGCGGATTGACGACCCCGGCGATATGACCTGAACCCGCCAGCACGAATTTCACCGGCCCGCCGAGATACTGCGAGCCGTACAGAACGGACTTCGCCGGCGCGATGTGGTCCTCGCGGGTGGCGAGATTGTAGACCGGCACCTTCACCTTTTTCAGGTCGATCGTCACGCCGGCGATTTCCATCTCGCCTTTGGCGAGCGTGTTGTTGAGATAGCAGTTGCGCAGATAGAACGAATGATTGGCCGCCGGCATCCGGGTGGCATCCGAATTCCAGTACAGAATGTCGAACGGGAACGGCTTCTTGCCCTTCAGGTAGTTGTTGACGACGTAGGGCCAGATCAGGTCGTTGGAGCGCAACATGT
Source organism: Pseudolabrys sp. (assembly GCA_030684935.1). Lineage (GTDB taxonomy): Bacteria > Pseudomonadota > Alphaproteobacteria > Rhizobiales > Xanthobacteraceae > Pseudolabrys. The sequence goes on along the minus strand of JAUXXH010000001.1, from coordinate 121,509 downwards.
TGAAGGTGTTCGCCATGCTGGACGATTCCAGATAGCCCTGTTCGGTCATGTGCGCTTCGAGCTGCTGGATGCGTTCCTCGTCGACGAAGACCTTGAGATCGCCGGCATAGGTGAAGTCGAGCTGCGCCGTGAACATGGTGGCCGACAGCACGCGGTTCTTTTTCTTGGCGGCCAGGTAGGCGAGGGTGATCGCCAGAAGCGTGCCGCCGACGCAATAGCCGACGGTATGCACCTTCTTCTCGCCTGTCGCGGCCTCGACCGCGTCGAGCGCGGCGATCACGCCTTCCTTCATGTACTGCTCGAAGCTTTTGGCCGCGAGATGGGCGTCGGGATTGACCCAGGAGATCACGAACACCGTGATGCCCTGATCGACGCACCATTTGATGAAGGATTTTTCCGGCGTCAGATCGAGGATGTAGAACTTGTTGATCCACGGCGGCACGATCAGCAGCGGCGCCTTGAGCACCTTGTCGGTGGCGGCCTGATACTGGATCAGCTGCATCAGTTCGTTCTGGAACACGACCTTGCCGGGGGTGAGCCCCAGGTTGCGCCCGACTTCGAAGCCCGTCGGATCCGACTGTCTGATCTTGAGGTTGCCCTGTCCGGCCTGGATGTCCTCGGTGAGCATATGCATGCCGCGCACCAGGTTCTCGGCGTTCGACGACAGCGTTTCGCGCAGCAGTTCCGGATTGGTCAGCACGAAATTCGACGGCGAGATCGCATTGGTGATCTGCTTGACGTAGAACTCGGCCTTGGCCTTTGTGTGCTCGTCGATGCCGTCGGCGTCCTTGACCAGATGCTCGGCCCATTGCGCCGTCAGCAGGTAGGCCTGCTTGAGGAAGTCGAAAAACTGGTTCTGCGACCATTCCGGATCGGCGAAGCGCTTGTCCTTGGTGTCGGGCGCGGTAACCGCAGCCGGCGGTTCGCCGGCCATGCGCTTGACCGCGTTTTCCCACAGGCCGAGATAGGCCCGGCCGAGGCTGGTCTGCAGTTCCAGCGCGCGCTGCGGATCGGTCAGCCAGTACTCCGCGACCTTGCCGACGGTTTTGACGACGTCGGCGACGCCTTCGGCCGTGTCGGCTTTGATCTTGCCTTCCTCGCGCGGCTTCAGGAAGGCGGCCAGCGCCTTGCCGCCTTCCTCGATCATCCGCGCGGCATTGCGCGCCAGCGCCTCGACATCGACGCTGCCGATCGGAGCCGGCACCACCGCCGGTTCTGTTGTCGCCTTGTCCATGGCCATCGCGCCGGTCCCCGCACCACAGATGGCGCGGACCGTCCCCTCCCGCAAGGCGGTTTGACCGCCGGTTTCGGCCACGACGGCCTTTCAGGCCCATCGCTCACCTTGCTCCGGCCATATTAGCCGATTAGCCGGTTTATGTTACAATTCATTGAGTCTGCGTCGATATTGGGACCAATCAACAGGTCATTGCCGAACCATGGCGGAACCACTGCGATCGATAGCCGCGGCCCTGGGGCTGATCGGCTTGCTGACCGGCTGTTCGGGCGGGGTGATCGGCGATGCGCTGCCGTCCGGCATGGGTGGACTACCGCAGGCCGCACCGGCGCGGCCGTCGGCGCCGGCCAAATTTCCGGCGGTTCATGACATGCCGCCGCCGCGAAGTACGGCCCCGATGAGCGAGGCGGATCACTTCAAGCTCGAAAAGGAGCTGGAAGCGGCCCGGGACCGTCAGGCTGGAGCAGCCGAGCCGGCCCCAACGGCCCCGGCGGCGACGAAAAAGAAGCCGGCGCCGGGCCGATAACACTCAGAACTCTGGCGCCGCGCGTTACCCGTGATAAAAGCCAGCCGGGGTCACGCCGGCTGGCTTTCAGAGGGTCGTCAGCGCGCGCACGTTGAAAGCGATTTGAAGGTCCGAGCCGATGGAAGAATTCTACAGAATCCGCCGCCTGCCGCCTTATGTGTTCGAAGAAGTGAACAAGGCCAAGGCTAAGGCCCGCGCGGCAGGGGCAGACATTGTCGACCTCGGCATGGGCAATCCCGATCTGCCGGCACCCCAGCACGTCATCGACAAGCTCAAGGAGACCTTGGGCAAGCCGCGTACCGACCGCTACTCCGCCTCGCGCGGCATTCCGGGACTGCGCCGCGCCCAGGCCGCCTATTACGAGCGACGCTTCGGCGTGAAGCTCAATCCCGACACGCAGGTGATCGCGACGCTGGGCTCGAAGGAAGGCTTCGCCAACATGGCGCAGGCCATCACCGCGCCGGGCGACGTCGTCATCGTGCCCGACCCGAGCTACCCGATCCACGCCTTCGGCTTCCTGATGGCGGGCGGCGTGATCCGCTCGGTGTCGTCGGAGCCGACGCCGGACTTTTTCGTGCAGGTCGAGCGCGCCATCCGGCACTCGATCCCGAAGCCGATCGCCATCGTCGTCTGCTATCCGTCGAACCCGACCGCCTTCGTCGCCGGTCTCGACTTCTACAAGGACCTCGTCGCCTTCGCCAAGAAGCACGAAATCTTCATCCTCTCGGACCTCGCTTATGCCGAGGTGTATTTCGACGGCGTATTGCCGCCGTCGGTGTTGCAGGTGCCGGGCGCCAATGACGTGACCGTCGAGTTCACGTCGATGTCGAAGACGTTCTCGATGGCCGGCTGGCGCATGGGTTTTGCCGTCGGCAACGAACGGCTGATCGCGGCGCTTGGCCGCGTGAAGTCCTATCTCGATTACGGCGCCTTTACGCCGGTGCAGGTCGCGGCCGCCGCCGCGCTCAACGGCCCGGACGACTGCGTGAAAGAGATGCGCGCGACCTACACCAAGCGCCGCGACGTGATGATCGACAGCTTCTCACGCGCTGGCTGGGATGTGCCGCCGCCGTCGGCCTCGATGTTTGCCTGGTCGCCGATCCCGGAGCCGTTCCGCGAAATGGGTTCGGTCGAGTTCGCCAAATTGCTGGTCGAGAAGGCCGAGGTGGCGGTGTCGCCCGGAACCGGCTTCGGCGAGCGGGGCGAGGGCTTTGTCCGTATCGCGCTGGTCGAGAACGAGCAGCGCATCCGCCAGGCGGCGCGCAACATCAAGCGGTTCCTGGAGACGGCGCCGCGGCAGTTGCACAACGTCGTCCCGCTCGCGACCCGGCGCTGACCATGGCCGAAGCACTCAGAGTTGGTGTCGCCGGATTGGGCACGGTCGGCGCTGCGCTGATCGCCCAGATCGCGCGGCAGCATGACGCGCTCGCCGCACGCTGCGGACGGGCCATCGACGTTGTCGCGGTCAGCGCCCGGTCCAAGGGCAAGGACCGCGGCATTGATCTCAAGCGCACGAAGTGGTTCGCAGACCCGGTCGAACTGGCGCGCTCGGCCGATATCGACGTGCTGGTCGAACTGATCGGCGGCGCGGGCGGTCCGGCCAAGGCCGCGGTCGAGGCCGCGCTCGGCGCCGGCAAGTCGGTCGTCACCGCCAACAAGGCGCTGCTGGCCAAGCATGGCGTCGCTCTCGCCACGCTGGCGGAAAAGCACAAGGCCGCGCTGAACTACGAAGCCGCCGTCGGCGCCGCCATTCCGGTCATCAAGACGCTGCGCGAAGGGCTCGCCGGCAATTCGATCGAGCGCATCTACGGCATCCTCAACGGCACCTGCAATTACATCCTGACCCGCATGGAGCAGGAGAAGCTGGCTTTCGCCGATTGCCTGAAGGAAGCGCAGCGCCTCGGTTACGCCGAGGCCGATCCGACCTTCGACATCGAGGGCCACGACACCGCGCAGAAGCTGGCGATCCTCTCGAGCCTCGCCTTCGGCACCAAAGTCGACGAGCGCGCGATCTATGTCGAGGGCATTTCCTCGATTGCCTCCGCCGACCTGATCGCGGCCGAGGAACTCGGCTACCGGGTCAAGCTGCTCGGTGTGGCGGTGAAGACGCCGCAGGGCATCGAACAGCGCGTGCATCCGACCATGGTGCGCAAGGATTCCGCCATCGCCCAGGTGATGGGTGTGACCAATGCCGTCACCATCGATGCCGAGGGCATCAACCCGATTACGCTGGTCGGACCCGGCGCCGGCGGCGCCGCGACGGCGTCGGCCGTGTTGTCGGACATCTGCGACATTGCGCGCGGCCTGCGCACCGCGCCGTTTGGCCGGCCGACCGCGCGCCTGACCGGCGTGCGCAAGGCGCCGATGCAGCGCCATGAAGGCGGCTATTACATTCGGCTGATGGCGCGCGACCGGCCCGGAACCGCGGCCACCATCGCCACCCGTCTGGCCGAGCAGGAGATTTCGCTGGAATCGATCGTGCAGCGCCACGCCAAGGACGATACCGGCGCGGCCAAAAAGGGCGGGGCGGTGCCGGTGATCCTGGTAACCTATGCTACCAGTGAGGATGCGGTGCGGAAGGCGCTTGCCGCGGTCGGGCGCGACAAGGTGATCTCGGGCCGGCCGCAAGTGATCCGGATTGAAAAGAACTAGCAGCCGACCGGCCGCCAGTCAGAATTAGAATTTAAAGTTGAGAGTGGAGCACACCATGGCAACCATCACCGTCCAGCCTGACATGCTGCTGGAGCGCATTCTCACCCTCGAAATCGTGCGGGTGACCGAGCGGGCGGCGGTGTCATCGGCGCGGCTGCGCGGCCACGGCAAGGACAAGGCCTCGGATCAGGCCGCGGTCGATGCCATGCGGCGCGAGCTGAACAAGCTGCCGATCGACGGCACCGTGGTGATCGGCGAGGGCGAAATGGACGAGGCGCCGATGCTGTTCATCGGCGAGAAGGTCGGCACCAAGGCCGGCCCGAAAGTCGACATTGCCGTGGACCCGCTGGAAGGCACCGTGCTGTGCGCCAAGAACATGCCGGGCGCGATCGCGACGCTCGCCATGGCCGACGGCGGCACGCTGCTGCACGCGCCCGACTGCTACATGGACAAGATCGCCATCGGCCCCGGCTATCCGAAGGGCACCATCGATCTGGATGCGCCGGCCGAGGAGAACATCCTCAATCTTGCCAAGGCCAAGGGCGTCAAGCCGTCGGAAATCACGGCGATGCTGCTCGACCGGCCGCGCCATGCCGACATGATCGCGGCGATCCGCAGGGTCGGAGCCGCGGTGAGCCTGATCAGCGACGGTGATGTCGCCAGTGTGATCCATTGCGCCGAGCAGCGCACCGGCATCGACATGTATCTCGGCATCGGCGGCGCGCCGGAAGGGGTGCTGGCGGCGGCGGCGCTGCGCTGCATCGGCGGTCAGATGCAGACGCGCCTGATCATCGATACCGAAGAGCTGCGCGAGCGCACCATCAAGATGGGTATCAAGGACCCGAAGAAGAAATACGAAGTCGAGGACATGGTGCGGGGCGATTGCCTGTTCTCCGCCACCGGCGTGACCTCGGGCGCGATGCTGAGCGGCGTCAAGTTCGGCAAGGACGTGATCGAGACCGAGACTGTGGTGATGCGCTCGGCCACCGGTACCGTTCGCCGCGTGTTCGGTGAGCACCGGCAGTTCGAGAAGTTTCATCTGGATTGAAGAAGCGGGACGCCGCCCACGAATTTCGACCCGCGATGCGGTTCGAAATATTTTCGTGGCACGCGCGACTGCTATTGCCCGACGTCACGTTGCCCTGCACCTTTGGCGGATCGTTTTCGCGCCGGAGATTCACCATGCGTCATGTTCATCTTGTCGGCAGTGTGCCGCTCGCCAGCGCCCACGACGTATTTTCGACCGTGAGCGCGGCGCTTGGCGATCGCCTCAAGCGTATTCCCGACGGTGAAACCGGTGACCGCTCGGATTGGATTACCTGGCTTGAGCCGGCCTTTGCCGACAATGCCGCACTCGAGAAGTCCGACGAGTTGTTCCGCATTCATTCTACCGGCACGGCGCGCATCCGTTACCGGCTGAAGGCGGGCAAAAGCGTCCAGGACGTCAGGTTCGACAATCTTTTCTATGCCGACGTGGCGAAGCAATCGTATGCCGAATTTGCCGCGCTCAAGCAGCAGGGCGTGGTGCCGAAGGACGCGCGATTTCAGATCGATCTGGTGCCGGCGCATTCGGTGATCTGGTTGTTCCTGCAGGATGATCTGCATCAGCCGCTCGATCCTGTGTTCAACCAGGCGCTCAAACGCGAAATAGACAAGATCGCAGCCGGCCTGCCGCACGATCAGATTGCCATCCAGTTCGACGTTGCCTCCGCCGTGTTTGCCCGCCTGCAGCGCAACGAGCCGAATGCCTATGGCCGAAATCGCGACGAAATGCTTGCGAACTTCACCCGCATCTTGACCGATCTCGCCGACCATGTTCCGGCGGATATCGAGTTGCTGTTTCACTTCTGCTACGGCGATTCGAACCACAAGCATGTGATTGAGCCGGTCGACATGGCGGATATGGTCGATGTGGCCAATGCCCTGTCATCCGGCATCAAGCGGCCGATTCAGCTTATCCATATGCCTGTGCCGCGCGATCGCTCGGACGACGCCTATTTCGCGCCTTTGGCCGGGTTGAAGCTGCGCCCGGAGACCGAACTGTCGCTTGGCCTCGTGCATTACACCGACGGGGTGGCGGGCACGCGCAAGCGCCTGGCAACCGCCGAGCGGTATGCGGCGCGTTTTTCCATCGCGACCGAATGCGGCTTTGGCCGGCGCGATCCGGCGACCATCCCTGAGTTGTTGCGAATTCACAGCGAAGTAGCCATTTAAGCCTCCCGCTGGCGCGGCGAGCCGCCTTCCGTCACTATCCACGGCTCTTCAGGCATTCGGGTCGCGGCCGATCGGCCGGGACAAGAGGCGTATGGCGATGGCGGCTTTCCCCGCAACTGTTTTCGACGACAAGGAACGCTATTTCCTCGGTGTGGAGAAATCCGCCTGCGGGCGCGCCTGGCGCGACCGGCTGGATGCGCGCGGCAACGCGCGCGCCACAACCATTGCGCAGCGGCTCGGCGTTCCCGATTTGCTGGCCCGGGTGCTGGCCGGCCGCGGCGTCGAGGCCGACACCGCCGAGGCCTATCTCGATCCCACCATCAAGCAGCAGCTGCCCGATCCGGCCGTGCTGAGCGGCATGGATGCCGCCGCGGCGCGGCTGGCCGATGCCATGGTCAAAGGCGAAAAGGTCGCGATCTTCGGCGATTACGATGTCGACGGCGCGACCTCGGCGGCGCTGCTGTGCCGCTATCTGCGGCAAGGCGGGCTCGATCCGATCGTGCATATTCCGGACCGGATCTTCGAGGGCTACGGGCCGAACGTCGACGCCATTCGCTCGTTTGCGCAGCGCGGCGTAACCCTGCTGGTGACCGTCGATTGCGGCACCACCAGCCATGAACCGCTTGCAGAGGCGCGCAAGCTCGGTCTCGAGACGGTGGTGATCGATCACCACCAGGCCGACGAGCAACTTCCCGACGCGGCCGCCATCGTCAATCCGAACCGCGCCGACGATCTGTCGGGACTTGGCCATCTCGCCGCCGTCGGCCTTGTATTTCTGACGTTGGTGGCGCTGACGCGCGAACTGCGTCAGCGCGGCTTCTGGAACGCAGAGCGACCCGCGCCCGATCTCTTATCAATGCTGCACCTGGTGGCGCTTGGCACCGTGGCCGATGTGGTGCCGCTGAAGGGGCTGAACCGCGCCTTCGTCGCCAAGGGATTGATCGCGCTGCGGCGGCGCGAACAGATCGGGCTGACCGCGCTGATGGATGCGGCGCGGCTGAGCGGGCCGCCGGAATCCTGGCACCTCGGCTTTCTGCTCGGACCGCGCATCAATGCCGGCGGCCGCATCGGCCGCGCCGATCTCGGCGTGCAACTGCTGCTGGAAGAAGACCCGTCCGAGGCCGCCCGCATCGCCGGCGAACTGGACCGGCTCAACACCGAACGCCGCCAGATTGAGGTTGCCACCGTGGCGCAAGCCGAGGCCGAGGCCATGGCCGCGCTCGGGCTGGAAGAGAAGGGTGCGGTGGTCGTCACCGCCGCGGCCGGCTGGCATCCCGGCGTGGTCGGGCTGGTGGCGGCGCGGCTGAAGGAGACATTCGGACGTCCGGCCTTCGCGATCGCCATCGAGCCGGGCGGCACCGGGACCGGATCGGGCCGCTCGATCGCCGGCGTCGATCTCGGCCGCGCGGTGCGACAGGCGGTGCATGACGGCCTGTTAATGAAGGGCGGCGGTCACGCCATGGCGGCCGGCGTCACGCTGCGCAAGGACGCCATCGGCGCCTTCCGCGCCTTCCTGGAGGAGACGCTGGCACCGGCAGTCGAGGTGTCGCGGCGCGACAATGCGCTGAAAATCGATGGCGCGGTCAGCGGCGGCGCGGTCAATGTCGAGTTGTGCGAACTGCTTTCCCGCGCCGGTCCATTTGGCGCTGGTAATCCGGAGCCACTGCTGGCGCTGCCGGCGCATACGCTGGCCTATGTCGATCCGGTCGGCGAGAACCATATCCGGGCGCGCTTCCGCTCGGGCGACGGCAAATTCGTCAACGCCATCGCGTTTCGCGCCGCCGGGCAGCCGCTGGGCAAGGCGCTGATCGAGAACCGCGGCCGCGCCGTGCACGCGGCCGGGTATCTTGCGGTTGATCGCTGGCAGGGCCAGGAGCGGGTCCAGATGCGGCTGAGCGACATCGCGGTCAGCTAACTAAGACCCGGACGCTTTACATCCGGCTGGGCGGCGCTGCCGTGTCAGGCGACGTTTCGAGCGAACCACCCGAGCCTGAGGTGCCCGGCGAGGGTTTCGTCCCGTCGTCGCGCTTGCCGATCCGGTCGAGCAAATGTCCTGCCGCCTGAACGCAGGACTGGACCTCGACCTGCGCCGGACACTGGATGTCGATCCGGGCATCGCCGCTCTCGATCTTAAACCGAGCGCCGCGCTGCATTGGACCGCCGGCCATTCGGCCCATATGCCCCATGTGGTAGCCCATCGCGCCCCTATAATGCCGGCCGCGGTACTGTTCGCGCGGGCCGTCATCGCGGCCGTTTTCTGCTTGTCTGCCACGGCCGCGGCGAGAGTCCCGGTCGCGGTCTTCGGACTGGGCGCGATCGCCGCGCCAGTCCTCATCGCCCTGATCGCGGTCGTTACCCCGATCCGACTGGTATGCCGATCCGCGGTCGTCCCGATCGGATGACTGCGCGAAGCTGTTCGGCGCGAACCCGAGGGTCGCGGCGAGGGCGGTGGCGAGCGCGAGGGGAGCGAGTTTCATGGCTGATACTCTTGTTTGATCTCTGGATTTGACGCCTGTCGGGGGCAACGCGGCCGGCTTCCAGTCGTTCCGTCAGGTGCTGCCGCCCAGGGCGCCACAGCCGCGAGGACGCGCATTTGTCGTTAACCCCGTCGTTGCGCGACCACCGCAGCGCGCGCAGCCGGTATCGCACGAACCACTGTTTGTGGTGCAGGCCACCGACAAAACGGTCAGACCGTGCCACACGTCCAATGTCGTTGCCTTGGAGGTGCGCCATGTCCGAAACCAACCGCGTGCGGAATTTCGAGTTGGAATGCCTGCGCATCGCTGTCAGTTGCTCGAACATGGCTGCCGACGTGACCGATCCGGCCTTGAAGGCGCACTATCTACAGATGGCCAAGCTCTGGCCGATCCTGGCGAAATGCGGCATCGGAGCTGACATCCCGGCCGGCATCCATTTCGATTCATTGCAGGTGGCCCAAGCCCAGACGAGCGCGACGCGCCACTGATCCGGCGGTTCAGTTGTTGCGCCGACCCAACATATCGCCCTGAACCGCCGTTGACGGCGGCACCAGGAACGCATCGAAGCGTTCCTTGACGATGGCGTAACATTCGCACGACGCCTTCTCGAGGCCGGCGCGATCGATGATCTGGATTTCGCCGCGCCGGTAGCGGATCAGGCCGGCCTTTTGCAGCGCCTGTGCGGCAAGGGTCACCGATTTCCGGTTGGCGCCCATCATATGCGACAGGAACTCGTGGGTGTAAGGCAGCACCTCGCCTTCGGCGCGGTCATGCATCATCAGCAACCACCGGCAGATCCGTTTTTTTGTCGAGTGCATGGCGTTGCAGGCCACCGTCTGCTGCACCTGCGACAGCAGCGTCTCCGAATAACTGACGAACAGGTTGCGCACATGTTCGCTGTTCCTGAACTCCGTTTGCAGCAATCCGATCGGGCAGCGAACCATGCCGCCGCGCAGTTGCACCAAACAACGGTTGAAGGAGACGCGGCTGTACATCGCGGCGAACAGGCCGAACGCGCCTTCTCGCCCGATATTGGCGGTCTCGATCGCCGAACCGTCCTCCAGCACCGTCAGCAGCGACAGGACCGAGCCTTGCGGAAAATAGGCGTGTTCGAGCAGGCCGCCGGCTTCGCATACGATGTCGCCAAGCTTCGGCTTCACCGGTTCGAGGTGCGCTGCGATCCGCTGAAAGCTGGCGGGCTCCAGCGCGCCGAGCAACCGGTTATCGAGGCCGTGTCTGGCTTTTTTTTCGTGCATTGATTTCTGTCAGCGTCCGGACGGGATCGGTTCTCCTGCCGGCCGGATGAGATTGCGCCACTTCCGGGCGGCGTGTCCATGCGCGATTGACCACAGCCACTGACCAAAGGGCGCGGCGGGCCGGGATGCTTCGTCCCTTGTCAGAATGCCGCCACAGTGGAACAATTCCTCGGTCGCGCCGGCTGATCCAATTAAAACAAACAGGCGCCGCAGGGAGATCGCCATGCCGAGCTTGCGTTCCGTTGCCTACGCCGCCGTTTCCGTTTTGACCATCGCCGGTGCCGGGCAGGTCCAGGCCCAGACCTATCCGGCGCGCGACATTACGTTCATCGTCGCCTTCGCCGCCGGCGGCGTGGCGGACACGGTGGCACGGATGGTCGGGCAGGGCGTCGCCGCCAAGCTCGGGCGCAACGTGGTGATCGAAAACCGCGGCGGCGCCGGCGGCAACATCGCCGCGACCGCGGTGGCGCGCGCGGAAGCTGACGGCTACACGCTGCTGGTCACCACCACGGCGCTGGCGATCAACGAGACCTTGCGCAAGAACAGCGGCTTCACCGCGGCCGATTTCAAGTCCGTCGCGATCGTGGCGTCGAGCCCGGAATCGCTGATCACCGGCGCGGGCAACCCGGCCAGCAATCTGGCCGAGTTCATGAAGGCGGCGCAGGGCAAGAGCATCAATTTCGGCAGTGCCGGCGTCGGCAGCGGCTCGCATATTGCCGCCGAATATTTCTTCAAGGTGCATGGCAAGATCGCCGCGGTGCATGTGCCGTTCCAGGGCGGCGCGCCGGCGATGAACGCCACCATCGGCGGCCAGATCGATCTGCTCTCGACCACGCTGGGCGGCGGCGGCGCGGCGCAGATTGCCGGCGGCAAGGTCAAGGGCCTGGGCGTGGCCAGCGAGAAGCGGGTTGCGGCGGTGCCGAACGTGCCGACCTTCGCCGAAGCCGGCTATCCGGGATTCGAGGCCTCGTCATGGGTCGGCATCTTCGCGCCGGCCAAGACCAGCCCGGAGATCGTTGCCACGCTGAACGCGGCCATCGACGACGTGATCAAGGACCCGGCGCTGCGGCAGAAGCTGACCTCGATCGGCTTTGAGCCGATCAACGGCACCGCGAAGCAGGCCGAAGACTACTTCCGCGCCGAAGTGACAAAATGGGGCAAGATGGTCACCGCGCTGGGGCTGTCGATCAACTGATCGGCCCCTGATGGACCGGCCGCCAGCTTGTTCACCTGGGGTTGGCGGACCGGTATAAGCAACCTTATATGACCTGATCGGCGGCGCACCGGAGACGGCGCGGCCGCCGCGGCCTGTTACGGAGATATGACCATGCGACCGCTTTCCCGCCGCCATGCGCTGGCGGCTCTGGGCGCCACCGGCGCCGCGCTGGCGTTGACCGGCTGGAGCGACGGCGCCCTTGCGACGGTGCAGGAAGCGGCCGACGAGATCGCCAAGTTCACCGGCGGCAAGGCGCCGGTGAAGGCCAAGATCACCATCGAACTGCCGGAAATCGCCGAGAACGGCAATACCGTGCCGCTGCGGATTTCGGTCGATTCGCCGATGACGGCCGACGATTACATCAGCGACGTGCTGGTGGTTGCCGACGGCAATCCGCGCCCCGGCGTCGCCACTTTCCGCTTCACGCCGATGTCGGGAAAGGCGGATATCTCGACCCGCATGCGGCTTGCCGCCACCCAGAACATCGTCGTCGTCGCCAAGACCAACACCGGCGCGCTGTTCACCGGACAGCAGCAGGTGACGGTCACGGTCGGCGGCTGCGTCGGTTGACTTTCAACAGATCGAGGGCATGACGATGGCGGAACGACCACGGATCAGACTTCCCAAGCAGGCGAAGAAGGGCGACGTGATCGAGATCAGGACGCTGCTGCCGCATTTGATGGAGTCGGGTCAGCGCAAGGGCGCCGACGGCAAGGTGTTTCCGCGCAAGATCGTCAACGCCTTCACCTGCGAGTTCAACGGCAGACTGGTGTTCTCCGCCTCGCTGGAGCCGGCCATTGCCGCCAATCCCTATCTGCAGTTCTCCGCCAAGGTCGAGGAGAGCGGCACCTTCCGCTTCGCCTGGACCGACGACGACGGCACGGTCATCACCGCCGACGAATCCATCACCGTGACCTGACGCCGCGCGTTCTCCGCGCCGGGGCCGCGGAAAGACGGCGGGAATGTTCTATGCGCCATCTGTGTTCTCCGTAGACGGGATGTGCTGCCGGCGGCGGTCGCCAGAGAATAACAATCGCTGTGACAATTTGTCTGTCTCCGCCTAAAACGGAAAAGATGGACGGCGGCCGCACCTGAGGTGCAACGCTCCCGCCGGGAGTGGAATTCCATGCGTGAAACGATGGCTTCTTGGCTGCCGGCGGGGCGATCCATCGGTGCGCGGCGCAGCGGCATGATCGCTGCGCTGGCCTTGCTGCTGACGCCGATCACCGGGCTCAATGCAGGTGCGGCGGCAGATCTCGAGCTCGGGCGCCACCTGTCGGCCGAATGCGTGTCTTGTCATGGCGCCGCGCGCGCCGGCGGCGCCATTCCGGATATTTTCGGCCACGAGCCGATGACTTTCGTCGAAGTGATGAAAGCCTATCGCGACAAGCGCTTGCCGAACGAGGCGATGCAGACCGTCGCCAGCCGTCTCAACGATGAAGACCTCGCCGCGCTCGCGCTCTATTTCGCCACCGCCAAAAAAACGAACTAGCCAACCGACATTCAAAGGAGTTCATCATCATGACCAAGCTTTCCCGTCGTCATTTCACCGCCTTCGCCGGCGCCTCGCTGACGACATCATTGTTCGCGCCCGCAGCCTTCGGCCAGGCCAAGCCACGCCTGGTGGTGGTTGGCGGCGGGCCGGGCGGGGCGACGGTGGCACGTTATGTCGCCAAGGACTCCAACGGCGCCGTTGATGTGACGCTGATCGAGCCGCAGAAGACCTTCACCACCTGCTTCTTCTCGAATCTCTATGTCGGCGGCTTCCGCGATCTGAAGTCGCTAACCCACACCTACGACAACGTCGCCAAGGCCGGCGTCAAGGTGGTGCATTCCGCCGCCGCCTCGATCGATCGCGACAAGAAGGTGGTCACGCTGGCCGGCGGCGGCACGGTGCCGTACGACCGCCTGGTGATCGCGCCCGGCATCGACCTGAAATACGACTCGGTGCCCGGCTATTCGGAAGCGGCCGCCGCGATCATGCCCCATGCCTGGAAGGCCGGGCCGCAAACCGAATTGCTGGTCAAGAAGCTCAACGCGCTCAACGACGGCGACCTGATCGTGATGGTGGCGCCGCCGAACCCGTACCGCTGCCCGCCGGGCCCGTACGAGCGCGCCTCGATGTTCGCGCATGTGCTCAAGACCAAGGGCCACAAGAAGTCGAAGATCATCATCGTCGACCCGAAGCCCGCCTTCTCCAAGCAGGCGGTGTTCATGGAAGGCTGGGAGAAGCACTACCCCGGCATGATCGAATGGCAGGATCCGAAGGTGCATGGCGGCATCAAGGGCGTCGATCCGAAGACCGGCGAAGTGAAAACCGATCTGGCGGACTACAAGGCGGCGCTGGCCAACGTCATTCCGGCGCAGTCGGCCGGCAAGATCGCGATCGACGCCGGCCTCACCGACAAGTCCGGCTTCTGCCCGATCCATCCGGAGTCGATGAAATCGACCGTCGACGCCAACATCTTCGTGGTCGGCGACGCCTCGATTGCCGGCGACATGCCGAAGTCGGCGTTCTCGGCCAACAGCCAGGCCAAGGTCGCGGCGATGACGGTGCGCGCCGAGCTGACGCAGTCGCGCGCGTTCCCGGCGCGCTACACCAACACCTGCTGGAGCCTGATCGCGCCGGACGATGACATCAAGGTCGGCGCCAGCTACGAGCCCGGCGACGGCAAGATCAAGGCCGGCGCCGGTTTCGTCAGCCAGAAGGGCGAACCGGCCGATCTGCGCAAGGCGAACTACCAGGAGTCGGTCGACTGGTATAACGGCATCATCGCCGACACCTTCGGCTAATCGCGCCAAACTCCGCGCGGCAATAAACGGCGGTCCGGATGCGGGCCGCCGTTTTGCTTATGGCGCGGCTTTGGCCTATGATTTTTACGCCAACCCCTTGTTCCGTCCCGGAAATTTCTCATGACCAAACTCAATCTCTCCGTCGCCGTCGGGCCCTATGACCGCACCCGGGCGCTGGTCGACGGCGCCGTGCAGATCGATGGCGTCGACGCCGCCTGCATGACGCTGTCGCCGGAGGAAATCTTCTTCCGCGCCTTCCGCCATGCCGAATTCGATATTTGCGAGCTGTCGCTGTCGAGCTTCACGGTCAAGACCGCACAGGGCGGCGGCCCCTATGTCGGCGTGCCGGCCTTCGTGTCGCGGGCGTTTCGCCACACCTCGATCTATGTGCGCACCGACCGCATCAAGAAGCCCGAAGACCTCAAGGGCAAGCGCGTCGGCGTGCCGGAATATCAGCTCACCGCCAATGTCTGGGCCCGCGCCATTCTTGAAGACGATTACGGCGTCAAGCCGTCCGACATCCAGTGGGTGCGCGGCGGCATCGAGCACGCCGGCCGGCCGGAGAAGATCACCATCAAGCTGCCGGACGACGTGAAGCTCGAGAACGCGCCGGAGGGCAAGACCATCTCGGCGATGCTGGCGGAGGGCAGCATCGACGGCTTCATCGCGCCGCGGCCGCCATCGCTGCCGAAAAACACGCCGAATGTCGGCTGGCTGTTCCCCGATCCGGTCGCCGCCGCCAAGGATTACTTCAAGCGCACCGGCATCTTCCCGATGATGCATATCGTCGGCGTGCGGCGCGAACTGGTCGACAAGCATCCGTGGCTGCCGGGCGCGGTGTACAAGGCGTTCGAACAGTCGAAGGCTAAGGCGCTCGATCTGTTGAGTGATACCTCGGCGACCAAGGTGACGCTGCCCTTCGTCGAGGAGCGGCTGGCGGAAGCGCGCGAGCTGATGGGCGAGGATTTCTGGTCCTACGGGCTTGCCGCCAACCGCAAGACGCTGGAGACGTTCCTGCGCCACCACCATGCGCAGGGTCTGTCGTCGCGGCTGGTGACGCCGGAGGAGCTGTTCCACCCCGGCACGCACGAGGCGTTCAAGCTGTAGGCAAGGCTGTCGCCGAAAGCCGAGGCGGACGCTGCTTTGTGTCCGCCTCGGCTGCGTCGGCGTTGTTACTTGTTGAGCGAGGTCTGAACCAGGTCTTCAACCTGTTCCTTGGTCAGCTCTTTCGGCGCGTATTTCAGTTCGACCGCATCCTTGAGCATCTGATCGAGGCCCTTGATGTCGGTCATCTGCAACAGCGACTTCGGGAAGAACTCTTCCCGTACGCGCTTGGCCAGCGCCGGCGTGATCTTGGCGAATTCGGCATAGTCGGTGATGACCTGCGGATTGTCCGAGTACATATAGTCGATGGTCTCGGCGTAGGCTTTGAGGAAGCGCCGCAGCACCTCCTTGCGGTTCTTGATCGCATCCGTATTGGCGATGATGACGCGGATCGTCTGGCCGCCGATGATCTTGGTGTCGCCGCCCCGCGCGACGAGCTGGATCTTGCCTTCCTCGATCTCGCGCAGGCCGAACGGCGGCGAGGCCCAGCCGATATCGACCTGGCCGCTCATCACACTGGTCAGCGTCGCCGGCGGGCTGCCGGTGGCGGTTGGCTTCACGTCGAGGCCGTATTCCTTGATGAAGGCCAGCACCATCGAGTGCGTGGAGGAGCCGTTGGTCGAATAGGCGATGGTCTTGCCCTTGGAATCCTTCAGCGTTTTGATGCCGGAATCGGTCTTGGCGTACCAGTAGTCGGCGGCACCGGTGGCCTGTGCCGCGACGATGCGCACCGGCGCGCCTTTGGCGTAATAGCCGATGGCGCCCAACGTGCCGACGGCGAGGCCGAGATCGACATTGCCTGAGATGACCGGCTGAACGGTCTCGCCGCTGCCGCGCGTGTAGACCATCTCCATGGTGATGCCGTGCTTCTTGAAGATGCCGGCCTTCTCGCCGAGATGCGGAATGGCCGTGTCCCAGTTGCCGCGCTGGCCGATGGTCATCTTCACGGTGTCGTTGGCCATCGCCGGTACGGCCAGCAGTGTCGCCGCGATGATCGTGGCGCCGGCATAGTGTCGAACGTGTTTCATTGAGAGACCTCCCTTGCGTGGTTTCGTTGTTAGAACCGTTTGATGCCCTCGAGGCCGCCGAGGCGGCCGACCAGTGCGTTGGCGCCGATCGACAGGACGAACAGCACGATCAACATGGCGTACAAGCGCGGCATGTCGAAGGTCGAATAGGCGTTGATGATCAGAAAGCCGATGCCCTTGTTGGACAGCTTGGTTTCGGCCAGCAGCGTGCCGATCAGCGCGACACCGAGGCCGAGCCGCACGCCGTTGATGATCGGATGGCGCATCGCCGGCAGGTAGATCTTCGTCACCATCTGCCACGTGCTGGCGCGGAAGCTCTTGCCGACGCGGATCAGTACCTTGTCGATGCCGCGCATGCCGGCGGCGGCCGACAGCGCCACCGGGAAGAAGCAGGAGAGGGTGCCGAGCGCGATCTTGGAGCCGGGTCCGACGCCGAACCACATGATCATGATCGGGAAGAAGATGATCTTCGGGGTCGGCCCGAGATAATAGAGATAGGGCTCGAAGGCCTTCGCCAGATAGCGGTTGGCGCCGAGCAGGATGCCGACTGCCAGCCCGGCAAAACCGCCGATGAGCAGTGCGGTGCCGATCTCGCCGGCGGTGACGGCGAGGTGGAAATAATACTCGCCGTGCGAGAGCAGGTCGAAGATGGCGCGGCTGATCGCAAACAGCGACGGCACCACGTCGCGGTACAGCCAGCCGGACCGTGCCAGCAGTTCCCACGACGCCAGCAGCGTCAGGATGATGACGACCCGCAGCACCGTCACCTGGCTCACGGCCGGCGCCGGCACCGCGGCCCGTCTCAGTCGAAGGGTCTCAGCCATCGCTCGATCTTTTCCAGGGTCATGAAGAACAGGATGCTCACCAAGATGACGAAACAGATCGCCGCATAGGTGCCGGGAAGGTCGTAGCGCTCGGCCAGTTCGTTGATGAGCTGGCCAAGGCCGCCGAAATTGATCAGGAACTCGACGCCGACGATGTTGATCAGCGCGAAGATCAGCCCGAGCCGGATGCCGACGAAAATGGTCGGCAGCGCGGCGGGAAACAGGATCTTCCAGAACTGCTGCGACGGCGTCAGGTTGAAGCTGCGGCCGACATTGACCAGCACCTTGCGCGTGCCCGACAGCCCCTCCAGCGTCTTGAGAATGACGGGCGGCAGCGCGGCGACGAAGCCCATCATGATCATGGTCCACATGCTGCGGCCGAAGATCACCAGGAACAGCGGATACATCAGCACGATCGGCGCCGACGCCATGGCCGCCACCCAGGTTTCGCAGGCCTGTTGCAGCAGCCTGTAGCGGTGCATCAGCACGCCGCCGCCGACACCGACCACGGTCAGCAGCACGCCGGCGATCAGGCATTCCGACAGCGTCAGGAGGAAGCGGCCGAACACATCCTCTTCGACAATGACGCGGCCGAAGCTGCCGATGACGTCGGAGGGCGGCGGCACGATAAAACGGTTGATGACGCCGATTTGAATCAGCAGTTCGACGGTGAGGAAGAACGCCACCAGCGCGCCAAGCCCGATCAGTTGCGGCGGTACACCGCGCCGGAATGCCGGTCTGGTGAGGGTGGCGTCGGTCATGACGCGCCGCCCTTGTGATGCTCAAGCGTGTGCTTTTCCTCGTCGCGCATGCCGCGGCTCGCTTCTTCGCGCAAATCGGCCCAGATCTGCGCGACATAGCGGCCGAAGGCCTCGCTGCCGACGATCTCCGACGTGCGCGGCCGCGGCAGGTCGATATCGACGATGCGTTTCACCTTGCCGGGGCGGTAGGTCATCACCACGATGCGGTCCGACATCTGTACCGCTTCGGTGATGTTGTGGGTGATCAGGAGCGTGGTCTGCTTGAGCGCCTGCTGGATCTGCAGCACCTTGTCGCCGAGCAGCAGCCGGGTCTGTTCGTCGAGCGCGGCGAAGGGCTCGTCCATCAGCAATATCTTCGGCTCGGAGGCGAGGGTGCGGGCGAGCGAGACGCGCTGGCGCATGCCGCCGGACAGCTCGCCCGGATAGCGGTTCTCGAAGCCGTCGAGGCCGACCAGCGCGATGAAGTGCCGCGCGCGCTCGATGCGCTGCGCCTTCGGCATGCCGGTCAGTTCGAGCGGGAAGGCGACGTTGTCGGTGACGGTGCGCCAGGGGAAGGTGGATTCCTCCTGGAACACCATGCCGATCGACTGGTGCGGGCCGGAAATGGTTTCGCCAGCGACATTGACGGTGCCCTGATGATCGCTGAGCAGGCCGCCCACGACATTGAACAGTGTCGACTTGCCGCAGCCCGACGGCCCGATCACCGACAGGAACTCGCCGGGCTTCACCTTGAGCGACACGTCGTCGACGGCAACGATCGGCCCTTCCGGCGTTTCGAAGCGCACGACAATATTGTCGACCACCAGGATGGCGTCATCCGCTGCGGCTTGGGTCGTCGGGTTGGCCGGCGTCAACATGCGCTCTACTCGCTCTTGCGGGTCATCACCGCGGTCATGGCGGCGGTGTAGCCGGGTTCGACGCGCACGTCGACGACGACGACATGGCCGGCCTCGACGGCGGCGATCGCCTCTTTGAACACCGGGCCCAACTGGTCGATCTCGGTCACCGGCCCAAAGGCCTGCGCGCCTTGCGCGCGGGCGACGCCGGCAATGTCAATGTCGGGCTCGGAAATGCGCTGGCCGATCCAGCGGTTCTCGACCGGCCGGTTGCGCATGCGGGCGACGCGCTCCTGGTGCAGTTCGTCGTTGAAGAACGAACGGTTGTTGGCGATCACGAACAGCAGCGGGATGCGGTAGTGCGCTGCCGTCCAGACCGCGGTGACGCCCATCATGAAGTCGCCGTCACCGCAGACCGCGACCGGCAGCCGGCCGGTTCCCTTCAGCGCCAGCGCCGCGCCGACCGAAATGCCGGGTCCGCCGCCGACGCCGCCGCCGCCGTCGGAGCCGAGGAAATCCAGCGGATGCCGGAACGGCCAGCTGGCGCCATTCCAGGACAGCGACAGATGGGTGAGGGATGCCGGACGATCCCCGACGGCAGAGCGCAACGCGTCCGCCAGATGATCGACCGTCAGCTTGTCGGTGCCGAGCTTGGGGAATTCCTTGGCAGCCGTTGCCGGCACCGGACGCGGCCCGCCGGTACCGAGCGCTTCCAGCAATGCGGGGACGGCGGCGTCTGGCGTGCAGGCCAGCATCACGTCGACCGGCGGCAGGCCCTGGTAGTCCATGCTCCAGCCATTGTGCAGGTGATGGTCGATCGAGACCTGCACCACTTTCGCGGTGATGTTGCCGATATGTTTGAAGGTGCCGGCGACGTCGACCCAGTCGAGGCTGAGGATGACATCGGCGGCGCGGATGGCTTCGGCGGCCTCCGGGATCGGCGCGATGGTACCGGGGCTGCCGGCATGCAGCGCATGGTCGGTCGGGAAGGCGGCGCTGACTTTCAGGTCGGTAACGACGCGGGCGCCGAGCCGCTCGGCGAGCGCAATGCGCTGGATCCAGGCCTCGAGATCGCGCGACATGCGGCCGGCGAGGATCACCGGGTTTTTGGCGTTGCGCAGCAGATCGGCGGCGGCCTTGATGGCGTCGGGCGACGCAGCGCCGACAGTGTGCGGCATGAAGCGCGCGGTGTCGATCGGCGCCACCGGCTCCGTCAGCTTGGCTTCCTGCATCTCGGCGTCGAGATTGACGTAAGTCGGTCCGCACGGCGCGGTGTTGGCGATCCATCCGGCGCGCAGCACGGCTTCGCGGGCGGCGAGAGCGGACGACGGCTGGTCGTCCCATTTGGTATAGCCGCGCACCAGGGCGCCCTGATCGCGCGACGTGTGGATCCAGTCGATCCAGGGCCGGCGTTTGGCCGCGTCGACCGGACCGGTGGCGCCGAGCACCACCATCGGCATGCGGTCGCACCAGGCGTTGAAGATCGCCATGGTGCCGTGCATCAGGCCAACATTGGAATGCACCACGGCGGCCATCGCCTTGCCGGTGACCTTGGCATAGCCGTGCGCGATCGCGACCGCCGCTTCCTCGTGCAGGCACAGCAGCATCTGCGGTTGCTGATTGCCGAGATAATTGACCAGGCTGTCGTGCAGGCCGCGGTAACTGGCGCCGGGGTTGAGCGCGACATACGGAATGTCGAGCGCGCGCAGCGCGTCGGCGACGACGTCGCTGCCGAAGCCGGCGGCGTTGACGCCGGCCGGAACCGGCCGGTCGACGGCGGCAATATCGGCGTCTGTGGCTGGCGCCTTGGCGGCGGCCGGCTTGCCCTGATTGGTGAGTGACATGCGGTTGCATCAAAGCCGTCGCGCCGGAAACCGCTGGCGCGGTCCACGGCCTGCTTCCGGCCGACGTTTCTCCCTGAACTGGCGGCGGGTTGGCCCCGCGCCTTATTGGTGATTGCCCGCGATCGATGGGGTCGGCCAGCGGGCGCGGACGCCGTGTTGTGGCACACTCTAGCCTTTGACATTAGCGCATAGAAGCCGATAAATACGCAAACCATTGTTGCGGCATTATCAACAATCGCGCGCGGCTCCGGGCCGGTCCCGAACGCCAATGAGACGGACACAGTTTCAATGGACCGTTTCCGCACCATGGAAAGCTTCGTGCGGGTGGTGCGCGCCGGTTCCTTCACCATTGCCGCCGGGCAACTCGGCCTGTCCCGCGCGCTGGTGTCACGCCATGTCAGCGAACTTGAACGGCGCCTCGGTGTCCGCCTGCTGAACCGCTCGACCCGCTCGGTCAGCCTGACCGAAGAAGGCGCCGCCTACCTTGAGTTCTGCGAAAAGGTTTTCCTCGACATCGAGAACAGCGAGCGCGCGATCCTGCGCACGCGGCTGGAGCCGGCCGGCACCTTGAAGTTGTTGGCGCCCAAATCGTTCGGCGCCATGCATTTGTCCGACGCGGTGATCGCCTTCGCCAAGGCGCAGCCGCGGTTGAAGGTCTCGCTGATGCTGGAGAACACGCCTTATCGCGGCTCCTATGACTTCGCCGAACGCGATCTCGATCTTGTGCTGGGGTTCTCGACCGTGCGGGGCTCGTCGGTGCAGGAGCAGGAGGTCGCCACGGTGGAATGGGTGGTTTGTGCCGCGCCGGATTATCTCACCCGCGCCGGGCGGCCGCAGACGCCGGCCGAACTCGGCGGCCATGCCTGTCTGGTGCATGTCGATGTCGCGCCCAATGACAGCATCTGGCGCTTCGAGGGTCCGCAAGGGCTGGTGACGGTCAAGGTGCGGGGCGCGTTCTTTTCCAACGCGGCTATCACGTTGCGCAAGGCGGCGGTGGCCGGCCTCGGCGTGACCATGGTGCCGCGCTATGTGGTGGCGGACGAACTCGCGTCGGGGGAACTGGTGGCCGTGCTGCCGCGGTACCGCGCCGGATCGCGGCCGTTGCTGGCGGTCTATCCGCAGGCGCCGGTGACGCCACCGAAGGTGCAGACCTTCATCGATTTTCTGAAAGACTGGATGGCGGCCCAGGATTTCGCCCGGCCTCCGCGCATGACGGCGGCCGGGTAGGCGCTGATCAGTTGGCTTGCCGCAGACGTGCCAGCACTTTCAGCCCGGCATAACCATCGGCCGGTTCCATTCCCACCTGTTTCTGGAAGGCGGCGATTGCCTTGATCGTACCGATGCCCGAGCGGCCGTCGATGCCATCGGTCGGGAAACCGCGCTCGGTCAGGCGGCGCTGGATTTCCTTGATCTCGTCGACCGTCGGAATGCGTTCGCCGCCGGGGAACTGCTGGTGGAACGAGCCATTGCCGCGGATCAGGTCGCCGAGATGCACCAACGCCAGTGCGTAGCTGGTCGACGGATTGTAGGAATAGACGGCACGGAAATTCTGTCCCACCAGGAATGCCGGTCCGCCCGCGACCGGCACCCACAGCCGCACCTGATCACCCGGCCGCGGAAACGCGGCGCCGTCGGCGCGCCGCACGCCAAGCTCCTGCCATTGCGCGTAAGATCGCATGGTCTTGTTGTCGGCCAGCCGGGCCCGGCCGGCCGGCACTTTCACTTCGCACCCCCAGGCCTCGCCGGGCCGGTAGCGGCCGCGCTTGAGCAGATACTGCGCGCTGCCCGCCAGCGCATCGTCGGGCTTGCCGAAGGGATTGGCGCGCCCGTCGCGGTCGTAGTCGGTGCCGATGTTGAGCCACACCTCCGGCATCCACTGGGTATGGCCCATGGCGCCGGCCCAGGAGCCGATCATGCCCTCGGGCTGCGCCCAGCCGCGCTCTACGATGGTCAGCGCGTTGAGCAGTTCGGTTTCCCAGTATTTGCGCCGCCGCGGTTCGCCGAAGGCCAAGGCGGCCAGGGCCGGGATTACCGGCCGCATGTATTTCGGATTGTCCATCACGTCGCCAAAAGAGGATTCCATCCCCCAAAGGCCGAGCAGCAGATAGCGGTCGACGCCGAAATCCTTCTCCAGCCGCGCCAGCAGCGGCGCATGCTCTCGGGCGCGCTGCTTGCCGGTGGTCACACGCCAGTCGGAGCAGCGGCGGTTGATGTACTGCCAGAGCTGTTCGGTGAACTCCGGCTGGGCGCGCTGAAGGGCATAGACGCTGGTGTCGGGCTTCAGCCCCTTCATCACCCGGTCGTAGGTGGCGCCGGAAATGCCGCGCGCGATGGCGCGGGCCCGGAAGGTGGCGACCCAGCGTTCGAACGCGGCCGATTGCGCGATGGCCGGTGAGCCGAAGGCGATTGCCGTGGCGCCGCCAAGGATGGCGGACATGAAAACGCGCCGGCTCAGACGAGCCATCGGCGACGGGGAGGGGGAGATTCGCATCATGCCGCATTGTAGGCGGCAATTGCGGCGAGACAAATGACGCCCGGGCGATCAGTTCCGCTCGTAATAGGGCGTCGCGTCCTCGACGGCTGCCGCCGGCGCGCGCCGCCGCTGCTTCTTGCGGGCCGGGCGCTTGCGCGGCGGCTTGGCCCGCACCGCCGGCTTTTCCTTGACCTTGGGCGGCGGAGCGGCGACCGGGGCCGGCTTCTGCGGCTCGGACGCCTTCTGCTCAACTGGCTTTTGCTCGGCCTCTTGGGGCGCAGCCTCTTTGGACTCGACGGCCGCGGGCGCCGGCGCCGGGTTGACGATCACCGGCGGCACCGGGTCGAGCGGCGGCACAGTGTCGCCCGGCTTTATTTCTTTGCCGCGGGCTCCCGTCAGTTGCTCATAGGCCGCGACCAGGCTGGCATAGGGGTTGACAAAGACAAAGCCGATTTTGGTCGGCACCTGCATGTCGAAGTGCAGATGGTAGCTGGTGCCGCGCTCGGTCCTGTTGAACGTGGCGGCCTGACCAATCACATCGCCGGCTTTCACGGCTTTCCCGCTGAGAATTCCGTCGGCGTCGAGGCGGTTCGGATTCATGTGAATGTAGCGGACGCGCACATGCGCGCTGGGTGTATTGGCGAAAAGAAAGACCGCCTCCTGCTTGGCCGCGCGCAGGACCATGCCGTCAAGCGCCGCCACCACCTCATGATGATAGGGCAGGCACCGGTCGGCCCCTTCGTTGAACAGATGGCATCGCCCCGGCCGGATGTCCTGGCCCTGATGACCTTCGCCGCCCGGGCACTGGCCGACATAGAAGTTGCGGTGTTCGCAGAAGTTGTCGCGCCATGGAAACGAGAAATTGGCGCCGGCGGACTCATCGAACACCAGCGGCAGGCCGTTCACCGTGCAGGAGTAGGGCGTGCCTTTCTTGCGGAGATTGCGCACCGAGCGTCCGGTGAAATTGCAATTGCCCCAGTTGTTGAAAGACTGGGAATTCACAAAGGCCGGCGGATCCTTGATCGGAAACCGCAGGTTTGCGTAGACGGTGTAATCGGCGACCCCGGGGAGCTCCTTGCTGCGGCCGGTGCCGGGAATGAGGTAGCCCGGGCTGAAATAGCTGAAGTCCGTCGACACCGGTTCAGGCCGCGGCAGCACCGCGGCATCGATGGTTTGGCCGAGCGGGGGCGGTGTGCCGCCGGCAAGCTTGAGGTTGCCTAGAAAGCGCTCGGCGACCCGGTCGGCCTGGCGGCAGGTCAGTATTTTCGGCCGCGGCCGCCGGTCGAGACAGTAGATCGCCGCTACATAGGTGACGCCGAAGCGCTCGAAGCTGTAGCGAACATAGGACTCATGCAGATAGCGGCGGATACCGGGGAAATCCGCTTCGAGCGCCTTCACCTCGGCCCCTTCGGGAAGTGGCTTGCCATCGAGCGTGTAGGTCATGCGAAATCCGGAAAACATGACGTAGACCGGCTCGGTGTAACGGATGTCGGCGAAGTCCTTCACCTCGGCGAGGCGCATCGCGAACACGGCGTTGTATCCTGCCGGTCCGGCCATGAAAAAATCGGATGCGCGGAAATTACCCAGCATGGCGCGGCCGGCTATTTGACCGATCAGATCCGCCGATGGCTCCTTCGCCTCCGTCAGCTCTTTGGCGAATGCCGCCGCATCGAATGGCAACAGCACCGGCACCGTGCTGTCGGCGACGCCCTTGAAGCGGTGGCCGGTGGCGGCATTCAGCAGACCGAACGGGTCCTCCGGCGGTCCGCCGAGCGGACCATCAAGGATCGCCGCGGCTGCATTCCAGTCGACGTCGACGATCGCCAGTTGCGGGGGCTTCAACTCCTGGGCGACGACAGGGCTGCCGAACAGAAACGCGAGACTCAATATTACGGCACGAATCAACACTCTATCCCTCGTTGCGGTCCGGTCGCGCGGAAGTAAAAGGCATTGCGCAGCGTCATACAAGGGAGGGGTGTCGGCGCCAAAGCAGCAGCCAGACGACAGCCGATGGCCGGCAGTTGCGCTCAGTCCGGCTCTTTGCCGCCGGCTTCCAGATCAATCGGCGCGACAAGGGCGAGCCAGGACTTTTGCTCGGAAAGATACAATGTGCGCTTCAACGGATCGACGGTGCCCGTGGCAAGGCGCGTGCACTGTTCGGCTTTGTGATGATACCAGGATGATAGGGACATCGGCCAAACCTGCGCCTATTCAACGGCCCCGTCTTGGTTACCGTGGTTTCGCGGTTAATATCCCGGCCGAAATGCTCAATCCTTGGCGCGCTCCACGTAAGCGCCGTCCGCGGTCATCACCACCACGCGGGTGCCGACGGTGATGTGGGTCGGCACCATGGTGCGCACGCCGTTCGACAATATCGCCGGCTTGAACGAACCGGAGGCGGTCTGGCCTTTCATCGCCGGTTCGGTCTCGGTGATTTCCAGCGTGATCTTCTGCGGGATCTCGATCGAGATCGCGTTGCCTTCATGCATCGAGAGCTGAACCTTCATGCCTTCCTGCAAATAGGAGGCCATGTCGCCGACGATATCGGTCTGCAGCGCCACCTGATCGTAGGTCTGGTCGTTCATGAAATGGAAGCCGTCGGCGTCCTGGTAGAGGTAGGAATACTCGACCTCTTCGACATGGGCACGCTCGACCTGGTCGGTGGTCTTGTAGCGCATCTGGGTCTTCACGCCGTCTGAAATCCGGCGCATATCGATCTGGGTCGTCGGGGTGCCCTTGCCGGGATGAAAGCTTTCCGCGTTAAGCACCACGTAGAGCTTGCCTTCGAGATCGACGATATTGCCCTTGCGGAGCTGGCTGGCGATAACCTTCACGACGGGGAATCCTTAGCTTGATGGCGGGTTTCGGCCGCACCATAGCGATCTTCTCGGCCGATGCCAGCCTTTCTCCCCGGGGCTCCGCCAGGTAATTCAAGCCGTTTCTTGAGGGTATTGTGCGCGAAACCACGCCGTTTTGGCTGCCCGGACTGCATGCGGCCCGCAGGCCTTATCTGCTGGCGCGGAACCGCATTGCCGCGGCGGTGCGGGGCTGGTTTGCGGCGCAGGATTTCGTCGAAGTCGAAACCGCGACCGTCCAGGTGTCGCCCGGCAATGAAACCCACCTGCACGCCTTCGCCACCGATCTGATCGGACCGGGCGGCGAGCGGCGGCCGCTCTACCTGCGCACCTCGCCGGAATTCGCCTGCAAGAAACTGCTGGCCGCCGGCGAGACCCGCATCTTTGATTTCGCCCGCGTCTTCCGCAACCGCGAGCGCGGCGCGCTGCATCATCCCGAGTTCACGATGCTGGAATGGTATCGAACCGACGCGCCGTACGAGGCGCTGATGGATGATTGCGCGGCGCTGTTGCGTGAGGCCGCGAAAGCGGCCGGGACGACGCAGTTCACCTTTCGCGGCAACAGCATCGATCCCTTTGACGAACCGGAACGCGTCACCGTGGCGGAAGCTTTCATGCGTCGCGCCGGGATCGATCTGCTGGCGACGGTGCGGGGCGGAGAGGGCGACCGCGACGCACTGGCGGCGGCGGCGACATCGGCCAGCGTCTCCATTGCCGCCGACGATACCTGGGGCGACATCTTCAGCCGCATTCTGGCCGAGCGCGTCGATCCCCATCTCGGACTCGGCCGCGCCACGATCCTCTCCGAATACCCCTTGCCGCTGGCGGCGCTGGCGCGGGCCAAGCCCGGCAGCGATCAAGTGGCCGAGCGTTTCGAGCTCTATGCCTGCGGCGTGGAACTCGGCAATGCCTTCGGCGAACTGACCGATGTTGGCGAGCAGCGTGCGCGCTTTGCTGCGGCCATGGCCGAGAAAGAGCGCCTTCACGGCGAGCGCTATCCGGTCGACGAGGATTTCCTCGCCGCGCTCGCGGAAATGCCGCAGGCCTGCGGTATCGCGCTCGGCTTCGACCGGCTCGTGATGCTGGCGACAGGTGCGCAACGCATCGACCAGGTGATATGGACGCCGGTGGTGGACATTGAGGACTGACAGGGAACGCGCCATGCCGACACTGCGAACCGCGGCCCAGATCATCGATCACGGCCTTGCACCGTCCGACCGCCGTGCCGGCCTCGACGCTGTCGCCGCGCGCTATGCGGTCGCCGTGCCGGCGCATCTGGCGGCGTTGATCGACCGCGCCGATCCCGCCGATCCGATCGCCCGCCAGGTGGTGCCGGACGTGGCCGAACTCGATGTGCGGGCGGAGGAACTGGCCGACCCGATCGGCGATGGCGCGCACAGTCCGGTCGAAGGCATCGTGCATCGCTATCCCGACCGCGTGCTGCTCAAGGTCACCCATGTCTGCGCGGTCTATTGCCGTTTCTGTTTCCGGCGCGAGATGGTCGGGCCGGACAAGCCGAATGCGCTGTCGGCCGCGGCGCTGGCCGCTGCGCTCGATTACATCCGCGGCGACACGAATATCTGGGAAGTGATCCTGACCGGCGGCGATCCGCTGGTGCTGTCACCGCGCCGGTTGCGCGCCGTGATGAAGGCGCTGGGCGCGATCGACCACGTCAAGGTGGTGCGCATCCACAGCCGCGTCCCGGTCGCCGATCCGGCGCGCATCACGCCGGGCCTGGTGCGGGCGCTGAGGATCAAGGGCAAGCCGACTTACGTCGCCGTGCACGTCAATCATGCGCGCGAACTGAGCGCGGCGGCGCGCGAAGCGGTCGCGCGTTTGGCCGACGCGGGATTGCCGCTGCTGGCGCAGTCCGTGTTGCTGAAGGGCGTCAACGATACGTCCGAAGCCATGGCCGATCTGATGCGGGCCTGTGTCGAATGCCGGATCAAACCCTATTACCTGCACCATGGCGATCTGGCGCCGGGCACCAGCCATTTCCGCACCGATGTCGAGACCGGGCAGGCGCTGATGCGCGGGATGCGGGGCCGGCTGTCGGGATTGTGCCAGCCGACCTATGTGCTCGACATTCCCGGCGGCCACGGCAAATCGCCGATCGGGCCGAGCTATATCCAGGGCTCAGGCACGCCGGGCGGTGCGCAGGTGGTGGAGGATTTCAACGGCGGCCGGCACGTCTATCCGCCGTCGGCCGGCGGCTAGTGCGCCATCGCCATCAGGTCGATCACGGTCGCGCTGACCGCGAGGCTGGCAAAGCAAACGAAAACCACCGCAATCACGGCGTTGCCGACGAACACAACATCGCGCCGCAGCGCCGCTACTACATTCTTGTTTGACATCATGGCCTGGTGCTCCCGAGACGAGTGGGCGGGTCAGCGAAACGCCCGCAAAGACTCATTCGGCTGAGAACTTTCTACGGCAAATTCCCGTTGCGTGCGACGCCATGTTCGCATGGCAGCCATAACGGCGGCGCCCGCGGCACTATGGCGCGCTGCGGCTAATTTCGCCATGGAACCGCATTGGCTGCGAGGGGGGTGCCCCCGGCACTGCCAACCGGAGAAATTTCCATGTCCGACAAAGAAGTCCCGCCGCTTTCGCGGCGTAAAGCGCTGGCCTTGCTGGGGCTGACCGTCTTGACCAGCTATGCCGCGCCGATGGCCCTCAACCTGTCGGACGCCAAGGCACAGGGGCGCAGCCGGACCCGCAGCCGCCGCGGCGTTTCCCGACGTGGCGCCGGCGCAACTCGACAAGGACATCCGCACGCTTGCCGTCACGCTGGAGCGCGCCGGGATGGTGGAAGCGGCCTAGCGAAGGACTTGCTGCGCAGCCGGACCGTCTTACTGGACGAGGTGGCGCGGCGCGTCGGCTATGGCTCGGCGAGCACGTTCAGCACCGCCTTCAGCCGCCATGTCGGCAGCCGCCGGGGCGGTTTGCGCGTGTTGGCGTAAATCCGTGAACTCGGCTTTATGCTCGGTTTGTAGAAATGGTGCGCCCTAGGGGATTCGAACCCCTGTTACCGCCGTGAAAGGGCGGTGTCCTAGGCCTCTAGACGAAGGGCGCTGACCAGTTCCGGGCGCCCAACGGCGCCCGCGGGGGACGTATAATGAGCTTCACCGCCAGCGGCAAGCTCACCAGTGGCCGGTATTCGCCATCGATTTCCACGGTTCCTGCGGCGGCAGGGCGTTACCCTTCTGCAAAAGCTCGATCGAGTGCTTGTCGGGCGAGCGCACAAAGGCCATCTGCCCGTCGCGGGGCGGCCGGTTGATGGTGACGCCGGCCTTCATCAGCCGATCGCAGGTGGCATAGATGTCGTCGACCTCGTAGGCGAGATGGCCGAAATAGCGCGCCTCGCCGTAGTCCTCGGTGTCCCAGTTGTAGGTGAGTTCCACTTCCGGGCCCGGACGGCCGTTCTTCCGGCTGGCCTCGACCACACTTTCGTCGTCCGGTCCGACCAGGAAAACGAGCGTGTAGCGGTTTTTCTCGTCCTCGCGGCGGCGGGTTTCCTTGAGGCCGAGCTTGTTGCAGTAGAAATCGAGCGCGGCATCGAGATTGCGCACGCGCAGCATGGTGTGCAGAAATCGCATCGGAATATCCCCGTCATTCGTGGCGACGCGTCGCCGGAGCAATAGTCAGCATATAATCATGATCGCGTCCGATTTGCAGACCGCCATCTCCCGCCTGCGCGACCTGATTGAAGGGGCGGAGCGGATCGTGCCGTTTACCGGGGCCGGGATCTCCACCGAATGCGGCATCCCCGACTTCCGCTCGCCGGGAGGTCTCTGGACCAAGAACCAGCCGATCCCGTTCGACGCCTTCATGGCCAACCAGGAGATGCGCGACGAGGCGTGGCGGCGGCGTTTCGACATCGAGGCGACGTTCGCGCGCGCCAGACCGGGAAGGGGGCACCAGGCGCTCGCGTCGTTGTATCGCGCCGGCAAGGTGACTGCCGTGGTGACGCAGAACATCGACAACCTGCATCAGGTGTCCGGCATTGCGCCGCGCGACGTTGTCGAATTGCACGGCAATACCACTTACGCGATCTGCCTTGAATGCGACCAGCGCTACGAGGTGCCATGGGTGAAGGAACAGTTCGACGCGCAGGGCGAATGTGCGCCCGATTGTTCCTGCGGCGGCTACATCAAGACCGCCACGGTGTCGTTCGGACAGGCCATGCCGGCGGATGAAATGCAGCGCGCCGAGGAACTCAGCAAGACCTGCGATCTGTTTCTGGTCGTCGGTTCGTCGCTGGTGGTGTGGCCCGCCGCGGGATTTCCGCTGATGGCGAAACGCAATGGCGCAAAGCTCGTCATCGTCAATCGCGATGCAACAGAGTTCGATGAGATCGCCGATCTGGTGGTGCGCGCCGACATCGGCGACGTCTTCGCACCCTTCATTTCCGCCTGATTCGCAAGGGTTTCGGTTGTGCACAGAGCTGTGCGCAAGCAGATTTTGCACTTTGCGGTTTGAGCGCGGGTGTTATCTTCAATCAACAGATTCGTCGAAGCGCTCTTCAAGAGGCGCCAGAAACGCAGCGAAGCGGCGTCATGGCGACTGACGGGGTAGAATCAAAGATGCCTGGAACAACTCTCCGACCTGGGGCGGTCAGAGACCTCATTGACGACACAGCAACCGATCTCATCGAGTTGAGCGGTGTCATCAAATGGTTCGACGTTTCCAAAGGTTTCGGTTTCATCATTCCCGACAACGGGATGCCGGATATCCTTTTGCACGTAACCTGCCTGCGCCGCGACGGCTACCAGACCGCCTATGAAGGCGCCCGGGTCGTCGTTGAAGTGCAGAATCGGCAGAAGGGCCTTCAGGCCTTCCGCGTCGTCTCGATGGACGAGTCGACGGCCATTCACCCGGCGGAAATGCTGCCGCCGCGCACCCATGTCACGGTGACGCCGACCAGCGGGCTCGAGCGCGCGCAGGTCAAATGGTTCAACCGGTTGCGCGGCTTCGGCTTCCTGACGCGCGGCGATGGCACACCGGACATCTTCGTGCACATGGAGACGTTGCGCCGCTACGGCCTGGCCGAGTTGCGCCCGGGACAGACCGTGCTGGTCCGCTTCGGGCCCGGTCCCAAGGGCCTGATGGCGGCCGAAGTGCACCCCGATGGCGGTTCGATCGGGCTGGCCTCGCACTAAAGGCTCCGCTCTCGCGCCGCGGCGGTTGCGGCGCGATTTTCCATTGCCGGACGGTCGGCGCCGTCGTAAATGCGTGCTCATGCGCGCATGGCAGTGGCTGTCCCTGATTGTTTTCGGTTTTCTGGTAGCTGCCGGCCCGGCGGCCTCCACCAACCTGCAGACGCTCGAGATCGCCAGCAAGACCGGCGTCCATGCATTTGCGGTCGAACTCGCCCAGACCGATGACGAGCGCGCCAAAGGCCTGATGTACCGCAAGGAATTGCCCGAAGGCCGCGGCATGTTGTTCGATTTCCGGCGCGAGCAGGAGGTGTCGATGTGGATGCAGAACACCTACATTCCGCTCGACATGATGTTCATCCGCGCCGACGGCCGGATCCTCAGCATTGCCGAGAACACCACGCCGCTGTCGACCCGGACCATTTCATCCGGCGGCCCGGTGCTGGGGGTGCTGGAGGTGATCGGCGGCACTGTGCGCAAGCTGGGCATCGCCCCGGGCGACCGGGTGGCGCATCCGATGTTCCGCCCGCGTTAGGCCTGTTTGGGCTTTGTTGCCGGCTTGGCTGCAAACGTGTATCGAACGGCCAGGATCGCCGGCGGGCCGCCGGGATACCTCTTCGGGGCATAGCGCAGTCTGGTAGCGCGTCTGGTTTGGGACCAGAAGGTCGCAGGTTCGAATCCTGCTGCCCCGACCAATGCGCGTCAGGCGTGCACGCGTTCCGGCACCACGCGATCGCAGCGGCCGATGAAGTCGGCGATCCGGCCGATCAAAGCGGCTTCCGCCAGCAGCGGCGCATGGCCTTGGTCCGGCACTTCGATGGTCTCCAGCGACTTGCGGCGCGCCTGCATGGCCAGGACCGTTTCGGCCGACAGCAGGTCGGAATTGGCGCCGCGGATCACCATCATCGGCACATGGCCGAGCGCATCGAAGGCGGTCCATAGCGCCGGCAACGGCTTGTCGAAATCGACGCCTTCCATGGTCTTGGCCAGCTTGACATCGTAATTCGGTTTCAGCCGCCCGTTCTCCTCGCGGAAACTGCGCCGCGCATAAGCGAGCCAGTCGTCGGGGCCGAGCTTGGGGAATTGCGCGTCGAACAGCCGGCGCAGAATCTCCGCGCCTTCCTCATAGGTGCGCGGCTCCGGTAGCTTGCCGACATAGCCCTTGATGCGCATCAGCCCCTTCGGCTCGATCACCGGGCCGATGTCATTGAGCACCACACCGGCGATGGCGGTCGGACGCATGGCGCCAAGCAGCATCGTGAGAATGCCGCCGCGCGACGTGCCGACGAAGATAGCGGGCATGCAATCGAGCGCGGTCAGGACCGCCAGTGCATCGGCCAGTTCGACATTGAACGAATATTTGGCGGGGTCGCGGTCGTAGTCGGACAGGCCGCGGCCGCGATAGTCGAGGGCAACGACCCGGCGCGGCCGGCTGGCGTCCCCGGAAAGCGCCGTTGCGAGTCTGTCGAAATCCTCGGTGGTACGCGCCAGGCCGGGTAGGCAGACCACGGGCGTGCCTGGGGCGCTGGCGCGGCCATAGCAGCGTGCATGCAGCCGCAGGCCGTCGGGGGCTGAGATGAAGGTGGAGACGGGTCCGGAAGCGCTCATGCCGCCATCATCGCCGATATTGGCGATGATCGATAGGGCGGCTGTTAATTCGCCACGCCGCCGCGTTTGATGTCGGCCTCGATCAGCAATTTGGTGCCGCCGCCGAAACGGGCACGGTAGACCTGCAGGTTTTCCATGATGCGCTGAACGTAATTGCGCGTCTCGGCGAAGGGGATGCGCTCGGCCCAGTCGACCGGATCGACCTTGGGGTCGCGCGGGTCGCCGTAGGCCGCGATCCACTGGCGGGCCCGGCCGCGTCCGGCGTTGTAGCCGACGAACGTGAGAATGTAGGAGCCGTTATAGGTGTCGAGCAGCATGCGCAGTTCGGCCGCACCCATCTGCATGTTGTAGACCGGGTCGCTGAGCAGGCGGCCTTTGTTGTAGGTGGTCTTGTAGCGCTTGGCGGTGTCCTGCGCCGCCACCGGCGTCACCTGCATGAAGCCCATGGCGTTGGCGGGCGATACGACCTTCTGATTGAAGTGGCTCTCCTGCCGGGCGATGGCATAGACCAGCGCCTGTTCGACCGGCGGCGCCACCGGCGTGTAGTCGGGCAGGCCGACGGTCGGATAGGCATAGTGGTCGAGCGGCAGCCCGCGTCCGAGCGCGCCCTTGCCGAGCAACAACATGGCGCGGCCATCGTTGTAGCGGCCGGCCACTTCGGCGACGGCGGCGAGACCGGCAACATCGCTGGCGCTTTCGCCCAGTTCGGCGAAGATCGAGGCCAGCATGTCGCGCTCGTCGAGCGCGTAGAGAATTTCCACCGCGCGAACGACTTCAAGGTTGTTGAGGACGCTGCGTTCCTGTGCCGTGAAGGTGGGGGCAGGGCGCAAGCCGAGATCGGTCAGGCCGAGCCGGGCGCGGGCCAGCTGGCCGTAATACGTCGCGGAATGCTGGGCGCCGGCTTCATAAAAGGCGCGGGCCTTTTCGCGCTGCCCCATCGCTTCAGCGGCGCGGCCCTGCCAGTAACCGGCACGGCCGAGCGCGTGCGGGCTGTTGGTGCCCACGCTGATGCGGGCAAAATGGGTGGCGGCGGTGGGCGCATCGTTGAGGAAGCGCAACGCGATCCAGCCGGCGGTGAAATGCTGGTCGACGCGATAATTGCCGCGCTCCGGCGCGGCCGCTTCCCGCGCCACGCGATAGGCGGTCTGGGCGTCGTTGTCGTCGAGCAGGCGGCGCACCAGCAGGCGGCGCTCCATCCACCATCGGTCGGTATCCACCAGCGCGTCAGGATCCTTCGGCGCGGTCAGGATCAGTTTGGCGGCTTCTTCCGCCTGGCCGCTGGTCCGCAGCCACTGCGCGCGCGAGAATATGTAACCCGGGTCGCGGCGCGCGGCCGCCGGCACCGCGTCGAGCAAAGTCTTGACGTTCTTGGCCCGCCTGATCACTGCCACGCGCGCCCGCGCGATCAGAAGCTCGTTGCCGCCGAGGCGTTCAGCCGCACGCATGGCGGTGGTGACGTCGTCATTGTACAGGCGCTGGTCCATGCGCGCCTTGTGGTCGTCGCGGGTGATGGCGTGGCCGAACTGCGACAAGACGATCTGTTCGACGTCGGCGCTGGCATCGTTCTCGCGCCAGGCCAGGCGCGCCAGTCCCTCGGCGGCTTTGCGATCGCCTTGCGCCATTAGCGCGCGGGCGTAGACGAACCGGCCTTTGGCGGTGGTCGGCTGCTTGTCGCTGAAGAAAGCGCGCACGCTGGCGTCGTCGAGCTTGTCGTTCCACAGCGCGTTCTCGGCGCGGCGGCGGAACAGCGGCACGTGCGGCCAGGCCGGATTGTTCTTCACGAAATTGGCGTAACGGATGAAGGGTGGATTGGTATTGTCGCTGCGCAGCACCACCCACTCGGCGAGCTTGCGCGCCACCGGATCGGTGATCGACTTTTCAGCCACGTCTGCAACGACCGCGTTGCCCTTGCGGACCGCCTCGATCACCTGTTTGACGAGGCCGATATCGGCGGCCGAGGCGGCGCCACGGGGCGCCACCGAAAACGGGCCGGACGCCGGCCGCACCAGCGCGTTCAGATTGATCTGCGGCGGCAGCGCGCCGCGCATGCCGACATTGGCCTGGGCGAAGGCCGACAGGGCTGCAGGCTGGATCGGGGCGGGGGGCGTCCCGGCGCGGCGGGCCGGCAGCGGCACCGACGGCGCCGGCGCGGCCAGGGTAGCGGGCTTGGCGGGCGGCGTGACGGTGGTGTGGATCGCAGGCCGGACTCGCGGCAATGGAACTTTGGCGTCGCTCGCGACGGCGTTGCCCGCGCCGAGGGCGCAGGCCGCTCCCAGCGTCAGACAGAATCCTTTCCGGTTCCAGTTGCGCGCGTTCATTCTGCCTTGGTGACCCTTGTTGTTCTCTGGCGCTGCGTTAGGGCCGAATCGCAGCCTGACGCGAAAGTCCCGCATAGGGCAATTTCGTTGACGAAGGGATACCGCCGACCTTCAGCCCAAACCGAGCAAATCATACCCGACAAGGGGGGCAAAAGAGGGGCAGAGCCGGATTTTCGGCGGGCAGGGTTAAGCGGCCCGGAGGGCTTTCATCGGCCCGGGGGAACCGATATTGATGGGCCGCAGCAATCGCACCCCTTCCGGAGACCCGTGCCATGACCGCCAAGACGAGCTTTCGAGGCTCCTTCACTGCCCTCGTCACGCCGTTCAAGAACGGCGCGGTCGACGAGAAAGCGTTCCGGGATCTGGTTGAATGGCAGATCGGCGAGGGCACCAACGGCCTGGTGCCGGTCGGCACCACCGGCGAGAGCCCGACGCTCACCCATGACGAGCACAAGCGCGTGGTCGAGTGGTGCATCGATCAGGGCCGCGGCCGGGTGCCGGTGATCGCCGGTTCCGGCTCGAACTCGACCGCCGAGGCGATCGAATTGTCGCAGCATGCCGAGAAGGCCGGCGCCGACGCGGTGCTGATCGTGACGCCCTATTACAACAAGCCGACCCAGGAAGGCATGTACCAGCACTTCAAGGCGATCAACGACGCCATCGGCATCCCGATCATCATCTATAATATTCCGCCACGCTCGGTGATCGACATGTCGGTCGACACCATGAAGCGACTTTACGCGCTGAAGAACATTGCCGGCGTCAAGGACGCCACCGCCAACATGGTGCGGGTGTCGCAGCAGCGCGCCGAGATCGGTCCCGACTTCAACCAGTTGTCAGGCGAGGACGGCACCTGCCTCGGCTTCATGGCGCATGGCGGCCATGGCTGCATTTCGGTGACGTCGAATGTGGCGCCGCGGCTGTGCGCCGAATTCCAGCGCGCCTGCCTCAAGGGCGACTATGCCGCCGCCCTCAAGGTGCAGGACAAGCTGATGCCGCTGCACCAGCATCTGTTCGTCGAGACCAATCCGTCGCCGGCGAAATATGCGCTGTCGCTGCTCGGCAAAGTCACCGATGAGGTGCGCTTGCCGATGGTGCCGCTGTCTGACCAGTCGAAGGCGACGGTGCGCGCCGCGATGGTGCATGCCGGTCTGATCAACTAGGCTCATCGCGGTATTGGCGATGACGGGGGCAATGCAAATGCTTGAGGAGTTCAAGAAGTTCGCGCTGCGCGGCAATGTCGTCGACCTGGCGATCGGCGTGATCATCGGCGCGGCCTTCGGCAGCATCGTGTCGTCGCTGGTGGGCGACGTCATCATGCCGGTGATTGGCGCGATGACGGGCGGGCTGGATTTCTCGAACTACTTCCTGGCGCTGTCGTCCAATGTCACAGCGACCACCTTGGCGGAAGCCAAAAAACAAGGTGCTGTATTGGCTTACGGCAGCTTCCTGACAGTTTCGCTTAACTTTCTGATCATTGCCTTCGTGTTGTTCATGGTGATCCGCACGCTCAGCCGGCTGATCCGGAAGGAAGCCGAGAAGGCGCCGCCGGTGTCCAAGCAGGAACTGCTGCTGGCGGAAATCCGCGATCTGCTGAAACCGCGTGACGCGGATCGATCGACCCCGGGATAGGGCGCATTTACCTGTCGATGCCTATATAAGACATCATGGCTGCCACCCCCGAGCGCCGGTTCAAGGCTGTTGCCGAGAACCGCAAGGCGCGATTCAATTACGAAATAGGCGAAGTCTACGAGGCCGGGATCGTGCTCACCGGCAGCGAGGTCAAGTCCTTGCGCCTCGGCAAGGCGACCATCGCCGAATCCTATGCCGACGCGCGGGACGGCGGGATCTGGCTGGTGAACGCCAATATTCCGGAATACCTCCAGGCGCACCGCTTCAACCACACGCCGAAGCGGCCGCGCAAATTGCTGCTGCATCAGCGCCAGATCAACCGGCTGGCCGGCGCGGTCGACCGCGAGGGCATGACCATCGTGCCGCTCAAGCTTTACTTTAACGAGAAGGGCCGGGCCAAGATCGAGATCGCGCTGGCCCGCGGCAAGAAGCTCCATGACAAGCGCGAAACCCTGAAAAAGCGATCCTGGGACCGAGAGCGCAGCCGCGTCATGCGCGACAAGGGCTAAAGTTCCACCGGGTTCCGCCGCCTTTTTTCCGGCGTCCCTGCATCCCTAGCTGCCGTCGCTCCGTAGCTCTTTGTACTCGCCACCGGCCGAGGTGTTTGGCCTCGCCGGCATGTGCGGACCATTACAGGGAGCGACACTCATGATGAAACAGGCGAAAATGCTGGCGATGGCCGGTGCGGTTGCGTTCACCCCGATTGCGGCGACGTCGGCGCAGGCCGCGTGGCTGATCGGACTGGTGGACGGCAAGTCGATCGTCACCATCGACCCGGCCACCCGCAAGGTCACCGGCTCGGCCGATATCAAGGGCGCCGCCATGCTGGTCGGCATCGACGTGCGGCCGGCCGACGGCATGGTCTACGGCGTCGCCAGCGACGGCGCGATCGTCACCATCGACGTCAAGACCGGGCAGGCCACGCCCAAGAGCAAGATGTCGGAAATGCTCAAGTCCGGCGTCACCGCCACCATCGACTTCAACCCGGTCCCCGACCGCCTGCGCGTGATGGGCTCCGATGGCACCAGCCTCCGCGTCAATGTCGATGACGGCAAGGCCATCGTCGACGGCTCGCACAAGTTCAAGGACGGCGATGCCGCCGCCGGCAAGACGCCGCGCGTGGTCGCCGGCTCCTACACCAACTCGATGAAGGGCGCGAAGACGACGACGCTCTATAACATTGACGCCGGTACCGGCGCGCTGCTGACGCAGGCGCCGCCGAACGAAGGCGTGCTCAACACGGTCGGCCCGCTCGGCGTGACGGTGTCCGGTCCGGTGGCGTTCAACGTCGTCGCCGAAGGCGAGGCCAACAAGGCCTGGCTGGTGACCGGCGGCGCGCTCTATTCGGTCGATCTGACCTCCGGCAAGGCGACGATGGCCGGCAAGATCGAGGGCCTGAAGGGCACCCTGACCGACATCGCCTGGATCGACTGATCGACGCGTTCATATCGACCTGCGACGGGGGCCGTACTAGCGTGCGGCCCTCGTTTGCGTTTTGACCGGCCGACGGCGGAGGAGAGGGCGCATGGCGGAACGTCTCATCGGCATGGTGATTTTCCCGCGCCTGACGCAACTCGACATGACCGGGCCTTACGAAGTGCTGGCCCGGCTGCCGAATACGAAGGTCCACCTCATCGCCCACACGCTCGCGCCGGTGACGACCGACCGCGGCATGCAGATCGTGCCGACCGTGACATTCGCCGATTGTCCGCCGCTCGACATCGTCATGGTGCCCGGCGGGCCCGGCCAGCAGGACCTGATGGAGGACGAGACCGTACTCGCGTTTCTGCGGACGCAGGCGGCGACGGCGCGATACGTGACGTCGGTGTGCACCGGTTCGCTGGTGCTGGGCGCGGCCGGGCTGCTCAAGGGCAAGCGCGCCACCTGTCACTGGGCGTCGATCGAGAACCTGGCGTATCTCGGCGCCATTCCGGTGCGGGAGCGGGTGGTGGTGGACGGCAACATCGTCACCGGCGCCGGCGTCGCTTCTGGCATCGATTTCGCGCTCCGGCTGGCCGCGATCCTGGACGGCGAAGCGGTGGCGCGCGAGATCCAGCTGCAGATCGAGTACGACCCCGATCCGCCATTCAACTCCGGGTCGCCGGCAACGGCATCGGCGGAAACCGTCGCCACACTGCGGCAGCGGCTGACCAAACTCGGTGAGGAACGCAAAACCGTGGCGATGCGGGCGGGCGCCCGGATCGGCGTCTCACCCGCCTGAGCTCAGGGCTGCGGAACCACGCCGCAGGCGATGCGGCCGCCGGCTTCGCCGGTCGGATCGGTTTTGTAGTCGTCCTTGTCGGCATGGATGATCAGCGCCGAGCCGTCGGCATCGTACAGCGAATTCGGCTTGCCCTTTTCCAGCGTGATATTGGCGTTCACCAGTTCGACGGTGAGGTCGCCGCTTTGCGGCACATGCAGGTTCGGCATGTCGCCGGCGTGCTGGCCCTCCGGCGACAGCATGCCGTGCTTCTTGCCGCCCGGATTGAAGTGCCCGCCGGCCGACGTGAACGGCGGCTCGCATTTTCCGATAGCGTGAATGTGGAAGGCGTGCTCGCCCGGCGTCAATCCTTTGACGGAGACATTGAACAGTACGCCGTGCGGGGTCTGGGTCAGATTGGCCGATCCGACTTCCTTGCCGTCGGTCCCCTTCATGACGACGCTCACGACCTGGGCGCTGGCCGGCACCGAAGCGGTGGCGAGCAGGATGACGGCTAAGCCGCCGAGGGCAAGGCGCGCGTGTTTCATGAGGAGGCTCCCGGTGCATTTTCGGTTTTCGGTCTGGTATAACGCCCGAGAACCACATTCGGACGACCGCGCCATGAAGGTTTTTCGGGGAGCGAGGAGCGGGGCATGCTGCCGGTAAAACTGGACCACTGCGTCATCAAAATCACCGATTGGGAGCGCTCAAACCGGTTCTATGCCGAGGTGATGGGGGCCGAACTGGTCGAGCGCCCGGCCGGATGGGCCTACCGCTTCGGCGACAAGCAGCTCAACGTTCACGGACCGGGCGTGGCGCCAGCCGAGGTCGCCCGGCTGCCGGTGCAGCCCGGCAACAGCGATCTGTGCTTCGAATGGGACGGGCCGATCACGGAGGCCATCGCCCATCTCGCCGCCCACGGCGTCGCCGTCGAACGCGGCCCGATGCAGCGGTTCGGCGCCAAAGGGGCGGGGACGTCGGTCTATTTTCGCGATCCCGACGGTTCGCTGATGGAATTCATGTCGTACCGCGCGCCATAACACGCGAAACGGAACAGGACTTTCAGGGAGGTCATACATGGCCGAAGCCGGCTCCCACAACCCGACGATCCTGCCGCCGAATATTCCGGTGCCGCAGGATGACGGCGCCGCCGGCCACCTGGCCGGTCTGCGGCTGCCGGACCTGGCGCTGCCGTCGACGGACGGCGCTTCGGTCAATCTGCCGAGCCTCCCGGGCCGGACGGTGGTCTACATCTATCCGCGCACCGGGGTACCGGGCATCGATCCGCCGGACGGCTGGGACATGATCCCGGGCGCGCGCGGCTGCACGCCGCAGTCCTGTTCGTTCCGCGATCATTCCGGCGAACTCAAGCGGCTCGGCGTGGCGCATCTGTATGGCCTGTCGACGCAGGATACCGCCTACCAGCAGGAAGCGGCGACGCGGCTCCATCTGCCGTTTGCGATCCTGTCCGACGCGAAACTCGAATTCACCAAGGCGCTGCGATTGCCGACTTTCACGGCGGCCGGCATGATGCTGCTCAAGCGCATGGCGCTGGTCATCGACGACGGCGTCATCGTCAAGACGTTCTATCCGGTGTTTCCGCCCGACAAGAATGCGGAAGAGGTGGTCGCCTGGATTCAGGCGTCGAGGTAGTTCCGGACGCTGGTGAACACGTCGCGGAACATCTCCGGCGTCAGCACACCGGTGTTGGTATTGTAGCGCGAGCAGTGATAGCTCGAAAACAACGCCAGCTCACCGAGCATGTGCTTGCCGCCGTGCTTGAACGGCGTCTTCGATTTCTTGGCGCCGAAGGCGCTGACGACGCTGTAATGGGCAATGGCGCCGAGCGCGATCATCGCTTTGAGGTTGGGCATTTCGCCGATCGTCGGCGTCAGGAAGTCGCGACAGGTGGCGATCTCGGCGGTGGTCGGCTTGTTCTCCGGCGGCACGCAACGCACGGCATTGGTGATGCGGCAATCGATCAGCGTCAAACCGTCGTCGATCCGCGCCTCGAACACACCCTTGGCGAAGCCGAAGCGCAGCAGCGTGTCGTAGAGCAGCACGCCGGCATAATCGCCGGTGAAGGGGCGGCCGGTGCGGTTGGCGCCTTGCAGGCCGGGCGCGAGGCCGACGATCAGCACGCGCGCCGCGGCCGGGCCGAAGGAGGGGACCGGTGCGTTGAACCAGTCCGGCTGCTTCACCCGTGCGGCTTCACGAAACGCCACCAGCCGCGGACAGCGCGGGCAGTCGCGCCCGGGCTTGGTGTCGGCTGGCGGCATGGCGCGCGACTAGTTTTCGAACTCGTCGTCGTCGCCGGCATCGGGGCCGACGCCGGCCTGTTGCGGCGCCGTCGCCGGACGGCGCAGGAACTGGGGCGTGTGAGCAGCCTCGCGATTGTCGTCGCGCGGACGGGCGTCGCGCACCGGACGCTCGGACGGATTGCGGCCGATCTTGCTTTGCAGGGTGATGATGTCGACGAAGACGTCGGCCTGCCGGCGCAATTCGTCGGCGATCATCGGCGGGTGGGTGGAGATGGTCGAAACCACGGTGACGCGCACGCCTTTGCGCTGCACCGCCTCCACCAGCGACCGGAAATCGCCGTCGCCGGAGAACAGCACCATGTGGTCGATGGTGCCGGCCATCTCCATGGCATCGACCGCGAGTTCGATGTCCATGTTGCCCTTGATCTTGCGGCGGCCGGTCTGGTCGACGAACTCCTTGGTCGCCTTGGTGACGACCGAGTAGCCGTTGTAGTCGAGCCAGTCGATCAGCGGCCGAATCGAGGAGTATTCTTGGTCTTCGATCACGGCGGTATAATAGAACGCCCGAAGCAGATAGCCGCGCGATTGAAATTCGGTCAGCAGCTTCTTGTAGTCGATGTCGATCCCGAGCGATTTGGCGGTGGCGTAAAGATTGGCGCCATCGATGAACAAGGCGATTTTCTCACCGGGTACTGTCATGGTCTCTCTTTCGGGCGTGGCAATCGGTGTTGAATAGAGGAAGTTGAATCGACGCGCCGGCGCGGACCCGGCGGTTGCCGGGAAGCGGTGGCATTGAATCGGTTAAAACAGAGCCTTGGCGGCACCTTCGATCAAATCAGGGGTACCCCGCGCAATCACGCCGTTGCCCGATGAAATCCGTCTCGGCCGGCGCACTTGCGATCCAGAACTCGACTAACAGAGGGTTGGGGCTAAACCAAGACAAAAAATGGTTGTTTTTTCCGGGTGTAGGGGATACCTACCGGTGTAATTCCTGACAAAGTTCCATCTGAAGGAGTGCCGAGCCGATGGCCCGTGTCACCGTAGAAGATTGCATCGACAAAGTTGAGAACCGCTTCGACCTCGTTCTGCTGGCGAGTCACAGGGCGCGCATGGTCTCGTCCGGGGCGCAGATCACGGTCGATCGCGACAACGACAAGAACCCGGTCGTGGCGCTGCGCGAGATCGCCGAGACCACCGTGTCGCCGGGCGATCTGAAGGAAGACCTGATCCACAGCCTGCAGAAGTATGTCGAGGTCGACGAACCGGAACCCGAAGTGCCGCTGATCGGCGCCGGATCCGGCGCATCGGTCGATTCCGACGATACCGAGGTCGTCGCCGACCGCATGACCGAGGAAGAGCTGCTCAAGGGCCTGGAAGGCCTCGCGCCGCCGGAAGAAGTGCCGGAAGACGACGCCGAATAGCGTTCAGTTCCGCTTCAGCATAAATTTGCATGAAGGCCCGGC
The DNA here is from genome assembly GCA_030684935.1 of Pseudolabrys sp. Taxonomy (GTDB): domain Bacteria; phylum Pseudomonadota; class Alphaproteobacteria; order Rhizobiales; family Xanthobacteraceae; genus Pseudolabrys. The sequence goes on along the minus strand of JAUXXH010000001.1, from coordinate 78,775 downwards.
CAGAGCGCCGGGCCTTTTTTGTCAGGCTTCGTGTAAACCCTTGCGAACACTCTGAAATGACGCGAATATCGGGATCAGTTCGCGGTTTCGCGCCGATTGCCGGGGCGCCCAGCGGGCTTCGAGGCCTCTAAAAATGAACCGCACGCGCCCCCATCTACCGCGCATGCAAAAGCAGTCGCCAGTCCGGGCGCCGCTCGAGCGGTCTGTCGCCGCCGCTCACCAACCTGTTGATAAACCTGTTCAATCCCGCAAGCCGCCGCAGATGATGCGGCAATATGAACTGGTCGAGCGGGTTCGACGGTACAATCCCGACACCGACGAGGCGCTGCTGAACCGGGCCTATGTCTACGCCATGAAGGCGCATGGCGAGCAGCGCCGCGCCTCCGGCGATCCGTATTTCTCCCACCCGATCGAGGTGGCGGCGATCCTCACCGATTTGAAGCTCGACGACGCCACCATTGCCGCCGCGCTGCTGCACGACACCATCGAGGATACCGCGGCGACCCGGACTGAAATCGACAATCTGTTCGGCCCCGACATCGGCGCGCTGGTCGACGGGCTGACCAAGCTGAAACGTCTCGATCTGGTCACCAAGGAAGCCAAGCAGGCCGAAAACCTGCGCAAGCTTTTGCTCGCCATTGCCGACGACGTGCGGGTACTGCTGATCAAGCTGGCCGACCGGCTCCACAACATGCGCACGCTGCAATACATGCCGCCGGCGGGCCGCCAGCGCACCGCCGAAGAGACGCTCGACATCTACGCGCCGCTTGCCGGCCGCATGGGCATGCACGAGATGCGCGAGGAGCTCGACGATCTGGCGTTCCGCGAACTGTATCCCGACGCTTACGGCGTGGTCAGCGCGCGTCTCGACGAACTGGCCGATCGCAACCAGTCGCTGATTGCCGAGATCGAACAGCAGCTCACCCGCAAACTCGCCGACCGCGGCATCGAGGCGGTGGTGACCGGTCGCGCCAAACGCGCCTATTCGATCTGGCGCAAGATGGAACGCAAGTCGGTCGGGTTCGAGCAGTTGTCGGACATCGTCGGCTTTCGCGTGCTGGTCCATTCGCAGGCCGATTGCTACCGCGCGCTGGGCATCGTGCACACCACCTGGCCGATGGTGCCCGGGCGCTTCAAGGATTACGTCTCGACACCCAAGGCCAACGACTACCGCTCGATTCACACCACCGTGATCGGTCCCGGCAAACAGCGCGTCGAGTTGCAGATCCGCACCATCGACATGCACGAGATCGCCGAATACGGCATCGCCGCGCATGCGCTGTACAAGGACGGCGCCGGTTCGCCGACCGAATTGCTGTCGCGCGAGTCCAGCGCCTATGCCTGGCTCCGCCGCACCATCGAGTTGCTGGCCGAAGGCTCGAACCCTGAAGAATTCCTCGAGCACACCAAGCTGGAGCTGTTCCACGATCAGGTGTTCTGCTTCACGCCCAAGGGCAAGCTGATCGCGCTGCCGCGCAAGGCGACACCGATCGACTTTGCCTATGCCGTGCACACCGACGTCGGCAACACCGCGGTTGGCTGCAAGATCGACGGCAAGATTTCGCCGCTTACCTCCGAACTGGTGAATGGCAACGAAGTGGAGATCATCGTTTCGAAGGCGCAGCGGGAGCCGCCCGCGGCCTGGGAGGCGGTGGTGGTCACCGGCAAGGCGCGCGCCGCGATCCGGCGCGCCACCCGCACCGCGGTGCGGACGCAATATACCGGCCTCGGCCGCCGCATCGTCGAGCGGTTGTTTCAGCGCGCCAAGATCGTCTACTCCGACGAGAAGCTCACCGGCGCGCTGCCCCGGCTGGCGCGATCGTCGATCGACGAGGTGATGGCGGCGGTCGGCCGCAGCGAGTTGAAAGCTTCCGACGTCGCCCGCGCCATGTATCCCGATTACAAGGAAGAGCGCGCCGCCGCGATGGCGGTGAAACCGAAATCGGAGAGCGGCTGGTTTGGCTTGAAGAAATTCACGTCGGTGAAATTCAAGGTGCCGGGCACGGCGGCCGCCGCCGCCACCGGCGAGTCGATTCCGATCCGCGGCATCAGCGGCGAATTGCCGGTGCGTTTCGCGCCGGAGGGGGGCGCGGTGCCGGGCGATCGCATTGTCGGCATTCTGTCACCGGGCGAGGGGATCACCATCTATCCAATCCAGTCGCACGCGCTGAGCGCTTTCGAAGACAAGCCGGAGCGCTGGCTCGACGTGCGCTGGGATTCGGAAGAAAGCACGCCGCGCCGCTTTCCGGCGCGCATCGCCGTGCAGTCGGTCAACGAACCCGGTTCGCTGGCGCAGATCGCCCAAGTGATCGCCGAGCATGACGGCAATATCGACAACATCCGCATGACGCGGCGGGCGCCCGATTTCACCGACGTGATGATCGATCTGGAGGTCTACGACCTCAAGCACCTCACCGCCATTCTCGCGCAGCTCCGCGCCAAGCCGACGGTGGCCAAGGCCGACCGGGTGAACGGGTAAGCCGCCGATGGATACGCTCCCGCTGCGCCTCGGCGTCAACATCGACCACGTCGCCACCATCCGCAACGCGCGCGGCGGGCGTCATCCCGATCCGGTGCGCGCCGCCAAGCTGGCCATCGCCGCCGGCTGCGACGGCATCACCGCGCATTTGCGCGAGGACCGGCGCCATATCCGCGACGAGGACATGCGGAGGCTCAAGGCCGAGATCGACAAGCCGCTGAATTTCGAAATGGCGGCGACCGAAGAGATGGTCCGCATCGCGCTTGACGTCAGGCCGCATGCGGTCTGTCTGGTGCCGGAGAAGCGCAGCGAACGCACCACCGAAGGCGGCCTCGACGCGGCCGGGCAGCGCGCCCATCTGGCGCCGGTGGTGCACGCGCTCAAACATGCCGGCATCCGCGTCTCGTTGTTTATCGGCGCACAGCCGGCGCAGATCGAGGCGGCGGTCGAACTCGGCGCGCCCGTGATCGAGATCCATACCGGTGCCTGGTGCGACGCGCTGGCCGAAGGCCGCGCCGCCGATGCTGCGGCTGAGTGGCAGTTGATCCGCACCGGCGCCGAGTTCGCGTCGGGGCTTGGCCTCGAAGTTCACGCCGGCCACGGCCTCGATTATGCGAGCGCCGAAACCATCGCGTCGTTGCCGCAGATCGCCGAGCTGAATATCGGCCACTTCATGATGGGCGAGGCGCTGTTCGAGGGGCTGGTCGAGGTGGTGGTGTTCATGCGCGCGGCCATGAGCCGCGGCCGCGCCAAAGCGGCCGTGTCATGATCATCGGCATCGGCAACGACATCATCGACTCGCGGCGCATCGCCAGCGCCATCGAGCGCCACGGCGAGCGTTTCATCGGCCGCATTTTTACGGACACCGAACGCGCCAAGGCGGAGCGCCGCGCCCGCCCTGCGGAAACCTATGCCAAGCGCTTCGCCGCCAAGGAGGCCTGCGCCAAGGCCCTGGGTACCGGTCTGCGCGCCGGGGTGTTCTGGCGCGACATGGGCGTGGTCAACCTGCCATCCGGCCGCCCGACCATGAAACTGACGGGCGGCGCCCTCAGGCGCCTGCAGCAGATCACGCCCCGCGGCTGTGCCGCCCAGATCGATCTCACCATCACCGACGATGGCCCGACCGCGCAGGCCATTGTCATAATCTCGGCGGTGCCGCTGCCGCCCGCCGTGGCGTTGGACGAATAACCCCAATGCAGCCAAATAGTTATGCCTTGCTACACGCCTTCTTGATTGCGTGGCGTAAGGGCAGCCGCTACAAGGTCGCCGGGGAGCCCGATTTGACTGGGACGAGAGGCGAATGAGCGTGACATCCGGCACAAAACGGAAAGAAGGCGGGATTTCCGAGACCATCCGCGTGATTTTCCATGCTTTGGTCATCGCGCTCGTGATCAGGACCTTCCTGTTTCAGCCGTTCAATATCCCGTCCGGTTCGATGAAGGCCACGCTGCTGGTCGGCGACTACCTGTTCGTGTCGAAATACACCTATGGCTACAGCAAGTTCTCGCTGCCGCTGTCGCCGCCGATCTTCGACGGACGCATCCCCGGCGCCTGGCTGCCGGAACGCGGCGACGTCGTGGTGTTTCGCCTGCCCAAGGATACCTCGACCGATTACATCAAGCGCGTGATCGGGCTGCCGGGCGACCGCATTCAGGTGATCGACGGCATCGTCCACATCAACGGCACGCCGATCAAGCGCGAGCGCGTCTCGGACTTTGTCGAGACCGAGATGGGCGTGCGCGAGGCGCCGGTCAAGCGCTGGAAGGAGACGCTGCCGAACGGCGTCAGCTTCGAGACGCTTGATCTGGTCGACAACGGCTTTGCCGACAACACGCAGGTCTACACCGTTCCGCCCGACAATTATTTCATGATGGGCGACAACCGCGACAACTCGACCGATAGCCGCTTCAGCCAGGTCGGCTTTGTGCCGTTCGAGAATATCGTCGGCCGTGCCCAGATCATCTTCTTCTCGGTTCACGAAGGCGAGCGGGCCTGGCAGTTCTGGCGCTGGCCGGTCGCGGTGCGCTGGAATCGGCTGTTCACGATCGTCCGATGAGCCGCAAGGCCAAAGACAGGACGGCGCTCGAAGAGCGCATCGGCTATAAATTCGCCGATCCGGCGATGCTGGAGCGCGCGCTCACGCATATCTCGGCGCTGTCCGGCGGTCCGCAGAACCGGTCGTCGAGCTACCAGCGGCTGGAGTTTCTCGGCGATCACGTGCTCGGCCTGGTGATCTCCGACATGCTTTATCGCGCCTTTCCGAAGGCCAACGAGGGTGAGCTGTCGCGAAGGCTCGCCGATCTGGTGCGCAAGGAAACCTGCGCCGAGGTGGCCAAGGCGATGGATCTCGGGCCGGCGCTCAAGCTCGGCAATTCGGAATCGCATGCCGGCGGACGCTTGCGCAGCACGATTCTGGCCGATGTCTGCGAGGCGCTGATCGGCGCTGTGTTTCTCGACGGCGGGTATCCGGCGGCCGAGGGCCTGATCACCCGCTTCTGGGAAGAGCGCATGCTCAAGCCGTTGCGGCCGCTGCGCGACCCCAAAACCATGTTACAGGAATGGGCGCAGGCGCGCGGTCTGCCGACGCCGGCCTACAAGGAACTGGCGCGGACCGGGCCGCATCACGATCCGGAATTCAAGGTCGCGGTGGCGTTGCCGTCGCGGCCATCGGCCGAGGGCATCGGATCTTCCAAGCGTGCCGCGGAACAAGCCGCCGCGGCCGCGATGCTCACCAAGGTCGGCGTGGCGGTGGATAAACTCGATGGCTGATTCAATGTCGCCCCAAGGCGATACAAGCTGCGGCTTCGTTGCGCTGATCGGCGCGCCCAATGCCGGCAAGTCGACGCTGCTCAACGCGCTGGTCGGCTCGAAGGTAACCATCGTCTCGCACAAGGTGCAGACCACACGGGCGCTGATCCGCGGCATCACCATCGAAGGCAAGGCCCAGCTCATCTTCGTCGACACGCCCGGCATCTTCGCGCCGAAGCGGCGGCTCGATCGCGCGATGGTCACCAGCGCCTGGGCCGGCGCGCACGAGGCGGACCTGTCGGCGCTATTGATCGACGCGCGCAAGGGCATCGACGAGGAGGCCGAGGCGATCCTCGAGCACCTCGCCGAGGTCAAGGGACCGAAGATCCTGATCCTCAACAAGATCGATCTGGTGCCGCGGGACACGCTGCTGCTGCTCACCAAGATCGGCAACGAAAAGGCGAAGTTCGATGCGACCTTCATGATCTCGGCGCTGAGCGGCGACGGCGTCGCCGATCTCAAGAGTTGGCTGGCTGAGCGCATGCAGCCGGGTCCCTGGCTTTACCCGCCGGACCAGATGTCGGACGCGCCGATGCGGCAGCTGGCGGCGGAAATCACCCGCGAGAAACTGTTCGAGCGGCTGCATCAGGAATTGCCCTACCACTCGACGGTCGAGACCGAGTCGTGGAAGGAACTGCGCAACGGCGACATCCGCATCGAGCAGACGATCTTTGTCGAGCGCGAGAGCCAGCGCAAGATCGTGCTCGGCAAAGGCGGCCAGACCATCAAGGCGATCGGCGAGTCGGCGCGGCGCGATCTGGTCAAGATCACCGAGCAGAAGGTTCACCTGTTCCTGTTCGTCAAGGTGCGCGAAGGCTGGGGCGACGATCCGGAGCGCTACCGGGCGATGGGGCTGGAATTTCCGAAGGAATAGCGCCGTTCGCGACTCGGGCCGCATCGCGCTAAGTTTTCTTTACCTCCCCCTGGAGGGGGAGGTCGGTTCGCGCAGCGAACCGGGTGGGGGTGAAAAAAGCGGATCACCCTACCCCGGCGGACGTTGTCCGCCGACCCTCCCCCTCCAGGGGAGGGTGAAGCAGGTAAAACCGGCGGCTCAGTTGCATGCAATGGACCGATGAAGGCATCGTGATCGGCGTCAGACGGCACGGGGAGGCGAGCGCCATCCTCGAACTGATGACGCGCGAGCATGGCCGTCACCTCGGCATGGTGCGCGGCGGCTTCGGCACGCGGATGAAGCCGATTTTGCAGACAGGCAACAGCGTCAGCGCCAACTGGCGGGCGCGACTCGACGAGCATCTCGGCAACTACACCGTGGAGGGCATGCGGCTGCGCGCGTCGAGCTTCTTCGGCGCCTCGCATGCGATCTATGGCGTCACCCACCTGGCGGCGCTGATGCGGCTGTTGCCGGAGCGCGATCCGCATGCCGAGTTGTACGCGGTGTTCGAAGGCATCCTCGACCGGCTTGACGATCCGGTGGCGGTGGCGCCGATGGTGGCACGGTTCGAAATGCAGATGTTGTCGGAGTTGGGGTTCGGTCTCGATCTCGAACAATGCGCGGCGACCGGCAGCACCGCCGATCTGATCTATGTCTCGCCGAAGTCGGGACGGGCGGTGTCGCGGTCGGCCGGCGAACCCTGGGCCGACCGGATGCTGCGGCTACCCGGATTTCTGAGTGACGCACAACAAACGCCAACCGCGGAAGAGATTGCCGACGGCTTTGCGCTCACCGGCTTTTTCCTGTCGCGCCATGTGCTGGAGCCGCGCGGCATGACGCTCAGCGACGAGCGTTCGCATTTTATCGCGGCGCTGGCCCGCGCCTTCACGATCGGGCCTTGAGGCACAAAAAAAACCGGCCGGGCACAGCGCCCGGCCGGTGTCCGTCAGACCTTAGCGACGGCAGACGGTCTGGATCGAGCAGCGCACGCGACCGCTGCGGCCACGGTTGCAGACACGCACCTGGCGACAGCTGCGGCGGGCGCGGCTGCTGCGGCCGCGATAGCGGTCCCCGCCGCGGTACTGCACGTCGTCGACCAGCGATTGCGACAAGGCCGAGCTCGACAGCAGATTGCTCAGGCCGGTCGAGGCCGGGGCGGCGGACGCGCCGGTGGTGCCGGCAAGACCGACGCCGAGGGCGAATACGGCGGACAGAATGATCATTCTCATGGGTCGTTTCCTCCGAAATGCCGCGCCGTGCGGATCGGGACGATCCTCACGAAGCGCGGCTGAAAAATGCCGTGAATTGAAGCGACGGACGAGCACGGCAGGGCTGCCCGGATTTTCTCACGCGATACGGTTAGAAACAAAGCTCTTTCCTGCGATGAATGCAGGAAAGAACACTATCTCCCGCCGCAAAGATAGCGGGGACATTTGGAAGATAAGATGACCAGCACGTTCATCGCTTGTTCATCGCGCTTCGACGCAGTAGTCAGTCACCATGGGTAAAAGGCTGATTCCCCCGGAAGAAGGCGAGATCGAGGAAGTCGCTCTGCGCGATGCGCTGGAGGAGCGCTACCTCGCTTACGCCTTGTCGACGATCATGAATCGCGCGCTGCCCGATGCCCGTGATGGGCTGAAGCCGGTGCACCGGCGCATCCTGTACGGTATGCGGTTGCTCCGCCTCGACCCCGGCGCGGCCTTCAAGAAATCCGCCAAGGTGGTCGGCGATGTGATGGGTAATTTCCATCCGCACGGCGACCAGGCGATCTACGACGCGCTGGTGCGGCTGGCGCAGGATTTCGCGCAGCGCTATCCGCTGGTCGACGGGCAGGGCAATTTCGGCAATATCGACGGCGATAACGCCGCCGCCATGCGCTACACCGAAGCGCGGCTGACCGAAGTGGCGCGGCTGCTGATCGACGGCATCGACGAGGACGCGGTCGATTTCCGCCCGAGCTACGACGGCACCGGCGAGGAGCCGGTGGTGCTGCCGGCGGCGTTCCCGAATCTGCTGGCCAACGGCTCGCAGGGCATTGCGGTCGGCATGGCCACCTCGATCCCGCCGCACAACGCGGCCGAGCTGTGCGACGCGGCGCTGTTCCTGATAGACAACCCGAAGGCGCGCAGCCGCACGCTGCTCAAATACGTCAAGGGTCCGGACTTCCCGACCGGCGGCGTCATCGTCGATTCGGCCGAGTCGATCGCGGAAGCCTATACCACCGGCCGCGGTTCGTTCCGCGTGCGCGCACGCTGGGAGACCGAGGACACCGGGCGCGGCACCTATGTGGTGGTGATCACCGAAGTGCCCTGGCTGGTGCAGAAGTCGCGGCTGGTCGAGAAGATCGCCGAGTTGATCAACGACAAGAAACTGCCGCTGATCGGTGACGTGCGCGATGAGTCGGCCGAGGACCTGCGGCTGGTGATCGAGCCTCGCGCCCGCACCGTCGATGCCGCGCTGATGATGGAATCGCTGTTCAAGCTGACCGAGCTCGAGAACCGCATTCCGCTCAACATGAACGTGCTGGTCAAGGGCCGCATTCCCAAGGTGCTGGGCCTGGCCGAAGTATTGATCGAATGGCTCGACCATCGCCGCGACGTGCTGGTGCGCCGCTCCAAGCACCGGCTGGCGGCGATCGAGCATCGCCTGGAAATGCTCGGCGGTTTCTTGATCGCCTATCTTAACCTCGACAAGGTGATCAAGATCATCCGCGGCGAGGACGAGCCGAAGCCGGTGCTGATCAAGACCTTCAAGCTGACCGACGTGCAGGCCGACGCCATCCTCAACATGCGGCTGCGTAATTTGCGCAGGCTTGAGGAAATGGAAATCCGCGCCGAGGAAAAGGCGCTGCGCGAGGAGCGCACCAAGCTCAAGGGCCTGATCGGTTCGACCGACCAGCAATGGAAGACCATCGCCGGCCAGATCAGGGAACTGAAGGTCGCGTTCGGCCCGAAGACCGAGATCGGCAAGCGGCGCACCACCTTCGGCGAGGCGCCGGTACATGACGAGGCCGCGATCGAGGAAGCGATGGCGGTGCGCGAGCCGATCACCGTGGTCGTGTCCGAGAAGGGCTGGATCCGCGCGCTGCGCGGTCATGTCACCGACATGTCCGGCGTCACCTTCAAGACCGACGATGGGCTGAAATTCTTCTTCCCGACCGAAACCACCGCCAAGATTCTGATCTTCGCCAGCAACGGCAAGTTCTACACCATCGAAGGCTCGAAGCTGCCCGGCGGCCGCGGCCATGGCGAGCCGGTGCGCATGTTCATCGACATGGACCAGGACGACGACGTGGTGGCGGCGATGCCCTACCAGGGCGGCCGCAAGTTCCTGGTGGCGAGCTATGGCGGCAACGGCTTCGTCGTGCCCGAAGACGAAGTGCTCGGCACCACCCGCAAGGGCAAGCAGGTGCTGAACCTGAAGGCGCCCGACAAGGCGGTGGCCATGTGCACGGTCGAGGGCGACACCGTCGCCACCATCGGCGCCAACCGCAAGATGGTGATCTTCGGCCTCGACCAGGTGCCGGAGATGACCCGCGGCCGCGGCGTGCGGCTGCAAAAGTACAAGGAGAAGGGCCTCTCCGACGTCACCACCTTCGCCGCGGCAGACGGCATGAGCTGGCTCGACGGGGCCGGGCGGACCCAGACTCTGTCGATGAAGGAACTCAAGGATTGGCGCGGCAACCGCGCCGACGCCGGCCGTATTGCCCAGGGCCTGCCGAAGAACAACAAGTTCCGCGGCGCTCCCGCCGCCGCCAAGGCGTCCGACGAGTAGGGCGCGGGGCCCCTGCGAACGGGCGAATTTTCAACTGCGTTTTCCGCTGATGCCGCTATTCCGGCATCCGCCGCGCGGCCCGGCCGGCGTCTAGTTGCCAGTAATTCGCAACAAGCTTGACGATGGCGTTTCGGAATGTCATTTAATTGCGAATAGTTTGCAATTGCAGAAATGGGCCGCTGGGCGGTGTTCGCCTCGGCCTGGAGGCGATGCGTATGATTGTCACTTTCGCGAGCCGGCGCCGGGTGTTGATGGTGGTCGTCGCCTTGGCGCTGGCCGTCCCGGGCGTGGCGCAGGCGCAGGGGACCAGGCCGTTCAAGGTGGTCACCACCTTCACGGTGATCCAGGACATCGCCCAGAACGTCGCCGGCGACAAAGCGGTGGTCGAGTCGATCACCAAGCCGGGCGCCGAAATCCACGACTACCAGCCGACTCCGGGCGACATCGTGCGCGCCCAGGAGGCCAACCTGGTGCTGTGGAACGGCTTCAACCTCGAGCGCTGGTTCGAAAAGTTCTTCCAGAACGTCAAGGATGTCCCCAGCGTCGTCGTCACCGACGGCGTCACGCCGATGGGCATTTCCGAAGGGCCCTATGCCGGCAAGCCCAATCCGCATGCCTGGATGTCGCCGGCCAACGCGTTGATCTACGTCGAGAACATCCGCAAGGCGCTGGCGCAATACGACCCGGCCAATGCCGAGGCCTATAACCGCAATGCGGCTGCGTACTCCGCCAGGATCAAGGCGCTGGACGAGCCGCTGCGCAAGCGGCTGGCGGCCATCCCCGAGGGCCAGCGCATTCTGGTGACCAGCGAGGGCGCCTTTAGTTACCTGACGCGCGACTACCAGATGCGCGAGGCCTATCTGTGGCCGATCAATGCCGACGAGCAGGGCACGCCGCAGCAGGTGCGCAAGGTCATCGACCTCGTGCGCAAGAACAAGGTGCCGGTCGTGTTCAGCGAAAGCACGATCTCCGATCGCGCGGCCAAGCAAGTCGCGCGCGAAACCGGCGCCCGCTATGGCGGCGTGCTGTATGTCGACTCGCTGAGCCTGAAGGGCGGACCGGTGCCGACTTTTCTCGATCTCTTGAAGGTGACGGTCGAGACCATCGCCAAGGGGTTCGGCACGTGACAGCCCCCGTGGCGGCCATCGGCGCTGCCCCGAATGCCAGCCTCGGCGCCAGCATTTCGGTGCGCGACCTGAACGTCACCTATCCGAACGGCTTCACCGCCGTGCGCGACGCCTCGTTCGAACTGGATCCCGGCACCATCTGCGCGCTGGTCGGCATCAATGGCAGCGGCAAGTCGACCATCTTCAAGGCCATCATGGGTTTCGTCCGGCCGTCGGCTGGCGAGGTGCGGCTGTGCGGCCTGCCGGTCGGCGAGGCGCTGAAGCGCAATATCGTCGCCTATGTGCCGCAAAGCGAGGACGTCGACTGGAATTTCCCGGTGCTGGTCGAGACCGTGGTGATGATGGGCCGCTACGGCCACATGAATTTCCTGCGCATGCCGTCGCGCGCCGACCGCTACAAGGTCGACGAAGCGCTGGAGCGGGTCGGCATGAGCGCCTACCGCACGCGCCAGATCGGCGAACTGAGCGGCGGCCAGAAGAAGCGGGTGTTCCTGGCCCGCGCGCTGGCGCAGGAAGGCCGCATCATCCTGCTGGACGAGCCGTTCACCGGCGTCGACGTCAAGACCGAGGCCGCCATCATCGGCCTGCTGCGCGAACTGCGCGCCTCCGGCCATTTGATGCTCGTGTCGACGCACAATCTCGGCAGCGTGCCGGATTTCTGCGACCACGTCGTGCTGCTGAACCGCACGGTGCTGGCGGCAGGACCCACCGCCGAAGTGTTCACGCAGAAGAATCTCGAGCGCGCCTTCGGCGGCGTATTGCGCAATTTCCAGCTCGGCGGCGCCGCGCTCCACGACGATGACGATGCCCGCAGCGTCACGGTGCTGACCGACGACGAGCGGCCGCTGGTGATTTACGGCGACAAGCACAGCCGCCGTCAGGATCCCGATGGACAGTGACATGAGCCTGCTCAGCCAGCTGCTGATCCCGTTCGAATACAGCTACATGCTGAAGGCGATGTGGGTCAGCGCGTTGGTCGGTGGCGTCTGCGCCTTCCTGTCGGCCTATCTGATGCTCAAGGGCTGGTCGCTGATGGGCGACGCGCTGGCGCATTCGATCGTGCCCGGGGTGGCGGCGGCCTATATCATCGGCGCGCCGTTCGCGGCCGGCGCCTTCTTCGCCGGCATTCTCGCCTCCATCGCCATGAATTTCGTCAAGCAGAAGTCGCGGCTGCGGGAGGATGCGGTGATCGGCCTGGTGTTTACAGCGCTGTTCGCGCTCGGCCTGTTGATGGCCTCGATCTGGCCGACCTCGGTCAGCATCCAGTCGATCGTGCTCGGCAACATTTTGGCCATCGCCGACGAGGACGTGGTGCAGGTGGCGATCATCGCCGGCGTCTCGCTCGGCATCCTGCTGCTGGTCTGGAAGGACCTGATGGTGACCTTCTTCGACGAGAACCATGCCCGCAGCATCGGCATCAATACGAATTTTCTGAAGGGTCTGTTCTTCACGCTGCTCAGCGCCTGCACGGTGGCGGCGCTGCAGACCGTCGGCGCCTGCCTGGTGATCGCCATGGTGGTGACGCCCGGCGCCACCGCCTATCTGCTGACCGACCGGTTCGGCCGCCTGATCATCATCAGCGTCATCCTCGGCGTCACCACCAGTTTTGCCGGCGCCTATATCAGCTACTTCCTCGACGGCGCCACCGGCGGGGTGATCGTCTGCCTGCAAACGCTGCTGTTTCTGCTGGCCTTCTATTTCGCGCCCAAGCACGGCCTGCTGGCGTCGCGCCGGCGGCAGCGGGTCGCGGTCGAGGCGGCGGCATGAGCACGGTGATCGACTGGTTTGTGGTGCCGCTCAGCTACCCGTTCATGCAGCGGGCGCTGATCGTGTCGCTGCTGGTGGCGGCGGTCTGCGCCGTGCTGTCCTGTTATCTGGTGCTGAAGGGCTGGTCGCTGATGGGCGACGCCATTTCACATGCCGTGCTGCCGGGCATCGTACTGGCCTATGTGGTCGGTCTGCCGCTGGCGGTCGGCGCCTTCGCCGCCGGGCTGTCCTGCGCGTTGTTCACCGGCTACCTCAAGGAGAACAGCCGGGTGAAGGAGGACACGGTGATGGGCATCGTCTTCTCGGGCATGTTCGGGCTGGGTCTGGTGATCTTCAGCAAGGTCGAGACCGACCAGCATCTGCTGCATATCCTGTTCGGCAATGTGCTTGGCGTCACCGTCGGCGATCTGGTCGAGACCGCGATAGTCGCCGGCGGTACGCTGCTGGTGGTGCTGGTCAAGCGGCGCGACCTGCTGCTGTACTGCTTCGATCCCAACCATGCCCGCACCATCGGCCTGCCGGTGCGGGTGCTGCATTACGGCCTGCTGGTGCTGCTGTCGCTGACCATCGTGGCATCGCTGAAGGCGGTCGGCATCATTCTGGTGATCGCCATGCTGATAGCGCCGGGTGCCACCGCGTTCCTGCTGACCGACAGCTTCGAGCGCATGCTGGTGATCGCGACCGTGGTCGCGACCACGTCGGCCGCAATCGGCACCATCGTCAGCTTTCATCTGGACGGCGCCACCGGTGCCTGCATCGTGCTGACGCAGGCGACGTTCTTCATTGTGGCGTTTCTTTTCGCCCCCAAACACGGCGTGCTGCGAAAGCGAGCGCTGACGCCGGCCTGACTACTTCTCGACCCGGCTCCAGCCGGCGGCCAGCAGGCGCTCCTGCGGCAGGAAGCGGCCCTTGTAGTCCATCTTGCGTGAGCCCGGCACCCAGTAGCCGAGATAGACGTAAGCCAGCCCCATCGCCTTGGCGCGGGCGATATGGTCGAGGATCATGAAGGTGCCGAGCGAGCGGTCGCCGGCCTCGGGATCGAAGAATGAGTAGACCATCGACAGCCCGTCGCTGAGCACATCGGTCAGCGCCACCGCCAGCAACTGGCCGGCGCCGCGGCCATTGATGCCGCTGTCCGGGCCGCGCCGGCGGTACTCGACCAGCCGCGTGTCGACATGGCTGTCCTCGATCATCATGGCGTAGTCGAGCACCGTCATGTCGGCCATGCCGCCGTCGCGGTGGCGGGCGTCGAGATAGGCGCGAAACACGGAATACTGCTCTGAGGTGGGCGCCGAGGCGCGCATCTCGCCGATCACGTCAGCATTGCGCTCCGCGTTGCGGCGCATGTTGCGCGACGGCATGAAATCATTGGCGACCACCCGGACCGACACGCAGGCGCGGCAAGTCTCGCAGGCCGGGCGGTAGGCGATCGACTGGCTGCGGCGGAAGCCGCCGTGGGTGAGGAGGTCGTTGAGTTCGCCGGACCGCTCGCCGACCAGATGGGTAAACACCTTCCGCTCTTCCTGACCCTTGAGATAGGGGCAGGGCGACGGCGCGGTCAGATAGAACTGCGGCGTGTCGCGGGAATGCTGGGTCACTTACGGTGCCGTCGATTCAGGGAACCCTGTGGACTCATGGTGCAGCATTGCGCGAAGCGGGGCTGGCGTCAAAGACCGGTTTCAATGCCCCGGCCGCCTTTACCGGGCGCCGGACGGCGCCATATAGGACCGCAGCATGGCGGCACGGGCGCTGTTGTTGATCACTACGGTGCCCAGAATGATGTCGTGGAGCAGCCGGCGGCGGACGTTGAAGAACGGCACCAGCAGGATGAACGGCGTGAAGAACGACACCGTGAACCAGAAGCCTATGGCATGGACCGCGCCCAGCACGAAATAGCTCGGACCGCCGTACCAGGTGCGCATCTCCAGATCCATCACCCGCATGCCGATGGTGGCCGAGCGCTCGCCGCCCAAAGTGAGGCCAAAATAGACCAGCGCCCAGATCACGGCGGCCGGCGACAGCAGCCAGTACAGCATGAATCCCAGCCCGAGCGTGATGATGCCGAAGGCGAAAATGAACATCGCCGCCAGCACCACCGGGATCGAGATGACCAGGAAGTCGATCAGGAACGCGAGAACGCGGCGTGACAGGACGCCTTCGAACAGCTCCGGCTGCGTGGCCGGATCATAGGCGTGGGGTCGGACGTCCATGGACATGTCGCGTGCCTCCTTGAGGCGGGAAGTGAGGTCGTTCGTACCGACATGGATGTTACTCCGCTCCGGCGCAAGAGGACAGGTGCCGGCGCGTTGCCCGAAACGCTTCTGGTGCACCCCGCGGACCTGCGGCATGGTGGCTTTTGCCTTTCTTGGAGACACTGCCTTGACCGTGACCCTTGCCGACATCAACCAAGCCCGCCGCGTGATCGCGGGGACGGTGCTGCGCACGCCGATGCTGCCGGCGCCGCGGCTGTCGGCGCTGACCGGGGCCGACGTCTACGTCAAATACGAGAATCTCCAGGTCACCAATTCGTTCAAGGATCGCGGCGCGATGGTCAAGCTGACCTCGCTGAGCGCGGCCGAGCGGGCGCGGGGCGTGGTCGCCATGTCGGCGGGCAACCACGCCCAGTCGGTCGCCTATCACGCCGCGCGGCTGGGTATCCCGGCCACCATCGTCATGCCGGTGACGACGCCCTTCGTGAAGGTGGCCGCGACCCGTTCGCATGGCGCCGAGGTGGTGCTCGACGGGGAGACCGTGGCCGAGGCGCAGGCGCGCTGCGAACTGATCATGGCCGAGCGCGGCCAGACGCTGGTCCACCCCTACGACGACGCCCATGTGATGGCCGGGCAGGGCACCATTGCGCTGGAAATGCTGGAGGAGGTCCCCGATCTGGAGGTGATGGTGATCCCGATCGGCGGCGGCGGGCTGATAGCCGGCAATGCCATTGCTGCCCGCGCCGTCAAACCGGACATCGCAATCGTCGGCGCCGAGGCGGCGCTCTATCCGTCGGTGTGGAATGCGCTCCGCGGCGAGCAGCGGCCGGTCGGCGGCTCGACCTTGGCCGAGGGCATCGCGGTGAAGAATGTCGGCAAGCTGACGCTGCCGGTGATCCGCGACCTCGTCTCCGAGATCGTCCTGGTCGACGAAGAGCACCTTGAGCGGGCGGTCAACGCCTATCTGACTCTGCAGAAAACCATGGCCGAGGGTGCCGGCGCTGTCGGTCTCGCCGCCCTGCTGACCCAGCCGGATCGCTTCCGCGGCAAGAAGGTCGGGCTGATCCTGTGCGGCGGCAATATCGATCCGCGCATTCTGGCGTCGATCATGGTGCGCGAACTCGACCGCGAGAACCGCATCGTCTCGTTCCGGCTCACCATTCCGGATCGGCCGGGCGTGCTCGGCATCATCGCGACGCGGCTCGGCGCGCTGGGCGCCAACATCCTCGAAGTCGAGCACCGCCGGCTGCTGCTTGACGTGCCGGCCAAGGGCGCCAAGCTCGATGTCACCATCGAGACGCGCGACGCCACGCATGCCAATGAGATCATGAGCGCGCTGACCGGCGACGGCTTTCAGCCGGTGCGTATTTCTGCCGGCAGCAGCGCCGAGTAGCGGGCGCCGCTACTTCGGCTGCATCGCCCGCCAGATGCGCTCCGGCGTCGCCGGCATCTCGATATGGCGGACGCCGAATTCCGACAGCGCATTGACGACGGCGTTGACCACCGCGGGCAGGGCGCCGACGCAGCCGGCTTCGCCCGCGCCCTTGGTGCCGAGCGGGTTGGTCTTGGTCGGCACCGGGTTGCTCTCGACATGCATCTCGCAAAGATTGTGTGCGCGCGGCATGGCGTAATCCATGAACGACGCCGTGACCAGCTGCCCGCCGGAGTCGAACTGGACGTCTTCCATCAGCGCCTGACCGACGCCTTGCGCCACGCCGCCCTGGACCTGTCCGTGCAACAGCAGCGGGTTGATCACGGTGCCGACGTCGTCGACCACGTTGTAGCGCACAACGTCGGTCACGCCGGTCTCCATGTCGATCTCGAGTTCGCAGACATGGAAACCGTTGGGGAAGTTCTGCGACGAGGTCCGGTGTACGGCGGTCGCGACCAGGCCCGGCTCCATGTCCGGCGGCAGTTTCGACTGTTCGGGCGCGATGATCGCGACTTCCTTGATGGTCATGGTCTGGTTGGACTTGGTCGACGAGAAAACCCCGTCGGCGAACCTGACATCTTCCGGCGCCAGCTTGAACTGGTGCGCGGCAATCTTCGTCGCCTTCTCGATCACCTTGGTCGCCGCCCTCTGGAAGGCGGCGCCGGACATCGTCGCCGAGCGCGAGCCGCCGGTGCCTTCGCCGAAGAACACCTCGTCGGTGTCGCCCTGAATGTAATGCACGTCGTTCGGGTCGATCCCGAGCTGGTCGCAGACGATCTGTTTGAAGGTGGTCTCATGGCCCTGACCGCCGGTCACCGAGCCGGAATACATGGTCACGCTGCCGCCGCGGTCGAAGCGGATCTCGGCGCCTTCCGAGCCCGCCGCCGCGGCGCGCTCGATGGTGCTGGACAGGCCGAGGCCGAGCAGCTTGCCGCGGGCGCGGGCGGCGCGCTTGCGCTTTTCGAAGCCGTCATAGTCGGCCAGCTCCAGCGCCATGTTCATGCTCTTCTCGAACTCGCCGCAGTCGTAGGTGAAGGTCAGTCCGGTCTTGAACGGCATCTGGGCCGGCGAAATGTAGTTGCGGCGGCGCAGTTCGGTCGGATCGATCTTCAATTCCGCGGCGGCGAGATCGACCATGCGCTCGATCACGAAGGCGGATTCAGGCCGTCCATTGCCGCGGTACGGACGGACCGGATTGGTATGGGTGAAGACGGCGCTGACGTCGACAAAGATGGCCGGCGTCCGGTAAGTGCCGGCCAGCGTGCCGCTATTGAGGAAGAACGCCGGCATGTTGAGTTGCAGGTAGGCGCCGATGGCGGCCAGCGTCTTCACGCGCAGCGCCAAGAAGTTGCCGTCCTTGTCGAGCGCCAGTTCGGCGTCGGTAATGTTGTCGCGCGCCTGGGCGTCGCTGAGGAAGGCTTCGGTGCGGGTGCTGATCCATTTCACCGCGCGTCCGGTCGTCTTGGCCGCCAGCAGCACCAGCGGCGCCTCGTTGAAAACGGCTGTCTTCATGCCGAAGCTGCCGCCGACATCGCCGGTGGTCACGTGCAGCTTGCTTTCCGGCACGTTCAGGGTCTTCGCCAGGCCCTGCCGGTAGGTGTGGGCGCGCTGCAGCGGCGAATGGATGGTGTAGCGGCCGTCGCCGGGATTGTAGCGGCCGACCGCGCCGCGCGGCTCCATGCAGGCCGCGGTAATGCGGTTGATGACAAAGCGCTGCTTCACCACATGGGCGGCGTTGGCGAAGGCCGCGTCGACGGCGTCCTTGTTGCCGATCAGCTCGGTGAACGAAATATTGTCGTCGCTGCCGGCATGGACCAGCGGCGCGCCCGGCTTGATGGCGTCCTCGACCGAGGTGACTGCATCCAGCACCTCGTAGTCGACGTTGACCAGTTCGAGCGCGTCCATGGCCTGCGCGGCGGTCTCGGCGACGACGAAGGCGACGCAGTCGCCGACCCAGCGCACATAGTCCTCGGCGAGGATGGGGTACCGCCCCATCTGCATCGGCGTGCCGCCGCGGCGCTTGAGACCGGGATTGCCCGGCAAGTCGCGGTAACCGGCCGCCTTGACGTCCGCGGCGGTGAGCACGGCCAGCACGCCCGGTGACGCTTTTGCCGCCGCAGTGTCGATCGACAAAATCTTGGCGTGCGCATAAGGCGAACGCAGCACGACGCCATAGGCCATGCCGGGGTAGGCGACGTCGTCGATAAAATAGCCCTGGCCGCGCACCAGGCGCGGGTCCTCGAAACGGGGAACGCCCTGACCGATTGCAAACTCACCCATCGAATGTGTGGCCTTATGCTTGTCTGGAGAGATGTCACCGGGCGCGTGACGGGAGGTTCGCGGCCCTTGAAGGCTAGGTTCTGATTTTGAGTTGTTCAGCCACGCGTGGCGCGAAATAGGTCAGCACGCCGTCGGCGCCGGCGCGCTTGAAGGCCGTAAGGCTCTCCAGCATGGCGCGTTCGCCGTCGAGCCAGCCATTCTGCGCCGCCGCCATGATCATCGCGTATTCGCCCGACACCTGATAGGCGAAGGTCGGCATGGCGAAGGTCTCTTTCACCCGCTGCACGATGTCGAGATAGGGCAGGCCGGGCTTGACCATGATCATGTCGGCGCCTTCCTCGATGTCGAGTGCGACCTCGCGCAGCGCCTCGTTGGTATTGCCGGGATCCATCTGATAGGTGCGCTTGTCGCCCGCCAGCGTCTTGGCAGAGCCGACCGCGTCGCGGAACGGGCCGTAGAAGGCGGAGGCATATTTCGCCGCATAGGCCATGATCGAGACGTCGAGATGCCCCTCGCTGTCGAGCGCCTTGCGGATGGCGCCGACGCGGCCGTCCATCATGTCGGAGGGCGCGATGATGTCGCAGCCGGCCTGCGCCTGCACCAGCGCCTGCTTGACCAGCATGGCGACGGTCTCGTCGTTGAGAATGACGCCGTCGCGCAGCAGCCCGTCATGCCCGTGGCTGGTGAAGGGGTCGAGCGCCACGTCGCAGAGGATGCCGACGTCGGGAACTTCCTTCTTGATGGCGCGGATGGCGCGGCACACCAGGTTGTCGGCGTTCAGCGCCTCGCTGCCGGTCTCGTTGCGCAACGAGGGGTCGGTATAGGGAAACAGCGCGATGCAGGGGATGGCCAGTCTGGCCGCGCGTTCGGCCTCGCGCACCACCTGATCGACCGACAGCCGCTCGACGCCGGGCATCGAGGCGATCGGCGTCCGCAGGTTCTCCCCGTCCATCACGAACAGCGGCCAGATCAGGTCGTCGGTGGTCAGCGCGTTCTCCCGCACCAGCCGGCGGGCCCAGTCGCTGCGGCGGTTGCGGCGCAGCCGGGTGGGCAGGTCGAGCGGCGTATGCTGGGACGCTTCGCCCGATTCCTCGGCCTCGCCCGGGATGAAACCGATCTTGCGCTGTAGGGGACGGCCGAATTTGATCGCCATGGGGGCACTCCTGGGCGTCTTTTTAGCCGTTCCAGGTCTGGCCCGCTACCCGCGTCTGCGCAGGGGCTCAATGCGTCGGGCTTGAGGGCAAGGCGGGCTTGACCGGGGGCATCATCCTAGGAAGTCTGCAACCGGAGAAGGGCCAGGCTACCCGCATGGATTTCGACCTCACCGAAGAACAACGGGCGTTCCAGTCGACGGCGCGGCAATTTGCCCGCGACGAGATGATGCCGTTTGCGCGCGACTGGGACGAAGGCGAGGTGTTTCCGGTCGAGGCGCTGCGCAAGGCGGCGGCGCTCGGCTTTGCCGGCATCTATGTCAGGGAGGACGCCGGCGGATCGGGACTGACACGCCTCGACGCGGCACTCATTTTCGAGGAACTGGCCCAGGGCTGCACCTCGACCGCTGCCTATATCTCGATCCACAACATGGTCGCCTGGATGATCGACACCTATGGCGGCGAGGCGACACGGCAAAAGTATCTGCCGAAGTTGTGCACCATGCAGCATTTCGCCAGCTACTGCCTGACCGAGCCGGGTTCGGGCTCCGACGCCGCCAGCCTGACCACCCGGGCCCGGCGCGACGGCGACAGTTACGTGCTGGACGGCGTAAAAGCCTTCATCTCCGGCGGCGGCGTCTCCGACATCTATGCGGTGATGGCGCGGACGGGGGAGGCGGGCTCGCGCGGCATCTCCTGTTTCATCGTCGAGAACGGCACGCCTGGACTGTCGTTCGGCGCGCGCGAAAAGAAGCTCGGCTGGAAGTCGCAACCGACAGCGGCGGTGCTGTTCGAGAACTGTCGCGTGCCGGCCGCCAACCGCATCGGCGAGGACGGCCAGGGTTTCCGTATCGCCATGTCCGGGCTCGATGGCGGACGGCTCAACATTGCCGCCTGCTCGATCGGCGGGGCGCAATTCTGTCTCGACCGCACCGTCGACTACATGAAGGAGCGCCGGCAGTTCGGATCGCGGCTGGCTGACTTCCAGGCGTTGCAATTCCGCATTGCCGATTACGCGACCGAACTGGATGCGGCGCGGCTGATGCTGCACCGCGCCGCCATCGCGGTCGGCGATGGCGAGGGCGCGGCGACAAGGCTCGCCGCCCAGGCCAAACGGCTGGCCACCGACACAGGTTTCGACGTGGTCAATGGCTGCCTGCAGCTGCACGGCGGCTATGGCTATCTGCGCGATCATCCGATAGAGCGCGTTTTGCGCGACGTGCGGGTGCATCAGATTCTCGAAGGCACCAACGAAATCATGCGGCTGATCATCAGCCGTGCCATGCTGGGAAACTGAGGAGCAGCCTATGTGGACCGGCCAACTAGCGCTTGTGACGGCGGCGATGTTCGCCGGCGCGGCGATCTATATCAATGTCGCGGAGCAGCACGCGCGGCTGCAACTCGACGACCGCTCGTTATTGGCGCAGTGGAAGCTGAGCTATGGACGCGGTTTCATCATGCAGGCCAGCCTGGCCGTGATTTCCGGCGCGCTCGGCATTCTCGCCTTCTTGCTGACCTATGACTGGCGCTGGCTGGTCGGCGCCGCCTTGATTCTTGCCAACTGGCCCTACACCTTGTTCATCATCATGCCGACCAACCGGCTGCTCGACGGCACCGGCCCGGACGCCGCCAGCGATGTTACCCGCGGCCTGATCGAGCAGTGGGGCCGTTTGCATTCGGTGCGCAGCGTCCTGGGTCTTGCCGCGATTGCCGGATATCTTTGGGCGGTGCTGGTCTAGCCTTTCTGCGCCGCGTATATAACCTGCCAACAAAAAAATGGAGGACGACCCATGGAACAACTGCCACGACGTTACTTTTCCCGCGACGAGATGATGAAGCGCGTCGCCCGATTCAAGGACCTCGTCGGATTCGACGGCGGCCTGCCGGACAGCCGGATGCCCGGTTGCGAGCGCACGCTGTTCAACGTCATCGGCTTTCAGCCGCCGAAGGGCATCGGCGAGGGCGGCGTGACCTCGCCGGTCGGCGCCGACGCAGCGCGGCTGGCGGCGATCAAGATCAGCGAAGGCTTCAACCTCGGTTACTGCAAGGCCAAGCCCGGCCACGGGCCGGAAATGCACAACCACGACACCAACGAGACCTTCATCTCCATGACCGGCACCTGGCGCGCCAGCTGGGAAGACGAAAAGGGCAATGTCGAGCACGTCGACCTCGAGCCGCTCGACGTGGTGTCGTTCCCGCCCGGCATGATCCGCCGCTTCGAGAACGTCACCAAAGGCGACCCGAACGAGGAGTCGATCCTGATGTTCGTCATCGGCGGCGACGGCCCGCGCGCCGAATTCTCCGACCAGGCGATGCAGCGGCTGGAAGCGGCCGGCGCCTGGCCGCCGAAGTCCTGACATGATCGAGCCGGCCGCGCCCGATGGATGACATCCTGTTCGAGCGGCGCGGCGCGGCCGGCCTTGTCACGCTGAACCGGCCGAAGGCGCTCAACGCCGTCAGCCACACTATGGTGTTGGCGTTGCGGCAGCAGCTCGATGGCTGGGCCGATGACCCGGCCATCACGCGCGTCGTCATCACCGCCGCCGGCGAGCGCGCCTTCTCGGCCGGCGGCGACATCCGCCATCTTTACGATCTCGGCAAGGCCGGCCGTCACGCAGAGGCGCTGCAATTCTGGCGCGACGAGTATCCGCTCAATGCCGTCATCAAGACCTACCGCAAGCCCTACATTGCGCTGATCGACGGCATCGCCATGGGCGGCGGCATCGGCGTGTCGGTGCACGGCTCGCACCGCGTCGCGCTTGATCGCTTCTCCTTCGCCATGCCGGAAGTCGGCATCGGCTTCTTCCCCGATGTCGGCGCCACCTGGTTTCTGCCGCGGATGCCGGGCGAACTCGGCACCTATTGCGCGCTGACCGGCGAGCGCTTCGGCGCCGCCGACGGTGTCGCCGCCGGTATTGCCACGCACCGCGTGCCGACCGCGCGCCTGCCGGATTTGCTCGATGGCCTGAGCGGCACCGTCTCGGTCGACGCCGTTCTGGCTGCGTTTTCCGAGCCGGCAGGGGAGGGGCCGATCATGGCCCGCAAGGCTGCGATCAATCGTCTGTTCGCCGGTTCCATGGTCGAGGGCATCCTCGATGCGCTGGACCGCGAAGCGGCGTCCTCCAGCATCGAAGCCGAATGGGCGGGTAAAACCGCCGCAATCATGCGGACAAAGTCTCCGCTCAGTCTGAAACTGGCGCTGGCGCAGGTGCGTCGCGGCGCCGAATGGGACTTCGCGACGTGCATGCGCGCGGAAATGCGCATAGTGTCGCGGATCGTCCATGGCCATGATTTCTATGAAGGTGTGCGCGCGGTGATCGTCGACAAGGACAACAAGCCGAATTGGCAGCCGCCGACGCTCGCCGGCGTCGACGATGCCGAGATCGAGCGCCACTTCGCGCCGCTTGGCGATGATGAACTGGTGCTGCCATGATGGAACCGCTGGCCACCGACGATGTGCGCGGTCTCGAGCCGGTGCACGAGCACGACAGCGATACGTCGGTGGGCGCATGGACCCGGCGGCTGGTGCTGTTCCTGCGGGTGATGGCCGGCGTGTCGATGCTGAAGGGGCTCTATCACTGGGCCCAGGTGTGCGGCGTCGGCGTCGAACCATCGCAGCAGTTCGAATATCACTCGATTGCCTGGCAGACCGCGACGGTGTTCTTCGCCGTACTCGATCTGGTCGCCGCGGTCGGGCTGTGGCTTGCCGCCGCCTGGGGGGCGGTGATCTGGCTGGCCTCCGTGGCCACGATGCTGGCCGTGCAGATATTCTTCCCGCAGGTGTTCGATGCCGGGGTGCTGACCGGCCTGTTCCAGGGCAGTATGCTGGCGGTCTATCTCTGGCTTGCTTTGAAGTCGGCGCAGGAACAGCCGGCGTGATCATAACGTTGCGATAAACCCTGGGAGGGGATCATGGCGCGGATCGGTTTTATCGGCCTCGGCAACATGGGGCTGCCGATGGCGCAGAACCTGATCAAGGCGGGCCACCAGGTCGAAGGCGTCGACGTCAACCGGGCGTCGGTCGAGAAGCTGACGGCGGCCGGCGGCGTTACCGTGGCCACCCACAAGATCGCCGCCGCGCGCGGCGATGTCGTCATCACCATGCTGCCGTCCGGCAAGGAAGTGCGCGAGGTCTATCTCGGCCCCGGCGGCATTGTCGAGAACGCCAACCCCGGCACGCTGCTGATCGACTGCTCGACCATCGACGTCGAGACCGCGCGCGCGGTCGCCACCGCGTCGGAGGCGAGGGGACTGCTGATGCTGGACGCGCCGGTGTCCGGCGGCGTCACCGGCGCCGCAGCGGCCACGCTCACGTTCATGGTTGGCGGCAGCACGCAGGCCTTCACACGCGCGGAGTCAATTTTGCAGGCGATGGGCAAGACGATCGTGCATGCCGGCGGCCCCGGCAACGGCCAGGCGGCCAAGATCTGCAACAACATGATCCTCGGCATTTCGATGATCGCGGTGTCGGAAGCCTTTGTGCTGGCCGAGCAGCTCGGCCTCGATCACCAGAAGCTGTTCGACATCTCATCGAAGTCATCGGGGCAGTGCTGGGCGTTGACGGCCTATTGCCCGGTGCCGGGTCCGGTGCCGGCGTCTCCCGCAAACCGCGATTTTGCGCCGGGATTCACCGCAGCGATGATGCTTAAGGATTTGAGACTAGCGCAGGATGCGGCGGGTTCCGCCGGCGCCAACACCGCGCTCGGCGCCGAGGCCGCAAGGATTTATTCGCACTATGTCGAGAGCGGCGAAGCGGGCAGGGATTTTTCTGGTATCATCCGCTTCATTCGCGGGTGAAACGCCGGCATCACAGTGAACGAAACATTGCGCGGTTCGCCGCAATTGGAAATGCAACGAAGGATTCACCGTTGCAAATAAACCTAATCTTTATGGTGTTATTTAAGCCGATTTTAGACTGCCCCTCATAGGGTCATGGCAATCCGGACTGGGGAAAACAGGGCCTCGTTACCGGAAGTGACTTAAAGACAATAATACGCAAGGGGCGTTGAACATGAAAGCCGTAGCTAAGACGGTCGAGTCCGCTGAAGCAGGCGTGCGCGACGACCATATCCGTCCGCTCTATCTGGAGGCGCTCACTCTGGTGGAGCGGCTGCATCGCCGGCTGCTCGACGTCATCAAGGATGAATTCGACCGCCGCGGCCGTTCCGATATCAACTCGGTACAGGCGCTGCTGCTCTACAACATCGGCGACAAGGAATTGACCGCCGGTGAACTGCGTACGCGCGGTTACTATCTCGGCTCCAACGTCTCCTACAATCTCAAGAAGCTGGTGGAGATGAACTTCCTCGATCACCAGCGCAGCCGGGTCGATCGCCGTTCGGTCCGCATCAAGCTCACCGACAAGGGCCGCGAAGTGCGCGACACCGTCGAGTCGCTGTACCAGAAGCACGTGCGCACCGTGGAGCAGGTCGGCGGCATCAATGCCGACGAGTTCGCCACGCTGAACAAGTCGCTGCACCGGCTCGAGCGGTTCTGGACCGACCAGATCCTGTATCGGCTGTAAGCATTCACACCATCGCGCGCGACGAGCCCCGGCCGCACCTCCACGGCCGGGGCTTTTTCTTTTTGACGATCGCTTCATCGGTCGAGAGCTGCTGCGACTGTTGCAGGGCGAAAGTCGGGGCCGCTGGCTCGCACGTCAGTCACAATCCCTACATATTGCGCCCGGCACCCGCGGCAATCCCAATGCTTGGCGGTTACCGCCCGATATGCTATTTCCGGTCCGAACCCCGGAATTCCTCGTAATGCGGCGCCGACCCCCTCGCGGCGCCAGGAGAATGTGATGTCGGCGACGTCCAGCCCGAAATCCGCCAGCGCCGCGGCGCCGATGTTTGCCGCGTCCCTGCGCGAGGTCGATCCCGCCATCGCCGACGTGCTGAAGCAGGAGCTCGGCCGCCAGCGCTACGAGATCGAGCTGATCGCCTCGGAGAACATCGTCTCGCGCGCCGTGCTGGAAGCGCAGGGCTCGGTGCTGACCAATAAATATGCCGAAGGTCTGCCGGGCAAGCGCTATTACGGCGGCTGCCAATACGTCGATATCGCCGAGAATCTGGCGATCGAGCGGGTCACCAGGCTGTTCGGCTGCAAGTTCGCCAACGTGCAGCCGCACTCCGGCGCCTCGGCCAATGCCGCCGTGTTCTTCGCGCTGATGCAGCCGGGCGACACCTTCATGGGGCTCAATCTCGCTGCCGGCGGCCATCTCAGCCACGGTATGGCGATCAACCTGTCGGGCAAGTGGTTCAAGCCGGTGCCGTACAATGTGCGGCGCGAGGACCAGCGCATCGACATGGACGAGGTCGAGAAGCTGGCGAAGGAACACAAGCCCAAGGTGATTATCGCCGGCGGCTCGGCCTATCCGCGCATCATCGACTTCAAGCGCTTCCGCGAAATCTGCGACGAGGTCGGCGCGCTGCTGATGGTCGACATGGCGCATTTCGCCGGACTGGTGGCGGGCGGCGTGCATCCGTCGCCGTTCCCGCACGCCCATGTCGTGACCACCACGACGCACAAGACGCTGCGCGGCCCGCGCGGCGGCGTGATCCTGTCCGACGACGAGGCGCTGGCCAAGAAGATCAACTCCGCCGTTTTCCCCGGCATGCAGGGTGGCCCGCTGATGCATGTCATTGCCGCCAAGGCCGTGGCCTTCGGCGAGGCGTTGCAGCCCGGTTTCAAGGTCTACGCCAGAAACGTGGTCGACAATGCCAAGGTGCTGGCGGAGACGCTGAAGGGCCACGGCCTCGATATTGTCTCCGGCGGCACCGACACCCATCTGTTGCTGGTCGATCTGCGTCCCAAGCGCCTGACCGGCAAGGTGGCGGAGCTGGCGCTGGGCCGTGCCCACATCACCTGCAACAAGAACGGCATCCCGTTCGACCCGGAAAAGCCGACCATCACCTCGGGCATCCGCCTCGGCTCGCCGGCCTGCACCACGCGCGGTTTCGGCACGGCCGAATTCCGCCAAGTCGGCGATATGATTGTCGAGGTGCTGGATGTGTTATCGCAGAAGGGCGTCGACGAGGATTCGCTGATCGAGACCGCCGTGCGCGAGAAGGTCACAAATTTGTTGTCGCGGTTTCCGATTTATCAGGATTAGGCGGTCAGAGGGGGCGTCATGCGTTGTCCGAGTTGCGCCAGTCTCGATACCCAGGTGAAGGATTCGCGCCCGACCGAGGACTCGGCGGTGATCCGCCGCCGCCGCGTGTGCCTGGCCTGCAATTTCCGCTTCACCACGTTCGAGCGCGTGCAGTTGCGCGAACTGACCGTTATCAAGCGCAACGGCCGGCGCGTGCCTTTTGATCGTGACAAATTGATGCGCTCGGTGCAGATCGCGCTGCGCAAGCGCGCGGTCGAGCCGGAACGCATCGAGCAGATGGTGTCCAAGATCGTGCGTGAACTGGAAAGCGGCGGCGAAAGCGAAGTCTCGTCCGAGGCGATTGGTGAAATCGTGATGGCGCACCTCCGCGAGATCGACGACGTCGCCTATGTGCGCTTTGCCTCGGTCTATCGCAATTTCGGCGAGGTCAAGGATTTCCGCGCCGCGCTCGACGAATTGTCGGCCGAGGATATTGAAACTCCCGCGGCGCCCGCGCGCAAATGAACGCACTCGCCGCCGACGACGTGCGCTTCATGCGGCTCGCGCTTTCGCTCGGCCGCCGCGGGCTCGGCAATGCCTGGCCCAATCCGGCGGTCGGCTGCGTCATCGTCAAGAACGGCGTCATCGTTGGCCGCGGCTGGACGCAGGCCGGCGGCCGTCCGCATGCCGAGATCGAGGCGCTGCGCCGCGCCAAAAAGGCGGCGCAGGGCGCAACGCTCTACGCCACGCTGGAGCCGTGTTCGCATCACGGCAAATCGCCACCCTGCGCCGACGCCATCATCAAGGCCGGTATCGCCCGCGTGGTGTCGTCGCTGGAGGATCCCAACCCGGACGTCGCCGGGCAGGGCCATGCGCGGCTGCGCGACAAGGGCATTACCGTTGAGGTCGGTCTCGGCGCGGACGAGGCTGCGCGCGCCCACGCCGGGCACATCAGCCGCATCCGTCACGGCCGGCCTTCGGTGACACTCAAGCTGGCGCTGTCGAAGGACGGCAAGGTAGGGGAGGCCGGCCGCAAGCCGGTGGCGCTCAGCGGCGTGGCGGCGCGCGACCGTGTGTTCCAGATGCGGGCGCAGAGCGACGCCATTCTGGTTGGTATCGGCACGGTGTTGTCCGACAATCCGCAACTGACCTGCCGGCTGCCCGGCCTGTTCGAACGCTCGCCGGTGCGCGTCGTGCTCGATGCCAAGTTGCGGCTGCCGATGGCGTCGACGGTGGTGTCGACCGTGCGCGATACGCCGACCTGGGTGTTCACATCGCGCAGCGCCTCCGGCCTCGCCGAAGAGTTCCTGATGGAGAAAGGCTGCAAGGTGTTCCGCGTCGACGACACGCAGGGCCGGCTCGATCTTCATGAGATGCTGCGCGTGCTGGCCGGCGAGGGCATCACCCGGTTGCTGGTGGAGGGCGGCCCGACCGTCGCCGCCGGCTTCGTCGAGTTGAATTTGGTCGATGCGGCCGTGCTGCTGCATGCCGACAAGACGATCGGCCCTGGCGGTATAGACGCGCTGGAGGGCATGCCGCTGTCGGCGCTGACCTGGATGATGACAAAGCGCGGCAGCGAAAACGTCGGCGGCGACACCATCGACACCTACGAGCGCTCCCAATGATGTCAGTTCAACCATCCGTTCGTCCCCGCGAAAGCGGGGACCCAGGGACAGTTAATTCAGCGGTTGCCGCTCTGGATTCCCGCTTGCGCGGGAATGAACGGAGTGGATGGCAGCGCGCCGGAGTTTGCTTCTGATGTTCACCGGTATTGTCACCGACGTCGGCGAGGTGCGTTCGGTCAAGCCGCGCGCCAACAACCTGTCGCGCATCACCATTTACACGCGCTACCCGCGCGCCGAGCTGATCGAGGGTGCTTCGGTCGCCTGCGCCGGCGTCTGCCTGACGGTCGTCGATACCGGCGAGGAAGACAACCGCGTCTGGTTCGCGGTCGATGCGGCGGCCGAGACATTGGCCGTCACCGGCGTCGGCAAATGGCAGCACGGCACGCGCATCAATCTGGAGCGTCCGTTACGGCTGGGTGACGAACTCGGCGGCCATCTGGTCGCCGGTCATGTCGACGGCCTCGCGACGCTGACGTCGCGCGAGGACATGACCGACATGGCGCGGCTGACGTTCCGCGCGCCGCACGCGCTTGCCCGCTTTATCGCGCCAAAAGGCTCGGTCGCCCTCGACGGCGTGTCGCTGACGGTTAATGACGTGGACGGCGATACTTTCTCGGTACTGATCATTCCGCACACCCTGCAGGTGACCACGTTTGGGGCCCTGCGCGCAGGTGACGAGGTCCATCTCGAGATCGACACCATGGCCCGCTATGCGGCGCGCCTGATTGAATCCAGATAGGCACTTGTTCCGGCCTCAGTCGCTTGCTACCACGCGGCTCAATCAGGAAAACCGGGATCATGGCCAAGAAAGCTAGCGTCAAATCAACGAGCGTTGCGAAGAAGCGGGATGCGTTGCGCATCCTGATCGTGGAGGCGCGCTTCTACGAGAATTTCGCCGACGCGTTGTTGCAGGGCGCTACCGCCGTGCTGGATGAGGCGGGCGCCACCTATGATCGCCTGACCGTTCCCGGCGCGCTGGAGATTCCCGGCGCCATCGCCATGGCGGTCGATGCGGCGGCCCGCAAGAAGGCGCCCTATGACGGCGTGGTCGCGCTCGGCTGCGTGATCCAGGGCGAGACCTATCATTTCGAGATCGTGTCGAACGAGTCGGCGCGCGGCCTGATGGATCTCACGATCAATCAGCAGATCGCCATCGGCAACGGCATCCTCACCGTCGACACGCAGGCGCAGGCCGTGGCGCGCGCCGGCAACGACGATCGCAACAAGGGCGCCGGCGCGGCGCGTGCGGCGCTGGCGATGGTGGCGCTCAAGCGCCAGCTGGCAGGGAAGTAATGGCCCGCGACGCGCCACGCGACGAGAAAGAGGCGCGCAAGGCCAACAAGCGCGGCGCCGCGCGTCTCGCGGCCGTGCAGGCGCTGTACCAGATGGAACTGTCCGGCGCCGGTCTCAACGAAATCCTCGCCCAGTTTGAAAGTCACTGGCTGGGGCAGGAGGTCGAAGGCGCGCAATATCTGCCGGCCGAGGCGGCGTTCTTTCGCGATGTCGTGTCGGGCGTGGTGCGTGAGCAGCGCCGGCTCGATCCGCTGATCGACGAGGCGTTGCAGAAGAGCTGGCCGCTGAAGCGCATCGAGGCCGTGCTGCGCGCGGCGTTACGCGCCGGCGCCTATGAGCTGGATCACCGCCGCGACGTGCCGGCCCGCGTCGTGGTGTCGGAATATGCCGACGTCGCCGCCGCCTTCGTCGAGCGCGACGAGACCGGCATGGTCAATGCCGTGCTCGACCAGTTGGCGCGGCAGATGCGCGGCGCCGAGTTTACGGCGTAGTTTCTTCGCGGAGGCGAAGGCGATGGGTTCCGAGAGCGATAAAATGTCCGGCGAAGATCGCCTGATCGCGCGGTACTTCGGGCCGATTGCCACCCATCCTGGCGCGCTTGGCCTGTCCGACGACGCCGCGTTTCTCACGCCGCCGCCGGGCTGCGATCTGGTGCTCAAGACCGATGCCGTGGTCGGCGGCATTCATTTTTTCCCCGAGGATGCCGCCCACACCGTGGCGTCGAAAGCGCTGCGGGTGAATCTGTCGGATCTCGCCGCCAAGGGCGCGCCGCCGCTCGGCTTCCTGCTGTCGCTGGCACTGCCGGCGGACACAGGCGATGCCTGGCTCGCCGACTTTGCCGCCGGATTGCGCGGCGACGCGGTGCTGTACAATTGCCCGCTGTTCGGTGGCGACACCGTGCGCACCACCGGGCCCATCGTCGTTTCCGTCGCCATGGTCGGCAGCGTGCCGCAGGGCGCCATGGTGCGGCGCGCCGGCGCGAGACCCGGCGACCGCGTCTTTGTCAGCGGCAGCATCGGCGATGCCGCGCTCGGGCTGGCCTTGCGCCGGGGCGCCGACTGGCCACTCGATGTCGCGCAGCGCCAGCATCTGGTGTCGCGCTATCTGCTGCCGCAGCCGCGCAACGCGCTGGCCGAGGCGGTGCGCACGCATGCTTCGGCGGCCATGGACGTGTCCGACGGTCTGGCCGGCGACCTCGCCAAGCTCGCCCGTGTCTCCCAGGTGGCGGCCACGATCGACGTGGCCAGCGTGCCGCTGTCGGATGCGGCCCAGGCGGCCATCGCGGCGGACCCGGCGATGCGGGACACCGCGCTGACAGGCGGTGACGACTTCGAAATTCTCTGCACCGTGCCGGCGGCCAAAGCCGGCGGCTTCCGCGCCGCCGCGCAAAGCGCCGGCGTCGCGGTCACCGACATCGGCGGGATCGAGCCGGGCGAGGGCGCCCGGTTCCTCGACCGGGGCCAGCCGTTGATGTTCCGGCGCGCCGCTTTCAGCCATTTCTGATACGGTTCAGAAAACCAACGTTGGGGGAGCCGAAACGCGCCATGCACGATATGACAGCAAAACCGGTCGCGCCCTTGTCGCCGGTCGGGCAGAGCCTGGAAAACCAGAAGAACCACCGGCGCTATCCCACCACCGCCTGGATGCGCAAGGCCGCCCCCGGCAACGTGCCGCGCTTCGCCTATGAATATGGCGACACCGGCGCCGGCAACGATGTCGGCATCGACCACAACTGGGCCGCCTTCGACGCCATCAAGGTGGTGCCGCGCTACGGCGTGATGCCATCGCTGCCGCCGACCGAGGTCGAACTGTTCGGCACCCGCTATTCGGCGCCGATCGGCATCGCGCCGATGGGCGGCCCGTCGATCGTCTGGCCCGGCGCCGACCTCCTGATGGCCAAGGCGGCGCAGGCGGCGCGCGTGCCCTATACGCTCGGCGTCGCCGGCGGCGCCACCATCGAGGACGTCGCCAAGGTCGCGCCCGACGTGTTCTGGCTGCAGCTCTACCGCTTTGCGCCGGACGACCACAAAATCGGCTTCGATCTGATCGAGCGGGCGACGCGCGCCAACGTCAAGGTGCTGGCGCTGACGCTGGACGTGCCGGTGCGCACCACGCGGTCGCGCGAAACCTATGCCGGGCTCGCCGGCGAATTCCGCCCGACCCCGCGCATGATCTATGAAATGCTGATCCGGCCGAAGTGGCTGCTGGCGCTGCTGCGCAACGGCTATCCGCGTTTCGCCACCATCCGCACCTATGTCGGCGAGAATGCCAGCACCAACGAGGTGATCAAGTTCGCGCGCAGCAAGATGGGCGGCGCATTCTCCTGGGAAGAAGTCGCGCGCTACCGCGACCGCTGGAAGGGGCCGATGGCGCTGAAGGGGATCATGCACCCGGAAGACGCCGAGAAGGCAATCGCGCTGGGTATCGAAGGTATCTGGGTCTCCAACCATGGCGGCCGCCAGATCGAGGCGTTGCCGCCGTCGATCGATTGCCTGCCGGGCATCGTCTCGGCGGTCGGGGGCAGGGCCACCGTGATCCTCGACAGCGGCATCCGCAGCGGCCAGGACGTCATGCGGTCGCTTGCGCTCGGCGCCGATGTTGCCTTTGCCGGCAAGTCGTTCCTCTGGGCGGTGGCCGCGCTGGGCGATGCCGGGCCAGACCAGCTCATCAAGCTCTATATCGACGAATTGCGCGCGTCGCTCGGTCAGATCGGCGCGCTGACGCCGGCCGAGGCCCGGCTGGCGAAGGTGCTGCACCCCGGCAAGATTGCATTCTAGGAACTTGTTGCACCGCAACCGCGGCGCGATGAATTTCAACCCAGCCCTGCGCCGCGGGCGGTAGCGATGTTCTAGGAACGCCGCTACAGAGGGATTCGTTTTCCGGGAAGCGCCTCCATGTCGGCCATCGCCGAACCCATTCCGCATGCCTTTGACGACAAGCTGGCGCGTCGCAACGCCATTGTGTTGGCGGTCGCGCAGGCGCTGGCCGGCGGCAATAACACCGTCATCGTCTCGACCGGCAGCATCGCCGGGGCCGTGCTGGCGCCCGACAAGGGTCTGGCGACGCTGCCGATCACAGCGATGGTCATCGGCATGTGGCTGGGATCGCTGCCAGTCGGCATGCTGTCACGCCGCTTCGGCCGCCGCTTCGCGCTGCAGGTGGGCTCGGTCTTCGGAATGATGTCCGGGCTGATTTCGTTTCACGCCGTCACCAGCGGCCAGTTCTGGGTTCTGTTGCTGGGCACCTTCTGTGGCGGCCTCTATGCCGCGGCGCACCAGTCCTATCGTTTCGCCGCCGCCGACACCGCCAGCGAAGCCTACCGGCCCAAGGTGGTGTCCTGGGTG
This sequence comes from Pseudolabrys sp., assembly GCA_030684935.1. GTDB lineage: Bacteria > Pseudomonadota > Alphaproteobacteria > Rhizobiales > Xanthobacteraceae > Pseudolabrys. The sequence goes on along the minus strand of JAUXXH010000001.1, from coordinate 45,500 downwards.
CTGGCTGGCGGCGTGTTTGCCGCCGTCATCGGTCCGCAACTGGTGATCTTCACCAAGGACCTGATGCCGCCTTATCTGTTCGCCGCCAGCTATCTCGGCCAGTCGGCCTGCGCGGTGCTGGCCGCCGTGGTGCTGATTTTCGTCAAGATTCCGCGGGTCGCCCCCAGGCGCATCGATACCTCCCGTCCGATCAGCGAATTTCTGCAGATGCCGCGCTTTCTGGTCGCCGTCGCATGCGGCGTGGCCAGCTACGCCATGATGAACATGGTGATGACCTCGACGCCATTGGCCATGGTCGACTGCGGCCATTCGGTCACCGACGCAACTTTGGGCATGCAGTGGCATGTACTGGCGATGTATGCGCCGAGCTTCTTCACCGGCAGTCTGATCGTGCGCTTCGGCGTGGCCCGCATCACCGCGGTCGGCCTCGGCCTGATCGCCCTGTCGGCCGTTGTCGGCATCGCCGGCATCACAGTGGCGCATTTCTGGACTGCGCTGGTGCTGCTGGGGCTCGGCTGGAACCTGTCCTTCATCGGCGCCACCACCATGGTGACCCAGTGCCATCGGCCGGAAGAGCGCAACAAGGTGCAGTCGTTCAACGACTTCCTCATCTTCGGCAGCATGGCGGTGGCGTCCATCGTGTCCGGCCAGATGCTGGCGGTGTTCGGCTGGATCGCCCTCAACAGCATCGTCATCCCGTTCGTGATCGTGGCGGGGGCGCTGCTGCTGTGGATCAACCTGCGCCGGCCCGCCGGGGCCTGAGCGGGCCAGATTCGGCAGCGGCCGCCGGGTCTTGCCGTTTTCCGGGGCTTTTCCACTGTAACCTTCATTCGGCCGCGATCGGGCCGTGACTTCAACGAATTCCGCGTTGCCTTGCCGCCCGGATTTTGGCTATATCCGCGCACTTTCCGGTCGGGGTGAAGCGCATTACAGGCGGCCATCCTCGACGCTCCTGGCGCCGGGCGGGAGCGTTCGTTTCCGCAGCGCCATCATCATCGAGGTTAAATTCACCATGACGACTTTATGGGTGATCGTCGCCTGTGGCGTTCTTGCGATCGTCTACGGCATCTGGGCCACCGGTTCGGTGCTCAAGGCCGATCCCGGCAACGCAAGAATGCAAGAAATCGCGGCCGCCGTGCGCGAAGGCGCGCAGGCCTATCTGAAGCGCCAGTACCTCACCATCGCCATTGTCGGCGTGGTGATTTTCGTCATTCTCGGCCTCACGCTCGGCTGGCTGGTTGCGATCGGCTTCCTGATCGGCGCCGTCCTGTCCGGCGCCACCGGCTTCATCGGCATGAACGTGTCGGTGCGCGCCAACGTCCGCGTCGCCCAGGCCGCGACCAAGACTCTGGCCGGCGGACTGGAACTGGCTTTCAAGGCCGGCGCCATCACCGGCATGCTGGTCGCCGGTCTGGCGCTGCTCGGCGTCACCATCTACTTCATCTTCCTCACCGGCCCGATGCAGTTCGCCGCCAACAGCCGCACCGTGATCGACTCGCTGGTCGCGCTCGGCTTCGGCGCCTCGCTGATCTCGATCTTCGCCCGTCTCGGCGGCGGCATCTTTACCAAGGGCGCCGACGTCGGCGGCGATCTGGTCGGCAAGGTCGAAGCCGGCATTCCGGAAGACGACCCGCGCAATCCGGCCACCATCGCCGACAACGTCGGCGACAATGTCGGCGACTGCGCCGGCATGGCGGCCGATCTTTTCGAGACCTATGCGGTGACGGCGGTGGCGACCATGGTGCTGGCGGCAATCTTCTTTGCCGGCACGCCCTATCTGCTGACCATGATGACGCTGCCGCTCGCCATTGGCGGCGTCTGCATCCTGACCTCGATCGCCGGCACGTTCTTCGTCAAGCTGTCGGCGGGCGACAACCCGTCGATCATGAACGCGCTGTACAAGGGTCTGATCGCCACCGGCGTGCTGTCGCTGGTCGGCATCGCCGGCGTCATCCACTTTCTGGTCGGCTTCGGCGTGCCGCTGTCGGGCGGCGGCGCGACCTTCACCACCACCTCGCTGTACTTCAGCGGCGTGATGGGTCTGGTCGTGACCGGCCTGATCATCTGGATCACCGAGTACTACACCGGCACCGACTATCGTCCGGTCAAGTCGATCGCGGCGGCTTCGGTCACCGGCCACGGCACCAACGTCATCCAGGGCCTGGCGATCTCGATGGAGTCGACGGCGCTGCCGGCGATCGTCATCATCGCGGGCATCCTGGTCACCTACGGCCTGGCCGGTCTGTTCGGCATCGCCATCGCGGTGACGACCATGCTGGCGCTGGCCGGCATGATCGTCGCGCTCGACGCCTTCGGTCCGGTCACCGACAATGCCGGCGGCATTGCCGAAATGGCCGGCCTGCCGAAGGAAGTGCGCAAGGCCACCGACGCGCTCGACGCCGTCGGCAACACCACCAAGGCGGTCACCAAGGGCTACGCGATCGGCTCCGCCGGTCTCGGCGCGCTCGTGCTGTTCGCGGCCTATAACCAGGATTTGCAGTTCTTCATCCAGAACGCTGCAACCTATCCGTACTTCCAGGGCATCACGCTCGACTTCTCGCTGACCAACCCCTACGTCGTGGTCGGCCTCTTGTTCGGCGGCCTGCTGCCCTATCTGTTCGGGGCCATGGGCATGACCGCGGTCGGCCGCGCCGCCGGCGCGATCGTCGAGGAAGTCCGCCGTCAGTTCCGCGAGAACCCCGGCATCATGAAGGGCACGTCGAAGCCGGATTACGGCCGCGCCGTCGACCTTCTGACCAAGGCGGCGATCAAGGAAATGATCATCCCGTCGCTGCTGCCGGTGCTGTCGCCGATCGTCGTCTACTTCGCCATCTACGCGGTGGCGGGCGGCGGCGCGGTCGGCAAGTCGGCCGGCTTTGCCGCGGTCGGCGCCATGCTGCTCGGCGTCATCGTCACGGGCCTATTCGTCGCCATCTCGATGACCTCGGGCGGCGGCGCCTGGGATAACGCCAAGAAGTACATCGAAGACGGCCACTACGGCGGCAAGGGCTCCGACGCCCACAAGGCCGCGGTGACCGGCGACACCGTCGGCGATCCCTACAAGGACACGGCGGGCCCGGCGGTGAACCCGATGATCAAGATCACCAACATCGTCGCGCTCCTGCTGCTGGCGATGCTGGCGCACTGATCGCGTCACTCACCCGAAACGACAAAGGGCCCGCGCATCGCGCGGGCCCTTTTTTGTTGGGTCAGCGTATCGGCTAGAACAGCTTCAGGCCGCGGAAGATGCCGCGCACGTAATTGAGATCCTGACCGCCGGTCGGCGTGGTCTGCGACACGAAGTCGAAGATGCGGCCGTCCTTGACGCCGTAATTGGCCAGCCGGGTCACCCGGCGCTCCTTGTCGAAGTAGACCGCGATGACGCGCTGGTCGACCACTTCGTGCTGCATGAAGGCGGCCCGGCGCTCGGCCTTCTGCGAAATGTAATAGAACGCATCGCCGTCGACGGTGGCGACGGTGGAGGGGGTGCCGAGCACGATCAGCACCTGATCCTGGCTGGCGCCGACCGGAATCTGCTCAAGCGCGCCCTCGGGCAGCACATAGCCGCGCTGCAGCGTCTCGGTCATGCTGCCGCAGCCGGCCAGCGCGACGGCGCAGGCCAGGACAAGGGCGCGGCCGGATGCCTTGACCCGGGCGGATGCGCTGGTGAAAGTCGATGTGACGGCGATGTCTGAACGCAAGGAAGTCTACCCCAATTCGCTCTTGCAACGGTCGGCGCCTTGACCTAACCGGCGGATCGCTGCCTTCAACGCCGGAAGCGATACCATGATCTTGTCTCTGTTTCGCCGGGACCGGCGCGCCGACACCATTTCCGCCCTGTATGGCATGATCGTGGCGCAGGCGCGATTACCCTGTTTCTATCGCGACTATGCCGTCCCCGACACGGTTAACGGCCGCTTCGACCTGATTGTCCTGCATCTGACGCTGGCGCTGGGCCGCCTGATGCCGGATCCGGCGCTGAAGGCGCTCGGCCAGGGCGTTTTCGACCGGTTTTGCGAGGATATGGACAGTAATCTGCGGGAAATGGGTATCAGCGACGTCAAGGTGCCCAAGGAGATGCGGCGCATGGGCGAGGCCTATTATGGCCGGGCCCAGGCCTATGATGCGGCGCTGGCGGCCGGGGATGGCGGCGCGGGGCTGGTTGAGGCGATCTCCCGCAACGTCTATGGCGGGTCGCCGCCCGAGACCGCTGTGGTGCGGCGGCTTGCGGCCTATATGCAGGAAGCGGTAGGTGGTTTGCGGGCGCAGCCGTCGGCCGGTCTGGCGGCCGGGACGATTGGTTTTCCCGATCCGGCCGCGATCCCGCCGGGCCAGGACGAGAGCTGAGTGAATGGATAAGAAAGCGACCCCAAGTTACGGAAATGTTTGGAGTGTTCCCGTCAATGTCGACGACATTCCCGACAGCGGCCTGCACATGAAGATCGAGGCGACGGCCGAGATCAGGGCGGCGGTCGCCAAACTGGCGTCGGTGCGGGACATGCCGCATCTGGCGGCTTCGTTCGACCTGAGCCGGCAGGGGGCTGCGGTGCACATCACGGGTCAGGTGGACGCGCGGGTCGGCCAATCCTGCGTGGTGACGCTGGAGCCGCTCGAAACGACCGTCGCCGAGCCTGTCGACGTGACGTTTGCGCCGGCGGCGGCGATCGCGCCGGTGCCGGGCGACCATGAGCGGACCCTGAGCGAGCCCGAGCCGCCAGAACCGCTGGTCGGCGGCAGGGTCGATCTCGGCGCGCTGGCGACCGAATTCGCGATTCTCGGCATCGACCCGTATCCCCGCAAGCCCGACGCCGCCTTTGCCGCGCCGAAAGCGGGCGACGGGCCGCCGAAGCCGTTCGCGGCGCTGGCGGCGCTGAAAAAGCCGCCCGCTTCCGGCCCGGCCTGAGATATGGAAACTCGTGTCAACCGGCTTGTCTGCCGCTGCCGAGCCGTTATGGTCGCGCCGATGCGCCATTCCTCGACCCATGATGTGCCGGCGTCGTCGTCCGATCGCCCGCAATCGTTCTGACCCGACCAAGGTGCATTCGATTCATGCCGGATAGAGTTCGCATTGCGCTTGACGCCATGGGCGGTGACCATGGGGCGTTGGTCATTTTGCCGGGCGCGGATCTTTCGCTGACCCGCCATCCCAACACCGAATTTCTGTTGTTCGGCGACCGCGCCGTGGTCGAGCCGCTGCTCGACGGGCTGCCGCGGCTGAAGGCGAAGTCGACCTTCGTTCACACCGACGTATCGATTCGCATGGACGACAAGCCGAGCCAGGCGCTGCGCTATGGCCGCTGGAAGTCGTCGATGTGGCTGGCCATCGACGCCGTCAAGAAGGGCGATGCCGATGTCGCCGTCTCGGCCGGCAACACCGGCGCCCTGATGGCGATGGCGCGTTTCAATCTCAAGATGATGGAGGGCATCGAGCGCCCCGCCATTGCGGCGCTGTGGCCGACGCTCAAGGGCGAATCCGTGGTGCTCGATGTCGGCGCCTCGATCGGCGCCGATGAGGCGCATCTGGTCAATCTCGCCGCGATGGGCAGCGCCATGGCGCGGGTGCTGTTCGATATCGAGCGGCCGACCGTCGGCCTGCTCAATATCGGCGTCGAAGAGGTCAAGGGCCTCGAGCAGGTCCGCGAGGCCGGACGGTTGTTGCGCGAGGGGCAATTCCCGCATTTCGATTATCAGGGCTTCGTCGAGGGCGACGATATCGGTAAAGGTGTTGTGGACGTGGTGGTGACGGAAGGCTTTGCGGGCAATATCGCGCTCAAGACCGCGGAAGGCACCGCGCGGCAGTTCGGCCAGTATCTCCGCTGGGCGATGGGCCGCACCTGGATGTCGCGGCTCGGCTATTTGCTGGCGCGGGCGGCTTTCCAGACGCTGCGCGAAAAGATGGACCCGCGGAAGTCAAACGGCGGGGTGTTTCTCGGCCTCAACGGCGTGGTGATCAAGAGCCACGGCGGCACCGACGGCGAAGGCTTCGCCGCCGCCATCGACATGGGTTACGACATGGTGCGTTATGAGTTGCTCGGCAAGATCGGTCAGTCGATGGCGCGCGACCGCCTGGCCACCGCCACCGCGAAAGCCGATGAAGTCGCCCAGCAAGCGAGCGGAGCGGTTTCGTGAGCCAGATCCGTTCCGTCGTTCTGGGCTGCGGCAGCTATCTGCCGGCCCGCATCCTCTCCAACGATGAGTTGGCGCGCTCGGTCGAGACCACCGACGAGTGGATCGTGCAGCGCACCGGCATCCGCGAACGCCACATCGCGGCGCCGGGCGAAATGACGTCCGATCTGGCCCTGCACGCGGCCCGCGCAGCGCTCGCCAATTCCCATGTGCAGGCCGACAGCATCGACCTGATCGTGCTGGCCACCTCGACCCCCGACTTCACTTTTCCGGCCACCGCGGTCACGGTGCAGGCGGGACTTGGCATCACCCGTGGCGCCGCCTTCGACCTGCAGGCGGTCTGCTCCGGCTTCGTCTATGCGCTGTCGGTGACCGATGCGATGCTCCGCACCGGCATGTACAAGCGCGCGCTGGTGATCGGCGCCGAGACCTTCTCGCGCATCCTCGACTGGAACGACCGCACCACCTGCGTGCTGTTCGGCGACGGCGCCGGCGCCGTGGTGCTGGAGGCGCAGGAACAGCCGGGCACGACCGCCGACCGGGGCATCCTGACCACCCATTTGCGTTCGGACGGCCGGCACAAGTCCAAGCTGTATGTCGACGGCGGTCCGTCCTCGACCCAGACGGTCGGCCATCTGCGCATGGAAGGCCGCGAGGTGTTCAAGCACGCCGTGGCCATGATCACCGACGTGATTTACGACGCCTTCAAGGCGACCGGAACCAGCGCCGAGGATATCGACTGGTTTGTGCCGCACCAGGCCAACAAGCGGATCATCGACGGTTCCGCCCACAAGCTCGGCATCGCCCCCGAAAAGGTGGTGATGACCGTCGACCGGCATGGCAACACTTCCGCCGCCTCGATTCCGCTGGCTTTGGCCGATGCGGTGGCCGACCGGCGCATCAAACGCGGCCATTTGGTCCTGCTGGAAGCCATGGGTGGCGGCTTTACCTGGGGCTCGGCGATGCTGCGGTGGTGAGCTAGCCGCTCCCGCAGCCTCGGCCGGGCACCCCCGGCCTCCCTCCACTTTATCTCACTGAGCGGTTGACCCACCGGGAACATGCTAATATCGTTGATAATTCAGCGGGATATGTTCGCCGGGGGCAGAGCAGGCGATGACCGGTAAGACAGTGACGCGAGCCGATCTGTGTGAGGCGGTTTACCAAAAGGTAGGCCTTTCGCGCACCGAGTCCGCCGCCCTTGTGGAGTTGGTGCTCAAAGAGATCACCGACTGCCTTGAACGCGGCGAAACCGTGAAGCTTTCGTCGTTCGGCTCGTTTGTCGTGCGCAAAAAGGGCCAGCGTATTGGGCGCAATCCCAAGACCGGCAAGGAAGTGCCCATTTCGCCGCGGCGGGTGATGGTGTTCAAACCCTCAGCCATCCTGAAGCATCGCATCAACGGGCACGCGGTGGCCGACGAAGCCGAGCACGCCTGAGTAAAAGCGTTTCATTCCAGCAGGGAGTAGGCCGCTTTGGATAACAAGGCGCCGGACGCATTCCGCACCATCAGTGAAGTGGCGGATGAGCTCGATCTGCCGCAGCACGTTTTGCGCTTCTGGGAGACCCGATTCCGCGAAATCAAGCCGATGAAGCGCGGCGGTGGAAGGCGATATTACCGCCCCGACGACGTCGAACTGCTGCGCGGCATCCGTCATCTGCTGTACGGCGAAGGTTACACCATCCGCGGCGCGCAACGCATCCTGCGCGAGCAGGGCGTCAAGTTCGTCCAGACGGTATGGCAGGAAGGCGCGGCCCAGCCGCCGCATGGCGGCAGCGACGACGAAGAGTTCGTCGAGGAAAATGATACCGGCGTCGAAGAAACGGTGGAGCTGGAGGAGAGCCGCGGCCTGCGGGGCGCGCTGTCGTCGCTGATCGGCCGTGATCTTGGCGAGCGCCAGGAGGTCGAGCCGCGCCGCGATCCGCCGCTTCAGAGTGCGCCGGAGCCACGCATCGATCCGGCCGACCGCCCGGTCTATCGCGAGCCCGAACCGTTGCCGCCGCCGCCAATGGCTCTTGAGCCAGCGGTGGAGCCAGCGCGCCGTCCGCAGGCTGCGGTGGCCCCGGCCAGTGGGCTGGGCCGCGAGGACCTGCACAAGCTCCATGCCGCGCTGCACGAACTGGCTGAATGCCGCAAACTGCTGGATGGCGCGCCGGCGCGCGCAGATTAGCCGCCGCACTCACCGGGGCCCTTCATGACCGCGTCCGACACGTTGCTGATCGAGCGTCCTTTTCCCGACATCGTCGTGCTGCGCCTGAACCGGCGGCAGGTGCGCAATGCGCTCAACCTCGACCTGCGCATCCGGCTGGCCGACGAGATCGCCCGGTTTGGCGCTGATGATGCCATCCGCTGCCTGATCGTCACGGGGTCGGATGCAGCTTTCGCGGCTGGTGCCGACATCGGCGAGATGGCTGAGGCGGGCGCGGTCGAGGTCATGGCGCGCAACGTGCAGAAATACTGGCGCGCCATCGCCGATTGCCCGAAGCCATTGATCGCCGCGGTGGAGGGTTACGCACTCGGTGGCGGGCTGGAACTGGCGCTGTGCGCCGACATCATCGTCGCCGGCGACACCGCCAGGCTCGGCCTGCCCGAAATCAAGGTCGGCATTCTGCCGGGCGGCGGCGGCACCCAGAAACTGGCGCGTTTGATTGGCTCCAAGCGCGCCATGCTGTTGCTGCTGACTGGCCGCATGTTCGGCGCGGCCGAGGCGCTCAACATGGGCGTGATCAGCGACGTGGCGCCGGCCGGTCAGGCGCTGGCGCGCGCGCTCGAGATCGCGCGCGAGATCGCAACGATGCCGCCGATCTCGGCGCTGCAGATCAAGGAAATCGTCACGGCTGGGTTGAATGCCCCGCTTGAGACGGCGCTGATGCTGGAGCGCAAGGCTTTCCAGCTGCAGTTCGCGACCGCCGATCAGAAGGAAGGCATGCGGGCCTTCATGGAGAAGCGCAAGCCGGCGTTTGAAGGCAAGTGAGCGCACCAGCAATGTCGAGGCCAAGGAACCGACCGCGGCCCCTGTCGTTATGATCCCTGCACAAGGGACGGATGATGGCGGGCATTGCGCGCAAGGTCGAGCTGTTCAACCTTGCCTATAAACTCGCCTGGGCCCACATTGACGAAAATCCCGCTTTGAAGGGGCCGGCCGCTGCCGACGCGTTGAATGCGTCGATCCGCCGGCAACTTGCGGCAGGGGCCGACGACGTGGTGGTGATTGCGGCTCAGGCGATCAAGGATCTGGGTGACGACCGGTACATTCCGGTCCAATCGCCAGGGCGACTTTAACGTCGCTAAAATTGGTCGGGGCGGCGGGATTTGAACCCACGACCTCTTGTCTCCCAGACAAGCGCGCTAACCAGGCTGCGCCACGCCCCGACGGAACGGCGCGGACTATAGGCACGCACCTGTGGCAGTGCAACACGGCGCCGGGCGGCGTGCGCAAAATACCGCCGGACGAGTTTCTGCCATCGGGTTAACGAAAATTCCACGCCTCTGAGACGAAATAGCACACCCGCCCAGGTTCCCCCGGCGGATATGCGGTCGTTACGAGACACCACGTCATGGCACAGGTTATCCACGCAAGGCTGCATGCGGGCCTTGAGGCTGTGCGCCTGCGGGAAACGGAGGCCCCAAGCCGATCCGTCCCGAACCTGTCGCCCGGCGACGTCGCTCTTTCGATCCATGAGGACCTGTCCGAAACAGAGGCCGCCTGGCGCGCTTTCGAGGCGCATGCCGACGGCACGGTGTTCCAGAGCTTCGACTGGCTTGCATACTGGCAGCGCCACGTCGGCGCGCTTGAGCAAACCCGGCCGGCGATCGTGGTCGGACGGGATGTTGCCGGAGACATTTTGTTCTTGCTGCCGCTGGCGCTGCGGCCGCGCGGCTTCTTCCGCGAACTCACCTGGCTCGGCAGCGATCTGTGCGACTACAACGGGCCGCTGCTGGCGGCTGATTTTTCGGCACGCCTGACGCGCGATCGGTTTCGGGCGGTGTGGGATGACATCGCCCAAAGGCTGCAGGCCCATCCGCGCCTGTACCACCATGTCGTCAGCCTGACCAAGATGCCGCTTCAGGTCGGCGCGCAGCCCAATCCGATGCTGGCGCTGCCGGTGACCGCGCACCCCAGCGGGGCCTATCTGACCCGGCTCGACGGCGACTGGGAGACCTTCTACACGGCCAAGCGCTCGCCCTCGACGCGCCGGCGCGACCGCACCAAGCGCAAGCGGCTGGGCGATCTGGGCGCCGTCCACCTCGTTGAGCCGTCCGATCCGGCTGACAAGCGCGCCACCATCGATACGCTGATGGTCCAGAAGGCGCGCGCCTTCGCCCACATGGGCGTCGGCAACCTGTTCGCCAGGCCGGGTTACAGCGACTTCTACCGCGCGCTGGCGGACGACCCGGCGAACCGTTCATTCGTGCATGTGAGCCGGCTCGATGTCGGCGCCACGCCGGCGGCCATCAATCTCGGCCTGAGTTTTCGCGGGCGCTACTACCACCTGCTGGCGAGCTACGACGACGGCGAGGTCTCGCGCTTCGGACCCGGCTCCGCCCATCTGCATGAATTGATGCGGCTGGCCATCGAGCGCGGCCTGAGCGTGTTCGATTTCACCATCGGTGACGAGCCCTACAAGCGCGACTGGAGTGACACCGAACTGACGCTCTTCGATCACATCGCCGCCGCCAACTGGCGCGGCGTTCCCGTTGTCTGGGCTCAGGTCGGCAAACAGCAGATCAAGCGCGCCATCAAGCAGACGCCGGCGTTGTGGTCGCTGTTCAGCAAGACGCGCGCCTGGTTCGGCGGATGGCGCAGCCGCCAGTCGCCCTCTGGCTAGTGTGCGACCGCAGCCTTGCCTGGCGCGCCGCTGTAGGCGAGCCGGATCGGCCCGCGGATCATCAGAATAACCGAGGCAATCGCGCCGCAGGCATAGACGGCGGTATAGGCCTCGAGGAAGTGCACGATGTCGAGGCGGTTGAGGATGGCATAGGCGGCGACCGCCGTCATGCCGGCGACGACGCAGCCGCCGATGCGCGCGACGTCCTTGAAGTAGCCATTGTGCACCAACACGCTGTGGCAGACCATCTTCATCATGTTGGCGATCATCAACGCGATCAGGATCGGTGTGGTCGCCGCCGGCATCACGGCGGCGTCGCCGAGCAGCATCGCGAACAGCCGTTCGCCGGCGAAAATCAGGATCGAGGAGACGATTACCAGCGGCACGCAGCAGAGCCCGGCCGCAATCAGGGTGGCGCGCACCAAAGTCGGCCCGTCGCGTTCCACCAGGGCGGCGGTCTGGCGCGGTACCAGAATGTCGCTGACGGCGCCGAACACCATGGCGCCGCCGCGAAACACCTTGAATGTGGTGTCGAGAATGATCGGCGGCGCACCGAGGCCGAACAGCATCGGGACGATCAGGTAGGGATAGTTGTAAATGTAGATTTCGGTCGCGGTATAGGCGCCGCTGCCAATGAAATCCCTGCGGTTGGCGCGGAAGAATGAGGCGAGGCGGGAGGCTGTGCCGCGCAGGCGTGTGGTCAGCGCACCGTGTAGCACCATGCGCTTGACGCAGACGAAGATGACGACCGCCCACAGCGCGTTCAGCACCAGCAACATCGACAGCAGCGACATGCCGAAATAGACCGCGGCAAGGCCGATGAAATAGGCGGCGCGGCGCAGCGTCTCCAGCGCCTCGAACAGCACATATTCGTCGACCGCGATCGAGATGTTGCGCAGCGCGAACCAGACCAGGTTGAGCGACACGAACCAGAAGAACAGGCCGAACTCGGCCGCCTCGACCAAAGTGGCGGCGGTCTGCGTTGCCATGAACAGGAAACACAGCACCGCACCCGCGGTCACCAGCGCGCCGTAGAACAGCACCACCGCGGTGGCATGGCCGGGCACGTCGTCGGTTGCATCCTTGGCGAGAAAGCGCGCCCGCAGCCGCACGAACAGGATCTTGACCACGCCGAAATCGATCAGCCACAGCGAATAGCCGACCGCGCCGACCAGAATGAACACCGAGAAGCGGTGCGGGCTCAACACATGGGCGAACACGAAGGTCTGCAACAGCCCCGTGATCAGCGCCGCGCCGGCGGTGGTGCCGCGCAGCAGGAAGAACGGGATCGAGATCATCTTCTGCGCCATGTCAGGCCGCCTTGTTCGCGCCGAGCCGCAGGCAATGATCGAGCAGCGAGCGCGCTGTCGCGCCCCAGGTGAAGCGCTTGGCGCGCTCGCGGCCGGCCGCCTGCAGGCGCGCATAGAGCGCCGGATCGCTGTAGAGCGCCTGCATGTGCCGCATGATCTGGTCGGCGTCTTCTGCCTGGCAGTGCAGGGCGGCATCGCCGCACACCTCCAGCAGCGCCGGCTGTTCGCTGATGATCACCGGGCAGCCGCAATTCATGGCCTCGAGCGGCGGCAGGCCGAAGCCTTCGTAAAACGACGGAAATACCAGGGCCAGCGCCTTTTCGTAGAGAGCCCGCAATTCGCGGTCGGAGACGTAGCCGACCATGCGCACGTTATCGGATTCCCGAAGATCGGCATTGCGGAACACACGGGCGTCGCGCGCGCCCGTCAGCACCAGCATGGCGTCCTTCATCTGCGCCTGCTGGAACGCCTTGACCACGGTCTTGATGTTCTTGTTGGTAGAATCGACGCCGACGCCGAGGAAGAATTTGCGACCGGCGATGCCGAGCCGGTCAATGATCGAATTGTCGGCGGGCTCATGGTTGATGTGCTCGCCGCCCTCGTAGCAGACCGGCATGTTTGTGGAATCAACGCCGTAGTATTTGCCGATCTCGCGGCGCGAGAAATCCGACACCGTGACGATCAGGTCCGAGCGCTGCGCCAGCCGCGGGATCAGGAACATATAGGCGGCGCGAAAACGCGGCGAGAAGTTGTCGGGCAACGCCGGCACCGTGGCGTCATGCACCACGACGATCTGGTGTTTGGCAACCAGCGGCCCGATCATGCACAGATTGAGCAGCAGCTGCCCGCGCCCATGGAATGGAAATTCGATCTGCTCCCAGAGATAGCCGCCGAAGCGGCCGACCTGGCGTACCGGAATGTTCTTCAGCCGGATCTCGCGCGAATCCTTCGGCACCAGAAGCTCGACGCGGCCTTTCAGATGCGCGTAGTCGCCGTCGAGCTGGGCGTCGATCGCCTTGATGGTTTCGGCGGCAAAGCGCTGCACGCCGGACGGGACCTGCGTCAGAAAGCGGCCATTGATGGCGATGCGCGGCAGAGAAGACATCAGGGGTTCTTTCCGGACTCGAGCAGGCTGACGACGTGTTGTGAGAACTTTTCCGGCGACAGCAGCGCATGGACGTCGGCAGTCGCGGCGTCGCCCAGCCGCTGCCGCAAGGCCTCATCGCCGGCGAGACGGCGCAGCCATTCGGCGGCGTGGTCGACATCGGCATCGGCCCAGCGTTGATCGGCTTCGTCGAAGGCGCCGTCGGCATCGCGCACGGGAATGAGCGAATAGCGCACCAGCGCCGAATTATTCTTGTTCATGAAGTCGAGATTGCCGGACCAGCCGGTGGCGATGACCGGCTTGCCGAGCGCCATGGCCTGCGCCGGCACCAGGCCGAAGCCTTCCGAGCGGTGCAGCGAGATGACGATGTCGGCCGCCTGCATCAGCCCGGCCATATCAGCTTCCGGCAGCATGCCCTCGATCAGACGGATATTGGCCGCGCCGGCGATGGCGGCATCAAGTTCGCGCTGCGCATTTTGGGCGCTGCCATTGTCGATCAGCTTGATCGCCAGGACACGGCTGGGATCGTCGCCGAAGGCCTGGCGGAAGGCGGCGACCGCAGCCAGCGGGTTCTTGCGGCTGAAGGCCGAGCCGAGGTGAAAAACGTTGAGCACCACCAGGGCGTCCGGCGACAGACCAAGTTTGGCGCGCATGCCCGGCGTCACCGGCATCGCCGGCAGCGGATGCGGCACCACATGCACCGGCAGGTCGGTGGCGGCGACAACGGCATCGCGGGTGAAGGTGCTCGGCACCCAGATTTCGTGGACAAAGCGCAGGCCGGGCAGCCAGACCGCCGGTACCTTCGGCAATTCCCAGGCCCAGTAGCCGATGATGCGTCGGCCCTTGATGCGGTCGCGGCCGAGCGCCCAGAGTGCATGCGGCACGAACGGGGCGTTGTGGTGGACGATGACGGTGCCGCCGCCGCCGGGCGTCAACGGCCGGCGCGGTGTCGCGCCATTGAATTCGGTCTGGCCGAAGGTGCGGCTGAGGTCGAACGCCATCGGCGCGAGGCCGGCGGCATCGAGCGCGGCATAGCCGAGCCGGGCGCCTTCGCCAATGCCGCTGGCGGTCGAAAACAGGCCGGCGATGCCGACCGGCAAACCGCCGGCCGCATCGCGGTCCGGTTTGGGCGCGATCATCCGCGTCACGTCGGACTGGATCTGCATGCGGGTGTGTTGCGGAATCAAACGCCACAGGCGCCGCAACACGCTCGGTTTGGCGGGGGCGCTCTGCCGCGCCAAAGGTTCAGCGAGCGTAGGCATAGGGTGTTTGACCGGTGCTGGTGCGGCCTGCGTAATGGCGGGTCGCGGCGGCCAGGCCCCAGATCAGGCCGAGCAGCAGAAAGAAATGCCGCCAGTGATCGGTGTCGATGACGAAGCCTTCGGCGCAGACGCCGACGAAGGTGGCGAACGACACGATCATATAAGGCTGCCACGGCGTGCGGACGAACACCGTCCGCAGCGCGATCCAGACGGTGGCGAACAGCAGCATCAGATAGGACACGCCGCCGACCCAGCCGTAAACCAGAAAGGCCTGCAGGTAGACGTTGTGCTGCTGCAAGCCGTAAACGGCAGCGAATTCGAAGGGACCCATGCCGTTCGGAAATTTCAGCATGGCGCCAAGCGCCAGTTCCTGCAGCTTGAAGCGTCCGCCATCGCCGACATCGTAGCTCTGGATCAGCTGCGCGCGGTTCATGAACATTTCGCCGATGGCGCCGAACGACAGCAGAACCATCAGCAGACCCGCCAGCGCTGCCAGGCTGATCGCGCTCATGGCGAACAGGCGCATGCGGATACGGGGCGTCTCGGCGGTGATGAAGCTTACCGCGACCATGACGAATGCGGATATCGTGAAGTGAAACCAGGCGCCGCGCGAGAAGCTCAGCAGCAGGCCCAGCAGCAGGATGAAGGTGGTGGCCAGGCCGAGCAGGGTGATCTTGCGCAGCAACATGCGCTCGACGACGATCAGCAGCGGCCAGATCAGGAACGGCCCGAACACGTTCGGGTCCTTGAAGCCGCCGAGCGCGCGGTCGTTGGTGGCGAACTGCTCGTGCGCGCCGGGAAACAGGCTGAAGTAGCCGGCGATGCCGGCCAGGGCCGCCAGGGTCGCGGTCAGCACATAGGCCGAACGGAGGGCGCCGATGCGGGCCATGGTGTTCTGCGTCAATAGGAGTGCGAAAATCATGGCGGCGACTGCGAGGTAGACCGACGTTGCGGCGTACTGCACGGCTTTGGCGTCGGCCGGCACGTTCATCAAGGACATCAGTCCGGCGACGTTCCACATCAACAGCAGCAGGAACGGCACCGCCAGCAGGCGATCAAAGCGGATGCCGGCGATCAGGCAGGCAATCAGCAGCACGCCCATCAATGCATCATGCGGCGATGGCTCGATCACCGCGACCGAACTGGCCAGCACCGTCAGGTATAGCACCACGAGCAGAATGCGCTCGCGCAGGCCCGTGGCCGGCGCCGGGATCGCCTGCACGGGAGCGGCGTAGATCGGTGGCATGGCCATAGCCGGCCCGCCGGCGACCGCCATATCGCGCGCGGTGATCAATATGCGTTCTCGGATTTGAGCAGCGCGAACGGCGTGCGGATGACGATGTCGAGGTCGAATAACACCGACCAGTTCTCGATGTAGTAAAGGTCGTGCTCGACGCGCTTCTGGATCTTTTCCTGGGTGTCGGTTTCACCGCGCCAGCCGTTGATCTGCGCCCAGCCGGTGATGCCCGGCTTGACCCGGTGGCGGGCGAAATAGCCGTCGACCGCTTCGGTGTAGAGGCGGGCTTCGGCCTTGGCGTTGACCGCATGCGGGCGCGGGCCGACCAGCGACAGGTTGCCCTTGAACACCACGTTGAACAGCTGCGGCAGTTCGTCGAGGCTCGCCTTGCGGATGAAGCGGCCGACGCGGGTGACGCGCGGATCGTCTTTGGTCACCAGTTTGCTGGCGGTGGCGTCGGCGGACTCGACATACATCGATCGGAATTTATAGACCTCGATCAGATCGTTGTTGAAGCCGTAGCGTTTCTGTTTGAAAAACACCGGGCCGCGGCTGTCGAGCTTGATGGCGATGGCGACGAGGGCCAGCACCGGCAATGACAGCAGCAGCAGCATGCTGCCGATGATCTTGTCGAACAGCCATTTCATCACCACGTCCCAATCGGCGATCGGGCGGTCGAACACGTCGATCACAGGGACGTTGCCGATGTAGGAATAGGACCGCGGGCGGAACTGCAGCTTGTTGGTGTGCGCCGCAAGACGGATGTCGAGCGGCAGCACCCACAGCTTTTTCAGCATCGCTAGGATTCGGTTCTCGGCCGAGATCGGCAGCGAGAAGATCACCAGATCGACGCGGGTGCGGCGGCCGAACTCGATGAGGTTGTCGACGGTGCCGAGCTTGGGTTCGCCTGCGCACTCGGCGCTGCTGCGGTCATCGCCACGGTCGTCAAAGACGCCGACGATTTCGACGCCGGAATCCTTCTGCTTGCGCAGTTCCTCGATCACGCGCGCGCCGGGATCGCCGCCGCCGACAATGACGGTGCGGCGGGTGAGGCGGCCTTCCCGGGTCCACTTTCGCACCATCAGGAACAGGATCTTGCGCGACACGATCAGCGCCGCCAGCCCGGCGACATAGAATGCGCCGAGCCAGACGCGCGAGAACATCGGCGCCGCCTTGGCAAAAAACGACGCGCCGATGGCAATCAGGAACACCACCGACCAGGCCGATGCGAGCCGCATGTATTGCTTCTCGTGGCCGCGGAAGGCCTGCACCTGGTAGATATCGGCGACCTGGAAAGCCAGCATCGCCAGCGCGCCGACGACGAGCGACGCCGCCAGATACAGCCAGAACAATCCTTCGCCGCTCGGCAGATAGGCGGCAAACACCGCCATGCCGACCAGCACGATCAGCGAAAATTCGACCATCCGCACGAAGCCGGCGAGCACGATCGGCGAGATCGGCGCGGGCAACGGCTGGGAGGCGACGGCTATGGCCGCGGGCGATAGCGGCGGAATCTTCGGCGCCGCGCGGGCGCCGCCGCGCAGCGTTTCAAGCACCACGGCGGCGCTGTCAGCCTTCAACGAGGCGCGAACATCGGAGTCGATCATTGCGGTTGCCATCAAGTGAGCCAGCCGCAGTCTCTTCACCGCAGCGGCAGCGTCTCTAAATCCCGGAAAATTCTAGGGAAAGAGTGTCAAAAAAGGCTTAGCCGCGATGGCAAAAAAGTCTTAACGGCGGCCGTTTTTGTGCAGCGCTTCGAGCCCGGTCTGATAGGCGGCCAGCACGCCTTCGACCATGCTCTCGATCGAAAACGAGGTGGCGACGCGCTGTTGCAGGCGGCGCACCGCGTCGGCGGTTCCTGCCGGATCGTCCATGGCGGTGGCAATGGCGTGGGCCAGAGCCGGAGCGTCACCGGGCGGAACCAGCCGGTCGCTCAGGGGACCGTAGATTTCCGGGATGCCGCCGACATTGGTGGTGATCAGCGGCATGGCGGCGGCGGCGGTTTCCAGCACCACATAGGGCAGGGATTCCTGTCGCGACGGCGCCACCATGAGACGGCCGTGCGGTTGCGCCTGCCGCGCCGACATCGCCGGCATAAACCGGATCGCGTTGCCGAGGTTCAGTTTTTCGACCTGCGCAACGAACACGGCGCGATCCGGGCCGTCGCCGACCAGCGTTGCCGTCACGCTGCGTCCATCGCGGCGCAGTTGCGCGACAGCCTCGATCAGCACATCGACGCCTTTCAGCAGCCGCATTTCGCCGAGGAACACCAGATCCGTCGCATCGGGCAGGGGCACAATCGGCTCAAATTCGTCACGCGATACGCCATTGTGAACGACGCGAACCGCGCCGCTCGGCTCGCCAATCTTGCGGCGAAACATCGCGGCGCTGTACTCGCTTTCGAATAAAAACAGGTCGCCGCGCCGCATCAAAAGCCGCTCGGTGCCGAGATAGATACGACCCGCCAGCGTATCGTGACCGAACAGCAGGCTGCCGCCGTGCGGTGTATAGACGCGCACCGCGCGCGGCGCGCCAAAGCACAAACGGGCATAGGCCCCGCCTTTGGCGCCGTGGCCGTGCACGATGTCGGCGCTCGTCTCGGCGGCCCGGCCTGCCACATGGCGCAACGCCGCGATGTCGCCCAGGCCTGGCGTGCGCTGCATCGGAACGCGGCTGAGGCCAAGCGCCAGGAAGGGTGCGAGTTCGTCCAAGAACGCCTTGGCGTGCTCGCCGCCGGTGTTGCTGTCGGCGATCAGGCCGACCCGATGGCCGCGTTCGGCTTGCGCCCGCGCCAGATCCCGCACGTGACGGAACAGGCCGCCGACCGGCGCCCGGAATACATGCAGAATGTTGAGTGCCGTCATCAACCCCATGCCAAAAAGGAGATCCCCGCGCCATAGAGCAGTCCGGATGGTTAAGAATACCTCTCCGGGGCCGAAATCCTGAGTCAAGTTAACGGGGTAGCAACCATAATAGGGTGAGATCGTCTCCGTGCCACAGTGTTGTGCGCTTTGGAGTAGCGATGTTTTTCCGTAGAAAAGCGAAACCCGCCGACGCGCCGCCGCCGCCCCCCGTTGTTGCGCCGCCCGTCATCGTCAATGGCGAGCCGGACATGCGCGGTCTGGGCCTCGCCCTGTGGCAAAAGAAAAACGCGATCATCGGCTTCACGCTGATCGCGGCCATCGGCGCTTTGGTTATCGTCAACTCGATCACCCCGCGCTACCGCTCCGAAGCACG
The DNA here is from genome assembly GCA_030684935.1 of Pseudolabrys sp. Taxonomy (GTDB): domain Bacteria; phylum Pseudomonadota; class Alphaproteobacteria; order Rhizobiales; family Xanthobacteraceae; genus Pseudolabrys. The sequence goes on along the minus strand of JAUXXH010000001.1, from coordinate 26,398 downwards.
TTTGCTGCTTGAGGTGCGCGAGAGCGTGTTCATGCGTGCCGAAGCCGACAGGAACGGTGGCGACCGAAGCACCAATCTCGATCCCGATGCGGTTGCCAGTCAGATCCAGGTCGTGTTGTCGCGCGATCTGGCGCGCGAAGTCATCAAGAAGGAAAACCTGGCCAGCAATCCCGAATTCGGTTCGGGCGGCGGCGGATTGCGTTCGTTGCTGGGATTGTTCGGCATGGGGCGCAACCCGAGCACGCTGTCGGAAGAAGAGCGCATTCTTGAGGCCTTCTACGACCGGCTCAATGTCTATGCGATCGAGAAATCGCGCGTCATCGTGGTCGATTTCGCGTCGGCCGACCCCGAACTGGCGGCGCGGGTCGCCAATAGCGTCGCCGAGACCTATCTCAGCCTGCAGCAGTCGGCCAAGCAGGGGCAAACCCGCGCCGCCGGCGATTGGCTCGCGGTCGAAATCGACCGGATGCGTACGCGGGTGGAAGAGGCGGAAGCCAAGGTTGAGGGCTACCGCGTCAGTGCAAACCTGTTCTCGGGTTCGAACAACACGTCATTGCCCACCCAGCAACTGACCGAAATCAATTCGCAGATCTCCGCTGCGCGGGGACAGAAGGCCGATCTGGAGGCGCGGGCGCAGCAGATTCGCGAACAGGTTCGGTCCGGGCGGCCGATCGAATCATCCGACATCGCCAACTCCGACTCGATGCGCCGGCTGGTGGAGCAGCGCATTGCTCTCCGCTCCCAGTTGGCGGAGCAGTCGACCACGTTGATGGATCAGCATCCGCGTATCAAGGAGTTGCGGGCGCAGATCGCCGAGATCGACCGTCAGGTCCGCACCGAAGGCGAGCGGCTGGCGCGCCAGCTCGACAATGACGCAAAGGTCGCCGGCAATCGGGTGGAAACGCTGTCCGCCAGCCTCGATCAGGTGAAGAAACTCGCCTCGCAGACCAACGAGCAGGATGTCCAGCTGCGCGCGCTCGAGCGCGAGGCCAAGACGCAGCGCGATCTGCTCGAATCGTATCTGGCCAAATACCGTGAAGCGAGCGCCCGCGACAACATCAACGCCGCGCCGCCGGAAGCCCGGATCATTTCGCGCGCGACCCCGGCCATCAATCCGAGCTATCCGAAGAAATTGCCGACGGTGCTAATTGCCGCCTTTGCCGCTTTCGCCCTGTCGGCCGGCTTCACGGTGACCGGCGCGCTGCTGGCGGCGCCGACGCCAACGCCCTATGCCTACGGTTACGGGCCGGCCGGCGTCGCCGCGCCGTCCTTTGCGCCGCCACCGCCGCCGCAGCAGCCGATGTTCGCGGCCCCGTTGCCGCGCGTGCCATCTCCGCCGCTGGCGCCGACCTTCGCCCAGCCGGTCGCTCCCGCATTCGCGCCGGCGATGGGTCTGGCCGCTGCCGCCGCGGTCCCGCTGGCGGTCAGCACCATCGATCAGATCGCGCAAAGCCTGCGCCAGGCGGGCGATGCCGGCCGTCGTGTCACCGTGGTCGGTGCCATGCGCAACGCTGGCACGACTTATGCCGCCATCACGCTGGCCCGGGCGCTGGCCAAGGAAGCCAATGTGGTGCTGGTCGATTTCGCCTTCGGCGCACCGAATCTGTCGGTGATTTCAACCGATCCGAATGCGCCGGGTGTGGCCGAACTGGTGCGCGGCGCCGCTTCGTTCGGCGATATCATTACCCGCGACCAGTATTCCAACGTCCACCTGATCGCCACCGGCAATGTCGGCAATGACGGCCCGTTGCTGGCCGCGTCCCCAATGCTGGCGACGGTGATCGAAGCGCTGGTGCAAAGCTACAATCACGTGGTGATCGATGCCGGCTCCGCTGCCGATGTGGCGGTGGAGCGGTTCGCGCCGCTGGCCCAGCGCGCCGTGCTGGTGTCGGCCGATCCGGCCAATCCGTCGACGCGCGCCGCGCGCGACAGGATGATGCTGGCGGGCTTTGCCGACGTGACGCTGGTGGCGGGCGCGGTGCAGGCGGCGGCCGCCTAAGGGCGGGCTTTGCGTCTATCAGACCTTGCCGGCAAGCCGGGCGCCCAGGCGGCGCGCCGCGCGGACGGATGACCACAAGGCCGGCTGCTGCTTGACGAAGCGCTTGGCGGCGGCGCTCGCGCGCCAGGCGAAGGCCAAGATCCGGCCGCGCGAACTCAGCGGCAGATAGCTGTCGAACAGCGGCTCCGCGTCGGTGCAGAACAGGTTCTTGTAATGTGCCTCGCCGATCCCGAGGTCGAAAGTGTCGAAGCCGCGCTGGCAGCAATCGCGCACCAGATTGATGATCAGCTGTTCGCCCGGACTTTCGACGGCGTAGCGGCCCTGCACGATCGAATTGAACATGGCGCAGAAACGCCGGCCGCCGACAATGCCGCCCATGGTAGCGACGATGATATCGTCGACCGACAGGGCATAGAGCGCGATTGGCGGCTCGCCGCCGTCGCTCTGCTCGGTGGAGGCGGCTTCGATGAAACGCCGCACGCCGGGCGCGGCGAACACGTCCGGCACGCCGAGGCGGCGCATGCGCGCACTTTTCTGCTTGAGGAAGGCATCGAGCACGCGGCGCACCTGGCACGGTTCGCGCACCCGCTCGAATGTCACGGTGCCGTAGCCGGCGAGGGTGCGTTCCTTCTTGCGCATCTTCTTGCGCGCATCGGCATTGGTGCGCGACCGCAAGAGCGCTTCGAAGTCGGGCACCAGCGCGCCGCTGAAGCCGAAATTGGCCGAGCGCTGCTGCGGCAGCAGCCCCAGCGGATTGGTGGTGCCGTTCCAGGTCAGCGGCTGGTTGATCAGCGCCAGGACGTCGGCATGACCGGCGAGGTGGCCAAGCACATCGCGCAATTCGGCAGCCGTGACGCGAGGCACCGCGTCGCGCCGCCACAGCCCCATGTTGAAATTGGCATGCTTGCCGCCGAGGAACTCGACGACCTGCAGGCCGCCGACTCGACGCCGGCCGAGCGGCCAGAGAAACAGGGGGGCGCCGGCGTTATCGAAGGCGACCACGATGAACGGCGTCACGCCTTCGACGGCGCCGACATGGTTCTGCCAGTGCCTGAGAAAGTCGTAGTGCTGGTAGGGGGTCGCCAGCGCCGGGCCGGCTTCGAGCGCCTGCCAATGCGGCGCGGCGTCGGCCAGATCGTCAAAAATCTCGACCCGGGCTACGCGCGTGTCGGCGGCCGGCACAGTCCGGCTGTCGGCGGGCGGGGCGCGCATGGCGACGACATTCATGAAAAACCGGCGCTTTCCTTAAGGCTGGGCGCAGGTTCGCAAAGAATTATCAATAAAGGGTTGGAATAGTACGCTGAATTCGACCCGACCACGGAAAGCCAGGCCGTTTTGAAGAAGACCATCATCCGAACCGGGCTGGAAACGCTGTATTTCAGCGGCATGCACCATTTGCTGCGGCCGCTTGTGGGCGGCGTCGGCGTCATTCTGACGCTGCACCACGTCCGTCCGGCGCGCCCCGAGGCCTTTCAGCCGAACCGGCTGCTGGAGGTCACCCCGAAGTTCCTCGATCGCCTGTTGCGGCGGCTGAAGCGCGCCCGGATCGACGTGATCTCGCTCGACGAGATGCACCAGCGTTTTGTCAGTGGTGACTTCAAGCGCCGCTTCGTCTGCATCACGTTTGACGACGGATACAAAGACGTGAAGCAGTGGGCCTATCCGCTGTTCAAGCAATACGAGTTGCCGTTCGCGCTTTACATTCCGACCAGCTTTCCCGACCGGCTCGGCGAATTATGGTGGGTGGCGCTGGAAGCGGTGATTGCCCAGAACAGCCGCATCGGCATGCTGATCGACGGCAAGGAGCAGTTCTTCGAATGCGGCTCGGTGGCCGAGAAGCGTGAGCTGTACGATGCAATCTACGGCTACCTGCGCAGCATGAAAACCGAAGACGAAGTGCGCAAGACGGTCCGCGATCTGTGCGCCTGCTACCACGTCGACATTCCGGCGCTGTGCCGGGACCTGTGCATGGACTGGGGGGAAATCGCGGAGCTGGCCGCCGATCCGCTGGTCACCATTGGCGCCCATACCGTCAACCACATGATGCTGAAGAAGGTGCCGAACGACGACACCGTGCGCGCGGAAATCGAAATGAGCCGCTCGGTGCTGGAAGCCGCCCTCGGCCGACGCCCGGAGCATCTGTCATACCCGGTTGGCGATCCGACCTCCGCCGGGCCGCGCGAATTCCGCATCGCCGCGGAACTCGGCTTCAAGACCGCGGTAACGACACGGCCCGGTGTGCTGTTCAAGGTCCATGCCGAGCACCTGATGGCGCTGCCGCGCGTGTCGGTCAACGGCGAATTCCAGCAGCAGCGCTACCTGAAGGTGCTCATGTCCGGCGCGGCCACAGCGATGTGGAATGGCTTCCGCCGCGTCAACGCGGCTTAGGCAGGCCGCTGAGAGCTGCCTCAACCTTTTATCAGCCTGTCGTAGTCGGCGTGCGATCCGATCCAGAACCACAGCAGGCCGCCATCCACGTTGACCGCGAGCGCGCGGTGCCGCAGTCCCACACGCACCGACCAGTATCGGCCGGTGTTCTTGAGATGCAGCCTAGGCGCGGAAATTTTCAGGAGGCTTGGCGTAAGCGTCCCAGAATGCCGGGCTGGCGAAGTGTCTCATAGCTCGCGAGCGCGGCCCTGACGAAAGTCTGCGAGGGCCTGTTCGGCGAGGGCATCAAGTTTGCCGCTGGTGGCGTCCCGTTCGATCATGCTGTCGAAGCGCGCAGAATCGAACGCCTCGAACCAATCGCGGAACTTCGCCAACTGATCCGGCGGGAGCCTGGCAATGGCCTTTTCGAGGTCGTCAATGGTCATGGCGGGATATTTATCATATCCCAGTTGACGCAGGAAGACGGTGTCTGCGTCAGCGCGGCGTAGGGCGTTCGGCCCGGTCCGGCTTCGACATCCAGCTGATCAGCGGCATTGCCGGCAGCACCCAGCCGAGCCCTGCGACAACATAAAAGATTGCCGCCACAAATCCGTTGATATTGGTCAGCACCGATTGCGCCAGACCCATGGCCAGCAGCGCCCAGGTGCTGACCAGCAGCAGCAGGGCGACGGTGCCGATCAATTTGCGGACGCGAATGGGCATGGCTGCTCGGCTTTCAGCTGAATTGCAGTGGGAATGTCATGACTATATGGTCCGCGCCGTCTCCTGCAAGAAGCGATTTCATGCCTGAAACCTTAGTTCCGTCGTTAAACGCGCGTGCTGTGCGGGCCTGGCTGTTCTGTGTCGCAGCGATGATCCTGGCGACCCTGGTGGTCGGCGGCGCCACCCGGCTGACCGACTCCGGACTGTCGATCGTCGAGTGGAAGCCGGTCACCGGTGTGCTGCCGCCGCTGTCGGATAGCGCCTGGCAGGCCGAACTGGAGAAATACCGCGCCATCCCGCAGTACCGCGAGATCAACCGCGGCATGAGCCTCGACCAGTTCAAGACCATCTACTGGTGGGAATGGTCGCACCGGGTGCTAGCGCGGCTGACCGGCATGGTGTTCCTGCTGCCGTTTTTGTTCTTCCTGTGGCGCGGCGTTATTCCCCGCGGTCTGAAATTGCGGCTGTGGCTGATTTTTGCCGGCGGCGGGGCGCTTGGCGCCGTCGGCTGGTGGATGGTGGCGTCCGGCGTCACCGGCAATCTGACCAGCGTGTCGCAATATCGGCTGGCGTTTCATCTCACTCTGGCGACCGTCGTCTACGCGGCGGTGCTGTGGACCGCGCAACAGCTCAGGCCACGCACCGCCGGAGAGGTGCATGGCGACGCGCCGGTGTCGCTGCGGTACGGCGCGCTGGCAATCGCCTTGCTGGTGCTGGTGCAGGTCTATCTCGGCGCGCTGGTGGCCGGTCTCGACGCCGGTCTCGTTTACAACACCTGGCCGCAGATCGACGGCGGGCTGGTGCCGTCGGCCGCGCGGCTCTGGTTCATCGAACCGGCCTGGCGCAACTTGTTCGAAAATACGCTGACGGTGCAGTTCAACCACCGCATGCTGGCCTACGCGCTGTGGCTGCTGGCGCTGTGGCACGTCTACACCGCCTGGCGCACGCAACGCGGAGAAGCCGGCGCGATGGTGCTTGCCGTGGCAATGTCGCTGCAGGCGGTGCTGGGTATCGTCACATTGCTGCAGCAGACGCCGATCTCATTGGCGCTGGCGCATCAGTTTCTCGGCATCGTGGTGCTGTCGATCGCCGTCATACACGCCGAGCGGCTGTCGTCCCGCCGGCCATCGATCGAGCGCTAGCGCGGCTCGATCGGAAAATTGTACGCGACCCGGTCGTCCGCCGTGGGAAACGTGAAGTGCCACCACTCGCGCCGGTAGTTGACAAAGCCGCGCCTGGCCATCGCCTCGACCAGTTGCGTCCGGTTGGCCTTCTGCTCCGCCGTGATCGACGGGTTGCGGGTGTGGCTCATGATGTCGAAGCAGTCGAAGCCGGTCCCCATGTCGAGGCTGTCATCCGGCGCGCGCTGCTCGACCGGACCGTTGCAGGCCCCGTAGACCGCGGTCGGATCGAACGGTGCGGCTGTTGGCGCATCGCGCAAGACGATCGTGGCATCAACGGCAATGCCGCGTGAATGCGCCGAATTGCGGGAAATGTAGCCGAGCAGAAACAGCCGCGCCTTGTTCAGCGAGGGATGAAAACGTGACGTATCGGGCCATGTTCCGATGGTGCGCGACCATCGGACCATCGCGGTGACGGCGCGGGTCGGCCGGTAGCAGTCATAGACTTTGAGCGTAAGATTGCGCGGCTCAAGGTCGGCCTGCACCCGCTTGAGCGCCAGGGCGACCGGCCGCCGGAGGATGCATTCACCGGCGTTATAGCCGGGCAGTGGGCGGCCGACGAAATTGTCCTCGGTCGCGTAGCGCATGTCCTGGCGGATGCTTGGATCGATATCGCGCAAATAGACGAAATTGCCGGGCAGGCGGTTTTCGGCCCGCGCGCCGCTCCAAGCCATCAGCAGGGCGATGGCGCTGCCGAAACACACTGCGACTTGCGCACTCGACCAAACCCGTGCAGGCCGACAACCAGTTGGCGAGAAGCGTGCGCGTGCAATCATGATCCAGAAGTCCCGCGGCGCGGGACAGACGACAGTGGCGCCAGTGCGGCGACTCGCACTCTACGCTGACGCGCCGATCTCCTTCAAATACTTCCGCACGCCAGGGTGAATCAGGTCAGGTTTGGGCGCTGCCGCGGCGGTATTCTGCGGCGTCGTCTCCGCCGCCTGGGCGAGCCGCTTCACCAAAGCCGCGTGGCCCTTGTCGATGGCGCGCGCCAGCGCATAGGCCGTATCGTCGGGCAGGGTCGGCCGCGCCAGCACGAAACTCCAGGAGCCGACCGACTGGATCGGCTGGTCCTGTCCGGGATAGCTGCCGGCGGGCAGGGTGGTGCTTTTCAGAAAGCTGTGCTTGGCGCGCACCCGCGCGGCCTCTTCCGGTGTCGGCGCGATGAAGCGGCCGCCGGCCTTGGCCAGCGTGGCAAAGCCGGGCCAGCCGACCCCGCCGCCCCACAATGCGGCAGCGCGGCCGTCGCCGACCATGACCGGGCCGTCGCCGGCCTTGTCGAGGTAGATCGGCTGGAAGTCGGTGGCCGGATCGAGGCCGAGGCCTTCCATCACATAGCGCGACAGGATGGTGAGGCCGGAGCCCTTGGTGCCGAACGCCACCGGCTGACCTTTCAGGTCGTCGATGCTGTGCGCCGGGCTGTCGCCGCGGACGATGAACATGCCGGCGGTCGAATACATCGCGGTGATGATCCTGAGGTCGGCGCGCGGGCGGCCGATGCCTTCGACCGCTTCATAAAACGGCTCGCCGGTCACCAAGCCGATGTCGATCTCGCCCGCCTCCATCAGCGGGATGTTCTCGGTCGAGCCCTTGGTGTTGCGCGGCTCCACCTTCAGCGACGGGTCGGTTTCGTTGATGGTGTCGGCCAGCGCGCCGCCAAACAGCGGAAAGCCGCCACCGGGCGTGGCGGTACCCAGAACGATGGTCGTGTTCATGAAGCGGTCAAGCCTTGTTCCAGATCGGCGATGATATCGGCGGAGTCTTCGAGGCCGATCGACAGGCGGACCACATCGGGGCCGGCGCCGGCCTGCACCTTCTGCGCATCGGACAACTGCCGGTGCGTGGTGGAGGCCGGGTGAATGATCAGCGATCGGGTGTCGCCGATATTGGCCAGATGCGAGAACAGCCGCACGTTCGACACCAGCTTCACACCGGCGTCGTAGCCGCCCTTGAGGCCGACGGTGAACACCGCGCCGGCGCCTTTCGGCACGTATTTCTTGGCAAGCGCGTTGTACTTGTCGGACGCCAGGCCCGGATAGCTCACCCAGGCGATCTGCGGATGCTTGGACAGCCAGTCGGCGACCGCCAGCGCGTTGTCGGAATGGCGTTGCATGCGCAGCGGCAGCGTCTCGATGCCGGTCAGGATCAGGAACGCATTGAACGGCGACAGCGCGGGCCCGAGATCGCGCAGGCCGAGCACGCGGCAGGCGATGGCGAAAGCGAAGTTGCCGAAGGTCTCGTGCAGCACGATGCCGGAATATTCCGGCCGCGGCTCCGACAGCATCGGGTAGCGGCCTTCGCGCGACCAGTTGAAGGTGCCGCCATCGACGATCATGCCGCCGATCGAGTTGCCGTGGCCGCCGAGAAACTTGGTCAGCGAATGCACCACCACGTCGGCGCCGTAGTCGATCGGCTTGCACAGATAGGGCGTGGCCAGCGTGTTGTCGACGATCAGCGGTACGCCGGCCTTGCGGGCGATCTTGGCGACGGCCTCGATGTCGGTGATGACGCCGCCCGGATTGGCGATCGACTCGATGAAGATCGCCTTGGTCTTGGTGGTGACTGCCTGCTCGAACGAGGCGAGATCGTCGGGATCGGCCCAGACCACGTTCCAGCCGAAATTCTTGTAGGCGTGGTTGAACTGGTTGATCGAGCCGCCATAGAGTTTCTTGGAGGCGACGAATTCGTCGCCCGGCGTCATCAGATTGTGCATCACGATCATCTGCGCGGCGTGGCCGGAGGCGACCGCCAACCCGGCGGTGCCGCCTTCAAGCGCGGCGACGCGCTCTTCCAGCACGGCGTTGGTCGGGTTGCCGATGCGGGTATAGATGTTGCCGAAGGCCTGCAGGCCGAACAGCGAGGCGGCGTGGTCGACGTCGTCGAACACGAACGAGGTGGTCTGGTAGATCGGGGTGGCGCGGGCGCCGGTGGTCGGATCGGGCTTGGCGCCGGCATGGATCGCCAGCGTGTTGAATCCCGGAATGCGTTCGGCGTCGGCCATGGGGGCTCCCTCGGTTGTCGTCCGCAGACTGATTTCGCTCACCGCTACGGCAGCGATATCTGAAACGGCCCGGCCGCGCCGTCAAGGCGGGGGCGGCGAAGACGAAAGGATTGCCGCTAAAGCCGCATGCGGCGGAAGAGTTTTGCTTCAGATCATGAGGCAGACAGTGTCAATTGCCCTTTTCCTCGTCCTTCTGCGCCCGGTCGGTCGCGCCGGTGGCGCCGCCCTGCATGGTGCCGCCGCCGAGCCCCATGCGCTGCACGCCGCCGGCGAGCATCTGCTGGCGCTTGGACGATATCGTGCGCGAGTTGATGCCCATCCAGGAAATCTCCGACGACAGCCTTCCGTATTCGATCTTCGGGCAGCGGTTCATCACCACCTTCATGCCGTTGGCCTCCGCCAGTGCCGCCGCGGCGTCGTCGCGGATGGTGAGCTGCATCCAGATCACCGCCGGCTTCGGCTTGAGCGTCAGCGCCTCCTGCACGATCGGCATGACGAATTGCGAGGCGCGGAAAATGTCGACCATGTCGATCGGATCGGGGATGTCGGCAAGTCTGGCGTAAACCTTCTGGCCAAGGATCTCCTTGCCGGCCTGGCCCGGGTTGACCGGGATCATGCGGAAGCCGCGCTCCAGCAGATACTTGAAGGCGAAATAGCTCGGCCGGTTTTCCTTCGGCGAGATCCCGACCATGGCGATGGTCTTGGACGTGTTGAGAATGCCGCGGATATAGCTGTCGGGATACTGGTCGTGGTTCATCGGTCCTCGATAGGCGATGGCGCGCCGCGCCGGAAGTGCTAGCGGTCTTCCCAGGTCGGATCGCGCTTTTCGATGAAGGCGCAAATGCCTTCCTCGGCATCGCGCGCCATCATGTTTTCGGTCATCACCTGCGCGGCGTAGGCATAGGCCTCGGCCAGCCCCATCTCGGCCTGTTTGTAAAAGGCCTGCTTGCCGACCTTGAGGACGTAAGACGATTTCGACGCCACCTTGTCGGCCAACGCCATCGCCGCCGCGCGCGCGTCCGGCGCCACGCGATTGATCAGGCCGATGCGGGCGGCGTCATCGGCGGATATCATGTCGCCGGTCAGCAGCATTTCCATCGCGTGCTTGGGCACCACATTGCGCGACAGAGCCACCATCGGCGTCGAACAGAACAGGCCGATGTCGACGCCCGGCGTGGCGAACTTTGCATTCTGTGTGGCAACCGCCAGATCGCACGTCGCCACCAACTGGCAACCGGCAGCGCTGGCGACCCCTTCGACGGCGGCGATGACCGGCTGCGGCAGCGCAACGATGCTCTGCATCATCGTGCTGCAAAGGTTCATGATGTGTTGGAAATAGGCCCGTCCGCCATCGGCATCGGTGCGCCGCGCGGTGAGTTCCTTGAGGTCGTGACCGGCACAGAACGCCGGTCCGTTCCCCGCCAGCACCACGGCTCGCACGCTCCGGTCGGCCGCGATGTCAGCAAACGCGCCCGAGAGTTCGCCCAGCAGGGCTTCCGACAGGCTGTTGCGTGCCGCCGGACGGTTGAGCACCAGCAAGGCGATGGCGCCGTGGCGCTCGCGCAGCAGCACCGGCGCCGTGGCGGTGCGGGCAGGGGTCTGGACATTCATCGGCATAAATCCGTGTTCGCGTCAGACCTTAATCCGACGGCCGCGCCGTGCAAGGCGGAGAGACCTTGGATTGCTCAGGAGGCATGGCTATGACGGACGGGCCGGACGGACCGGCGAGGGGGGAAACGATGCCGGCAGCGGCACTTTCGGCCGAGGAAATCGGCAAGCTTCTGGAAGTCGAGTTTCCGCAGGCTTTTTACCCCGGCTGCGGGCTGACGATCGCGCGGGTCGATTACGCCAGCATCCGGGTCGAGCGCGCCTTCCACGAGGACCACCTGCGGCCGGGCGGCACCATTTCCGGCCCGACCATGATGGAGCTGGCGGATTTCGCGATGTATGTCGCGGTGTTTTCAGCGGTCGGCGCCCAGCCGCTGGCGGTGACCACCAATCTGACCATCAATTTCCTGCGCAAGCCAAACCCGGCGACACTCATCGCCGAGGCGAAATTGCTGAAGGTTGGCAAGCGCTTAGTGGTGGGGGAGGTGCTGCTGTATTCGGCCGGGGTGGACGAGCCGGTGGCGCATGTCACCGCCACGTATTCGATACCGGTCCGGTGAGTACGCGTTGGTATTAAAATACCATTCTTATAAGTCGTTGATCTATCTGATGAAGACGTGGCATTGAGCCGTTGACCGGCGCCCGTGGCTCGGATACATACCGCCCAACTTCGGCGCGCCCAAAGCGCCGCTATCCCCGAGGAATTGTGATGAAGACCTATTCGGCCAAAGCCGCCGACATTGAGAAGAAGTGGGTGACCATCGACGCCACCGGTCTGGTCGTCGGCCGTCTCGCCACCATCGTTGCCATGCGCCTGCGCGGCAAGCACAAGCCCACGTATACCCCGCACGTCGATGATGGCGACAACGTCATCATCACCAATGCCGCCAAGGTGGTGTTCACCGGGCGCAAGCGGGAAAAGAAAGTCTACTACCACCACACCGGCTTCATTGGCGGCATTAAGGAGCGGACAGCCCGTTCGATCTTCGAGGGCAAGTTCCCCGAGCGCATTCTTGAGAAGGCGATCGAGCGCATGCTGCCGCGCGGCCCGCTGGGCCGTGTGCAGCTCGGCAACCTGCGGGTCTATCCCGGCGCCGAGCATCCGCACGAAGCGCAGAAGCCGGAGACGCTGGATGTCGGCGTCATGAACCGTAAAAACGTAAGGAGCGCTTGATCGTGGCCGAGACCGTACAGTCACTCGAAGGCTTGTCGAGCCTCAAGCCGGCCACTCCGGACGCTCCGCAATATGTGCAGAAGCTGGATGCGCAGGGCCGTGCCTATGCCACCGGCAAGCGCAAGAACGCGGTCGCCCGCGTCTGGATCAAGCCCGGCAGCGGCAAGATCGTCGTCAACACCAAAACCATCGAAGCCTTCTTCGCCCGTCCGGTGTTGCGCATGATGATCAACCAGCCGCTGGTCGCGGCCAACCGCGCCACCCAGTACGACATCATCTGCACCGTCTCCGGCGGCGGCCTGTCGGGCCAGGCCGGCGCGGTGCGTCACGGTCTGGCCAAGGCGCTGACCTATTTCGAGCCGGATCTCCGCGGCGCGCTCAAGCGCGGCGGCTTCCTGACCCGCGACTCGCGCGTGGTCGAGCGCAAGAAGTACGGCCGTGCCAAGGCCCGTCGCTCCTTCCAGTTCTCGAAGCGCTAAACCGACAGGCGCCAGGCTGTTGCCAAATCAAACGGGCCGCGAATTTCGCGGCCCGTTTTTTATTGTTTGCAGAACGAAAAGCTGTCGATGCGTCGGGTGTAATAGTAGTTCGGCTGGCAGAAATACATCTTCGGATCATTGCCAATCGAATGCTTTACCGGCTCGGACTGGCTGAGGACGACGTGGGCAACAATCAGCGCCGCGCCAACGGGGTAGGCCCAGCGGTGGCGTTGCAGATCGATCTGTTGCGCGGTCAGCAGGGCCGCGGCAATGATGGTCAGCGGATCGGTGAAGATGAAATATTCCATCTTCAGTCCGCGAATGGTGACGATGGTATCGAAGCCCCAGACCACCGCCATGATCATGGCGGCTTGCGCTGCCAGTTCGCGCCGCCCGTGGCGATAGGCATAGATCGTGGCCGCAATCACATACCATTCGAGGAAGATCCCCGGCCGGGCCGATGAATCGAATACGAAGGTGCGGATCAGCATGACCCGGCCGATCCCCGCAAACAGCGCGGTCAGCGCCTTCACGGCGGTATTGTCGCCGGCGAAGATCTTGTTGTCCTGCACCATGAAGGCGAGCTGTTCGAGCGGGTGAAAAACCGCCAGCACGTTTTGCGGGTGGTAGTAGCTGTAAAGTGCGAGCAGGCCGAGCGAGCCGCCGGCAAGGGCCGCCAGCAGCGCGGTGACAGTTTCACGCCAGCTGACGCGGTTGAGCCAGGCAAACAGAACGACCGAACCGGCGAGCCACAGCATCATGAACGGCTGGTAGGAACCATAGCGCCAGATGAACGGCCGCCAGTTCAGGACGTTGGTGTCGGCGCCGAACAGGCCGAGCCGGTACAGCGGCCATGCCGCCGCCGCCGATGCAAGGGCCACGGCCGCTGTTGCCAGCAACACCAGCGAGGCGACCCGTGAGCGCCGCCAGAAGTCGTTGTCGTCTGCGGGGGGCGTCCGGAACATCAGGATGATCGGCGGCAGCGCGCAGATCAGCAGGATCGCCTGCACCTTGTTTTGCAGCGCCAGCGCGCAGAACAAGGCGGCGACACCGAGGGTGAGCGGCCGCCACCAACTGCTGCGCGACTGCGCGGCGACCAGCAGAAGCATCAGACAGAGGACGACCAGACCGGCGGCGATGATCTCGGTGCGCAGAATGCGCACTTGCAGCGATAGCGCGCCGGAAAACCCCAGGAAGAAGGTGGCAAGTCCGGCGACCCGCCAGTCGCGCACGAGACGGCGGATCAGGAAGGCAAAGCCGCCGATGAACAGGATCGCCTGGATCAGGGACAGCACGCGTCCGGCGCGCACGGCGTGGGTCCAGGCCGCCGCCGCGTCGGCCGGGCTTGGCAATTGAGATAGCCGGTCGACGGCCACCAGCCCGATGCCGTGCAGGAACGACAGCCAGCCGCCGAGCAGCACCAGCGACAGATAGCCGGGGTGGTCGTAGATTTCCTGCGGCAGGTTATCGTTGAGGAGCCAGGCACCATAGACCATCCAGACATCCATGTCGTGGATCGCCCAGTACGGCCACCAAAAGCCCAGCAGCAAAAACGACACCAGAAGGCCGCCGCCGACGGCGACCAGCGTGCCGGTCCAGCCGAAAAGCAGCAGGTTCTCAAATTGACGGGGTGGCCGGAATTTCGCCTTCAGCGACTGCAGGAAGGAGGTCATGGGCGGGAGAGGTGCGCAAACGTGATCATGCCGGCACCATAGCGCGATTCGAAACGCGATGACCGCTTGGACGGACAGGATCGCCTAGCGCTTTCGTCTGGTTCCAGTTCGCTCCAATTAGCGCAAGTCTTGCATCGAAATGTGTCTTTTTCCGCAAGCCTTTTCGCATCGGGGTCGGATAATTATACCGCTTCGACTTGGGGGTCCGCACAGTCCACCGTCTATCGGCGGAGGGAGGCCTTTTTTGTTGTCGGTAGGCAGTCTTCAGGTTTCGGCATTGGACGGACCGACGCTCGCTTTCGTGGCGATCTGTATGACAGGCCTGTTGGGCCTGTTTTTGATCTTGACCTGGCTGCAACAGCCTGCCGCGCGTGCGCTTGCCTGGTGGGGCTCGGCCTACATGGTTGCCGCCGCCGCCATGGCCGTGTGGGCTTCTCCGGCGCCGTTTGTCGAACTTCCCCGCGATCTGTCGGCGGCGCTGATCTTCGTGGCCTGCGGCCTGCTCTGGAACGGCGTACGGCTGTTTCACGGCCGGGCGGTCGCCTGGGGCGGCATCGCCGCCGGCGCCATTGTCTGGCTGGTGCTGTGCCAGTTTCCGGCACTGCAACAGGGCACGATCGCGCATGCGGCGCTCGGCGTGCTGATCGTGGCGGTCTATACCGCGTTGATCGTTACCGAGTTCTGGCGCGAGCGCCGGGCGACGCGATACTCGCGCAGCGGCACGGTGATGATGACCTGCCTGCACGCCGTCGTGCTGCTGGTGCCGCTGACAGTGCGGGTGCTGCTGCCCGACCTTTTCTTCAGCAACTGGCTGGCGCTGGTCGCGCTGGAAACCATCGTCTATGCGGTCGGCATCGCCTTCATCATGCTGCTGATCGTCAAGGATCACGACGTCAACGTCCAGCGCACGGTAGCCAATACCGATCATCTGACCGGGCTGCTCAACCGCCGCGCCTTCATGGAGCGGTCGCTGGCGCTGTGCGCGCAGCAAGGCGCGCGCGGCCTGCCGGTGACGCTGCTGATGTTCGATCTCGATCATTTCAAGTCGATCAATGATCGCTTCGGCCATGCCACCGGCGACGACGTGCTGCGCCTGTTTGCCCAGGTCGTGCGCACCGGGACGCGCGCCAGCGACATCAGCGGCCGGCTCGGCGGCGAAGAGTTCGCAGCGATCCTGCCCGGGAGCCTGGCCGTCGTTGCCCAGGTTGCCGAGCGCATCCGGGCAGGCTTCGAGGCGGTGGGTGTCACCGTCGGTCCGCACGCGATCGGGGCGACGCTTAGCATCGGCGCCGCCACGTCATATGCGCCAGTGACCAGCATCGACGGCCTGATGGCGCGCGCCGACGCGGCGCTGTACCAGGCCAAGCATGGTGGCCGTAACCGCATGCATGCGGCCGACGATGAGCCGGGCAGCGAACCGGCGCGGCAGGCCGACGCCCAGCGGCGCGCCCAGGCCGCCGCAGCGCGCGAGAAGTCGCAGCGTCAAAAGCCGCCTTTGCACCTCGCGCCGCAGTAGCCCGGACCGGCGCAACCTCTCGTTTACCGTCCCGGGCCTACACTGGCGGCATGTATCCGACGGCGTCCAAAAGCAGTGCCGTGGGCGAGTCCGCCCTGGAAATGTCCGCCGCACAAGCCGGCATGGCGCTGGGCTGCGCCTATTCCAGTTCGGCGGAGTTCGACGCCGCGCTGATTGCCGATCGCCGCGCCGCCGGCGTCTACGGCCCCCGGCGCTACCGGCAGCGCATGGTGACCGCCGCTGCCGTCGTCGCAGCGCTGGCAACGATTTCTCTCATCCTCGGCGCCGACTAGCCGTCGCACGAAAAAAGGCGCCCCGGTGAGGGGGCGCCCAGTGGTTCGTCACGGGTCCGGGAGGACTTAGGCCGCGGCGGAAGCTTTCGCGCTCGTCGGTACCGACGAAACGGTCTTGAGGATCTGCGAAGCGATGGCGTAGGGGTCGCCTTGCGAATTCGGACGGCGATCTTCCAGATAGCCCTTGTATTCGTTCTTGATGAACGAGTGCGGCACGCGGATCGAGGCGCCGCGATCGGCCACGCCGTAGCTGAACTTGTTCCACGGCGCGGTCTCGTGCTTGCCGGTCAGACGCTTGTCGTTGTCCGGGCCGTAGACGGCGATGTGGTCGTGCAGGTTCTTCTCGAAGGCGGCCATCAGCTTTTCGAAATATTCCTTGCCGCCGACCGTGCGCATGTACTCGGTCGAGAAGTTGGCGTGCATGCCGGAGCCGTTCCAGTCGGTGTCGCCGAGCGGCTTGCAGTGGTACTCGATGTCGATGCCGTACTTTTCGGTCAGGCGCTGCAGAAGATAACGCGCCATCCAGACTTCGTCGGCCGCCTTCTTGGAGCCCTTGCCGAAGATCTGGAACTCCCACTGGCCCTTGGCCACTTCGGCGTTGATGCCTTCATGGTTGATGCCGGCGGCCAGACACAGGTCGAGATGCTCCTCGACGATCTTGCGGGCGATGTCGCCGACATTCGAATAGCCGACGCCGGTGTAATAGGGGCCCTGCGGCGGCGGATAGCCGGCGGCCGGGAAGCCGAGCGGGCGGCCATCCTTGTAGAAGAAGTATTCCTGCTCGAAGCCGAACCAGGCGCCCTCGTCGTCGAGGATGGTGGCGCGCCGGTTGGAGGCATGCGGCGTGACGCCATCCGGCATCATGACTTCGCACATCACCAGGGCGCCATTGGTGCGGGCCGGGTCCGGATAGAGCGCGACTGGCTTGAGCACGCAGTCGGAGCTGCGGCCTTCGGCCTGCAGGGTCGACGAGCCGTCAAAGCCCCACAGCGGCAGCTGCTCGAGGGCCGGGAATGATTCGAATTCCTTGATTTGTGTTTTGCCACGGAGATTGGGTACCGGCGTGTACCCGTCGAGCCAGATGTACTCGAGTTTGTACTTTGTCATTTCGAGTCTCTCATGAGTTTGACGTGCGAGGTTTCAGTCATCCCGAGGCCCGCCGGTGGCCAAAGCTCCGTCAATCCGTCCGGCGGTCCCCGCACAAACAAGCATTTTATATGCCAGATGTTGTGCACCGCAGCGCAGCGTAGATCAAGGATGAGGCGTTTGTTTTCACTGCTCAAATTGACAGCAGAGGAAATCGGCCTGTCATGGAGGATCAGCGACAGGTTGGCGAATAATTCGGCACGCTCAGGCCGTGCGCAGCGGCGCGCATCACCCCGGTATGCGTTCCGGCCTTTATTTGCCGCATCAAACGGCACGCGCGAGAATGCGCAAAATATAGCCAAACAGCGGATTTAATTTTTATCACCTTGCACGAAGCGCGGGCAAATCCGATATGTTGGAACAACGAGTCTCGTTGTCACGTTACGCCATGAGAACGGAGCGAAGAGATGGACAGAATTCTGAATCAGGCGACCGCCACGATTTATCAGTTTCCCATGCGCGGCCGCTTCGCCGCAACGGTGCATGACGAGTTCGCGCAGGTGCGCGAAAGCGACATTGCGCTGGTGGACTGCTGGTATCACGACGAAGCCGTGCGCGAAGAGACGAAGAAGGTGCAGTAGTGCGCAGCGTTCTTCCGCTGTACCGCCACCCTGTATCATCGATGTAAAAAGGCCGACCGCAGCGTCGGCCTTTTTTATGGCGGCCGTCGCTCAGGCGAAGATCGACCAACCGAGCCGCTTGGTCAGCATCTCCAGCGCGATGCGCCCGAGATGCGAGTTGCCGGTGGCGTCGAGACCCGGCGACCAGACCGCGATCGAGGCCTTGCCCGGCGCGATCGCCAGAATCCCGCCGCCGACGCCGCTCTTGCCCGGCAGGCCCACGCGATACGCAAATTCCCCCGACCCGTCGTAGTGACCGCAGGTCAGCATGATAGCGTTGATGCGCCGTGCCCGCTCCGCCGTCACCACCGAATGGCCGGTCGCCGGATTGCGGCCGAGATGGGCGAGGAAGCGGCCGGCCATGGCCAGTTGCCGGCATGACATGGCGATGGCGCATTGGTGGAAGTAGACCCCGAGCGTGAGGTCGACCGGATTGTCCAGCACATCGTAGGACTTCATGTAATTGGCCAGCGCGGCGTTGCGGAAGCCGGTGCGCTGTTCGGAGGCCGCGACCTTCTCGTCGATCGTGACCGACGGATCGTCGGCCAGAAACCGCATGAAGCGCAGGATTTCGCCGAGCGCCTCTCGCGGCTGGTGGCCGGACAGGATCAGGTCGGTGACGGCGATGGCGCCGGGATTGATGAACGGATTGCGCGGGATGCCGTGCTCGTGTTCGAGCTGAACGATCGAGTTGAAGGCGCTGCCCGAGGGCTCGCGGCCGACGCGGCGCCACAGCCGGTCGCCGAATTTGCCGAGCGCCAGCGTCAGGGTGAACACCTTGGACACGCTCTGGATCGAGAACGGCACGTCGGCATCGCCGCCGCAGGCGACCTGGCCGTCGCCATCGATCACTGCGAGGCCGAACTGGTGCGGGTCGACGCGGGCCAGTTCCGGGATATAGGTCGCGACATTGCCGCGGTCGGCGCGCGCCCGCATTTCGCCGGCGATTTCCTGGACGACAAGGTTCAGGTCGGGCACGTGAACGAACTCGCTTGCTACCATTCGGCCCGGCCGGATATTTCCGAACGATCAGGCGGCGAATACAAGCGAAGATGTTAGACCGGACAGCGGCGTCAGGCGCAAGAGGCGCTAGCTTGCGATCTTGCCGCCGCCGTTGCGCGTGATCACGACCACCGAAGGGCGGGGCGGCATGCCGGGCTGGAAGTCGGGCCAACGCGTCGAGGGATCGTCGAACGTCGATGGCCGGCCGAAGTCCGGCCACTGCGGTCCGTCATCGCCCGGGTGCTGGACCGCGACGAACAAAGTTTCCATATCGGGCGTGAACGCCGGCCCGCACAGTTCGGCGCCGGCCGGGCAGCGGAAGAAGAGTTTCGAAGTGGCGCGGGCCTCGCCGGCCGTCTCGAGTGCCCACAGGCCGTCGGTGCGGCCGGTGGCCTTGCCGTTATTGCCATCGGTGGCAATCCAAAGCCGCCCGTCGGCGTCGATCGCTGAATTGTCCGGCATGCCGAACCAGCCGTCCTTCGTGGTGGCCGAGGAGAACGTGGCGCCGACTTCCGCGATGGCCGGATCGCCGCATTTCACCAGAATTTCCCAGGTGAACTTTGCGTCGGCGTGGTCGCCGCCCGCCGGCATCATCTCAATGATGTGGCCGAATTTGTTGTCGGCGCGCGGATTGGCGGCGTCGACCTGGTCCGGCTTGCGCCGGGTATTGTTGGTGAGCATGACGTAGACTTTCTGCGTCACCGGATCGACGTCGGCGTCCTCGGGCCGGTCCATCTTGGTGGCGCCGAGCAGGTCGGCGGCGCGCCGCACCTCGATCAGCACGTCGGCCTGATCCTTGAAGCCATTGGCCGCGGTCAGCGGCCCCTGGCCGAACACCAGCGGCAACCATTCACCGCTGCCGTCGGCGTTGTATCTGGCGACAGAGAGTGTACCGGCGTCCAGCAGGTCGCGGTTGGCTTCGCGACTGGCGGGATCGACCTTGCCGTCGGTCACGAACCTGTAGACATAGTCGAAACGCTCGTCGTCGCCCTGGTAGATGACATAGCGGCCGTCTTTGTTAACAATGCCGGCGGCGCCTTCGTGCTTGAAGCGGCCCATGGCAGTGCGTTTTTTTGGCGTCGAGGCCGGGTCGAACGGATCGATCTCGACCACCCAGCCGAAGCGGTTGGCCTCGTTCGGCTCCTTGGTCACGTCAAAGCGGTCTTCGAATGCGCCCCAGTTGTACCAGTTGCCGGGCACACCATAGCGCTTGAAGGCTGCCGCCTGCGGATCGTCATCGGCGACCTTGCCCCAGAAGTAGCCGTTGAAGTTCTCTTCGCAGGACAGCCAGGTGCCCCACGGCGTCAGTCCGCCGGCGCAGTTGTTCAGCATGCCGAGCACGCGGCGGCCGCTCGGATCGGCCTTGGTCTTGAGGCGATCGCTGCCGGCCGCCGGCCCGGTGACCTCCATGACCGTGTCGGCGTCGATACGCCGGGCATATTTGGAATCCGCGACCACACGCCATTGCCCGTTGTCGCGCTTGACTTCGATCACCGCGCCGCCATGCGCAGCTTTCTCGATGTCGACGAGTTCCTTCGTCATCTTGGCGAAAGCGACGGCCTTCACGTCCTGCCGGCCGAGGCCGGCGAACATCAGTTCCTCGTTGGTATACTCGTGATTGACGACGAGAAGGCCGTGCTGCGACGGATTGGCCGCGCCCGGCATGGGCAGATAGCCGAGGTAATCGTTGTTGTAGCCGAACTGCGTTTTCTGCGCGGCCGCGTTCTGCTGCGCGGGGTTGAAGGCCGGCGCGCCCGGCAGCACTGGATCGCCCCAGCGCACCAGGATATCGGCATTGTAGCCTGCGGCGACATGGTGACGTTCATCGACGCCCGCGGTGACTTCCGTGAAGGGGAAAGACGTGACCGCCGCCTGCGCCTTCTGCGCCGCGGCGATAGCCAGCGGACTGACGGTCGCGGCGATGGCGGCGACGCCCAGCGCGCCCTTGAGAATATCGCGGCGGTGATAGCGGGCCGCGATCAGGTCACCGATGCTGGGGTTGTCGCTTGGATTGCTGCCGGCATTTTCCGCCTCTTCGCAAGCCTGCGCGCGCGTCAGCATCGTGTCGCTCATATCCGCCTCCCAGACTGCTGCTGTGCCGGTCGTTGCGAGCCATTCTAAAGAGCAGAAATGACCCGTCAGTGACAGCGCCCGTCACAGGCAGGACTGCGGGCTCACAGCAATTTGCCGTCGGTGCCGAAGAACGGGTGCGGCCCGTCGAAATGGCCGATAGGCACCGTGTGGGTGACGATGTGTCCGAAGCCGCTGCCGGGAAACCAGACGTGCAGATGAAACGCCGGCGGCTCGATCACGAAGGACGGTGGCCAATGCGCGTCGAGATCGAGTGCCACGGCGTGGTTGGGGGCCGGGCAGATCGTCGTCTGCCGACCGGCGAACGTCGTGAGCGTGGCGCGGTGGACATGCCCGGCCGCGATCAGCCGCACGCGCGGATGGCGGTCGAGCAGGGCGGCGAGCCGGTCGGCATTGCGGAGGTTCTGCGCATCCATGTGGCCAATGCCGGTGACAAAGGGCGGATGGTGCAGGAACAGCATCGCCGGCTGTGTCGACGAAGCGCCCAACGCGCCGTCGAGCCAGGCCAGCGTGTCATCGCCGAGCAGGCCGTATGAATGTCCGGGAACGCTCGAATCGACCGCCACGACATCGAGGTCGCGGACCGGCCGGAGCGCGTTGAGCGGGCCGCCCGGCGCGGCAAAAGAATGGCCGGGCAGGGCGGCGCGCATCAGCGTGCGATCGTCGTGATTGCCCGGCACGGCGACAAACGGCAGCGCCAGCGGCGCCAGCAGTTCGTTCAGGTGCGCGTATTCAGTGCGGCTCGGCGTGTCCGCGAGGTCGCCGGAAATGACGACCATGTCCGGGCGCGGCGACAGCGCATTCAGCGTTTCGACGCAGCGCGTCAGCGCGGCCGCGGTGTCGACCTTGCCGTAGGCGAGCGCACCCGGAGCCTTGATGTGCAGGTCGGAGATGTGCGCGATGATAACGGGCGGGGTCATGCCGCTTCTCCCGCCAGCAGGCGAACGGCGCCGGGGGGCACCGTCAGGCCGACGGTCTGTCCGGGCGCGACAGCGAGCCCATTCGGGGCGTCGACCAAAAGCGGCCTGTCGGCAGCACCGGCGATGGTGACCCGCAGCCGGTCGCCGACAAAGATGACGGTTTCGACGCGGCCGGTCAGCGTGGCTGCGGTGGCCGGCACAATCGACCAGGACTCCGGCCGGACCATCGCAACGGCCCGGCCCGGCGTGGCATGCGCCACCGGCAGGCTGCCGCCCGGCAGGATCAAGGCGCCGTCGCGGCACTCGGCCTCGACGACATTGGCGGCACCGACGAATTCCGCCACATAGCGGTTGGCCGGGGCAAAATAGATGTCGCGCGGCGATCCGATCTGGGCGATAGCGCCTTTGCGCATCACGACGATGCGGTCGCCCAGCGTCATGGCCTCGGCCTGGTCATGCGTCACGTAAACCGACGTGATGCCCAAGGCGCGCAGCAGGCTGTTGAGTTCGCTGCGCAGGCGTTCGCGCAGCAACGCGTCCAGCGCGGTCAGTGGCTCGTCGAGCAACAGCACGCGGGGGCGGATCGCGACGGCGCGCGCCAGCGCCACACGCTGGCGCTGGCCGCCGGACAACTGATCGATGGAGCGGGTCTCAAGGCCCTCAATGCCGGTCAGCGTGACCAGTTCGGCGACGCGTTGCGCGCGCTCCGCCGCGCCGATGCCGCGGATCTTCAGGCCGTAGCCGATATTTTCGGCGACATTCATGTTCGGAAATAGGGCGTAGGACTGGAACACCATGCCGACATTGCGCCGTTCGATCGGCGTATCGGTGACGTCTTCGTCACCGAAGCGCACGCGCCCGCCGGCATCCGGCGTCTCGAGGCCGGCGATGATCCGCAGCATCGTGGTCTTGCCGCAGCCCGAGGGGCCGAGGAACACCACGGTTTCGCCGCGCGCGATGTCGATCGTTGTCGGCTCCAGCGCCCGGGCGCCATTGGCAAAGGTCTTGCCGCAGTTTTCCAGATGGATGGCAACGCCGTGCGCGGTCATCGGCGGCCTCCGGTCAGGCCGCCGCGCCCGGCCATGAACTGCATCGCCACCAGCAAGGGAATGATCATGATGAAGAAAACCAGCGTGTAGGCGGACGCCACCTCAAGCCGCATTGACGCATAACTGTCGGCGAGGCCGACCGGCAGCGTCTTGGTCAGCGGCGTGTGCAGCATCCAGGTGAGATTGAATTCGCCCAGCGACAGCGTCACCACCATCAGCGAACCGGCCAGCAATCCGGGCTTGACGTTCGGGACGATGACGTCGCGGAAGCGCTGCCACGGCGAGGCGCCGAGCGAGGCGGCGCCCTCGTCAAGCAGATTGATGTTGACCGCGGCCAGCACCGCCATGATCGAGCGGACCATGAAGGGCAGCGTAAAGATGACATGGCCGACCAGGATGAAAAGCCATGACCGCCGGAAGTCGCTGAAATTGCCATAACTGAGCAGCAGCGCGAGTGCGATGGCGAGCCCCGGAATGGCGAGCGGCAGTGTGATGATCTCTTCCACAAGGCGGGCGACGCGGTCGCCGCGCCGGTGCAGCGCATAGGCGGCCGGCAATCCGATGACAATCGTCACGACAAGCGTGGCGATCGCGATGACGAAGGAGCGCAGGATCGTGTCGGCGTAGAGCTCCCAGACCTGCGCCAGCCAGCGCAGCGTGAGACCGGAACGGACGCCGATGAAGTAGTTCTCGGTGACGCCCGCGAGCATCGAGAGGCCGGCGGGGACGATCAGGAAGGCAGCCAGCAGCAGCGTGAATACAAGCTGTGCCGCAAACAGCAGCCGCGCGCGCAGCACATGCGGCCGTCGGATGATCGGTCCAAGAGGACGGCGCATTTCGGTCATGCTAGCCTGCCGCCGCGACAGTACCGCCGGCGGAGCGCGCCAGCGCCAGTGCAGCCCAGGTCACCAGCCCGAGCCCGACCGACAGCGCCGCCGCCATCGCAATATTCGCCGACAACGTGAACTCGGTATAGATCAGCATCGGCAGCACGTTGACGTTGGTGGCCAGCGTGAAGGCGGTGCCGAAGGCACCCATGGCGGTCGCAAAGGCGATTGCGCCGGAGGCAATGAAGGCCGGCATCAAAGCAGGCAGGATGACGTCGCGATGCACCGCCCAGGGCTGCGCGCCGAGCGTGCGCGCCGCTTCTTCCAGCGCCGGGTCGAGCTTTTCGACCGCGGCCATCACAGTGAGGATGACGCGCGGGATCGAGAAATAGAGATAGCCGAGAAACAGACCCTGCATGGAATAGGCGAAGACCCATTTTTCGCCGAAGGCGAAGGCTGTAACGTCACCAATCAGCCCCTGCCGGCCGGCGAGCAGGATGATCAGAAAGCCGATGACGACGCCGGGCAGCGCCAGCGGAAATGTCAGCAGCGCGATCAGGAGAGAACGGCCCGGAAATCTGTGCCGTTGCAGAAACAACGCCGCGATGGTCGAGACGACCAGGGCTGCCGCGGTGGTCGCGGTGGCCAGCACGACGGTGTTGATCAGCGTCGCGCGATAGCGCGGTTCGACGAGGATGGCTGCGTAGGCGGCAATACCGGACGGCCCGCTGGCGCCGGTCACGATCAGCCGCGCCATCGGCAGCAGAAAAAAAGCGACGACCATCACCGCAAGGGGGATCAGACAAAGGCGAAGGAAGGTTTTTGACGTCATCGCTATGGTGGTGCCCCGCCATATCGGCGGGGCACCAAACTTTCACGTCACTGCACTTCGGCGAGGTAGCGGTCGGTGAAGCCTTTCTGCGCCGCTTCCATCTTTTCCCAGTCCACGCTCTTGGCGCGGGCATACTCGCTGTCGGGCAGGAACTTCGCCTTCACCGCCGCCGGCAGTTCGATCGGGCGGGCGGGGCGGAGATAGGCGTTGGTCCAGATCGCCTGGCCCTTGTCCGACAGTAGGAAGTCGAACACCTTCTTGGCCTTTTCCTGATTTTTCGAGCCCTTCACCAGGCTGACCACATAGGGGAACACCACGGTGCCCTCGCAGGGAATGACGAAGACGAAGTCGCCCTTCTCGGTGTACTTGGCGCGGTAGGCGTTGAAGTCGTAATCGAACAGGATCGGAATTTCGCCGGAGACGACGCGCGCGTAGGACGTCTGCTTCGGCACGATGACGTCGTTCTTCTTCAGGCCCTTGAAGAACTCGATCGCCGGCGTGAAGTTGGTTTCATTGCCGCCGAGCGCGCTGTTGACAGCGGCGACGCCGACATAGCCGACCGCGGCAGACGTCGGATCGAGATAGCCGACCATGCCCTTGTACTCGGGCTTGAGCAGGTCCTTCCAGCACGCCGGGACCGGCTTGCCGCCGAGCGCGGCCTTGTTGACGAACAGACCGAGCGTGCCGGAATGGATGGTCGTCCAGGCGCCATCGGGATCCTTGAGGCCCGCGGGCACCTGATCCGAGTTGGCCGGCTTGTAGGCGTCGACAACGCCCAGTCCCTTGGCCTTCATGCCGAAGTTGACGCCGTAATAGACGATGTCGGCGACCGGGTTGCTCTTCTCGGCGATGAGCTGCGAGAGCGACTGGCCCGAATTCTTGTTGTCGAAGGGAATGTCGTAGCCGAGTTCCGCCTTGATGGTCTTGAGCATGGTGGCCCAGTCGGCCCACTGCGGCGGGCAATTGTAGCAGATAACATCGGCGGCCTTGGCCGACGTCGGCGCCGAAACGGCGGCGAACGACAGGACGAGAGCGGCGAAGATCTTTTTCACGGAAGCACTCCTCGTGGTTTGCTGCTTCCAGAGGCCATGCTTCCATTGCGGTTTAATGACAGCGCCGGCAATTCCTGTGCGTATGTCGGCCACCGCCATAAGGTATAAAAAAGCGCCCCCGATCAGGGGGCGCTTTGGTCGCGGTTCGTCGAAAACGGACGAAGGAAGGCTCTCTAGGCCGAGTAGTACATCTCGTATTCGACCGGGTGCGGGGTGTGTTCGAAGCGGATGACTTCCGTCATCTTCAGCTCGATGTAGCTGTCGATGAAGTCGTCGTCGAACACGCCGCCGGCGGTGAGGAAGGCGCGGTCCTTGTCGAGGCTTTCCAGCGCTTCGCGCAACGAGCCTGACACGGTCGGGATCTGCTTGAGCTCGGCCTTGGGCAGGTCGTAGAGGTCCTTGTCCATCGGCTCGCCGGGGTGGAGCTTGTTCTTGATGCCGTCGAGACCGGCCAAGAGCAGCGCGGCGAACGCCAGATACGGATTGGCCAGCGGATCGGGGAAGCGCACTTCGACGCGCTTGGCCTTCGGGCTTTCGGTGTAGGGGATGCGGCACGACGCCGACCGGTTGCGCGCCGAGTAGGCGAGCAGCACCGGCGCCTCGAAGCCCGGCACCAGACGCTTGTAGGAGTTGGTGGTCGGGTTGGTGAAGGCGTTGATCGCCTTGGCGTGCTTGATGACCCCGGCGATGTAGCTCAGGCACATTTCCGAGAGGCCGGCGTATTTGTCGCCGGCGAACATCGGCTTGCCGTCCTTCCAGATCGACTGGTGGCAGTGCATGCCCGAGCCGTTGTCGCCGTAGATCGGCTTCGGCATGAAGGTCGCGGTCTTGCCGTAGATCTGCGC
>JAUXXH010000051.1 GCA_030684935.1 Pseudolabrys sp. | reverse complement strand
CCCCGGCATCGACCATCTGGTCGTGCGCCAGGGCGACCGGGTGCGAATCCGCTTCGGCAATCTCACCATGACCAACCATCCGATCCACATGCACGGCTACCACTTCGCCGTGACCTGCACCGACGGCGGCTGGGTGCCCGAAAGCGCGCGCTGGCCGGAGACCTCGATCGATGTCGGCGTCGGTGCGATGCGAGCATTCGAATTCGTCGCCGACGTGCCCGGCGACTGGGCGATCCACTGTCACAAGTCGCACCACACCATGAATGCCATGGGCCACAACGTGAAAACCTTCATCGGCGTGCCGCAGCGTGACACGGTCAAGACCATCCAGCGGCTCGCCTCGCCCGATTACATGGCGATGGGTTCCGCCGGCATGGGCGAGATGGGCGAAATGGAAATGCCGATGCCGGATAATACGCTGCCGATGATGACCGGCTTCGGGCAGTTCGGCCCGATCGAGATGGGCGGCATGTTCTCGGTGGTGAAGGTGCGCGAGGGCCTCGATCGCAACGATTACAAGGACCCCGGCTGGTACCAGCACCCGCCCGGCACCGTTGCCTATGAATACACCGAACCCGTCCCTGAAGCGCCGAGCCGCAAGAGCGATGCTCCGCCACAGCCGGGCGATGTCGAAGTTCAAGTCGTCAAGCCTCGCGGCAAATCCCACAAGCACTGAACAGGAGATAATATGCGAACTACGTTTCATCTTGCGCTCGCGGCACTCGCTGGCGCGTTGATATCCGGCCCGGCCGTGGCCGCCCCCGACGGCGCGGCAGGCCACAGCCACAGCCACGAAACCTTCTCGGCCGGCGAGCCCGGCAATCCGAAGCGGCCGGCGCGGACCGTTCAGATCACCATGCGCGAAGGCGACGGCAAAATGCTGTACGTGCCCGAGCGTCTGGAGATCAAGCGCGGCGAACAGATTCGATTCATCATCGTGAATGACGGCGAACTCGATCACGAGTTCATCCTGGCCACGACCGCAGAGAACCTGAAGCACGCCGAGGAAATGAAGAAGAATCCGGAAATGGAGCACGACGATCCGAACGCCAAGCGCGTGGCGCCGAAGAAGAAGCGCGAGATTCTCTGGCGTTTCACCAAAGCCGGACAGTTCGAATTTGGCTGCCTGATCCCCGGTCACCGCGAGGCCGGCATGACCGGCTTCATCACCGTCAAGTAGAGAAACAAGGAGACGATAATGACAAAGAGAATGATGACTGCCGCCGGCCTGCTGGCCATTGCGATCGGATTGTCCGCCCCGGCTTCCGCCCAGTCGTCGCTGGTGGATGGTGAAGTCCGGAAAGTCGACGCCGCAGCCGAGAAGATCACGCTGCGGCACGGGCCGATGAAGAAGTTCGACATGGACGACGGCATGACGATGGTGTTCCGGGTCAAGGACCCGGCCATGCTCAAGCAGGTCAAGGCAGGCGACAAGGTCAAGTTCGATGCCGACAAGATCAATGGCCAGTTCACCGTGACCCGGATCGAAAGGGCCAAATGACCCTGGGTCTTGCCGGGACGGACTGCGCTTCGTAAAAGCTCCCGGCGGGTGCGGGCGGAGCGTCCGCGACCAACAGGAGCGACGATGCGGCCAAGCAAACGACAGGTCGACGAGCTGCGCGCCGTATCGCTGGAGCGCGGCGTGGTCAAATACGCCGAAGGTTCGTGCTTCGTGAAGTTCGGCGACACCCATGTGCTGGTCACCGCCAGCCTGGAAGAGCGGCTGCCGCCCTGGCTCAAGGGCCAGGGCCGCGGCTGGGTCACCGCCGAATACGGCATGCTGCCGCGCGCGACGCATGACCGTAACCGCCGCGAAGCCAGCACCGGCAAGCAGGGCGGCCGCACCGTCGAGATCCAGCGGCTGATCGGCCGCTCGCTGCGCTCGGTGATCGACCTGCAAGCGCTGGGCGAACGCCAGATCACCGTCGATTGCGACGTCATCCAGGCCGATGGCGGCACCCGCACCGCATCGATCACCGGCGCCTGGGTGGCGCTCGCCGATTGCCTGACTTGGATGAAGGCCCGCGACATGTTCAAGGCGCAGGGCAATGCCGAAGTGCTGCGCGACCACATCGCCGCAGTCTCCTGCGGCGTCTACAACAACACCGCGGTGCTCGACCTCGATTACGCCGAGGATTCGGAAGCCGAGACCGACGCCAATTTCGTCATGACCGGCGCCGGCAACATCGTCGAGATCCAGGCCACCGCCGAGAAGACCGCCTTCAGCGAGGACCAGCTGCTGGTGCTGCTCGGTCTGGCGCGCAAGGGCATCGAGAAGCTGGTCGGCCTGCAGAAAATGGCGGTGATGTGAGCGTCTTATCCCTCCCCTGAAAGGGGAGGGTGGCGAGCGCAGCTCGCCGGGTGGGGTTTACTTCGCGACCATTCCCCCACCCGACCGCTCGCAATTGCTCGCGGCCACCCTCCCCCGTAAACGGGGGAGGGATAAGGAAGAAAAATGCATCGCCGCCTCACCGGTCCTGTCGTCATCGCCACGCACAACCCCGGCAAGCTCGCCGAGATGCGCGAGCTTCTCGCGCCCTACGGGATCGAAGCGCAATCGGCCGGCGAACTGAACTTGTCCGAGCCGGAGGAAACCGGCACCACCTTCGCCGCCAATGCCCGCATCAAGGCCGAGGCCGCCATGAAAGCCACCGGCCTTGTCGCCTTTGCCGACGACTCCGGTCTGGTGGTCGAGGCGCTCGACGGCGAGCCCGGCATTCACTCGGCGCGCTGGGCCGGTCCGGACAAGGATTTCCGCGGCGCCATGAACCGCATCCAGACGCTGCTGATGGAACGCGGCGCCAAGACACCGGAACAGCGCCGCGCCCACTTCATCGCCGCGCTGTGTCTGGCCTGGCCTGACGGCCATCTCGAGGAGTTCGAAGGCCGCGTCGACGGCATTGTGAACTGGCCGCCGCGCGGTACCGCCGGCTTCGGTTACGACCCGTTGTTCCTGCCCGACGGATCGCTGCGCACCTTTGGCCAGATGAGCGCCGACGAAAAGCACAGCCTGCCGCCGAAAGGTAAGGGGTTGTCGCACCGCGCCCGGGCTTTTTTGATGCTCGCGGACGCTTGCCTTCGCTGACCATCAGCTCGAGATGAACGTCGTGGAGCGGTTGATTGAACGCTTGAATCCGGACAGCGGCCGCAGGATCGCCTCAAGCGCATACCAACGGTCGGATCGGCTCCCCTCTGTCCGAACTCGACTTAGCTCCGAAAAATTATAGCCCGCCGCCTCTCTCGCCAGATCGCCGAGGGTGACGAGTCGCGCGGGAACGTCTCGGAATACCAACCCGGTTACGTACATCCCAAAGGCGCATAGTACGAATGCGCCGAAAAATGCTCCAAGCCACATGTAAACGCCCGATGTACCGAACACCCGATCGGCCACGATAAATGTAGCCACCGCCACCACGGCCAAGAAGACACTAGAGAGCTTCGTAACCCAGTGCGGCAGTTTCGAAAAAGGCGTTTCCAGCGCCGGCAGGCAAAGCCCTGACCGACGACCCAGGGCATCCCATAACCTCACGACACTACCGCTTTCCAAAGCGCGAAGCTGCGATATTGGCGTGACTGGTGCGATATGCCGCTCTGCACCCATCGCGACGAGGGCGCGCCGCAATGCGTAAAAAGCGATCTGGCTGTGGCAAGCCTTTGTCCGCTCCGCACCAAAGCGCGACTCGATCAAATCGTGTAGATCACCGACGTTACGGAGCTCCTCGGCTTCACGAACCGATACTGAAATACCGAACGTCCGCTCGACATCGACAATAACGTCTAGCTCATCGCCGTCCCCCGAAAAGCCGAGACAATCCTGCATGACACTCTCCAAAGTCGCGGAACCAAGTGAATTCTACGCGAAACGTACTCAAACGAAAGCGCCCGAGATCGTTACAATTTTAATGACTTGTCCGCAGCATTTGCGCAGCCGCGCTGGCTGCCCAGCCCGGCGCGGCCTATGATGCTTAACATGACATTAACCACCCCCGCGCCGTTCGCCGTTTACGTCCACTGGCCGTTCTGCCTGTCGAAGTGCCCGTACTGCGACTTCAACAGCCACGTCCGTCATGGTGGTTACGACGAAACCGGTTACGTCCGCGCCATCGAAGCCGAACTCGCTGCCGCTGCTGCGCGCACGCCGGGCCGCACGGTATCGAGCATCTTCTTCGGCGGCGGCACGCCATCGCTGATGCAGCCGCAATCGGTGCAGGCGATTCTCGATGCGATCGCCAAGCACTGGAGCGTCGCCAGCGATGTCGAAGTGTCGCTCGAAGCGAACCCGACCAGCGTCGAGGCGACGCGCTTCCGCGGCTATCGTTCGGCCGGCGTCAACCGCGTCTCGCTCGGCGTGCAGGCGCTCGACGATATTGCGCTGAAAGAACTCGGGCGTTTGCATACGGCGCAGGAAGCGCTCGATGCGGTGAAAGTGGCGCGTTCGATCTTCGATCGCTACTCGTTCGATCTGATCTATGCGCGGCCGCGCCAGTCGCTCGACGATTGGAGCCTTGAGTTGAAGCGCGCCATCTCGGAAGCAGCCGAGCACCTGTCGCTCTATCAACTCACCATCGAGCCGGGCACGCCGTTTTTCGGCCTGCACAAGGCCGGCAAGATCGCCGTTCCCGATGACGATCACGGCCGCGACCTCTACGACCTGACGCAGTCGATCTGCGATGCGGCCGGCCTGCCGGCCTACGAGATTTCCAATCACGCCAGGCCGGGCGCGGAGTGCCGGCACAATCTGGTGTACTGGCGCGGCCACGATTACGCCGGCGTCGGCCCGGGCGCCCATGGCCGCATCACCATCGACGGCCGCCGCTACGCCACCGAGACCGAGAAGCGCCCGGAAAGCTGGCTGGCGCTGGTGGCGCAACAGGGCCACGGCCTGATTGTCGACGAGAAGCTGACGCCGGCCGAGACCGCGGACGAATATCTGCTGATGGGGTTGCGTCTGGCCGAAGGCATCGAGCCGGAGCGCTTCACCGCGATTGCCGGGCGCACGCTCGATCCGGATCGGGTTTCGTTTCTCCGCGACGGCGGCGCGGTCGAGACCACAGCCGATGGCCGTCTGCGCGTCACGCAAAGCGGCTTCCCGCTGCTCGATGCCGTGGTGGCGGATCTCGCGGCGTAGGTTTCGGCCTTACGTCCCGGGCCCGAACGTCCGCGGCGCCGGGCTCACCGGCTGGCCGCCACCCGGTGTGACGCGCAGCACCGCCAGTCCGCGCTCATTGATGCCGTCGGAGCGGAAACGGAAAACCCCGTCGATGCCGGCAAAGCCCGACGATGTCGTCAGCGTCTGCTCGCTGAAGCGCGCCGGCCCCTGCGTCTTCACCAGCGCGGCAATCAGGGCGATCGCGTCATAGGCGAGCGTCGCGGTGCGCACCGGGTCCTGGCCATAACGGGCGCGGTAGCGTCCGGCAAAGGCCTGGAAGCCGGCCTGCTCCGGCGCGGTGAACCAGCCGCCTTCAAGCGCCGAACTGGCGTAGATGCGCTGTTCGTCCCACAGGCCGCTGCCGAGCAATTGCACACGTTTGGTATTGACGCCATTGGCGGCGAGAGCGGCGACAAGCAGCGGCGCAGCATCAGCGCCATCGGGAATGAAAATGCTGTCGGCCCGGCTGGCCGCCTGCGCGATTCGACGCGCCGGCTCCGCCATCCGGCCCGGCTCCATCGAATACTTTTCCAGCGCCACCACGCGGCCGCCGCGCCGCGCGACTTCCTGCTGGAACGCCGCCTCCACCACACCGCCATAGGCATTGTCCGGCAGCAGCGCCGCAAACGAGCGTTTGCCGCGCGAGATCGCGTAATCGACGATGCGCTTGACGTCGGACTCGGGCAGGAAGCTCAGCAGATAGACGCCACGCGCCGCCACACTGGCGTCGGTGGAGAAGGCGATCACCGGCACGTTGCGCGCGCGCGCCACCGCGCCGACCGCGCTGACCGATTGCGCGAACAGCGGGCCGACGATGATCTCCGCACCTTCGGCCAGCGCCTGCTGCGCCGCCGCCTGCGCTCCTTGCGGCGTGCCGCCGTCGTCTTTCACCAGGAGCTGGATGTTCGGCTGGTTGAATTCGGCCAGCGCCAGTTCGCCGGCATTCTTCATCGACAGGGCGGCAACGCCGGCATTGCCGGGCGCCGATAGCGGCAGGATGAGCGCAACGCGAATTTGTCCGGTGCCAATGACGGCCGCGGGTGCCGGTTCGACCGGGACTGGCGTGCCGGAAAACTGCTCACCGGTGCCGGCGCAGGCCGTTAGCGCCAGGGCGGTCACGGCAGCGGCGAGCGCGCCGCGCGCGCGGCGCCACAGCTGCGGCAGAATTCCGATCCGGTGCGGAGACATCCCCGACATGGTCGCTCCCAAGCTAGCCCCCCAGGGTACCCGTAACTCTAATTGTGCATTTTGTCCCGGAAAAGTTAAATCAATGAAAAAGATGGAGAATTTGCCCGGCCATGACGCGCGCCCGGTCTTTCTGTACGGTGCCGCAATGTCCAGAATCGATCATGCCGCTGCCGCCGGCCGCTCGCGCCACTACGCCCCCTATGGCGCGGCCATCGAGGCACCGCAGCCGCCGGGTGCGCTCTATCTGGTCGCCACGCCGATCGGCAATCTCGGCGATATCACGCTGCGTGCGCTCGAAATCCTGGCCGGCGCCGATGTCATCGCCTGCGAGGACACCCGCGTCACCCGCAAGCTGACGGAGCGCTACGGCATCGCCACGCCGCTGCTGGCCTACCACGAGCACAATGCCGGCGAGGCGCGGCCGAAACTGTTGGCGCGGCTCGCGGCCGGCGAAGCGGTGGCGCTGGTGTCGGATGCCGGCACGCCGCTGATTTCAGACCCCGGCTACAAACTTGTGCGCGAAGCGGCCGAGGCCGGGCATACGGTGATCGCGTTGCCCGGCGCCTCCGCTGTGCTGGCGGCGCTGAATGTCGCCGGGCTCCCGACCGACAAGTTCTTCTTCGAGGGCTTTCTGCCGCCGAAGACCGCCGGACGGCAGAAGCGCATCGCCGAAATCGCCGCCATCCCGGCGACGCTGGTGCTATTCGAGAGCGGACCGCGGCTCGGCGCCGCACTGGCCGATCTGGCGGACGGGCTCGGGCCGCGGCAGGCTGCCGTCTGCCGCGAACTGACCAAGCTGCACGAGGAGGTGCGGCGCGACGACCTCGTTGGCCTTGCAGCGGCCTATGCGGCCGACGACGCCGAGACGCGGGGCGAGATCGTCATCGTCATCGCGCCACCCGCCGACGACGATGGCGATAGCGACGACGTCGACGCCATGTTGCGCCAGGCGCTGGCGCGGGTGTCGGTCAAGGATGCGGTCGGCGAAGTGGCGCTGGCCACCGGCCGGCCGCGCCGCGAGGTCTATCAACGCGCGCTTGAACTGGCGAAGGATGACGGCGATGCCCCGCAACGATGAGCCCCCGGCCGGCTTCGTATCGCGGCTGCCGTCGGCGGACGACCGCAAGATCGCGTTCAACCGCGGCATCTCGGCCGAGAGCCTCGCCGCCGCCTGGCTGATCGGCAAAGGCTATCGCATTCTGGCGCGGCGCTTCCGCTGCGCCGCCGGCGAGATCGACATTGTCGCCGCACGCCGGCATCTGATTGCCTTCGTCGAGGTCAAGGCCCGCGCCACGCTCGATGGCGCCGCCGAGTCGGTGACGCCGCGCCAGCGCCAGCGCATCATCGGCGCCGCTGAAATCTGGCTGGCGAAGAATCCGCAGGTGAAATTCAAGGATCTTCGCTTCGATGCGATCCTGATCGCTCCGGGCAAAATCCCGCAGCACATTGCCGGGGCGTTCGAGGCGTAACGCGCCTTAGGCGCTGAGCCGGTCGAAGAACTGATCGACCTGGCTGCGGATGCGGCCCGCGACACTGCCGAGATCGTCGGCGACGCATTTGACGGCTGTGGCGCTGGCGCGGGTATCGGCGGTGGCGGCGCCGACCAGATTGACTTCATCGGCGGTGTCGATCGTGCGCTTGGCGGCGATCTCGACGCTGCGGGCGATTTCGCTGGTGGCGGCGCCCTGCTGCGTGACGGCGGCGGCAATGGCGCCGCTGATGGCGCCGATTTCGCGGATGGTGTGCTCGATGGCGGTAATCGCTTCGATCGACCGCATGGTGGCGCGTTGCATGCCGGCGATCTGCGCGCCGATCTCCTCAGTCGCCCGGCTGGTCTGGCCGGCCAATGCTTTCACCTCACCGGCAACGACGGCAAAGCCGCGGCCGGCGTCGCCGGCACGGGCCGCCTCGATGGTGGCGTTGAGCGCCAGCAGATTGGTCTGTTCGGCAATGTCGGTGATCAGCTTCACCACGTCGCCGATGCGCGCGGCGGCTTCATCCAGTTCCTTGACCGCCAGATTGGTGCGCCCCGCTTCGTTTACCGCCTTAGTGGCAATGGCATTGGACTGCGCCACCTGCCGGTCGATCTCGTTGACCGAGGCGGACAGTTCGTCGGCGGCGGAGGCGATGTCGCGCACATTGTTCGATGCGTCGGCCGACGCCGCTTCCGCGCGCGCCGTCTTGGTCGAGGCGTGGTCGGCGGTCATCGCCAGTTGCGTCGAGGCCGCCAGCATCTGATCGGAAATGCGGCCGAGGTCGGACAGCGTACTTTCGACCTCGGTCGAGAATCGGGCGATTTCGGCGGACATCTGTTCCTGACGCCGGATGCGCGTTGCGGTGTCGTCGGTCACCGTGCGTTTCAGTTCTTCGTTGCGGCGCATGGCCTGCTGGAAAACTCCGATCGCACGCGACAGCGCGCCGATCTCGTCCTGCCGGTTGTCGAATTCGGCCGACAGGTCGTTGTTGCCGGCGGCGACAGACTCGGTGATCTGCGTGATGGCGGCGAGCGGCCGCGCCACATTGCGCGACATCACCAGTGTGCCGGCCACCGCCAGCAGGCTGGCAAGCGCCGCCAGCACACTCAGCCAGAAGGCTGTCGTGTCGACGCCCCGATTGATCTTCTGATACACGTCAAGCGTGCTGGCCTTGTAATGCGCCGCCAGATTTTCGATGTCCGCATTAAGCGCCTTGCGCAAGGCGCGGTTGGCATCGTTGTCGCCCCACGCGCGCGCGGCCGAAGGACTGACCGTCACGCCCAGGCGCGCCAGCTCGTTGCGGAATTCTATGAACTGGGCGATGCGTTGGAAGAACGGCGCGGCGCGCTGGCTTTCCTCGGTGCCGACCGAGCGCTTCCAGCCCTCGATGGTCTGTGCGATCTGCCG
Organism: Pseudolabrys sp.; assembly: GCA_030684935.1. GTDB lineage: Bacteria > Pseudomonadota > Alphaproteobacteria > Rhizobiales > Xanthobacteraceae > Pseudolabrys. The sequence continues at coordinate 93,020 of JAUXXH010000051.1, read as the reverse complement.
ATTGAAATCTGCGATGCCCTCGGCATAGACTTTCGCGCTCGACTGGTCGGACGCCATGTAGATTCCGCGCGATTCCATCACCACGGCGTAGATCAGGCCGTTCACCCGCTCCACCTGCCAGGCGCCCTCATTGGCCGCTTCGAACGCGGCGGTCAGGGTCGAGTGGTAGCGCGCGTTGGTGACTGCGACGACCGCCAGCGCAATCGTGATGGTGGCCATCAATGCAAAGATCGCATAGAGCTTGGCGGCGATTGAAAGCTTCGGCAATGTCACAATCGGCCCCCAAGCCGTGCTCTACGGATCCCCAAGGCGGGCATACTGCCGGTAAAATGTTAACACTCTGTTTTCCTTAACCTATCGCTGGGTCGAAGACGCGCATGAAGCTGACAATCGCGGTGCAGATGGATCCGATCCAGCGGATCAACATCAAGGGCGACTCGACGTTCGCGCTGATGCTGGAAGCCCAGAAGCGCGGCCATTCGCTGGCCTATTACACGCCGGACCGGCTGGCGCTGCTGGACGGCCGGCTGTTTTCGACCGTCGAGGACCTCACTGTGCGCGACCAGCCCGGCGATCATTTCACGCTGGGCGCGCCACGCCGGGTCGACATGTCCGAGTTCGACGTGGTGCTGCTGCGCCAGGACCCGCCATTCGACCTGGCCTATGTCACGACCACGCATTTTCTTGAGCGCATCCACCCGAAGACGCTGGTGGTCAATGATCCGGCGCATGTACGCAACGCGCCGGAAAAGATATTCGTCACCGAATTCCCCGACCTGATGCCGCCGACGCTGGTGTCGCGTGATCTCGCCGAGATCAAGGCGTTCCGCGCCACGCACGGCGACATCGTCATGAAGCCGCTATACGGCCATGGCGGCGGCGCAGTGTTCCGCATCACCCGCGATGATCTCAATTTCGGCTCGCTGTTCGACATGTTCACGGTCACCTTCCGCGAGCCCTGGGTGATCCAGAAATATCTGCCGGCGGTGAAGGAAGGCGACAAGCGCATCGTGCTGGTGGACGGCGAGTTCGCCGGCGCGGTCAACCGCATCCCGGCGGCCGACGATCTGCGCTCCAACATGGTGCGCGGCGGCGCCGCAGCGGCGACCGAACTGACGCCGCGCGAGCGCGAGATCTGCAAGCGGCTGGGGCCGGCGCTGCGCGAACGCGGTCTGCTGCTGGTCGGCATCGACGTGATCGGCGACTTCATCACCGAGATCAACGTCACCTCGCCGACCGGCATCCGCGCCATCAAGAATCTCGGCGGCCCGGACATCGCGGCGATGGTGTGGGACGTGATCGAGACAAAGCGCGCCGGCTGATGGACCGCCGCTAGCCTGCAGCGGCGACCGTCTCCGGCTCCCAGCCGCCGATCGAGAACACGATCCGCTGGCGGCCCAGCTGCACGTGCTGGACTTCCCAGATCAGCTCCTCGACATCCGAATTGGCAGCCTCGGCTTCGAGCCGCGCCGTGCGCGCGAACTGCAGGTCGTTCTCCATCGCTTTGCGGTCGATCATGGCGGTCATCCCGGTGATGGGCTGGTGCGTCCATGGAACTGTAGCGTGAGTCGTTTTGTTCTGCAAATGTTCTTGCTGAATCTCGGCGCTTGTGTAGTTTGCAAACCCCAAGCAGTTTTAAGGGATTGCATGCAGTGTAAGTGGCTGATGGAACTCTAGGAATCAGTGTCCGTTGGCGACATACCTATAGTGGTTTTCCCCGGTTTATCCCCGCAAGACACACCACAAATGGTAGGTTTTAGGGCCTTATCCCGCCATAGGTACCTTATTATCCGAGGCCTGTTATTGTCCTCTGGTACCTCGGAAACGAACGAGGCCGCTCAACCCCGGCAAGGGCGGCGGCCTCTAAAGTTCCGACCCGCGCTTTCATCCTGACCGGGATAGCGGGAAGGCAGTATCGCATTACGAATGAATCATCATTCGAGCCTTTGGTCAATCCCGGTCCCATGCGCCTATGGTCTAGGCGCGCTGGAAAACGGAGGAGCCGAAATGGCTTCGAAGGGCACCACCAAGACCATTCACCGCAGCTCGGTGAATGGCCGGATCGTTAAGGCTACTTACGCCGCGACGCATCCGAAAACCACTGAGACCGAGCGCGTTCGCGTTTCGGCCAAGTAACCCACAGGGCTCGGCGGCAACGCCGGGCCCTACTCCTTGTCGCGAGACTTACGCGACGGCGTAATATCCGATTTCGGGTCGGGCTTGTGCGCCGCTACCTTGCGAAGCGCCGCGTCAAACTTGCCCTCGTCCTCGTCTGTTTCGAGGGCGCGGGCTGTTTCCCGGAATTTGTCAATTTGAGGCTTTTTGACCATTGGCATGACCGAAGAGGATTGGCTTAGGTTTGTATCTGGCGGCGAGCCCGACGTTATTTCGGTGGCAAGGCTCTCGCCAGAACTTTGCCGCACTATTGGCTGTTCGTCCTCACTTGTGAGGATGACACACGATTACGCCCTAAAATGCGCCTTTAAACACCGTTTACGGCCTTACCAATTTCCGATGCTGCCGATCGTAATTGATTGCGGACAGGTCGTCTCAGACCGCGAAAAGCACCTGAATTTCTACTTCTACGAAAATGTAGTGTTCGGGTCTTGGTTCACAGCGACCGTGAAATCAAATCAGGCCGGAAGCGAATTGTGGGTCGCAACATTTCACCAGGCTAGCTCAGCGGAGGCTAAGCGGATGGTGAAAAACTACGGCCTTATCCGTGAACACAAATAATAACGGGCGGCGACCGGCCGCCCGTTGTGCGCGGTGGGACTCCAACCCCCCACAAATTCACACTTTCAAAGGCCCCTCTGTACGACCCTTCAAGTGGCTACGGCCGGGAGATTCACCGTGTCACGCGCACACAGAATCTAGTGAAATTACTAACTAAATCAACCCGTTGCTAACGCGTTGATTTGACTCGTCGATTAACCGCCGACTGCGATTTCGTTAGGATTACGATAGGTAAGCCGCTTGCCGGTGATGCCCTTCAACGCGCGATCCGCGCGGCCCGTGTCATCCACGCCCAGCGCAACGCGGTTGCTGTACCGGAAATCAAATTCGGCCAGATAGCGGTGCAGATGCTTTTCCGAGCAGTGCTGGTAGACGCCTTTCATGCCGCGCTTGAAGATCGAGTAGTAGCCTTCCACCGTGTTCGTATGAACGTCGCCACGGCCCCATTCGTAGGTGCTGTGGTTGACCGAACCGTGATCCGCGAACTCTTGGCCGACATTCACGTACTGCCGCGCCTCGTCGCTCATCAGGCGGCTTTCGCGGCGGACGTTGCTGCGCACAATCGGGACAACCTCGGCAACGCCGAAGCTGGTGATATGATGGCTGCGAGCGCGACCGCCACGCTCCACCAGTGTCAAAACGATGTTCTTATGCGCCGCGCCACGGCCCTTAGCGTGACCGGCCTGCTTGCCGATGTAGGTTTCGTCCACCTCGACAATGCCGCCCGCGCCGCCCATGGGCGCTAACGTGCCGTCCCGCATGGCTTCACGAATGCGGTGCGCTAGAAACCACGCCGACTTGTAGGTGATTTCCAAGGTCCGGTGCAGTTGATGGCTGCTTATGCCCTTCTTGCTGGCGGTCATCAGGTAGACCGCCTGAAGCATCTTGGGCAGCGGGATATGTGCGCTTTCGAACACAGTGCCAACCCGCGCCGTGAACTGCTTGCGGCATTCCTTGGCGTAGCACTTCCATAAGCCGTTGCGAACACGGCCCTTTTTGTCCTTTACGCCATGCAACCTACGCGCGCTATCGACGGAACCGCAGTGAGGGCAAATAACTCCATCATTCCAAAGGCTTGCCTCAAGGTGAGCAAAAGCGGCCTTTTCATCATGGAAGTATTTCTTGGAGAGCATCGACATCGGAAACCCTTATTTCATCGGCATTAACTGAATAATACCTCTGATTCGGGGTTTGTCAAGTATCTAATCGCCTGAATCTCCACAACTGATTTACTACTCTGGCGGGTACCGGATTGGGGGCACATCCCGATGGTCCAGCGCGTCGCCACCGTTGCATTCGAGGGCATCGACGCCCGCGCCGTCGACGTGCAGGTGCAGGTGGCGCCAGGCCTGCCCGCCTTCAACATCGTCGGCCTGCCCGACAAGGCGGTTTCCGAGGCCAAGGAGCGGGTCCGGGCCGCGCTCATTGCTTCTGGGCTGGCGCTGCCGGCGCGCCGCATCACCGTCAATCTGGCGCCCGCCGACCTGCCCAAGGAAGGCAGCCACTACGACCTGCCGATCGCGCTGGGGCTGATGGCCGCCATCGGCGCCATCCCGCATGACGCGCTGGCCGGGTTCACCGTGCTCGGCGAACTCGCGCTCGACGGGGCCATCGCGCCGGTGGCCGGCGTGCTGCCGGCGGCGATCGGAGCCAATGCGCGGGCGCAGGGCCTGATCTGCCCCGCAGCCTGCGGGCCGGAGGCAGCCTGGGCGAGCCCCGAGATCGAGATCGTCGCGGCGCAATCGCTGATCCAGCTCGCCAATCACTTCAAGGGAACGCAGGTGCTGTCGCGGCCGCAGCCGAAGATCCGCGAGCTCGACGGCCCGCCGCTCGACCTCGCCGACATCAAAGGCCAGGAAAGCGCCAAGCGCGCGCTCGAGGTGGCCGCCGCCGGCGGTCATAACCTGCTGATGGTCGGGCCGCCCGGGGCCGGCAAGTCGATGCTGGCGGCGCGGCTGCCGACGATTTTGCCGCCGCTGTTGCCGGCCGAATTGCTGGAAGTGTCGATGATCGCGTCGGTGGCCGGCGAGATCGAAGGCGGCGCGCTGACCAACAAGCGGCCGTTCCGCGCGCCGCATCATTCGGCGTCGATGCCGGCGCTGGTCGGCGGCGGCTTGCGGGCGCGGCCGGGCGAGATTTCACTGGCTCATAACGGCGTGCTGTTCCTCGACGAGATGCCGGAATTCGCCGGCCAGGTGCTCGACTCGCTGCGCCAGCCTTTGGAAACCGGCGAGGTGGCGATTGCCCGCGCCAACCACCGCATCACTTATCCGGCGCGTTTCATGCTCGTCGCCGCCATGAACCCGTGCCGCTGCGGCCGCGCCAGCGATCCCGGTTTCGCCTGCCGCCGCGGTCCCAATCTGCGCTGCGCCGCCGAGTATCAGGGCAAGCTGTCGGGCCCGCTGCTCGACCGCATCGACCTGCATATCGAGGTGCCGGCAGTGACCGCCGCCGATTTAATTCTGCCGCCGCCGTCGGAAGGCAGCCGCGAGGTCGCCGCCCGGGTGGCGCGGGCCCGCGACATCCAGACCGAGCGCTATGCCGCGCTCGGCATGGCGAACGTGCGCTGCAACGCGCATGCCAGCGGTCCTGTGCTGGAAGACATCGCGCGGGCCGACAAGGCCGGACTGGCACTGCTGCGTGACGCCGCCGACCAGATGCACCTGTCGGCGCGCGGCTATCACCGCGTGCTGCGGGTCGCCCGCACCCTGGCCGACCTCGATAGCGCCGAGAAAGTCGGCCGAGTCCATCTGGCTGAGGCCCTGTCGTATCGCGCGCTCAGCGAGGATCAGCGGCGGGCGGCGTGAGCGGCGGTTCCGGTTTAAGGGAAAGGTAACCATAACGGCTTAACTTTTCCGGTAATGCGCGCAGACCGGCTGCGCGTTCCGGGAGCCGTCATGACGCGCGCACAAATGGTTTCGCTGCTGGCGCTCATCGTCGCGGTTCCGGTGGCTACCGCCGGTGCCTTCCTCTCCGCCTCGCCATCTGTCACGGCACGGCCCTGCTTCGTGTCCGGCAATACCGGCTACGAAGTCACCGCCAGCGCATCGGCGCAAGCCACCGTGCGAATCGACAACAGCGCCCCCAATCCGAGCCTGCGCCTGCAACTGGTCGACGACCCGGCGGCGGCCGATTTCGTGCTGGTCGACGACGGCGACGCGATGAAGGCCTGCAAGGCGATCACCATCATCACGCGCGTTCGCGTCGATCCGGCCGCGACCGCGCCCGATCTGACCGTCGCGCTGTCGCGGGAGCCTGCCGACCACAAGATCTTCGTGCAGTCGGCGAATTTCACGCAACAGGACGCCGCCGCGCTGTTCGCGGTCATCTGGCACGGCACCCGCAAGTCCGCCGCCCATGCTGCCGACGGTTCCGGGCTCACATACGCCACGCGGCAATAAGCCGCTTAACCGCGCCTTCACCACGTTGACGCGAACGCCTGCCGCGCTGATCGCGGCCAATGAAATCGCAACGGCCATGAGCCTAAATGGCCGGCCATGCGATTTCTGTCGAAGCCCAAAACCGTCGCCGCCATCCGCACCGCAGCGCGCAACAAGGCGGCGCTGATCCTGTTCGGCCGCAGCGTCGTCATCACTCTGTCGGTAGCCGCGGGAACGCTGGGCTTCCTGACCGGCGCGCGCATGAAGGACGGCACCTACGATCCGCACGCTTACGCCACCGGTGCCGGCGCCCTGTTCGCGGCCGCCTGCGCGGTGATCGCCTTCATGCTGATGCGCCGGCGCGCGGCGAAGGAAAAACTGCGGGCGCTGCAATCCCGCTACGAGGAATTGTCCGACCGCCATTGGGAACTGCGCGAAGCCGAAGAGCGCACCCGCAGTCTGCTGGAAGCCCAGGGCGACCTGATCGTGCGCCGCGACGCCAGCGGCCGCGTCACTTACGCCAACGATGCGTTCTGCGCACTGGCGGGCCTCCCTCGCGCCGCCCTGATCGGCAAGCCGCTGACGCTCGCGGTGCGCGAGCAGGGACCGGTGACCATGCTCGCCGACGGCACCCGCATGCACGACCAGAAGATTGCCTGCGGCGATAGTGCGCGCTGGATTGCCTGGCGCGAAGTCGCGGTGCGCGGCGACACCGGCAGCGACGTTCAGGGCGTCGGTCGCGACGTCACCGACCGGGTGGAAGCCGAGCGCGCACTGGCGCTGGCGCGCGACCAGGCGGAAACCGCCAACCGCGCCAAGTCACGCTTCCTCGCCACCGTCAGCCACGAAATCCGTACGCCGCTCAACGGGATTCTCGGCATGGCCGATCTCCTGCTCGACACGCCGCTTTCGCCCGAACAAATGACCTACGCCAAGGCGGCAAAGACCTCCGGCGAAGCCTTGCTGTCGCTGATCGAGGAGATCCTCGACTTCTCCAAGATCGAAGCCGGCAAAATGGAGTTTGCGGCGCAGCCGTTCGCGCTGGCGGCGCTGGTCGAGGAAACCGTCGAACTGCTGGCGCCCCGCGCTCAGGCCAAGGGCATCGAAATCGCGTCTTTCGTCGATGATCGTTTGCCGGCGCAGGTGATCGGTGATGCCGCACGGTTGCGCCAGGTGCTGCTCAATCTCACCGGCAATGCCATCAAGTTCACCGAGCACGGCGGCGTCGCCGTGGTTGTCGAGCCGAGCGCGCACAGCGGCGCCATCCGGTTTGCGATCCGCGACACCGGCATCGGTCTCGCCGCCGACGACCAGCAGCGCATCTTCCTCGACTTCGAGCAGGCCGACGGATCGTCCACCCGCCGCTTCGGCGGCACCGGGCTGGGTCTCGCCATTTCCAGGCGTATCGTCGAAGGCATGAGCGGCCAGATCGGCGTCGTGAGCGCGCCGGGCGCCGGCGCCACGTTCAGTTTCGCCATTCCGCTGGCGCAGGCCGACGGCGCCGATGTGGCGTTCGCGCCGCCGGATCTGAGGCACGCCGCGGTGCTGATCGCCGCCACGGCCGAGATCGAGGCGGAGCTGCTGGCGCGGCGGCTGGCTGGCTGGGGTGCGGCGACCAGTGCCGTCGTCAGCGCCGCCGACGCGCTGTCGCGTCAATCGGCGCAACATTGGGACGCGCTGCTGATCGACTTTCCGCTGGCGCAAGAGATGATCGCCAATGGCCGTCTGAGCGCGTCGGCCACCGCGCACCGCATCGTCCTGATCCGGCCGTCCGACCGGCACGAATTGCCGGCGCTGAAGGCGGCCGGGTTCACCGGCTATCTGGTCAAGCCCATACGCGCCGCATCGCTGGCGGCCCGGTTCGCCGCCGAAGCCGCGTTCGAGCATCATCCGACGAAGGCCGGCGATCCGGACAGGGAGGCGGGCGCGGAGCAAGGCCTGTCGATCCTGGTGGCCGAAGACAATGAGATCAACGCCTTGCTGGTGCGCGTGCTGTTGCAGCGGCTCGGCCATCGCCCCACCGTCGCCGGCAACGGCGAAGTCGCGGTGCAGGCATGGCGGACCGCGCGCGCCGCCGGGGCGCCTTTTGACCTGGTGCTGATGGACGTCCAAATGCCGGTGATGGATGGGCTCGAAGCCGCCCGTCGCATGCGGGCCCTTGAGGCCATGGGCAAAACCGAAGGCGAAAACAAGGCAACGCCGATGCTGGCGCTCACCGCCAACGCCTCGGCGGAAGACCGCGAGGCGGTCCTGGCGGCCGGCATGGACGGCCTGCTGGTCAAGCCGCTCGACCGCGACCGGCTGCGCGAGGCGGTCACGGCAGCCCTGCGCTTGGCGGCGCTTGCGGCCTGACTTAAGTTCCCCAAATTGTCATAATGGCGTGTCACGCTGTATTTAGGGTTCCAGCCAATCAGCCGTGATTCGCACGGTTGTTCGCAAACCCGCAGACGGCGCCGAAAAGGACAAGAACCCGCCCATGGCCACCCGCGAAAGCCAACAGCAACCGCGCAGTCTGCTTGAGCGATTTCGTGTGAGTCCAAACGGTCCCGGCACGCCCAACCTGATTTCCACATTGCAGGCCTATGGCGGCTTGCAGGCTTGGGCGGCGCGCGCCCACCGGCCGTCGCAGAGCCTGGGCCGGCTTGGCTCGCTGGAGGTACGGCTGGCGCAGACCGCTGCCGAGGTGCGACAGGCGCAAAAACTCCGTTATCGCGTTTTCTACCAGGAAGGCCCGGCCATCCCCAATCCCGGCCGCCTGTTCGCGCGGCGCGACATCGATTCCTACGACGCCATCTGCGACCACTTGCTGGTACTCGATCACGCCGGCCGCGCCGGTCATCCGGGCAACCGGCCGGAAGTGGTCGGCACTTACCGGCTGCTGCGGCAGCCGCTGGCCGAGGAATATGGCGGTTTCTATACCTCCGGCGAATTCGATATCGGCGACCTGATCGCGCGCCACGCCAAGCTGCAATTCCTTGAGCTCGGCCGGTCCTGCGTGCTGGCGCCCTACCGCAACAAGCGCACGGTCGAACTGCTCTGGCACGGCATTCACGGTTATATTCTGCAGAATCGCATTGACGTCATGATCGGCTGCGCCAGTCTCGACGGCACCGATCCCAAGCGACTCGCATTGCCGCTGTCGTTCCTGCACCATTATGCCCGCGCGCCGGAAACGTGGCGGGCGCGCGCGCTGCCGGAGCGCTATGTCGAGATGAACCGGATGTCGAAGGAGACCATCGACCCGAAGGAAGCGCTGCGGGCACTGCCGCCGCTGATCAAGGGCTATCTGCGCCTCGGCGCGCATATCGGCGACGGCGCTGTGGTCGACCACGAATTCGGCACCACCGACGTTCTGATCGTGCTGCCGGTGTCGGCGATCAAGCAGCGCTATCTTGAGCACTTCGACCTGAGCCGCCGGGCGGCTTAAGTTTTTCCGATTTGACATTCTATTTGTTGTCATGGCCGGGCTTGTCCCGGCCATCCCGATCAGGACGCACTGGCTTTGCCACCCTAAGCGAGATGGCCGGGACAAGCCCGGCCATGACACAATGTAAATTTGGCCGCGACTGCAGCCTACAATCTCCGCAGCGAAACATCCTGCACCGAGTGACTCTCGCTCTTCTTGAGAATGAGGTCGGCGCGCTGGCGCGTCGGCAGGATGTTCTCGTGCAGATTGACCAGGTTGATGCGCTCCCAGATCGAGGACGCGGTCTCGACCGCTTCCTGATCGGTGAGGCGCGAATAGCGATGGAAGTATGATTTCGGATCGCGGAACGCGGTGCCGCGCAGCGTCAGAAATCGGTCGACGTACCAGGACTTCAACACCGCTTCGTCGGCGTCCATGTAGACCGAGAAGTCGAAGAAATCCGACACGAACGGGATCGCCTTGCCGTCCTTCGGCAGCCGTCCGGTCTGCAACACGTTGAGGCCTTCGACGATCAGCAGGTCGGGCCGGTCGATCTCCACCCACTGGTTCGGCGTCACGTCATAGGTCAGATGCGAATAGACCGGCGCCCGTGCCGGCCGGCGACCGGCTTTCACGTCGTTGAGAAAGCGCAGCAGCGCCGGCAGGTCGTAGCTTTCCGGAAAGCCCTTCTTCTCCATCAGGCCTTCGCGCTCGAGAATGGCGTTGGGATAGAGAAAGCCGTCGGTGGTGATCAGGTCGACCTTCGGCACGTTCGGCCAGCGCGCCAGCAGCGCCTGCAGCACGCGCGCGGTGGTCGACTTTCCGACCGCGACCGAACCGGCGACGCCGATGATGTAGGGCATCTTCGCGTCCTCGGTGCCGAGGAAGCGCTGCTGGGCGCGGAACAGCCGCTGCGTCGCCGCCACATAAAGCGACAGCAGCCGCGACATCGGCAGATAAATTTCCTCGACTTCCTTGAAGTCGAGCCGGTCGTGCAGCGAGCGCAGCCGCGTGACTTCTTCCGCCGTCAGCGTCATCGGCGTGTCGTCGCGCAACGCCGCCCATTCCGCCCGCGAGAACGTACGGTACGGCGAAACGTCCTGCTCGGTGCGCTGTTCCATCGAGAATTCCACTTAAGCCCGCGACGCTTTTTCCTGGTGGCCGCTTTGCGCCGTGCGTCTTTCCAGCTCGGCTTCGACCTGGGCCAGCGTCACGCCCCGCGCCTGCCACAGCACCATCAAATGATAGAGAAGATCGGCCGACTCAGCGACGACGCGGTCGTCGTCTTCCTGCAAGGCAGCCACCGCGGTTTCGAATGCCTCTTCGTTCAGTTTCTTGCCGCAGTGGGCAAGGCCCTTGTCGATCAGGCTGCGGGTATAGGATTCGGCGGCGCTGTCATGCGCCCGCTGCTGAACCCGCTTTTCAAGATCGGCGAGCGTGAATTTGGCCATCGGCACGTTCCTTCGGCGGGGTCTTTAGCACCTCTGCCGGGCGCCGTCATTCAGGGAAGGCGACGCCCTCAGGCGTCCAGCCGCACCGGCAGGCCAGCCTTGGCCATGTAGGTCTTGGCCTCGCGCACGGTGTGCTCGCCGAAATGGAAGATCGAGGCCGCCAGCACCGCGGTGGCATGGCCGTCGCGGATACCGCCGACCAGGTGATCGAGCGAACCGACTCCGCCGGAGGCGATCACCGGCACCGGAATGGCGTCGGCAATGGCGCGGGTGAGCGGGATGTCATAGCCCTTCTTGGTGCCGTCGCGGTCCATCGAGGTCAGCAGGATTTCGCCGGCGCCGAGCGCCACCACCTCCTTGGCGTAGTCGACGGCATCGAGGCCGGTCGGGTTGCGGCCGCCATGGGTGAATATCTCCCAGCGGTCAGGCGCGCCCGGCTGCGACACCTTCTTGGCGTCGATCGCCACGACGATGCACTGGTCGCCGAACTTCTCGGCGGCCTCCCTGACGAAAGCGCGCCGCGTCACCGCCGCGGTATTGATCGACACCTTGTCGGCGCCGCAGGTCAACAGCTTGCGAATGTCCTCAACGGTGCGCACGCCGCCACCGACCGTGAGCGGCATGAAGCAGGCTTCCGCGGTGCGCGTCACCACGTCGTAGATGGTGTCGCGGTTCTCGTGGCTGGCGGTGATGTCGAGAAAGCAGAGCTCGTCGGCACCGGCGGCGTCATAGGCAATCGCCGCTTCGACCGGATCGCCGGCGTCGCGCAGGTTGACGAAGTTGACGCCCTTGACGACGCGGCCGTCCTTGACGTCGAGGCAGGGAATGACGCGGACTTTGAACATACGACGATCCTAACGCGCGCGAATGAAGCCGATCATGGCCGAGACAGCGGGACCGTCCTGCAGAAAAAAGCCATGGGCGCCGCGCGGGCCGCACGGATTGGGCACCGGCGCGCCGGTGTTGTCGATCCACCGCAGCGACGCCTTGCCGCCGGACCAGCCGACAAAGCGCTGCGCGGATGCCGGCGACGTGCGGTCGCATTCGTCGCGGCGGTGATGGATCACCAGCGTTGGCGGCAGCGCCGCCGGCGAGCCCAGCGACGACATAACGGCTCCCAGCACGCCCGACACGAAGATGACGCCCGACGGCCGGGCGCCGGAGGCCAGCGCCTGGGCAATATCGCGGGCGCCGCGGCTCATGCCGGCGATGACCACCTTCTGCCCTTTGGCCTGCGCGGCTTTTGTCAGCGATACTGCCTGAGCGGGCGACGTGGTCACCACGGTCTCGATTCCGGCGGCGCGGATCCGGTCCTCATTGCGCACCATGAAGTCGATCGGCGACGCCCCGCCCGCGCCGGGCATCAGGATGGCGAGCGGGCGCGCCTGAGCGAACGCACTTTGCGAACCGAGAATGATCGAAAGAACGACAACCGCGACCGTACCAAGTCGACGCATGCTAGCCCCCCGTTTACAACGATTGCGATGTCGCATCACCGATCAGCTTCAGCGCCTCCGCCGCGTCGAGCCGGCCGTCATAGAGGGCGCGGCCGGCAATCGCGCCTTCCAGTTTGGCGGCGCGCGGCGCCAGCATGGTCTTGATGTCATCGATCGAGGCCAGCCCGCCGGACGCGATCACCGGAATGGAGATGGCTTCGGCGAGCGCGATGGTGGCGTCCCAGTTGATGCCCTGCAACATGCCGTCGCGGGCAATGTCGGTGTAGACGATGGCCGAAACGCCGGCGTCCTCGAAGCGGCGGGCGATGTCGAGCACCGTCAGCTCCGACGTCTCGGCCCAGCCCTCGACCGCCACCTTGCCGTCGCGGGCATCGAGTCCAACCGCAATGCGGCCGGGAAAATCGCGCGCCGCCTGCTTGACGAACGGCGGATCGCGCACCGCGGCGGTGCCGATGATGACGCGGGTCACGCCCTTCTCCAGCCAGGCTTCGACGGTTGCGGTATCGCGCACGCCGCCGCCGAGCTGCACCGGGATCGACACGCTCTCCAGAATTCGCTCGACCGCGGCCGCGTTCACCGGCTTGCCGGCGAAGGCACCGTCGAGATCGACGATGTGCAGATACTTGAACCCCTGCACCTCAAAGGCGCGCGCCTGCGCCGAGGGATCGCGATGAAACACGGTGGCGCGCGCCATGTCGCCCTGCTGCAGGCGAACGGCGAGGCCTTCTTTCAGATCGATGGCGGGAAATAAAATCACGGCGTCCACTTCAAGAAATTGGCGATCAGCCTGAGCCCAAGGCGCTGGCTCTTCTCCGGATGAAACTGCGTGCCGACCATGTTGTCGCGGCCGACAATGGCAGTGAGCGGGCCGCCGTAATCGGCCTGCGCCACCAGATCGGTGCGCTGCGCGGTCTTGAATTCGTAAGAGTGCACGAAATAGGCGTGCAGGCCATCCGGCCCGACCGGAATATCGTCGAGCAGCGGATGCGGCTCCAGCATGTTCAGCGTATTCCAGCCCATGTGCGGAATCTTCAAGGTGGCATCGGCCGGCTGAATGCGGTCGACCACACCGGCGATCCAGCCGAGACCCGGCGTCACCTGATGCTCGCGGCCGACATCCGCCATCAACTGCATGCCGACGCAGATGCCGAAGAACGGCCGGCCGCGTTGGAGCACGATTTCTTCCAGCGCATCGATCATGCCGGGAATCTCGTCGAGGCCCCGGCGGCAGTCGGCGAAAGCGCCGACGCCCGGCAGCACCACGCGGTCGGCGGCCGCGACCTTGGCCGGATCGCTGGTAACCAGAATCGGCTGGTCGTGGCCGCTGTCGCGCGCCGCGCGCTCGAAGGCCTTGGCCGCCGAATGCAGATTGCCGGAGCCGTAATCGACGATGGCGACGCTCATCGCGAGCCGCCCGGCTCGGGAAACAGACCGATCACGTCGGAGCCTGCCGGCGGTCCGCGCCGAACGGGCGTGGCGTATGACGGAGGCGGCGGTGACGTCGTCGCGGCGACGACGTTGGCGCGCTCCGACCAGGCGGTGAAAAACCGCCGTTCCGCCATTTCCTGATTCTCGGCCACGACGAAACCGAGCGGCGTCCAGCCGCGGCGCGTCAGCGTCCAGCGGCGGATCGAACTCGCTTCAAAGCCCATCAGCAGCCCAACCAGAAGCGTGACGGAGAAGTGCACGCTCGACGGAGCGCGGATCCACGTCAGGCCGACCTCCAGCGCGACATAGAGGACCACGAAAATGATCAGCGCCAGCCACAGCCGGTAGCGCAGCAGCCACAGCGGCCCGAACACGAAAGCCCAGAAATGGAATCCGTCGCGCACGAACGCAAAGCGCTCGGGATCGGCCGCGGTTTCATCCTTGCGCGGCTTCGGGGCGTGAACGGTGAAACTGGGCATCTCGTCTTTCCTAACGCAACTTGCTCTCTTCTATCCCTCCCCTGAAAGGGGAGGGTCGGACCGCGAAGCGGGCCGGGGTGGGGTCAACTTCCAGTGCGCGACCCCCACCCGCGCGTAAGCACGCGCGACCTCCCCCGTTACAGGGGGAGGTAGAAGAAGAGCTACCCGCCCAGCGAACCCTTGGTCGACGGCACTTCGTCCCTGGCGCGCGGATCAATCGCCACCGCGGCGCGCAGCGCCCGCGCCAGACCCTTGAAGCATGACTCGGCAATATGGTGATCGTTGGTCCCATACAAGGTCTCCGCGTGCAGCGTGAGGCCGGCATTCATGGCGAAGGCCTGGAACCACTCCTGCACCAGTTCGGTGTCGAAGGTGCCGACCTTGTCGCGCACGAACTCGGCCTTGAACACGAGATACGGCCGGCCGGAAATGTCGATGCAGACGCGCGTCAACGCCTCGTCCATCGGCAGATGGACGTCGGCGTAACGGGTGATGCCCTTCATGTCGCCAAGCGCCTGCTTCACCGCCTGGCCGAGCGCGATGCCGACATCCTCGGTGGTGTGGTGGTGGTCGATATGCAGGTCGCCAACCGCCTTGACCGTGATGTCGATGCGCGAGTGCCGCGCCAGCAGATCGAGCATGTGATCGAGGAAGCCGATGCCCGTCGAAATCGTCGACGCGCCCTTGCCGTCAAGGTCGATCGCGACCTCGACGTCGGTTTCCTTGGTCTTGCGCTTCACGGTGGCAGTGCGCATAGCGGTGTCCTTCATTGGCGCGCCTTTTATCAGGGGTTTGCGGGATTCGCCACCGTCCGGCCTTGGGCCGGACGGCCCCCCAAAAGCGCGCTCAGCTGCCGATGCCGCGGACCCGCAGCACGGTCAGCGAGCGCCAGCCACCGGTCGGGGTCTGCCATTCGATCGATTGCCCGACCGACAGGCCGATCAGGGCCGCGCCGACCGGGGTCAGGATCGACACCCGGCCCGCCTCGACATCGGCCTCGTGCGGATAGACCAAAGTCACCGTCCGGGTCTGGCCGGTGGTCTCATCCCGGAATTCCACCTGCGCACCCATGGTGACCAGGCCCGGCGGCACGATCGTCGAGGGCACAATCGTCGCGCGCGAGATCTCACGCGACAGAAACGCGGCGGTGTCGGGATGCTTGTCCGCCACGGCTGTGACTAGCCGGTCAAGGCGGTCGAAGTCGATGCCGCTCATCATGATGGACGGCAGCTCTTTGCGCGCCGGCGACGAGCCCGCCGCTCCGCGATCGTCGGGGATGGTGGATTGCTGGATTGCAGACGTCATGGGGCACCTGTCGAATGAGCCGCGCTCCCGATGCTAAGCATCGGCAAGCAAAAGGCGAGAAAACTGGCTATGGGAGAAATTGATCGAACCCCGGACGACAGCAGTCGTCCGGGCTACCTGCCTGCGTGCAGATGGCCCGCGCGGTTAAAACGGCGCGCTGTTACTCGTTTGAGGGCATTCATGGGGCGAATATAGGTAGGATAAGCTACTTGTCAAAGCGGCGCTTGGGCACGGTTTGCATCGGCCGCCCGCCGCCCTTACATGAGCGCCCAGCGTCAAGGAACCCCGCGTATGGCCCCCAACGAGATACCCACCTGGCACGGCACCACCATTCTCACCGTCCGCAAGGGCGGCACTGTGGTCATCGGCGGCGACGGCCAGGTCTCGATCGGCCAGACCATCATCAAATCCAACGCCAAGAAGGTCCGCAAACTTGGCAAAGGCGACGTGATCGGCGGCTTTGCCGGCGCCACCGCCGACGCCTTCACGCTGTTCGAACGGCTGGAATCCAAGCTCGAGCAGTATCCGGGTCAGTTGCTGCGCGCCTCGGTCGAACTGGCCAAGGACTGGCGCACCGACCGCTATCTGCGCCGGCTCGAGGCGATGATGATCGTCGCCGACGCCAACGTTTCGCTGGTGCTGACGGGCACCGGCGACGTGCTGGAGCCCGAAGTGAACGTGGCCGGCATTGGCTCCGGCGGCAATTACGCGCTGGCCGCCGCGCGCGCGTTGCTCGACGGGCCGCTCGACGCGGAGGCGATCGTGCGCAAGTCGCTCGATATTGCCGCCGACATCTGCGTCTATACCAACCGCAACGTGACGGTCGAGCAGCTCAAGACTACGTAATGCAATCGACGCAGGGAATGCGGACACTTGAGATTCGCGCCATGACCGCAGCCGACCTGCCGCTGATGCGGCGCTGGCTGGAGGCGCCGCACATGATGGAATGGTGGGGCGAGCCGGAGACCGAGCTGGGCTATATCCGCGACATGATCGAGGGTCGCGATACGACAAGGCCTTTCATCTTCTCGGTCGACGGCGAACCGGTCGGCTATATCCAGTACTGGTTCATCGGCCACCATCAGAACGTCGAATGGATTGCCGATCATCCCTGGCTCGCAGCATTGCCCGCC
Source organism: Pseudolabrys sp. (assembly GCA_030684935.1). GTDB lineage: Bacteria > Pseudomonadota > Alphaproteobacteria > Rhizobiales > Xanthobacteraceae > Pseudolabrys. The sequence goes on along the minus strand of JAUXXH010000051.1, from coordinate 76,245 downwards.
GATGCCATTGGCATCGATCTATCGATCGGCGATCGTGCCAATCTGGGGCGGGGACTAGGATCGTCGGCGTTACGCATTTTCGCCGAGCGTCTTGCCGGTGATGGCCACCAAACCATCATCATCGACCCCGATCCGAACAACGTCCGCGCTGTGCGCGCGTATGAAAAGGCCGGTTTCCGCGCCATCCCCAAGCTTCTCGGCAAGACCGGCGATGCGTTGATCATGCAGTATCAATCGGACCACGCCACGCTCGAGCAGCCTCCGCCGTGATCGACGTCCAACGCCATTCGCTGCGAAGCGCCGGACTGGTCGTAGTTGCCGCGCTGCTGCTGCAGACCGCAATCTTGCTGGCGATGGGGCGCGTCCCGATCTGTGACTGCGGCACCATAAAGCTTTGGCATGGCGTGGTGCAGAGTTCCGAGAACTCCCAGCACATCTTCGACTGGTACTCGTTCTCTCACGTCATTCACGGCTTCATCTTTTACGGCCTCACATGGCTGGTCATGCCGCGCGCGCCGGTCGTCTGGCGCCTCGCCGTTGCGCTGGGCATCGAGGGTGTCTGGGAGATTCTCGAGAACTCGCCGCTGATCATCGAGCGCTACCGCGCCGGAGCCATCTCTCTGGATTATTACGGTGACAGCGTGATCAACTCGGTCGCCGATACCGCAGCCATGGTCATGGGCTTTATCCTGGCCGGCCGGCTCCCTATATTCGTCACGATCGGGCTGGCCATCGCGATGGAAGTGGTTGTCGGTTACTTGATCCGCGACAATCTGACCTTGAATATCATCATGCTGATCCACCCCGTCGACGCGATCCGCGCGTGGCAATCCGGCGCCTGAACAGAGCGAGCCGCAACGATATGACCGACTTCTCCCCGCGCGAAATCGTATCCGAACTCGACCGTTATATCGTTGGGCAGCACGATGCCAAACGGGCCGTCGCCATTGCGCTGCGCAATCGCTGGCGGAGACTTCAGCTCGACGACAGGTTGCGCGAGGAAGTGCTGCCGAAAAACATTCTGATGATCGGGCCGACCGGTGTCGGCAAGACCGAGATTTCGCGCCGCCTGGCGAAACTCGCCGGCGCCCCCTTCCTCAAGGTCGAAGCCACCAAGTTTACCGAGGTCGGCTATGTCGGCCGCGATGTCGAGCAGATCATCCGCGACCTCGTCGAGATTTCCATCTCACTGACCCGCGAGCGCAAGCGCAAGGACGTGCAGGCGCGCGCCGAGCAGGCGGCCGAGGAGCGCGTCATCGACGCGCTGGTGGGCCCCGGCTCCGGTCCGGCGACGCGCGAAAGCTTCCGCCGCAAGCTGCGCACCGGCGAACTCGACGACAAGGAAATCGAGATCGAGGTGCAGGGCGGTGGCAGCGGCATGCCGATGTTCGAAATTCCCGGTATGCCCGGCGCGCAGATGGGCGCCATCAATATCGGCGACATTTTCGGCAAGCTGGGCGGCGGCCGCACCAAGACGCGGCGCGTTACCGTCAAGGACTCGCATGCCATCCTGATCAACGAGGAATCCGACAAGCTGCTCGACGACGAACAGCTTGTGCAGGAATCGATCAAGACCGTCGAGCAGAACGGCATCGTGTTCCTCGACGAGATCGACAAGATCGCCGGCCGTGAAGGCCGCGGCGGCGCCGATGTGTCGCGCGAAGGCGTGCAGCGCGACCTGCTGCCGCTGATCGAGGGCACCACCGTCAACACCAAGCACGGGCCGGTGAAGACGGACCACATCCTGTTCATCGCCTCCGGCGCGTTTCACATTTCCAAGCCATCCGATCTGCTGCCGGAGCTGCAGGGCCGGCTGCCGATCCGCGTCGAACTCCAGGCGCTGACCCGCAACGATTTCCGCCGCATCCTGACCGAGCCGGAATCGTCGCTGATCAAGCAGTACATCGCGCTGATGGGCACCGAAGGCGTGACGCTGGATTTCACCGAGGACGCCATCGACGCACTGGCCGACATCGCCGTGTCGGTGAATTCGGCGATCGAGAATATCGGCGCGCGCCGGCTGCAGACGGTGATGGAACGCGTGCTCGACGACGTCTCGTTCCGCGCCTCGGATCTTGGCGGCCAGACCGTGTCGGTCGACGCCGCCTATGTGGAGAAGCACATCGGCGATCTCGCCAAGAACGCGGACCTGAGCCGGTTTATCCTGTAAGCCACAACTTAAGATTGCAGACGAATCCAATCTGGATTTACATTCGCCGCCGTAGGAATAAATTTTCCTGGGGAGCAGCGCATGTCCGCGGACATTCCAGCCAAAGCGATGGCGCCCGGCGGCGTAAGCCCGGGCGAACACCTTCGAATGGAGATCAGGCGGCTCGCCCTCGATCAGGTCGCGGTCGGCAGGGCGACCGGCGTTTCGCGGCAGTCGATCAACAACATCATCAACGGCCGGCAAGCGGTCTCGCGCGCCATGGCGATCAAACTCGGCCGCCTCACCGGGCACAGCGCGGACTATTGGCTGCGCGCGTCGTTTCCCACCGGCGCCGATGACAGGTATCCGGCCGGCAGTGATAAGCGGCTTGGTGGCGCCGGCGTCTTGGTCAACCACCAGATTGCGCAGGCGGTAAAACGCGGGATCATTGTCATCGAGCCCTTCCATTCGGGCCTTATTCGCGCGGCGTCGATCGATCAGCGCTCGCGGCGCACCCGGACGTAAAGCGCGCCTTCGCCGCCGTGCCCGATATGAGCGTCCTCGAAGCCGACCACCAGCGTGCGGAATTCCGGCAATCCCAACCAGTGCGGCACCTGCCGCCTGAGCACGCCGCGGCCCCCGTCGCGATCACCCTTGCCGGTAATCACCAGCACCAGCCGCGCACCGCGCGCGCTGGCAGAGCGCAGGAAACGCAGCAATGTGCCGTGCGCTTCGTCCTGGGTCAGGCCGTGCAGATCGAGACGGGCGTCGATCGCCTGCTTGCCGCGCGCCACGCGAGAACGCTCGCGCCGGCCGAGTTGCGCCAAAGGCGGCGGCGCCGGCTTCGGCGGCACCGGAATTGGCGCTGCCGTCGCTGGCCGCGGCGGCTTGACCCGCGGCGCCGGCGGCAGCGGCTTGATGCGCTCAAGACTGGCGACCGGCCGATCGGGATCGTCGTCGGACAGCGCTGGCGCTCGCTCACTGAGCGGCTTGATCGCCTGGGTGACGGTGGTCCACAGCACGCGCTCTTCGTAAGACAGGGTACGGCGTCGTCTGCCGTCGGTGCTCATCGGCTATGGCTGCGGTTCGGACGTCACCGCCGCGTCGGCAACCACATCTCTTGATCGCGGCTTCGGCTTCGGGACGGGCACGGTTCTAGCGCCACCGCCCTTGCCGGCCGCCAGATTGCGCGGCGCCAGCATGACGAACTGGCCGAACTGCTTGACGCGGCCGGCGATGCTGCCGATTTCCTCGCCGGAGCCGAAATAGATGTCGGCGCGGGCCGGGCCGACAATCGCCGAGCCGGTGTCCTGCGCCACCATCAGGCGGCGGAATTTGGTGTCGGGCACTTCGCTCTCGATCGGCAGGTCGACGTCGACCCAGATCGGCGTGCCGTAAACATGAATCTTTCGGTCCACTGCCACCGAACGCAGCGCCGTCAGCGGCACGCCTTGCGCGCCGATGCATTCCTCATCGGCAGCCAGATGCGTTTCACGGAAGAACACGAACGACCGGTTCTTGCGGCGCAGCGCGCGACCCTCTTCCGGATTGGCGCGCATCCAGTCGCGGATGCGATCCATCGACATCTCTTCTTTCGAGATAATGCCGCGGTCGATCAGATTGCGGCCGACCGGCGTATACGGCAGGCCGTTATGCGCATGGTAGTTGAGGCGCATCAGTTTGCCGTCGTTGAGCTTGACCCGCGTCGAGCCCTGGATCTGCGCGAAGAACGCATCGACCGGATCCTTGACCCAGCAGATTTCCAGACCCTTGCCGGCCAGCACGCCCTGTTCGATCTCAGTGCGGTCGTGATACGGCACGATCTTCTTGCCGCCGGCGATGCGCGCCGGCCGGCCGCGACCGTTCTTCGGCATCAGCAGATTGTCAGGCTTGCGATAGATCGGGACGTTGAATTCCTCGGTCCTGACCAGCGAACCGTGCACCTCGGTCTCGTAATAGCCGGTGTAGAAACCCTGCGGCGTCTCGCCAAAAGGCGCGACCCGCACCGGCCGGAAATTCTCTTCGAAGAAAGCGCGCGCCTGGTCGCGATCGAGCGGACCGGCCGCCTTGGCGCGTTCGCACACTTTGAACAGCGCGCCGTAGACCGGCCGCGCCGCCCGCATCGCCTTGGTACCATGCTGAATGGCGCCGCAGCTTTTCATGAAGGCGCCGAAGGCCTCGGCATGGTCGTCATCCTGCCAGCCGTCGAGGGCGGCGAAGGACAGCGGTTCGACCTTGGCATTGGGAAGCTTCATGGCCTGAGCGGCAACGGCCCCGTTGAGAGCCGCAAACATAAACGCGCCGAAGCCTAGTCCGATGGTGCGGGCATCGGGCGCCGGCATGGGTCTATTGTCCGGCCTCGGTGGCGACCAGTTTCCAGTTCGGATCGCGCGACGTCAGGTCGCGCGCAAAGGTCCAGACATCGGTGACGTCGGTGACCGCCTCGGCATTGCCTTCGATGACGGCGCCGGCCTTGTCACGCGTCGCCGTTACCAGCTGCGATCCGAACCGGACCGTCAGCTGGGCGCTGCGGCCGCGCAATTCGGCGGCCGTGATTTCGGCCTTGTCGATCGACACAAACCGGCTCTCCACCGTCTCGCCGCGCTTTTCGCGGTCGGTGATCGCGCTTTCGAAGCCGTCATAGACCTCGCGCGACAGCAGGTTCTTCAGGGTGCGGCGGTCGCCTTCGGCGAAGGCATTGACGATCATCTCATAGGCGGCGCGGGCGCCGACCAGGAATTGCGTGGCGTCGAACTCCGCATCGGTGGTGGCGATGGCATCGAGGCCGGCGGCCAGCGGCGATCCGGCCTCGGCAACGCCTTTCCAGCGCTCTCCCGGCGGCGCATCGGTGACGGCGGCTTTGGCGGCGGCTTCCGGCGATCGGTTGGGCAAAGTCACGACCTTGTCGGCCGGCCGGGCCGGCTCCCGCGCGGCGTACGGATCGTAAGGCGGCCGCTCCCGTCCGGTGCGTTGCCCGAGCACGCTGCGCAATCGCAGGAAAATGAACACTGCGAGGGCGAGGAATATGATGGTGTAAATGTCGAACACGTCTCGTACTTTCGGCTACGGTACCGGTTGATCAGCGTCCGGTCCGGCAGCGGCTGGATGCTACGTGGCGGCCGGTCCCATCTTTATATGTAAGCGGACGGCCGCGCCAATCCATAGGCTCGCGCCAGTTTCTCGGCGCAATTGTGCGTCACATTCGACCTTAGACGATTGGGGCGCGGCCGCCAACCTCGCAGAGCCTGAGAAACGCCGATGAATGTGGCAAAATGGTTGCTGCTGGCCCTGCTGGCGGTGCCGCTGATGGAACTGGCGGTGTTTGTCGCCGTAGCGGTGGCAATCGGCTTCGGCTGGGCGTTCCTGCTGGTGGTCGGTGCGTCGATTGCCGGCATTTTGGTGCTGCGGCATGCCGGCGGCAATCATATCGCCCGGGTCCGGGTCGCCCTGGATCAGGGCAATTTGACCGCCTTGCAGGCCGACGGCCAGGGCGGCACCCTGCTTCTGGCGGGGTTTCTCCTGTTAATCCCTGGGTTTATAACAGACGTGCTGGCACTTCTGCTGCTGTTTTCGGCGCTCCGGCAGTCCCTCGCCGGTCCGTTCGGGCGCCGGACACCGCCGCCACGCGCCGACGGCGTCGTCGACCTCGAGCCGGAACAGTGGCGCCGGGTGCCAGACCCGGCGCTGGAACGGCAGCGCGAGGACAATGAGCCGCGCCGCTAGGCCCGTGCGTCCTTGTTCGCCTCCGGACCCTATGGTAGCCAACCGCCGCTCGCCGAAAAAACCAATGACGGCGCGAAGGAGATTGCATGTCGACGACCAATGGCGGGCCCGCGCCGGATACACTGCCGCAACTCAATGTTGTGGGGCAGTACGTCAAGGATTTCTCGTTCGAGAATCCGAATGCGCCGCAGTCGCTGATGCCCACGCAGGAGCAGCCGCAGATCGGCATCCAGATCAACGTCGCCGCCACGCCGCGGTCCGATAGCGACATCGAGGTGGTGCTCAAGCTCGAGGGCAAGGCCGAGAACAAGGACGGCATCCTGTTCAACTTCGAGCTGGAATTCGCCGGCGTATTCCGCATCCGCAACGTGCCGCAGGAGAGCCTGAATGCGGTCGTGCTGATCGAATGCCCGCGGCTGCTGTTCCCGTTCGCGCGCGAGATCATCGCCACCGCGGTGCGCAATGGCGGCTTTCCGCCGCTGCTGCTCGACCCGGTCGATTTCGTCAGCCTCTATCGCCAGAAGATGGAGCAGATGCCGCCGGTCAACGCGCCGGCTCAGCCGAGCTGAATCGGCGCGACGGTACGGGACAACCGACCCGGCGCGTTATGTTGCCGGCATGGCATGGCGGCCATAAGCTCACGCGCGTTTGACAAAGCGCGTTTACCTGGCGGAGCCGTCTGATGACGATCGGCCTTCGGCGCGTCGGCCCCTTCCGTCTTGTCCCGGCGATCGCCGTGCTGTGCGTGCTCGCCGGTTGCGCGCCGCGGCCCGGCGCCGAGGTGCTGACGCCGGTCGCTGCCGTTCCCGAAGCGAAGTTGGTAAACGTGTATGTGGCGACCAACCGCACGCGCCGGTCGCCGGACGAAAACGTGTTCACCGCCGGCCGCGCTACGGCGCTGAACTTTGTCCGCTACACCATCTCGGTGCCGCCCGGCCACAGGCCGGCGACGATCGCGTGGCCAACCGGCACGCCCGACCCCCGCACCAGCTTCGCAACCGTGGGCCAGACCGCCCTCACCGCGGCAACGTTCCGCGCCGGCGTGGCAACGTCGGCAGCCCCACAACCGGGGCGGCGCAACGTCATCGTCTTCGTGCATGGCTACAACGAAAACTTCCAGGAAGCGCTGTTCCGCATGGCGTTGCTGGCGGTCGACTCCGACACTGGCGCAGTGCCGGTGCTGTTCTCCTGGCCGTCGCAAGGCGCGCTGTCCGGCTACGTCGCCGACAAGGAATCGGTGACCTATTCGCGCGACTATCTGGTTCAGCTTCTGACCATGCTGGCGGCCGATCCCCGCATCGGCAAGATCACCGTGCTCGGCCACAGCATGGGCGGCTGGCTCACCACGGAAGCGCTCCGGCAACTGCGTCTGACGCGGCAGGATCGCGTGCTGGCACGGCTCGAGGTGGTGCTGGCGGCCCCCGATATCGATGTCGATGTATTCCGCGGCCAGATGCAGACCATCGGCCGCCTGTCGCCGCCGATGACGCTTCTGGTGTCGAAAGATGACCGTGCGCTTCAGGTTGCCAGCTTCATCAGCACCGACCGGCCGCGCGTCGGCGCGCTGGACATCCAGGACCCGGCGGTACGCGAGGCAGCCCTTCGCGCCGATATCCGCATCATCGATATTTCGAGCCTGACGTCGTCGGACCGCTTCAACCACAGCCGCTTCGTCGGTCTGGCCGCGCTCTATCCGCAGCGTGGGCGTGGCACCGGGCAGGATCTCGGCAATGCCGGCGCCTTCATCTTCGACGCGGTCGGCTCGACAATATCGAGCCCGTTCCGCCTTGGCAGCCAGATCCTCGGCAATTAGCTACAGGTAATTCCGCCAGGTCGCCGCTTCGCCCAGCGTGGCGACGAAGTCGCGATGCGCGGCGCGGTCGGCGTCGGTCAGCCGCGCGGCCAGCGCCACCGGGCGTTCCCGCCGCACGATCATGCCGTCGCTGCCGCGCGGCCGCAGTTCGACAGTCTCGGCCAGGCCCAGTTGCGCCTGCCGACCGCCAATCAGTTCGAGATAGACCTCGGCCAGGATTTCCGCATCGAGCAGCGCGCCGTGCTTGGTGCGACGTGAATTGTCGATGCCACAACGCGCACACAAGGCATCGAGATTGTACGGTCCGGCCGAATACTTGCGCCGCGCCAGCGCCAGCGTGTCAATCAGCCGCTCGCGCGCGATCAGCGCCCGTTGCACGCGCTTGAGTTCGGCGCAGAGAAAGCCGTGATCGAAACTGGCGTTGTGAATGATCAGCGGCGTGTCATCGCCGATGAAAGCCAGGAACTCGTCGCAGACCTCGTGAAAACGCCGGTGACCTTTGAGAAACTCGAACGACAGGCCGTGGACGGCGAAGGCCTCGGCCGGCACGTCGCGGTCCGGGTTCAGATAGGCATGAAATGTCGCCCCGGTCGGAATCCGGTTCAGCAGTTCGACGCAGCCGACTTCGACCAGGCGATGGCCCTGGTTCGGATCGAGTCCGGTAGTTTCGGTATCGAGGACGATTTCGCGCATTTTGTTCCGCTGGCCGGCTCGGCGAAAAGAATCACCGCGGCCGTTTCGGCATTGTAGCGACCTGGCGCAGAATTTCACGCACCTGATCGCGGGCGGCGTCAAATCCCTGCGACGTATCCACTATGAAATCGGCGCGCCGGCGCTTCTCCGCATCCGGCATCTGCTTGGCGAGGATCGCGGCGAACTTTGCCTCCGTCATGCCCGGCCGCTCGAAAGCGCGCGCGCGCTGCACCTCGGCGGGCGCCGTCACCACCACCACCGCATCGCAGATCTGCTCGCCGCCGGTCTCATACAGCAGCGGGATGTCGAGCAGCGCCACTGCGGCGCCATTGCCCGCCGCTTCAGCCAGAAACGCATCGCGCGCCCTGGCGACCAGCGGATGCACGATCGCCTCCAGCCGCTTGATCGCGGCGTCATTGCCGAGAACCTGTCTGGCCAGCTGGTCGCGGTCGACCTTGCCGCCAGCGGTGGTGCCGGGAAACGCCGCCTCGATCAACGGCGTCGCTTCGCCTTCATACAGACGATGCACCGCGGCGTCGGCATCGTGCACCGGCACGCCTTCTGCGGCGAAGAATTTCGCCGTGGTCGATTTTCCCATGCCGATCGAGCCGGTCAGGCCGAGAATGAACATCTCTCACCCGCCCGCGTAATCGTTCTGCCGCAGAAACTGCAGTAACGGCATCAGCGGCAAACCAAGGATGGTGAAATAGTCACCTTCAACCCGTTCGAACAGATGCACGCCTATGCCTTCGAGCTGATAGGCGCCGACGCTGGCGAGCGCGGCGTCACCGGCCATGTCGAGGTAATCCTCCAGGAACTCATCGGAAAAATCGCGCATGGTCAGCCGTGCGGTATCAACACAGGCGAACTGCAATGCGCCGTCGCGCACCAGCGCCAAAGCCGAATGCAGCTCATGGGTCCGGCCGCGCAAGGCGCGCAATTGTTCGGCGGCGGCGACACGGCTTTCCGGCTTGCTGAAGCGCAGGCCACCGCGCGCCAAAGTCTGGTCGGCGCCGAGCACCAGCTTGCCCGGATTGTCCGCCGAGACAGCCTCGGCCTTGACCCGCGCCAGCATCCGCGCCGCAGCGGAGGGATCGGACACGCCGGCCTTGGCTTCTTCGGCGCGTTCATCAATCTGTGCCGGTCGTATCTCAAAGCGCAGCCCGGCCGCCGCCAGGAGCTTGCCCCGGATCTCGCTCTTCGAAGCGAGCACCAGCGGCTGTGCGGAGAGCCAGAGCGGCATGAGCGTCCTTCCTTGGTCCTCCCCTTATCGGGGCGGAAAATTCTAGCTGACCGGCTGCCGGCGTCGTTCGCTCAACAGGCGGACCACGGCCGCCGCGGTTTCCTCGATCGAGCGGCGCGTCACGTCGATGCTCGGCCAGTTGTGTTTGGCACAGAGACGGCGCGAATAGGCGATCTCCTCGGCCACCGCAGATTTGTCGATATACTGGTTATCGTCATGATAGGCCTTCAGGCCGAGCAGCCGGTTTTCGCGAATCTGCACGATACGTTCCGGACTGGCATAGAGACCGACCACCAAAGGCCGCGTCAGTTTTTCAACCGCAGGCGCCAGCGGCACGCCGGGCACCAGCGGCACATTGCCCGTTTTGACGCCGCGGTTGGCAAGATAGATCGACGTCGGCGTCTTCGAGGTTCGCGACACGCCGATCAGCACCACGTCGGCTTCTTCCAGGCCTTCGACATGCTGGCCGTCATCGTGAAACATGGTGTAGTTGAGCGCATCGATGCGCTGGAAATATTCGGCGTTGAGAACGTGCTGGGCGCCGACGCGCTGAATGGTCTCGGCACCGAGATAGGACTGGAACAGCCGCAGGATCGGACCGAGCACCGACATGCAAGGCAGCCCGAGATCCCGGCATTTATCCTCCAGGATCTGGATCAGGTCCTCCTCAAGCAGCGTGTAGAGCACCAGCCCGGGCGCCTCGGTAATTTCAGCCAGCACATTGTCGAGCTGTTTCTTCGAGCGCACCATCGGATACAGGTGCTCGACCGGCGCCACATTGGCATATTGCGCCGCGGCCGCCCGCGCGACCATGATCAGGGTCTCGCCGGTGGCGTCGGAAACAAGATGGAGGTGGAAGTAACCGGTGTCGGACATCTGTATGGCATTGGGGACAAGTGTGGATACCGGGGGAGCAGGCCACGCCTTTAAGGCTTTCGCAAGCAATCACTGCAAGGCGGCTGCAATTCCATCCACATGGCTGCCTGACGGGCATTCCACGCACCCGACTCCACCGTTGAGGCTGATATGTGGACAGTCCCCTGGGGACAGACTGGGATAACCGTACCAAGCCCTGTAATGCGGTGCTTTGGGCTGTGGATCCCCTGGACCTGATCTGAAGGTGATTCTGAATGGTGGCAGGTCAAGCGGTGGACAGATTGTCGATGACGAGTCATGAGTCCAATCAACCGCCTAACAATAACTACAAAGAAATCTAAAAGAGTCTTTATGGAAGAAGCGCGCCAGACCATGGGCATGGGGATAAAGCCCCTGCTCCGCGTTTTGTCGGGTCAGCGAGAAGCAGTTCCGCCGATCTGGATGATGCGACAGGCGGGGCGGTATCTGCCGGAATATCGTGCTGTTCGAGAAAAGGCAGGGGGATTTCTCGACCTTTGCTTCAATCCTGAACTTGCAGCCGAAGTTACGTTACAGCCGATCAAAAGGTTCGGCTTCGACGCGGCTATCCTGTTTTCCGACATTCTGGTGATGCCTCTGGCTTTGGGCCGCGTGGTTACGTTTCACGCCGGCGAAGGACCGCGGCTCGAGCCGCTGGGCGATCCTGCGGCGATCGATGCCTTGTTGCCTGTCATCGATCAGAAAGTGGTCGGACCGGTTTACGAAACGGTGCGTCGGGTTCGCGCGGCGCTTGATCCGCAAAAGACGCTGATTGGATTTTGTGGTGCGCCATGGACGGTGGCGACCTACATGGTGGCGGGGCACGGCACGCCGGACCAGGCGCCGGCGCGGCTGTTTGCCTATCGCGACCCGGAATCCTTTGCACGGCTGATCGACCGGCTGGTTGAGGGCTCGATTGAATACCTGGTCGGGCAGTTGAAGGCCGGTGCCGATTGCGTGCAGATTTTCGATACCTGGGCCGGTGTGCTGCCGCCGATGGAATTCGAGCGCTGGTGCATCAAGCCGACGCGAGCGATCATTGACGGCGTCCGCAAGCAGGTGCCTGGCGCCAAGGTCATAGGCTTTCCGCGCGGTGCTGGCAGCAAACTACCTGATTATGTGGTGCAGACGGCCGTGAACGGCGTCGGCATCGACTGGACGGTCGAACTCGATTTCGCCCGCGACTGTGCGCAGAATCTGGTCGCGGTGCAGGGCAATGTCGATCCGCTGGCGCTGCTCGCCGGCGGCGCGGCGCTTGATCGCGAAGTCGATGCCGTGATGGCGTCGCTGTCGGGCGGTCCTTTCATCTTCAACCTCGGCCACGGCATCCTGCCGCCGACGCCGATCGCGCATGTCGAGCAGATGTTGAAGAGGGTCAGGGGCTAGGCTTTTTCATTCCTCCCCTGCCCCTCGATGTCATGGCCGGGCTTGTCCCGGCCATCCCGTTCAGGCGAGCAGAACGTCAGCTCTGAATTTCAGCACAGAAGATCCCTCGACGAATTATGTCGTGGGTGACGCCAACGCAAATTGCGCTGCCGGGCCGGCTTACGAGAAATCAGGCATAGGACTCGGCCATCGCCCGATCGTCCTAAGCGGGATAGCCGGGACAAGCCCGGCCATGACACCACTAAGCATCGTGGACTAGACTGAAGCCCATGTACCTCACCCTCAAGGCCCTGCACATTATCGCCGTCATCTCCTGGATGGCCGGGATGCTCTATCTGCCGCGGCTGTTCGTCTATCACGCCGCGGCGGCGAAGGGCTCCGAGCAGTCCGAGACCTTCAAGGTGATGGAGCACCGGCTGCTGCGCTACATCATGACCCCGGCCATGGCCGTGACCTGGGTGCTGGGGCTCTGGCTGGTCTGGGAAACCGGCGCCCATGCCTTCGGCTGGTTTTACGCCAAGTTAGCGCTGGTGCTGGGGATGTCGGCGATGCACGGCAAACTGGCCGCCTGGACCGCCGAATTCGGCCGCGACGCGAACGTGCGACCGGCAAAATTCTATCGTATGATCAATGAGGTACCGACAGTCTTGATGGTTCTCATCGTGCTGCTGGCGGTGATCAAGCCGTTCTGACCGTTAGCCATTTTTGCTGGCGGTGCGTTGCTGCCCCTTGCGCGGAATCGCGGCGTCTCTTATGTTGAACGCATCCCTCCGAACGCAGGCGGATGCAGTCGCGTTCCGGCTCCCCGTGTTCGGGCCGGTCGCTGCATCGGGTTCCGGGCTCTTCCCAACCGATCTCGCCACCCCAGACCTGCGACTACTCTGCTCTCCCCCAGTACACCGGCATCCCGAGTCATTCATTTTCCAGACTCCCGCCGGGTTACCTCTTCAAGGACGTAAACTCCCCATGCGGGAAATGAAACTCCAAGACCTCAAGTCCAAGACCCCGGCCGAGCTCACCGCCTTTGCCGAAGAGCATCAGGTCGAGAACGCCAGCACGCTCCGCAAGCAGGAGCTGATGTTCGCGATCCTCAAGAACCTCGCCACCGCCGAGATCGACATCATCGGCGAAGGCGTCGTCGAGGTTCTCTCCGACGGCTTCGGTTTCTTGCGCTCGCCGGAATCCAATTACCTGTCCGGGCCCGATGACATCTATGTCTCGCCGTCCCAGATCCGCCGTTTCGGCCTGCGCACCGGCGACACCGTCGAAGGCCAGATCCGCTCGCCCAAGGAAGGCGAACGCTATTTTGCGCTGCTCAAGGTCAATACCATCAATTTCGAGGACCCCGAGAAGGCGCGCCACAAGATCAATTTCGACAACCTGACGCCGCTCTATCCCGACGAGCGCCTGAAGATGGAGCACGACGATCCGACCAAGAGCAAGGATCTGTCGTCGCGGGTCATCGACATCGTCGCGCCGATCGGCAAGGGCCAGCGCGCGCTGATCGTGTCGCCGCCGCGCACCGGCAAGACCGTGCTGCTGCAGAATATCGCGCACGCCATCACCACCAATCATCCCGAGTGCTACCTGATCGTGCTGCTGATCGACGAGCGGCCCGAGGAAGTCACCGACATGCAGCGCTCGGTGAAGGGCGAGGTGGTGTCCTCGACCTTCGACGAACCGGCAACGCGGCACGTCGCCGTGGCGGAAATGGTAATCGAAAAAGCCAAGCGCCTGGTCGAACACCAGCGCGACGTGGTCATCCTGCTCGATTCGATCACCCGTCTCGGCCGCGCCTACAACACCGTGGTGCCGTCATCCGGCACGGTGCTGACCGGCGGCGTCGACGCCAACGCGCTGCAACGGCCGAAGCGCTTTTTCGGCGCCGCGCGTAACATCGAGGAAGGCGGCTCGCTGACCATCATCGCCACCGCGCTGATCGATACCGGCAGCCGCATGGACGAAGTGATCTTCGAGGAATTCAAGGGCACCGGCAACTCGGAGCTCATCCTCGACCGCAAGGTGGCCGACAAGCGCACCTTCCCGGCCATGGACATCACGCGCTCCGGCACCCGCAAGGAAGAACTGCTCACCGAACCGGCCGTGCTCAAGAAGATGTACGTCCTGCGCCGCATCCTCAACCCGATGGGCACCATGGATGCGATCGACTTCCTGCTCGACAAGTTGCGCAACACCAAGAGCAACGCCGAGTTCTTCGAGAGCATGAATACGTAGGATGCGTTTATCGCTGACGCATCTCCGATCTCGGAGTCATGCCCGGGCTTGACCCGGGCATCCATGATGCCCTCACGGGCCGGAAAGGCCTTACGCAAGCCTGCCGATGACGGACGCCCTCATGGATTGCCGGGTCAAAAGCCCGGCAATGACAGCGGAGGGATCCGCGCGTTTGTTATCCATTCAGCCGCGCCCGCCGAAAATCGCCGAGCCGACCCGCACGTGGGTGGCGCCGAGCGCGATGGCGGTGGCGAAGTCGGCGCTCATGCCCATCGACAACAATTTCAGGCCGTTGCGTTTCGCAATCTTGGCGGTCAGCGCGAAGTGCGGCGCCGGCGCTTCGTCCTGCGGCGGAATGCACATCAGCCCCGCCATCGTCAGCCCGTAGCGGTCACGGCATGCCGCCAGGAAGGCGTCGGCGTCCTGCGGCAGCACGCCCGCCTTCTGCGGTTCGGCGCCGGTATTGATCTCCGCAAACAGCAATGGTGTCCGCCCCTGCCTGGCGATCTCCTTGCCCAGCGCTTCGCACAGGCTCGGCCGGTCGACCGCATGAATGGCGTCGAACAGCGCCACCGCTTCCCTGGTCTTGTTGGATTGCAGCGGTCCGATCAGATGCAGCGCTACATCCGGATACCTCTCGCGCAGCGTCGGCCATTTCGATTTGGCTTCCTGCACGCGGTTCTCGCCGAACACACGCTGCCCGGCGCCGATCACCGGCTCGATCGCCTCAACCGGAAATGTCTTCGACACCGCGATCAGCGTCACGCCGGCCGGATCGCGCCCGGCATCCTGGCAGGCGTGGGCGATTTCGGCGCGGACCTTCTCGAGGCCGGCAGGCGCATTCGTCGTTTCAGGCATGGACATGATGGTAATGCATTATTCCGGCCATTTAGAGAAAGGCAACGCAATTCGTTGCAATGTCCCTTAACCGGTGCACGGTATTGAATTCGAGAGCGCAACGCTATCATGCCACACGCCGCTCCGCAGGCAGCAAGTTTGGGAACCGATCGGCCGAAGCGTTCGATAAGTGTTCGGGTCCGGCTGATGCTGTTGGCGGTTGGCGCCATTCTGCCGCTGCTTCTGCTCGGCTTCTATAGCGAGGAGCGCGACCGCAAGGAGCGCATCGAGGCGGCCTACAGAAATGCTCTTGATTTTGCGCGCCAGGGGGCGACCGCGCAGAACGAGGTCTTCGCGTCGGCGCGTTCTTTACTGCGCGTGATCGCGAGTGCCCGCGCGAGCTTCAACTTACCCAATGCCGACTGCAATCGGTTCCTGGCGAGGATCGCCGAGCCGATTCCATGGATCAAAACGTTCTCTGTCGCCGATCTCGACGGCCGGATTTTCTGTTCCAGCTTTCCTGGAGCGATCGGCCTGGATATTTCCGAACGTCCCTATTTCAGGTCGGCAGTCGAGTATGGCGGCTTCTCGATCAGCGATTATTTCGTGGCGGCGCGGATCAAGGCCCCGGTCATCACCGCCGCCCTTGCGCAGACCGGGCCGGACGGCGAGACGACCGCGATTGTCGTGGGACTGCTCGATCTGAGCTGGTTCGAGAATGTAGCCAGGACGTTTGTCCCGGCCTCGGCCGCGATGTTGATGATCGATGGCACGGGGACGATCCTGGCGCAGTATCCGAACCCGAGTCCGGGCGATCTGATCGGCCAGAAACTGGACGACCACCCTCTGGTCAAGGCGATGCTGGCGCGGCCGGAAGGCTTCGTGACGGAGGCCGCGCCTGACGGCGTTCGCCGTATCTTCGGCTATGTCCAGTTGCCCGACACGTCGACCCGCATCGCGGTCGGCTTTGCCGAGAGCGACGTGCTGGCCCGCGTCAATCGCGCGATGTGGCAGGCCATCGTCGAGGTCGGGCTTGTCTCGTTCCTGGTTCTGCTGAGCATCTGGTTCGGCGGCGAACGGCTGCTGGTGCGCCCGATTCGTGCACTGGCCGATACCGCGACCCGGATCGGCCGGGGCGACGTCAAGACCCATGCATGGGAATTGCCCTGGGCGGCGGAGTTCGTGCCGCTCGCGGCGGCGCTTGACGACATGGCCGGGCAATTGCACATGCGCGAACAGGAACTGCGCGACAGCAACGCGCAACTACGCGAGCTTGCCGAAGTCGACGGCCTGACCGGACTGGGCAACCGCCGCGCCTTCAACGGGCGGTTCGCGGCCGAGTGCGCGATAGCCGTCAAGCTGGGTCAGCCGATCGCGATCCTGATGATCGACGTCGACCATTTCAAGTTGTTCAACGATCACCATGGCCATATCCAGGGCGACGACTGTTTGCGCAAAGTGGGCGGCGCCCTGATCGAAGGCACCCGCATGCATGCGGGCGGTTCTGCGCCCGAGGCCGAACTGCCGCCTTCGTACAGCCGCGTCGGCGGCCGCGCCCGTCGTGCGGATTTTGCGGCGCGCTACGGCGGCGAGGAGTTCGCGGTGCTGCTCCAGGGCGCCGACATCGATATCGCCTTGCGTGTGGCCGAGCGACTGCGGACCGCGGTCGAAAAGCTGCGGATCGTGCACAGCGGCTCGGCTTCCGGTTTTCTGTCGATCAGCATCGGCGCCGCATCCGTGCTGCCGACGGATGTCGACTGCCAGCAAGATCTCGTCGAACGGGCCGATGCCGCGCTTTATCAGGCCAAACGGCAGGGCCGCAATCGGGTGGTCGCATCCACGGCGGCTCTGTCGAAGGCGGGCTGAACGAATTCGTCTTCAGATGAACGGCCGGCCTGTCTGAAGCGTTACGTCGTCGCCCGCGATCTCGGCTAGCGCGCTGCGATCGGCGAGGGCGAACACGCGGTCCTGCCAGCGCACCGCCTTGGTCGCCATCAGCCGCTTCAGCGTCTTGTTGGTGTGCACCAGTGACATGCCGAGCGCGTCGGCCAGATGCTGCTGCGTGAACGGGAACTGGATCGTTCCGTTCCGGGTCATCCCGGCTTCCTCGGCGCGCACATAGAGATGCAGCAACAGGAAAGCGGTGCGCTCCAGCGCGGTGCGGCGGCCGAGGCTGACCATGTGCTCATCCGTCAGTTGCTCCTCGCGCGCCGCCAGCCAGGTGATGTCGAAAGCGAGTGACGGAAAACGGCTGTACAGGTCCCACAGCTTGCTGCGCGGAAAGACGCACAGCACCAGCGGCGTGAGCGCCTCGACCGAGTGTTCCATCTCCTTCATCAGCGTGCCCTGCAGGCCGAGCATGTCGGCCGGCAGGGCGAAATTGAGGATCTGACGGCGGCCGTCGTCGAGCATCTTGTAGCGGAAGGCCCAGCCGCTCAGCACCGTGTAGAGATGCTCGCTGCTCGTACCCTGGCGCAGAAAGCTGGCCCCGGACTCGACCCGCAGTTCGTCCATTTTGAACTGTTTGACGAATTCCAGCTCGTCCGGCGTGAATTCCCGCAAGTTCGGCCGCTTGCGGAGCGGACATTGCTCGCACGGTGTGTATTGGCCGGGCCGTTGATTGCCCACGATCATGAGGCATCTTGCCCCGGCTGCTTTTAAATCGCCAGCATGTGTCTTTTTTAAATGCCGCCGGATGCGGTGTGTACGAGAAATCGAGTTCCAAACAGGGAACGAGGGGATATGTCGGGTGTCGGACATTAGGCCATTGGCCGGGAGGCGTTGCCTGGTTCTTGACGACGAATTTTTGATCGCCCTCGACATTCAGCAAATCCTGGAAGCGGCGGGCGCCAGCGTCGTTTGCGTCAGCAAGGTCGACGACGCGCTCGCGGCGTTGGCCAGGGGGCCTCGCATCGATCTGGCCGTGCTGGACGTGAAATTAAGCGATGCATCCGGGACCAGCCTGACCATCGCCGGCGATCTGGCGAAGCGCGGCACGCCCGTCGTCTTTCTGACCGGCATGCGACAGTCCGATCTCGACGAGATGCATTTTCCCGATGCGCCGGTGGTCGAAAAGCCGTACGAGGCGCCGCTGCTGGTGGCCGCCGTTGTGCGCGCGCTTGAGGGGCGGCCCAAACAAATCGTCCTGCCCAAAATGCCACCGCCCGCAGATGCGGGCGATGACAACGTTCTGTCTTGAACGGTCAGGCCGCGGCCTGCCACTGCTTCATCACGTCCTTGGCCGGCTTGTTGAGATGGACGTGGGCGTCGACGTGATCGATCCAGCCGACCGGGATCAGGTGGTGCTTGCCGCCGGCAGCGGGGTCGGTCTTGGTAAGCTTGATCTTGTCAGACCCCTCGAGGTGGTCCACGGTCCCGACGTGTTCGCCATCGGAGCCGATCACTTCCATATGTCCCTTGATGTTTTCAGTCTTGATCATGGTTTTGCCTCCTGTTTTGGGGGTTAACCCGGACAGGAGGCGGTGGGTTCCTCTGTTTCGAGCGCAGACCGTTCCGCCGTTGACCGGCAAAGCGGTTTCGTGTCTGTTCCCGGCACCCTGAAAAGAGCCGGAAATGACCGCCGATCCAAGCAAATATGACCGCTACAACGCCCGCGAGGCAGAGGCCCGCTGGCAGCGCGCCTGGGACGCGAAGGGCATCTTCGCCACCCGGAACGACGACCCGCGGCCGAAATACTACGTGCTGGAGATGTTCCCCTACCCGTCCGGGCGCATCCACATGGGCCACGTCCGCAATTACACCATGGGCGACGTGGTGGCGCGGTTCAAACGGGCCATGGGCAACGCCGTGCTGCACCCGATGGGCTGGGATGCCTTCGGCATGCCGGCGGAAAACGCCGCCATCGACCGCAAGGTGCATCCCAAGGAATGGACCTACGCCAACATCGCGTCGATGAAGAAGCAGCTGCAGTCGATGGGCCTGTCGCTGGACTGGGCGCGCGAAGTCGCGACCTGCGACCCGAGCTACTACAAGCATCAGCAGAAGATGTTTCTCGACTTCGTCAAGGCGGGACTGGTCGAGCGCAAGAAATCGAAGGTGAACTGGGATCCGGTCGACAACACCGTGCTCGCCAATGAGCAGGTGATCGACGGCCGCGGCTGGCGCTCCGGCGCGCTGGTCGAACAGCGCGAGCTGATCCAGTGGTTCTTCAAGATCAGCGACTATTCGGAAGACCTGCTCAATGCGCTCGACGGGCTCGAGCGCTGGCCGGACAAGGTCCGGCTGATGCAGAAGAACTGGATCGGCAAGTCGGAAGGCCTGCTGGTGCGCTTCATGCTCGATCAGGCAACGACGCCCAACAAAGAGAGCGAACTCGAGATCTTCACCACCCGGCCGGACACGCTGTTCGGCGCGAAATTCATGGCGCTGGCGCCGGACCATCCGCTGGCGCAGGCCGCCGCCGCGAAGAATCCGAAGCTCGCCGCTTTCATCGAGCAGTGCCGCCACATGGGCACCTCGCAGCAGGAGATCGACACCGCCGACAAGCTCGGTTTCGACACCGGCATCAGGGCGGTGCATCCGTTTGATCCGTCGTGGACCTTGCCGGTCTATGTCGCGAACTTCATCCTGATGGACTACGGAACCGGCGCGATTTTCGGCTGCCCGGCGCATGATCAGCGCGACCTCGATTTCGTCAACAAATACGGCCTCGGCAATACGCCGGTGGTATGCCCGCCGAACCAGGACCCGGCGACATTCGTCATCACTGACGTGGCGTATGACGGCGATGGCCGCATGATCAATTCCCGTTTCCTCGACGGCATGACCATCGACGAAGCCAGGGAAGAAGTGGCGAAGCGGCTGGAGAGATCCACCGCCGGCAACCGCGCTGTGGCGCAGCGGCAGATCAATTATCGCCTGCGCGACTGGGGCATTTCGCGCCAGCGCTACTGGGGCTGCCCGATCCCGATCGTCCACTGCGACAAATGCGGCGTGGTGCCGGTGCCGGCGAAGGATCTGCCGGTGACGCTGCCCGAGGATGTGTCGTTCGACAGGCCCGGCAATCCGCTGGATCATCATCCGAGCTGGAAGCACGTTGCGTGCCCGCAATGCGCCGGGCCGGCGCGGCGCGAGACCGACACCATGGACACCTTCGTCGACTCGTCCTGGTACTTCACCCGCTTCACCGATCCGTGGAATACTGAAGCCCCCACGACGCCGTCCGCTGCCAACGAATGGCTGCCGGTCGATCAATATATCGGCGGCATCGAGCACGCGATTTTGCACCTTCTCTATTCGCGCTTCTTCACCCGCGCCATGCGCAAGACCGGTCATGTCGGCCTCGACGAGCCGTTCGCCGGCCTGTTCACGCAGGGCATGGTGGTGCACGAAACCTATCGCAGCAAAAGCGGCGACTGGGTCGAACCCGCCAGCGTCAAGGTCGAGACAGCCGGTGACGTGCGCAGCGCCACGCTGATTGCCAGCGGCGAGCCGGTCGAGATCGGCTCGATCGAGAAGATGTCAAAGTCGAAAAAGAACACCATCGACCCCGACGACATCATCGCCGACTACGGCGCCGACACCGCGCGCTGGTTCATGCTGTCCGACAGTCCGCCCGAGCGCGACGTGATCTGGAGCGAGGAAGGCGTCAAGGGCGCCTCGCGCTTCGTGCAGCGGCTGTGGCGCATGGTCGGCGAAATTGCACAGGTGACGGCGCCTGCCGAGCGGCCCGCTGATTTCGGTCCCGCCGCTCTGGCGGTGCGCAAGGCGGCGCACCGGGCGTTGAACAACGTCTCCGAGGACATCGACAAGCTGCGCTTCAACCGCTGCATTGCCCATATCTACGACTTCGCCAATGCGCTGTCGGATGCCATTGGCGAGGTCGAGACCGCGACGGCCCCGGACATGGCCTGGGCGCTGCGCGAGGCCGGCGACATTCTGGTACGGCTGTTTCACCCGATGATGCCGCATCTGGCCGAGGAATGCTGGGCGGCGCTGGGGCACAAGACCCTGGTGGCGACCGAGGCCTGGCCGGTTCTGGAGACCGCGCTGCTGGTCGAAAACACGCTGACGCTTCCCGTACAGATCAACGGCAAGAAGCGCGCCGACGTCACGGTGCCCCGGGATGCTGGAAAAGAAGAGATTGAGGCTGCCGTTCTGGCCCTCGATGCGGTAATAAAGGCGCTGGATGGCAAAAGCCCGAAAAAGGTCATTGTCGTCCCGCAGAGGATCGTCAATGTCGTGGCCTGAATTCCCGCGTTCGATCAGATTGCTGGCCGCCCTCGGGCTGGCTGCGCTCGTGGCCGGCTGTTTCCAGCCGATGTATGGCGACCGCGCCCTGGTCGGCGGCGGCGCTGCCGGCTCCGGGATTGGCAGCAAGCTCGCCTCGGTCGAGGTTGAGCAGATCAATGCGCCGCAGGGCACCAGGCTCGCCCGGCTGGGCGTCAGCGTCCGCGACGAACTGATCTTTGCGCTGACCGGCGGCAGCGCCCCGGCGGCGCCCAATTACCGGCTCAAGGTCAATTTGTCGTCCACCAATCTGCAGGTGATCGTCGACATCAACACCGCGCGCCCCGACATTCAGAATTACGGTATCGACTCGAGCTTTACACTGACCGATGTCACCACCGGCAAGGTCGTCGTCAATGGCACGACATTCTCGCGGGTGTCCTACAACATTCCCGGCCAGCAGCAGCGCTTCGCCGGCGACCGCGGCCTGCGCGATGCCGAGAATCGCGCCGCCAGCGTGATCGTCGAAAATATTCGCAACCGCCTGGCGTCATATTTCGTCGCCGGGACGTGAGGCCGGGGCCGTTCCAAACCCCCGAGGCCTGTAAGGTCCCGGGTCTGCAGCGCACCACGGAGCCGTGCTGCGCTGCGCCCGGGACACTTAGATCATGACCGCCATCAAAGCCGCCGACGTCGACCGCTTCATCGCCCGGCCCGATCCGGCGATGCCGATCGTGCTCATTTACGGGCCTGACGCCGGTCTGGTGCGCGAGCGCGCCGACGCGCTGGTGAAGGCTTCGGTCGACGACCCGAACGACCCATTCAGCTTTGTGCGCATCGAGGGCGAAGACCTTGCCGGCAATCCGTCGCGGCTGGTCGAGGAAGCGCACACGGTGCCGCTGTTCGGCGGACGCCGCGCGGTGCTGGTGAAGGCGGGTGGCCGCAACATTGTCGCCGCGGTCGAACCGGTGATCGCGGCGCCGTCGAACGAATGCCGGGTCATCATCGAGGCCGGCGATCTGAAGAAGACCGCGCCGCTGCGCACGCTGTGCGAAAAATCGAAGGTCGCCGTCGCGCTTCCCTGCTACGCCGACGGCGAGCGCGATCTGGCGCGGCTGATCGACGACGAAATGTGCGGCGCCAATCTGCAGATCGCTTCCGATGCTCGCGCCATGCTGCTCGGCCTGCTCGGCGGCGACCGGCTCGCCTCGCGCAACGAGGTCCGCAAGCTTGCGCTGTATGCGCAAGGCACCGGCCGCGTCGAACTCACCGATGTGATGGCGGTGGTGGCCGATGCCTCGGCCTTGGCGCTCGACGGCGTGATCGATTCCGCCTTTGCCGGCAAGACCGCGGATGTCGAAACCGAGTTCGGCAAGGCGCGGGCCGGCGGATCGTCGCCGGCGGCGATCGTATCGGCGGCGATCCGCCAGGTCGCCAATCTGCACAAGATGAAGCTGGCGATCGAGAGCGGTGATTCGGTCGAGTTCGCCATGAAGCGCGGCGCGCCGCCGGTGCATTTCAGCCGCGAACGCGACGTCGGCACCGCGTTGCGCGCCTGGTCGCCGGCCAAGCTGCTGCGCACGATGGAGCAGCTCGCCGACGCCTCACTCGACATGCGCCGCAACGCCGTGCTGGCCGAGGCGATCGCCCAGCGCACGCTGCTGTCGATCGCCGTCGGTGCACGGCGGCGCGAGTCGTAACGCCTACAGGTTCAGCTGATAGCTGTGTGGTACCCAGCGGTAGCCGCCTTGCGCCTTCTCGACATAGCCGATGCCGGGGAACGGCATGTGAAAGCTGGCGAAGAACAGCCGGTCGGTCGCCAGCATGTCGAGGATGCGTTTCCGCGTCGCGACCGCCTTGTCCTTGTCGTCGTCCATGTCGAAGAACCATTCCGGCCGCTGCACCGCCATGACGAACTGCGTCACGGTATCGGCGGTGATCATGAACTGCTTGCCGTCGCTCTCGATATGGAACGCCATCAGGCCGGGCGAATGGCCGGCGGCATCGACCGACCGGATGCCCGGCGCGACTTCGTCGCCCGGCTTGATGAAGGTCGAACGGTCGGCCAGCGGCTCGCAGATGGTCATGAAAAGCTTCTGGTTGAACTTGCGCGCCTCACGGACGTTTTCGTTCTTCTTCCAGAAATCGTACTCGGCTGCGCCGAACACATACTTGGCGTTCGGATAGACCGGCTTGCCGCCCTCGACCAGGCCGCCGATATGGTCGGGATGGCCGTGCGTGGAGACGATGAGGTCGATGTCTTCCGGCTTGTGGCCGAGCAGACCGAGGCGGGTCGCAAGGTTGCCGGGCGGCATCCGGGCCTTGAGCGCCTCGTATTCGCGCGGCAGCGCGCCGTTGCCGGTATCGAACAGAATGAGCTGCTTGCCGGTATTGACCAGGGTCGGGATGTTGTTGTGCTCGAAGCGCTGGGTGTCGATGTTGTTCGCGCGGGCAAGTGCGTGGACCTCGTCGGCCGAGGCATTGGCGCCGTAGTTCGGATGCAGCCCGTCGCGGACCGCCTTGCTGTCCAGAATGGTTGCGACCTCGAAGCCGCCGAGCTTGAAACGGTAGACGGTCGGCTGCGTTTCGCCTTGTAGAGAAGCTGACACTGGTATTCCTCCCTCGCCTTGTTGGCCGGTATGGAGGCATGACTAGCAGCTAAACCGGCCCCCGATCCAGACACCTCTTTGCAAAAGAGCGCCACTGGCGGCGGCGGATTCTCGCGCCTATGCTGCAACCCGTGATTCCGCAATCACCGAGGGGGGAAGTTTCCGATGGCCAAAAAGAGCAAGAAGGCCGCGAGCCGTAAGACGACCAAGAAGTCCAAAAAGAAGGCCAAGACAAAGGCCAAGACAAAGGTGGCC
Source organism: Pseudolabrys sp. (assembly GCA_030684935.1). GTDB lineage: Bacteria > Pseudomonadota > Alphaproteobacteria > Rhizobiales > Xanthobacteraceae > Pseudolabrys. The sequence goes on along the minus strand of JAUXXH010000051.1, from coordinate 52,219 downwards.
ACACGCGCGAAGTCGGCGAAGAAGGCGGTGAAGAAGTCCGCGAAGAAGAAATCGCGGCCGGCGCTGAAGACCAGAAGGAAGAAGACCGCCCGGCGCCGCAAGCCGCCGACCATCGGCGACCGCATTTCCAGCGCTTTCGATACGGTGGTCAAGACCGTGACCGGCACCGAGGATTTGCGCGACAAACTACAGCCGCGCGGCTCCGCTTTCACCGAATAGGCGCTGCCGCACCGCTGCGACCGCACGCTTGCGGACCGGCCGGCGCTATCGTCGCGGTTGCTTGTGGACCGGCCGGGCCCGGCGCATGGTGCCGGGCCGTGGAACGGTAGTTCCTTCGGCGTGTTGGCCCGGGCCCCCGGGACGGCGAAGGAGCACCCCTCTTGTACAACTTCATGAATACCTGGTTTGAAGCCGCTCGATTCGCCGCCGACATGCAGCAGGTGGTCGCTTTGCGCATGATGCGGCTGGCCTCCGGCGGCCCGCTGGCGGAAACCGAATGCCAGCGTATGGTGTCGGAGAAGGTAGCAGCGTTCGGCGAAGCGCAGGGCGTGCTGATGACGGCGCTGATGACCGGCACCAGCCTCGAGGTCGCCGCGGTCAAGGCCTATGTGCCGTACCGTCGTACGGTCCGCGCCAACAGCCGCCGGCTGCGCGGCTAACGCTTTCTTGTCTTAAAGATACAATCTAATTGCTTTCGTCAGCCGTCGTTAAGCGCCTGCGGGTTATGCTCGGGCCATGAGAGCAGCGCGATGAGAAGAGCATTGCCGACGACGATGTTCAACGAGACCGAACAGGCGCGGTTCGGCTCGCTGCGCAACTGGATCCTTGAACATAACGTCACCGAAGTCGAAATGACCGAACGCCAGTTCTGGACATTTGCGCAGCTTCAGCCGATCGCTGAAAAGCCCTGGACCACGTTCATGGGCCGGCCGTTGCGGGTAGCGAACATGCCGGAGGACGTGCAGAAGCGCCTCGGACTTTTCGAAGGCCCGATCACCTGACATGTGGCATCAGGCAATCTATGGCCGCGAAAGCGCGTCATCTACCGGGTCATGCCCGGCATGGCCGTGGGAAAATCCAGCAAAGAAGCGCGCCTCAGGCATTGACGTTCGGCGCGCTGAGCGGCACCTGCAGCGTGAAATTGGTGCCGACCGCGCTGTCCGGGCGCGTCAGTTCGGCATCGAGTTGCCGCGCCAGCGCGTTGACCAGGCGGGTGCCGAGCCGCTTGCTGGCCGCCGGATCGAAACCGGCCGGCATGCCGATGCCCTCGTCGCGGACCGAAACCTGCACCGATTTAGAATCCATCTGCACCAGCCGGACAAAGATCGATCCGCTGGCGGCACCGGGGTAAGCGTATTTGCCGGCGTTCAGCACCAGTTCGTTGATAATCAGCGCGACCAGGATGGCGCGGTCGGCGGCAAACTGGATCTCCTCAGGGGCGACGAATTCGATCTTGAATGGCGCTGCGGATTTTTCTAGGTCGTCGATCACCTCGCGCAGATAGGCGACGAGGTCGATGTTCTCGTAGTCGGCATTATAGGCCAGCCGCTCGTAGGCGCGGCCGACAGCGGAAATGCGGTTGGACGCCTCGGTGAGCCGTTCGCTCAGCGCCGGGTCGCCGACCGCGGCCGATTGCAGGTGCAGCATGCTCGACACCACCTGCAGGCTGTTCTTGACGCGGTGATTGACTTCCTTGAGCAGCACCTGATGCCGGTCCAGCGCTTGTTGCAGCTTGCGCTGATATTGCTGCTGCTCGATCGCCATGCCGAGAATGTTGGCGGCGCCTTGCAGAAAGGCGACGTCGGGTTCGCTGAATTCGCCTTCGGAGCGGCTGTCGACTTCGAGCACCCCGAACGGTGAGCCATCGCCTTGCAGGATCACGTTCATGGCGCGGCGGATGCCGTGCTCGACCAGCAGTTCGGGGGTCCTGAAGCGTTGCTCGTTTTCGAGATGATTGGAAATCACCGGTTTGCCCGTATGCAGGGCATAGCCGGCGGGCGACGCCAGGTCGGCGCCGACGGTGGCGTGGCCGACGACCCCGTCGTCCCAGCCGACGCCGGCTCGCACGAGCAGGCGGTTGTCCGCAGGCAGGTATTCGAGAACCTTGCAGTATTCGGCGCCGAGCCCTTCAGCGGTCATCCGCGCGGTGTGTTCCAGCATGCCGCTGAAGCTGGTGCCTTGCAGGGCCAGCACGCCGAGTTCTGCCAGCAATTCTTGCTGACGGATGCGCAGCCGCAGTGCACGCCCGGTCATTTCGTCGGGAACGGTGTCCGCCGGCGTCGGCTCGATCACCGGCGTTTGTTGTGTTGAGGTCATGGGCGTGCGCTAGCACGGTTTTCGCGTCCGCGAAATGAAAGCTGACATTCAAGGCGTCAGCGGTATCCTGTTAGGGGTCAGGCCGGATTGCGACGTCGCGTCGTCACTGGGGCTTGTGTTTGGTGCCGGCGATGACGTCGCCGATGCGGGTCTGTACTTTTTCGTCGAAGAACGGATCGTCCAGGTCGTGCGCTTTTTGTGCCGCCGGGTCGTGAATGATGACCGGGGGCAGATCAGACCTGGCGGGTTCGGAACGGAACAGCCGCTGGAACGCCTGCTTTATCGCTTGAAGCGGGCCGGACATTGCACGGTCTCCTTCCGATAAAAAGGGCCTTCGTAGCCAACAGTATCGAAGGGCTTCCGTTCCCGCGGCAAAGTGCGCGGTTCTCCACTACCGCGCCGGGCGGTTGGCCGGGGACTTGAAGCCGGTGCCGCCGCAGCGCTGGCACTTCATCTTCTTGTCGCCCTGCTTGACCAGCCCCTTGCCCTCGCAATTTGCGCACTTGGTTTTCTTCTTGCCGCCGGCGCCGTTCTGCATGGCTCGCTCCGTTTCAAAGGCAATGCTTACGCCGGGGCGGCGGCGTAAGCTATCGGAAAGACCCATATTGCCTGCATTTTATAGACACGGAACGCATCGGTCAGTTGTGCGTTGGCGTCGGACGAGGAAACCAAAGGGAATAAATTCATGAAGTCTTTAATGCTGATTGCAGCCGCCCTTATTATCGTTACGACTCCGACGCTTGCTTTCGCGCAAAAATCAAAGGCTCCCGGTCAAATGATGCTACAAAAAGGATCGGTTGCCGGGTCGCCAGGTGCCTCCGGTTATGCGCCGGGCCACGTCAGGAAGAAGGCAACCAAAAGGTACGTTGCGCCGCGACGCGAGACCACGGGCATTCGGACGCGTGACGGTCGCAGCAATCGGTACGACCGCGGCTATCGATAGTCCGAGCCGCCGCGCGCGAGCGAGGCATCAGGGATGCAAGTGGCATAGGCGCTCGGAGCGACGCCGTCCTTCGGACGGCTGCGCTCCGGGCGTGATACCGGGGGGTGGCGCGAGGCCTACCGGTCCAGCTTGCGCAACACACCATCGAGCTGGTCGAGATCGCTGTACTTGATGTGCAGCGTGCCGCCGCCGTCGGCGCGGTGATCCACCGTCACCTCGAGGCCGAGCGCGTCCGACACCCGGCGCTCCAGCGCCTTGGTGTCGGCGTCCTTCACCCGCGCCGTGCCACGCACCTCGCGCGCCTGCCCCGCGCCGTCCTTGCGCATCGCCGTTTCGACCTGGCGCACGTTCCAGCCGCGCTTGATGATCTCCTGCGCGAGCTGCAGCGCATTCGGCTGGCCGAGCAATTGCCGCGCATGGCCGGCTGACAATTCGCCGGACTGGATCAGCGCCTTGACCGGCTCCGACAGCTTGGTCAGCCGCACCATGTTGGCGACATGCGACCGGCTCTTGCCGACGATCTGCGCGACGTCTTCCTGGGTGTGGTTGAACTCGTCCATCAGGGCAAGGTAGCCCGCGGCTTCTTCGATCGGATTGAGATCGGCGCGCTGCACGTTTTCGATGATGGCGAATTCGAGCGCCTGTGCGTCGGTCGCCTCGACCACCGTGATCGGCACTTCATGCAGACCGGCGCGCTGCGCCGAACGCCAGCGCCGTTCGCCGGCGATGATCTCGTAGTGATCGTCCTTGCCGCGCACCGGCCGCACCACGATCGGCTGGATGATGCCGCGCTCCTTGATCGAGGCGGTCAGCTCGGCCAGTTCGGTCTCGGTGAAATTGCGCCGCGGGTTGCGCGGATTGGCGGTGATGTTCTCGATCGGTGCCTTGCGGGGCCGGCGCGATGCGTCGCCGCTGACTTGTGCTTCTTCGCCGACGTCGCCCATCAGCGCCGCCAGGCCCCGTCCCAGTCGCGAGTGATCCGCCATCGCCGCCGCTCCTGAACTCTTGCTCACGCTTGCCTCTTACTTTTTAGGTTTTTCTGCTTGTATGTTTTGTCATGGCCGGGCTTGTCCCGGCCATCCCGTTTATGAACGCAATGCGTCCATAAGCGGGGTCACCGGGACAAGCCCGGTGACGACAGGAAGCTCACCCCGCCTTCAATTCCTTCTCGCGCTGGATGATCTCGGTCGCCAGCCGCAGATAGGCTTCGCTGCCGACGCATTTGAGATCGTAGACCAGCACCGGCTTGCCGTAGGACGGCGCTTCGGAGATGCGCACGTTGCGCGGGATCACCGTGTCGTAGACCTTGCGACCCATGAACTGGCGCACATCGGCGACGACCTGGTTGGAGAGGTTGTTGCGCGAGTCGTACATGGTCAGCACGACGCCGTGGATCGACAGGGTCGGGTTGAGCGTCTTCTTCACCTCGTCGACGGTCTTCAACAGTTGCGACAGACCTTCGAGCGCGAAGAACTCGCATTGCAACGGCACCAGGATCGAATCCGCCGCGGCCATTGCATTGACCGTCAGCAGGTTCAGCGACGGCGGGCAGTCGACCAGCACATAGGTGAAGTTGAACGACGGCGATCCGGCGTTGATGTCGTTGAGCGCGCTGCGCAGGCGGAAGGCGCGGTCGCGGGCCTGGCCGATCTCCAGTTCGAGGCCGGACAGATCCATGGTCGACGGCGCGATGTAGAGCTGCGGCACCGCGGTGGCGAGAATAGCCTCGCGCATCGGCATGGTGCCGGCGAGGACGTCATAGGTCGAGGTGCGGCGCGCGCGGCGGTCAATGCCCAGCCCGGTCGAGGCGTTGCCCTGCGGATCGAGGTCGACGATCAGAACATGTTCGCCGATCGCGGCCAGCGCGGTGCCGAGATTGATCGCCGTGGTGGTCTTGCCGACGCCGCCCTTCTGGTTGGCGATCGACAGCACCCGCGGCCGCGCCGCTTCGGTGGTCGCGACCGGTTTGGCGAACGGCACGACCTGCGGCTCCATAACTTTCGTGTCCTGAACCTTCGCATCGAGGACGTCGGTGTCGGCGGGGGGCTGATCGGTCATGACGCTACTTCCATCGGAGTTGGCATTCGGTCGTCGTCGCGGGCCACACCGGGCGGCGGTCGCGCGGTAGGAAAAAAATCAGCGAATCGCAGCGGCGATCCGTTCAGTCTATCCGACCGGGTGCAGATGGCGGACGATCACGATGCAACCGGTTGCGCTGGTTTTGCTCGGAGCCACCTCAGCCTCGATAGTCCAATATTTAGTGGCTTCGGTCAATTCCGCATCTATATCTTGGCCCTTGGGGAACAAGGCCAATGCGCCTTTCTCGATCCAAGGAAACGCCTGATCGCATAGCAGTTTCAACGGCGACAGGGCGCGCGCGGTGACGACGTCCACGCTCTCCACAGGGCTCAAACTAAATTTTTCCGCGCGCGCGAGGTGGACCTGGGCCCGGACGCCGGTGACCCGCACGGCTTCTCGCAGAAACGCTGCTTTCTTGCCGTTGCTTTCGACCAGGTGGACCATGCTGCCCGTCCGCTCTGCCAGCGCACACGCGATCGGGATGGCCGGGAATCCGCCACCTGATCCAAAGTCGAGCCAGATTTTGGCATCCGGCGCGTGCTCGAGCAGCTGCAGAGAGTCGGCGACGTGACGCGTCCAGATAAACGGGATGGTCGACGGTGCGATCAGATTCATTTTCTGCTGCCAGAGCAGCAGCAGGTCGACAAAGTGTTCGAGGCGCTGCAATGTTTCACGTGAAACATTTTGCAGTTTTAGCGCGGCTGCTTTGTCCGCGCTGAAATCGACCACGTCCTGCCCGCGCTTGCTCACGCGCTTTTCTTTGCGCCGTGTCCGCGCTTGACGTAAGCGACGACGAGCGTCAGCGCCGCCGGCGTCATGCCGTCGATCTTGCCGGCATGACCGATGGTGCGCGGCCGGTGGCTCAGGAGTTTCTGTTTCATCTCGTTGGAAAGGCCCGGCAGTGCCGCGTAATCAAGGTCTTCCGGCAGCGCAAAGCTGTCGTCGCGACGATACGCGGCCACGTCGGCGTTCTGCCGTGACAGGTAGACGTCGTATTTGGCATCGATCTCGATCTGCTCGGCGATCTTCGGGCTCAGTGCGGCGAACTCCGGCCAGATTTTTGCCAGATCGGTCATGCCGATGTGCGGATAGGACAACAGCTCGAACGCCGAGCGGCGCTGGCCGTCCTTGTTGAGCGTGAGGCCGTGAGGCTCCGCCTGCTTCGGCGTCAGCGTCACCGACTTGGCGAAAGCGCGCGCTTCGTTGAGCGCCTTGCTCTTCTCGCCATGGAGCGCTGCGCGTTGCGGACCGACGCAGCCGATCGCGATGCCGAGACCGGTCAGACGCTGGTCGGCATTGTCGGCGCGCAGCTGCAGTCGATATTCGGCGCGCGATGTGAACATGCGATAGGGTTCGCTGACGCCGCGCGTCACCAGGTCGTCGATCATGACGCCGATATAGGCCTGGGCGCGGTCGAGAATGATGTCTTGGCCGCCACCGGCCTGGCTGGCTGCGTTCAGACCGGCCAGAAGTCCCTGTGCCGCAGCCTCTTCGTAGCCCGTGGTGCCGTTGATCTGGCCGGCGAGATAGAGCCCTCGCAACCTCTTGGTCTGCAGCGTCGGATCGAGTTCGCGCGGATCGACATAGTCGTATTCGATGGCATAGCCGGGCCGGACGAACTTTGCGTTCTCAAGGCCGGGAATGGTCGCGACGAGCGCGTGCTGCACCTCTTCCGGCAGCGATGTCGAGATGCCATTCGGATAGACGGTGGAATCGTCGAGGCCTTCGGGCTCCAGGAATATCTGGTGGCCGTCGCGTTCGCCGAACTTGACGATCTTGTCTTCGATCGACGGACAGTAGCGCGGCCCGCGGCTGGCGATCTGGCCTGAATACATCGGCGAACGATGCACATTGTCGCGAATGATCGCATGCGTCGCCGGGACGGTGCGAGTGATGCCGCACCGGATCTGAGGATTGGTGATGCGCTCGGTCAGAAGCGAGAACGGTTCGGGCGGATCGTCGCCGTCCTGCATTTCCAATGACGACCAGTCGATGGTTCGGCCGTCGAGACGGGGCGGCGTGCCGGTTTTAAGGCGGCCGAGCGTGAAGCCGGCGCGCTCGAGCGTGCGCGACAGACCCAAAGCCGGCGCTTCGCCGGCGCGGCCGGCGGGAATTTGCGTCTCGCCGATATGAATGAGGCCGCGCAGGAACGTGCCGCTGGTCAGAACCACGGCGCAGGTCATGAATTCGCGGCCATCGATCAGCCTGACGCCGCACACGCGCGCATCGTTGATGATCAGATCGTCGACTTCGGCTTCAATGACATCGAGGTTCTGCGTTTGCTGGATCGCCATCTGCATCGCCGCCGCATAGAGCTTGCGATCCGCCTGCGCGCGCGGCCCGCGCACGGCCGGACCTTTGCGGCGGTTGAGAACGCGGAATTGAATGCCGCCCTGGTCCGCCACGCGGCCCATCAAGCCATCAAGCGCATCGATCTCGCGGACCAGGTGGCCCTTGCCGAGCCCGCCGATGGCCGGGTTGCACGACATGGTGCCGACCGTGGCGAACCGGTGCGTGATCAGCGCCGTGCGCGCGCCCATGCGGGCCGCGGCCGCCGCGGCTTCACAGCCGGCGTGGCCGCCGCCAATGACAATGACGTCGAACTGGGTTTGCGTGGTGCGCATGGAGGCGGCGTTGTAGCCGAGCCGCCGGGAAGCGTCAAAAGCAACCGGTAGCCCGGGAATGTTTCACGTGAAACATTTCCATCCGCTCCGCGGGGCGCTCAGCCGAAGATGAACACACCGCCAACCACGAGGACAATGACCGCGAATAGCGCGATCCACCCCAAGGCACCCGATTCCCGCAAGGTTCTCGTCAACGTCCGGGTGGTGGCCATGGCGCGCTCCCTGGCTGTGGCGACAGATACGCCATCTCAACCCAAGCCACCGGGCAAAGGCATAGGACCGGTTGCCACGGCGACGCATTGCCACAACCGGAGTGGCTACTTACCGATGCAAAAGTCGCGGAAAATGACGTCGAGGATGTCTTCGACGTCGACGCGGCCAGTCAGCCGGCCGAGGGCGCGGCCGGCGATCCGAAGCTCTTCCGCGACAAGGTCCTCGTGGCCGGAGAGTCGCGGGCTGAGTGCTCGGCGCATCGCTGCGGCGGTGTCCGCGAGCTCCCGTCGATGGCGGGCCCGACTGATGAGCGCGGATTCAGCTCCTGTCAGAAACGCGGCCGCATACTCCGACAAAGCGGTCAATAACGGCGCAAATCCCTGGCCCGTTGTGGCCGACAAATCGAATGTCGTCTCGACGCCGGCGGTTGCAAATTCACTTCTACCCGTTAACCTTTCGTTAACCACGTTCGTTAACTGAGGGTTAGTTCGCTCCAATTGTTCATTTTTATCGATTAAGGGATCCTTAAGCTTAGTTGACAGAGGGTTATAAGATAGATTTTGTGATTCATTCTTAAGATTGGTCTTGATTTTTTCTTCACTCTTATCGGAGCAATCCTTGAGGTCGATTTTATTGAGAATCCGCCACATCATGGGGGCGAAGGCCCCGGCCGGTGCGCGCGCAACGAAAGCTTCGGTACTTGCGACGACCTCCAGGGGGTCCGGTGGCTCTGGCGCCTCTCCCGGCAGGTCGCCCCGTTGCCTGGCCTCAACAGGGAACCGCGAAGCCCCCGCCGCAGCTGCCAGTTCCGCAGTCCCGCCAATTGGCTTTAGCGCGCCCATTGGCTGACCCGGTGACGGCGAGCCGGGGATGTCGGCCACTGCCCCACCCGCCGGATCGCTGGCGTCCTCCACCCACAGCACCAGATCGGCGGCGGCGGCGCGGTCGCGGGCGCGGCGCACCCCCTCGCGCTCAACCGGGTCGTCGGTATCGCGGATCCCCGCGGTGTCCAGCAGGGTCACCGGCAGGCCGCCGAGGTCGAGATGCACCTCGATCACGTCACGGGTGGTACCGGCGTAAGGCGAGACGATCGCCGCCTCGCGCTGGGCGATGCGGTTGAGCAGCGTCGATTTGCCGGCGTTGGGCGGGCCGGCAATGGCCACCACCAGTCCTTCGCGCAGCCGCTCGCCGCGGCCGCCATCGGCCAGCGCCGCCTCGATCTCGTCCGCGAGGTCGCGGGCGATGGCCAGTGCCGGGGACACCAGATCCTCCGGCACGTCGGCCTCGTCGGAAAAGTCGATCCGCGCCTCGACCAGCGCCAGCGCCCGGATCAGCCGCTGCCGCCAGCCCTCGGCGCGGTCACCGAGCAGGCCCTTCATCTGCCGGAACGCCTGACGCCGCTGGCCCTCGGTCTCGGCGCTCACCAGGTCGGCGAGGCCCTCGACCGCAGTCAGGTCGAGCTTGCCGTTCTCGAAGGCGCGGCGGGTGAACTCGCCGGCCTCGGCCGGGCGCAAGCCGTCGATGGCTCCGAGCGCGGCCAGCGTCGCGGCGATCACGGCGCGGCCGCCGTGCAATTGCAACTCGGCGGTGTCCTCACCGGTCTCGCTGTTCGGCCCGGGAAACCACAAGCCCAGCGCCTCGTCTATGATCTCGCCGCTTTGCGGATCGCGCGGCCGCGCCAGTTGGGCCTTGCGCGGTTCGGGGATCCGGCCGGTCAGTGCCTTCAGCGCGTCGCCGGCGCGGGGCCCAGAAATCCGGATCACTGCGATCGCCGCCGGCGGCCGGCCGGAGGAGAGGGCGTAGATGGTGTCATGGCTGCCGGGCATGGCCTGTTGAAGCCAATCCGCGCTTGTGGGTAAAGCGAAAACGACCTAGGTTACAGGTAACCGAGGGTGCCCATGGGATCAGAGCAAATGCCACCGAAGGCGAAGCCTCAGACATCGCGCGACAAGGTGCGCACCCATCGCGCGCGCCTGCGCGCCCAAGGCATGCGCCCCGTCACCCTGTGGGTACCCGATATGCGCTCACCAAAGCTGTCAGCGGAAGCGCGCCGGCAGAGCCTTCTCGCCAATCGAACTGCATTCGCTGCCGAAGATGAGGCGTGGGCCGGTTCGATGATTGAGGGAAGCGTCGATTGACGCGCGGCGAAATCTGGTCGAGTGCCAGCAGCACCGCATATGGCGGCAAGCCGCGCCCGGTCGTCATTATTCAGCATCGATACTTTGAGTCGCTCGACTCGGTTACCTTTTGCGGATTCACCCGCGATCAGACCGACCTCCCTCTGTTTAGAATTGCGATCAATCCCAGCCCACTGAACGGCCTTGAACATCCCTCCCGCATCATGGTCGATAAAATTCTGACGACCCCGAAGGCCAGGCTTGGTTACCGTATCGGCGAACTGGATGCCGCTGATATTGCTCGGTTGAACCAAGCCTTGGCGATGTTCTTGGGGTTGGTTGGATAATTTTGCTGCATACGCCGAACACAAAATCCCGCACGCAAGAAGTGAGATCCCGGCCGCACGTCAAGCGCACAATCCCGACCCCCGTTGCCGCATCACCTAGGTCCGACGCAGAAAAAGCGCTACGGTCCAATTCCATTCATCAACGTTTCCAGCATAGAATGACGTGATGGCCCATCGCCCGCGAATTGGAATTGCGCTTGGAAGCGGGTCGGCCCGCGGCTGGTCGCACATCGGTATTCTCGAAGCGCTCCAGAAAGCTGGCATCGAGCCTGACATCGTCTGCGGCTCGTCATTCGGTGCCGTCGTCGGCGCGGCCTATGTCACCAATCAACTGCCGGCCCTCAAGACCTTTGCCGAGGCGCTCACCTGGCGCGAGATCGTAAGCCTCCTCGATGTCGGCCTTTCCGGCGGCGGTCTCATCAACGGCAACGAGATAGTCAGCCTCCTGAGTAAGCTGAATATCGATCAGCCCATAGAAGAATGCGCCAAGCCTTTCGCGGCCATCGCCACCGATCTTGAGACCGGCCGGGAAATCTGGCTGCGCGAAGGGCCGATCAACCAAGCGGTTCGCGCATCGATCGCGCTGCCAGGATTACTCAGCCCAGTCCGCCACGGCGACCGCTGGCTGGTCGATGGTGGCCTGGTCAATCCGGTGCCGGTATCGGTCTGCCGCGCCCTCGGTGCCGACATCGTTATCGCGGTCGATCTCAACGGCGATATCATGGAACGGCGGTTCAAGGCAGCGCCAGCCGAACCCATTGTAAACGCCACGGCTCCGATGCCACCGGAATTTCTGCGACGTCTGGTCGAGCAGGTCCCTGCCGGAATGAGAAATCAAGCGGCGGTGATCGCATCCAGACTTATGGAGTCGGCGCCGACTGGCCCGGGCTATTTCGATGTTCTCGCCAATTCGATCAATATCATGCAGGACCAGATCACACGGTCACGGCTGGCCGGTGAGCCGCCGCATGCCATGCTGGTCCCACGACTGCGTCATATCGGCTTGATGGAATTTCATCGTGCAGGCGAGGCCATGGCGGAAGGCTATACCTGCGTCGAGCAGGCCATGCCGGCTCTGCGCAAGTACATCTGACAGCTTCCTCCCGGAACATATCCCGCTCCCGCGCCGTTACCGCACCGCAACCAATCGATGCGGCGAGGCGTGATGATGCGTGCCGGAATCAAACTTGCTCTTGCCGGCGCCATGGCGCTGGGGCTTGCCGCCTGCGGCGACGTTTCCAAGCTGCCGGAGCAGGCCACCACCGGTCCCAATCCGACCTTGCCCGAGCCGACCAAATCTTGGTTCCCAACGGTCAACATCGCCAAGGCGACGGGCTGGCCGGAAGGCGCCAAGCCGGTCGCCGCCGCCGGGCTGGCGGTGAACGCTTTTGCCACCGGGCTCGATCACCCGCGCTGGATCTACGTGCTGCCGAACGGCGACGTACTGGTGGCTGAGAGCAACAAGCCGAAGCGGGAGGACGAGGGCTGGAGCTTGAAGCGCTGGGCCATGCAGTTGGTGATGGGCCGGGCCGGCGCCGGCGTGCCGAGCGCCGACCGCATTTCACTGCTCCGCGACACGGACCGCGACGGCGTTGCCGAAACCAAGGCCGTATTCCTCAAGGGGCTGCATTCGCCATTCGGCATGACGCTGATCGGGAGCTCACTGTTCGTGGCCAATGCGGATGCCGTGGTGCGCTTCCGCTATCAGGAAGGCACGACGGAGATTACAGAGCCGGGCGAGAAAATTGCCGATCTGCCGGGCGGCCCGATCAACCACCACTGGACCAAGAACATCATCGCCAACCGCGATGGCACAAAGCTCTTTGCCACTGTCGGCTCCAACAGCAATGTCGGCGAAAACGGCATGGCGAACGAAGAGCGCCGCGCCGCGATCCTCGAGATCGATATTGCCAGCCGCGAAACGCGCGTATTCGCCTCCGGCCTGCGCAATCCCAACGGCATGGGCTGGGAGCCGCAGACCGGTGCGTTGTGGACAGTGGTCAACGAGCGCGACGAACTCGGGAGCGATCTGGTGCCGGACTATCTGACCTCGGTGCAGGACGGTGGCTTCTACGGCTGGCCGTATAGCTATTGGGGCCAGATCGTCGATACCCGCATCCAGCCGCAGCGGCCAGAGCTGGTCGCCAAGGCGATCAAGCCAGATTATGCACTCGGCAATCATGTCGCGCCGCTCGGCCTGACGTTTGCGACCGACGTGCTCGGCAACACCGCCAAGCTGTCGGCACCGTTCGTCAACGGCGCCTTCGTCGGCAACCACGGCTCGTGGAATCGAAAACCCCGCAACGGCTACAACGTGGTGTTCATTCCCTTCGCCGACGGCAAGCCGAATGGCCAGCCGATCGATGTGCTGACCGGATTCGTCAGCGCTGATGACAAGGCGCTCGGCCGTCCCGTCGGCGTCACCGTTGGCCGGGATGGTGCGCTACTGGTGGCGGATGACGTCGGCAACGTGATCTGGCGCGTGACCGGTGCGACACAGACGAGCGCGAAGTAGCGGGCGGTTGTCATTGCCGGGCTTGACCCGGCAATCCATGATGACCATCCACGAGGCTGGCCTCACATAAGGCTGCCGCCATTCGAGAAGCATCATGGATGCCCGGGTCAAGCCCGGGCATGACAGGCCGAAAATGTCATCACCGACCACACCTACGCTCACCAATCGCCTCGCATCCGCGACCTCGCCCTATCTGCTGCAGCACCAGCACAACCCGGTGGACTGGTGGCAGTGGGGCCCCGACGCGCTAGCTGAGGCCAAGCGCAGCAACCGGCCGATCATGCTGTCGATCGGTTATGCTGCCTGCCACTGGTGCCACGTGATGGCGCACGAGTCGTTCGAGGACGACGCGACGGCCGCGGTGATGAACGAGCTCTTCGTCAACATCAAGGTCGACCGCGAGGAGCGGCCGGACATCGACCAGATCTACATGAATGCGCTGCACCTGCTGGGCGAGCAGGGCGGCTGGCCGCTGACCATGTTTCTGACCCCGGCCGGCGAGCCGGTGTGGGGCGGCACGTATTTTCCGAAGGAAGCGAAATTCGGCCGCGCCGCCTTCACCGACATCCTGCGCGAGGTGTCGCGCATGTTTCGCGAGGAGCCGCAGAAGATCGAGCAGAACCGCGCCGCGCTGCTGGCGCGGCTGGCCGACAAGGCGCGGCCGGCCGGCAAGGTCGTGTTCGGGTTTGCCGAGCTGGACAATGCCGCCAAGCAGATCGGCAATGCCTTCGATGTGGTGCACGGCGGCCTGCGCGGCGCGCCGAAGTTTCCGCAGCCGTCGATCCTTGAAGTGCTATGGCGGGCCGGCGTGCGCACCGGCGACGTCACGTTCTTCGAGACCGTCGAGCATACATTGGAGCGCATGAGCGAGGGCGGCATCTACGACCATCTCGGCGGCGGCTTCTCGCGTTACTCGGTCGATGAGCGCTGGCTGGTGCCGCATTTCGAGAAGATGCTGTACGACAACGCGCAACTTCTGGAACTGCTGGCGCTGGCGTATCAGCGCAGCGGGTCGCCGCTGTTTGCCACCCGCGCGCGCGAGACCGTTGCATGGCTCACGCGCGAGATGACGACGCCGGAAGGCGCTTTCGCTGCATCGCTCGATGCCGACTCGGAGGGCGAGGAGGGAAAGTTCTACGTCTGGGGCAAGAACGAGATCATCGAACTGCTCGGCCCCGACGCCGGCGAGTTCTTCGCCCGGCATTATGACGTCAGCGACGACGGCAATTTCGAAGGCCACAACATTCTCAACCGGCTCCCGAGCGTGCCGCGCAGCGAAGCCGATGAAGGGCGGTTGACGACATTGCGGGAAATCCTGCTCGAGGCGCGGGCAGGCCGCGTGCGGCCGGGCCTCGACGACAAGGTGCTGGGCGACTGGAACGGCCTGATGATCGCGGCGCTGGTCAATGCCGGCATCGTGTTCGACGAGCCGTCCTGGATTGCGATGGCGCGGCGCGCCTTTGACTTCATCGCGACCTCAATGACCAAGGGTGACCGGCTCGGCCATTCGTGGCGCGCCGGGCAATTGCTGTTTCCCGGACTGGCGTCCGATTTCGCCGCCATGATCCGCGCCGCGCTGGCGCTGTTCGAAGCGACCGGCGAGCGCCCTTTCCTGGATCAGGCGTTGCGCTGGCAGACGGCGATGGATGCGCACTACGCCGATCCGGATACCGGCGGCTACTACCTCTCGGCGGACGATGCCGACGATCTGCTGCTGCGGCCGCACTCCACCGCCGACGACGCCTCGCCCAACCCGAACGCGGTGGCGGCGCAGAACCTGGTGCGGCTGGCCGTGCTGTCGGGCGACGACCGGTGGCGCGACAAGGCCGACGTGCTGCTCGAGGGCATTCTGTCGGCGGCGGCGCGCAATTTGTTTTCGCACATGGCGCTGCTGAATGCGCTGGACCTGCGGCTGCGGGCGGCCGAGATCGTGCTGACCGGGCCGGACGCGGGCCAAATGGCGCAGGCGGCGCTGAAGCTGCCGTTCCTCGACCGCATCGTGCTGCGCGCGGCGTCCAGCGCCGATCTGCCGCCGTCGCATCCGGCGCAGGAGAAGCTCAAGGCGATGACGGGCAGCGCGGCCTTTGTTTGCGTCGGCGAGCGCTGTTCGCTGCCGGTGACGGAGGCGGGTCAGATTGCCGCGGCGGTGAAGGCGATGCGCCACTCTTAATCCCTCCCCTTGCAGGGAGGGATAAGCAGGTCACCCCGCCAATTTCAGCCCGTCCTTCGGCAGCCACCGGCTCCACGGCTCCGGCGCGATCGGGTGGTCGCTGATCCACACCGGCCAGATTGTGTTCTTCTCGTCCATGCGGCCGATGATGGCGGGCTTGTGCAGATGCTGGGTCTCGGCGTCGAGCACGACATCAAAGCCGCTCGGCGCGCGCAGCCTGCGGCCGGCCAGCGCCGCGCGCACTGCGGTAACATCGGTGCTGCCGGCGGCGCTGACCGCCTGCGCCCAGAGATGGAAGCCGATCCAGCTCGCTTCCATGGCGTCATTGGTGGTGGCGGTGGGATCGCCGCAGAACTGCCGCCACGCCGCGATGAAGGCCTGATTCTCCGGTGTGTCGAGCGTGTGCAGATAGGTCCAGGCCACCATGTGGCCGATCAGGTTGCGCTCGGCCAAGGCCGGCATTTCGGCCTCGCCCAGCGACAGGCTCATCACCGGCAGGATGTCGGCGTCGAGCCCCTGCCGCGCGCGCTCGCGGAAGAAGTGCACGTTGGCGTCGCCGGACAGCGTCGCGATGATGGCGCCGTTGCGGCCGGCGAAGCGGCGGATGGCGTGCACGCGGTCGTGCCAGCTCTTTTCGCCGAACGGCGTGTACATCTCGTCGACCGAGTCGGCGCCGACGCCGCGGCTGGCGAGATAATTGCGGATGATGGCGTTGGTGGTGCGCGGATAGACGTAGTCGGTGCCGACCAGCACGAAGCGGCGGCGGCCGAGCTTGAGCAGATGGTCGACCGCCGGGATCGCCTGCTGCTGCGGCGTGGCGCCCGTATAGATAACGTGCGGCGACTGCTCTTCGCCCTCGTATTGGCTGGGGTAGAACAGCAGCCCGTCATAGCGGGCCAGCACCGGCAGCACCTGCTGGCGCGACGCCGATGTCCAGCAGCCGAAGATCGCCGCGACGGCGTGGTCGGCCAGCAGCGCGCGGGCCTGCTCGCCATAGGCGGCGGGGTCGGAGCGCGGGTCCATGATCACGGCTTCGACTGGGCGGCCGAGCAGGCCGCCATTGCGGTTCAGCGTCTCGATCATCATCACCAGCATCTGCTGCAGCGGCCGTTCGCTGGCGGTCAGCGTGCCGGACAGCGAATGCAGGATGCCGACCTTGATCGAGCCGTGGTCCAGATCCGAAAAGTAGCGGCTGACCTGACTGACCAGCGACTGGGCGCGGCCGATCAAATCGTCGGCAGTGGCCAGTACGGCGTCGCCGGCGATCGCCACGTCCGCCACCACCGCCTTGATGCCGGGCAGCGCTTCGCTGACGGTGCCGGCGACCTTCATCGCCTCGGTGCCGATGACATCGAGCTGTGAGATCTGCTGCTCGATGATGCGGTTGATGTTTTCGTTGACGCCGCCCATGGCGGAAACGCTCTGGTCGACCGCCGCAATGGCGGCGGCGGTGTCGCGCACTGCCTGCTGGATGCCGTGAATCTGGGCGCTGACGTCCTCGGTCGCCTGCGCGGTACGGCGCGACAGGTCCTTCACCTCGGCGGCCACCACGGCAAAGCCGCGCCCGGCCTCGCCGGCGCGCGCTGCCTCGATGGTGGCGTTCAGCGCCAGCAGCGAGGTCTGCCCGGCGATCGCCTGGATCAGCTTGATGACTTCCTCGATCCGGGTCGCCGCCTGCGCCAGCGCGTGCATGGTGGCGTCGGCGCGGAGCAACTCGGCGGTTGTGCGTTCGGTGGCGGTGCGCGCGTCCGTCACCTGGCGCGCCGAACTCATCACCAGCATCTGCACGTCGCGAGCGGCATTGGCGACGCCGGCGACATCCTCGGCGGCGCGCGTTGCGGCGTCAGACGCCTGCGTCACCTGGCGCGCCATCAGACGGTTGCTCTCGGCGAGGTCGGCGGCGGTGCCGCGAATGCGCTCGCCGGCGCTGGTGAAGGTGTTGACGACTTCCTGCACCGCCTGGCGGAAATTGCCGGTGAAGAACAGCCGCCCGGCATGATGCAACCGGGCCTCGGTCTCGCGCCGCTGCTGGTCGACCGACAGTGTGTCGGCCTCGATCAATGCGCTGCGAACGGTCTCGGCGGTCGAGGCGAACAGCTGAATGGCGCCGTCGCCGACCACGCTGGGCAGCATGGTGTAGCGGTCGCCGCGCGCGATCTTGCCGATCGAGGCGATGATCCGCGCCAGCCGGTACTCGGCAAAGCTGCCGACGGCGAGCGCGCCCAGCAGCGCGACGACGATAGCAATCAGAAATCCGAAATGTAACGCGACGGCCGTCGCCAAACCGACACTAAAGGTTGGCACCGCAATCCACAGCGCGGGTCGCGGGATTCGAAGTCGCATCGGGGGCATTGCTGGCTCGTCGGGGAATTACTGAAAATCAAAATTGCCCGGTTAGGGTTTCCAATTCCTTTCGCAACCGCACAAACGGCCGCATCAATAGTTGGCAACGCGCACAAAGAATAGGCGAGATGTTTCAAGTCGTTGAAGCAACGACGGCGCTGCGATCGAAATGGTCGGGCGCGACCTTGAACCCAACCTGTCGCATGACCGCGGCAGGATATGATATTGGAGAAAGATGACATCATCCGCACCGACCACCGAGTTCGAGCGCTGGCAGCAGCGCTTCGCCCAGCCGGGCTATCTGTTCGGCACCGCGCCGAACGCGTTTCTCAAAAGCAAGGCGTCGCTGTTGCGCCGGGAAGGGCGCGCGCTCGCGATCGCCGATGGCGAAGGCCGCAACGGGGTGTTTCTCGCCGAGCAGGGGCTCGATGTCCTGTCGGTGGATTATTCGCCGCTGGCCCAGGCCAAGGCGCAGAAACTCGCGGCCGAGCGCGGCGTCACCTTGCGCACCGAGCAGGCCGACATGACAACGTGGTCCTGGGAGCCAGAAGCCTACGACGTTGTGGCGGCTATCTTCATCCAGTTCGCCACACCGCCCGAGCGCGCCGCTATTTTCGCCGGCATCAAGCGCACGCTGAAGCCGGGCGGGCTGTTGCTGATGCAGGGCTACCGGCCGAAGCAGCTTGAATACAAGACCGGCGGTCCGCCCAACGCCGACCACCTGTATACCCGCGAGATGCTGCAATCGGCCTTCGCCGATTTTTCCACGCTCGAGATTGTCGAACACGACAGCGAGATCGAGGAAGGCGCCGGTCATGCCGGCATGTCGGCGCTGATCGATGTGGTGGGGCGGAAGTAGGGTACGGGAAAGTCCGAAGCCCTACCGATGCCTTGGCGGAAATCCCGGCGTGGCCGGCGGATTGCCCAGCGACGCGTCGAGCGGCTTTTTCAACAGGCTGGAGCGAAGGCCTTCGGGCCGCGGCGGCGGTGCCGGCGGCTGCGGCGCATAGGCCGGCGCCTGCGAGGCGTAAGCAGCCTGGCCCGGTGGCGCGTAAACCGGCGGGTAGTTCGGCGCGGCCGGCTGCAACGGCGGCGCCTCGAAGGCAGCCCCGTAATCGTCGTCGTCGCTCATCTTGTGACTCATGCTGGCGCTGCGCCAGCGTTCGATCACCGACGTCAGCAGATCGCGGTTCATGTTGGTGCCGGCATCCGATCGCGTATTTCCGGAGGCCTCGCTGTTCGGCCGCTTGTCGGCCGCCAGCTCCTGGAAGCGCATGCGCGTCGGCAGCGCCACGCCGGAGCCGAAGGTGAACACCTCGCGGGTGCCGAGCGAGGGAATGAAAGACAGCAGATTGGCGGCGGCGTCAGACACCGCCGAGCGGATCAGCGCCTGATCGCGGTCGTTCGACAGCCGCATCACGAACAGCGTCGAGCATTGAGAGATTATGGTGGCGTCGATTTCAGCCGGGCGCTGCGTCACCAGGCCGAGAAACACGCCGTACTTGCGGCCTTCCTTGGCGATCCGCGACAGCGCGCGCTTGGTCGGGCCGAAGCCGATGGTCTTGTCGGCGGGGGCGTAGCGATGCGCCTCCTCGCAGACGAACAGCAGCGGCGCGACGCCGTCGCTCCACAGGCCGAAGTCGAAGGCCATGCGGCACAGCACCGACACCACCGAGTCCACCACCTCGGCCGGGAAGCCGGCGAGCTGCATGATGGTCATCGGCTTGCCGTCCGGCGGCAGCCGGAACAGGCTGCCGAGGATTTCCGCCATGGTGTCGCCGCCGATGTTCGCGTTCTCGAACATGAAGGCATAGCGCGGATGATTGCGGAAGGTCTGAATGCGGCCGATCAGCTTGTGATAGATCGTCGCGCGCGAGCGGTTCTCCAGCTTGCCCATGCGCTCGTCGAGCAGGTTGATCAGGTCCTCGATGCGGTAGGGCACCGGCGTATCGGCGGTGAAGCCGGCGTCGCGCTGATCGCGCTTCTTGGTGAAAGACCTTTCCGCGCCGGCGCGATACTGCAGATAGGCCGCCTTCGCCAGCGGGATAACCTCGGAGAGGATTTCGACCTCTTCCTCGATGCCGGGGCGTCCGCCGAAGAAGGCGTCGACGGTCTCCTCGAAGTTGAACAGCCAGAACGGCAGGCGCAGGTTGCGCGGATTGAGCACATTGGCCTTGTCGCCGAAGCAGCGGCCGTATTCGTTATGCGGGTCGACCAGAAAAATGCGCAGGTTCGGCCGGGTGTCGAGAATCTTCTGCAGGATGATGGCGACGCCGCTCGACTTGCCGACGCCGGTGGCGCCGAGGATGGCGAAATGCCGGCTCACCAGATGATCGATATCGATGTGGACGTGAATGTTGGGATTCTGCTGCAGGTTGCCGATATGGGCGCGATCGGCATCGGCGGCGCCATAGACCTGGCGCAATTCGACGTCGGTCAGCATCATGGCGCCGTCGCCGATGTTTGGATACTCGGTGACGCCGCGCTGGAATTTCGGCGCGCCGCGTTCGTCGGCACGGATTTCGCCGATCAGGTCGAGCCGCGCGATCTTGCGGAACGTCTGGGCGCCGGGGGTGCCGCCCAAGGCCTGTTCGCCGATCTCGGTGACCATGCCGACGATCAGCGCCTTGCCGGTGGCCAGGCCCATGAATTTGCCGACCGTGGGGTTTTCACCGTTCAAAGGGCGTCCAGTCAGCTCGACCGTCGATTGCGAACCGTTGACCGCGACAACGCGACCGATCGATGAAGCCGGCATCGGCGCGCGCGTCAGCGGCTCACGGGAATAGAGGTCGCGGGGCGGTGTGGTGTCCATGGAGATCCCGGCGCGCCCGTGTTTCGTTTCTTGCCCAGTTTCGGCGCATCGTCAGAAATACCATGCTGCATTCGTGGTTCTGTTAACGCGCCGGTAGGGAACCCGACGGCGCATTTTCATGCTTAAGCAACGGTAGACGGGTCAGAGCGGAAATGAGCCCGGTAACGATTATTCAACCACGATTCGCGTGCGCGGCCCGAGGCGCGTCAGCAACCGGCGCAACACCGTGCTGTCGAGGGCGATGCAGCCGGCGGTCGGCGCGAACTGCGGCCGGGCGACGTGAATGAACACGGCGCTGCCGCGGCCGGCGATGCGGGGCCGGGTGTTGTGGTCGAGTTCGATGATGAAGTCGTACAGATTGTCGATCCGCGCCAGCCGGTCGGCGGTGCTGCCGGGCGGCACCTTGACCGGCCGGTTGTAATGCCGGTCGGCCGGGTCTTCGCACCAGCCATCGTCAGACTTGATTCGGGTTGACGGCAGCGACGTGGCCGGACGCCGGTGCCGCTCGCCGCGCCACCACAGGCGCTTCAGCCTGAAAACGCCGCGGGGCGTGGCGCCGTCGCCCTCGCGCTTGTTGGCTTTGACGCCGCCGCGGCCCAGCGCCACCGGAATTGTGTGCGGCCCGGCCGTCAGCCAGCCCTGCCGGGGATTCCCCGGACGTCGCCGGACCACAATGCGGGACAGGGATCGTTTTGGCATCGTTTCCCGAAGCTTGGCGGCTCATCACTTTGCCGCTAAATACCAGTTCGCGCTTGCTCTTTCAGCGCCGAATGTTCACGTTCACGATTATTGCAAGGGCGCCGCGATCCGGCGCCCCCTTGGGGGCTTTTGAGCGATGCCCAATACCCGAACCATCCTGATCGTCGACGACGATACCGAACTGCGCGAGGCGCTGGTCGAGCAACTGGCCTTGCACGACGAGTTCTCCACCATTGCCGCGGATTCCGGCACCAAAGGGGTGGCCGCGGCCAAAGGTGGCCAGATCGATCTGGTGCTGATGGATGTCGGGCTGCCGGATGTCGACGGCCGCGAGGCGGTGCGGATCCTGCGGAAGAACGGTTTCAAGGCGCCGATCATCATGCTGACCGGGCACGACACCGACAGCGACACCATTCTGGGGCTCGAATCGGGCGCCAACGACTACGTCACCAAGCCGTTCCGCTTTGCCGTGCTGCTGGCGCGCATCCGCGCCCAGTTGCGCCAGCACGAAGCCAGCGAGGACGCAGTCTTCACGATCGGGCCCTATTCGTTCCGGCCGAGTTCCAAGGTTCTGCTAAATCCCAAAGGCAGCAAAGTGCGCCTGACGGAAAAGGAGACCGCGATCCTGCGCTATCTCTATCGCGCCGGGCAGAAGCCGGTGTCGCGCGAGACGCTGTTGCAGGAAGTGTGGGGCTACAATTCCGGTGTCACCACGCATACGCTTGAAACTCACATCTACCGGCTTCGGCAGAAGGTCGAAAAGGATGCCGCGACGCCGGCGATCCTGGTAACCGAGGCCGGCGGCTACAAGCTGGTGCCGTGAGCGCAATGGGCGCGCCGGCACAGCGTTCATTTCCGCGCAGGCGGAACGGACAGCGATAATCATGGGCCTTGAAGACGACATCGCCTTTTTCGCGCAGGTGCCGACTTTCGCGGTGCTGGGCAGGCAGGCGCTGCAGATCCTGGCCATCGGCGCCGAGACCCGGCAGCTGCAGGCCGGCGCGGTGCTGTTCTATGCGGGTGAACTGGCCGACGGCGGTTACGTCGTTCAGGAAGGCTCGCTGCTGCTCGAGCCCGGCACATTTTCCGAAGGCAAGGAATATATCGTCGGCCCCGGCACGCTGGTCGGCGAACTGGCGCTGCTGACCGAGATGGTCAGTCCGGCCACCGCCATTGCCAAGGAGCCGACGGTGGTGATCCGCATTTCGCGTAGCCTGTTCAAGAAGATGCTGGAAGGCTATCCGGATGCCGCCAAGGTGCTGCGTGACAACATGGCGGAGCGGCTGGCGGACTGGACCGAGGAGCTGGCCGCGGTGAAGAACAAGATCGAACCAGCCAGGAAATAGCGCCGCTCACATCAGGTTGATGCTGCGCGCGATCTGCCACAGCGACAGCGCCACGATCAGCGTGCCGACCGCGATCATCAGGATGCGCGGCGACACGCGCTTGACCATCCAGCCTCCCAGCGGCGCGGCGATCACGCCGCCAACGATCAGCGGCAGCAGATGCTGCAGCGGCGCAGTGCCCAGTTCGACAAAGAACGTGGTTGCTGCGGCAATGGTGACGAAGAACTCGGTGGTGTTGACCGAGCCGACGGTCAGCCGCGGCGTGTGGCCGGCGCCGATCAAGGTGCCGGTGGAAATCGGACCCCAGCCGCCGCCGCCGCTGGCATCGAGAAAGCCGGCGACGAAACCGAGCGGTGGCGTCCAGCGCGCCGGGGCGGTGCGCGGTTGCGGCAGCCGGATCGACCGCAGCAGGATCAGCAGCCCCATGAGCAGGAGATATCCGAACACAAAAGGCCGCGCCGCTTGCGCGTCGACATTCGACAATAGCCAGGCGCCCAGCACCGCGCCGCATACGCCGGCAACGCCGAGCCGCAACACCAGGCGCCAGTCAATATTGCGATGATAGATATGCGAGGCCGCGGAAGCGCCGGTGGTGAATATCTCGGCGGTGTGAACGATGGCGCTGGCCTGGGCCGGCGGCAAGCCCATCACCAGCATCGCCGATGTCGAGACCACGCCAAACGCCATGCCGAGAGCGCCGTCGACGATCTGGGCGAAGAAGCCGATCGCCACCAGCGTCAGGAAATCAGCGTCCACACTCCGCTCCTGCCCACGCGCGGCCTCGTTTTCGAGGCACGCGCTTGGCTAGCCTATTTCATCAGGCCGTCAGAGCGGAAAAAACAGGCAGCATGCCTGTTCCGTGAAAGAGGCGGCGGCTCAGATTTCCACCGTCGCCGTCACCGGCACGTGGTCGGAGGGCCGCTCGGCGCCGCGGTAGTCCTTGAAGATCTTGATGGCCGACACCCGGTCGGCGAGCGCGTCCGAGGTCCAAATGTGATCAAGCCTGCGGCCGCGGTCGGCGGCGCGCCAGTTGTCCATCGCCCGGTAGCTCCACCACGTGTAGAGCTTCTCCGGCTCCGGCGTGTGCACGCGCATGGCGTCGATCCAGCCGCCGGCATGACGCGCCGCGTTCAGCTTCTCGCATTCGATCGGCGTATGCGAGACCACACGCAGCATCTGCTTGTGGCTCCAGACGTCGTGCTCGAGCGGCGCGACGTTGAGATCGCCGACCAGAATGGCGCGCGACCTCTCCGGCCGCAATTTGTCGTGCGCGCGCATCTCGTCGAGGAACGACAGCTTGTGCTCGAATTTCGGATTGGCGACCGGGTCCGGTTCGTCGCCGCCGGCGGGCACGTAGAAATTATGCAGCGTCAGCGGTTCGCTCAGGCCGGCGCGCTCGCCGAGGATCACCGACATGTGGCGGCAGTCGGTCTTGCCGCAGAAGCTCTGCGCGTCAAAGCTGTCGAACGGGAAACGCGAGAGCACGGCGACGCCGTGATAGCCCTTCTGACCGTTGAGCGCGATGTGCTCGTAGCCGAGCCGCTTGAACCGCTTGAGCGGGAAGGCGTCGTCCGGGCACTTGGTTTCCTGCAGGCACAGCACATCCGGCCGCGCGGCCTTGATGAACTTGGCGACCAGATCGATGCGCAGACGGACGGAATTGATATTCCAGGTGGCGATCTTCAGGGACATGGATGCAATATAGTCGGGATGTCATGCGCCGCGAAGCCGGCGCATCCCCTATCCACCGCTTGTTCGGCGCACCGCTAGTTGCGGTAGGTGGTGTAGTCGATCTTGAACATGCTGGGATCGGGCCGCCGCGTGGTGTCGAGATTATAGACCGCCACGGTGGTGTCGTAGCCCTGCGGATCGGTCACCGTCCACTGCTTGAGCTGCATGTCCTTGGCGTTGAACATGATCATCAGCTTGCTGGTGCCGACCAGGCCGTTGCGCTCCTCGACCACGACGGTGATGAACACCTCGTCGGCATAGACCGCGGTCAGGCTGGAGTCCGACATCAGGTCGACTTTGTCGGCGAGCAGAAAGCGCAGCGGCGTTTGCGACAGCGGGAACACGTCCTGGGTCGCGAGCTTGCGGTCGCGGATCACAACCGACTTGCCGTCGGCGATCAGCTGGATCGGGCTCGGATCGTCGTATTCGAAACGAATCCGGCCAGGCTTGGACAGGTAGAAGTCGCCTTTGGTGCGGCGGCCGTCGGGGCCCACCTGGATGAAGTTGCCGGACATCACCTGCATGGCGGACAGGTAATTGTTGACGCGCTCGATGATGGCGCGCTGCTCGGGCTTCAGCGCGGCGGTGGCGGTCGTCCGGCCGAGCAGGCCGGCGAAAGGATTGGTGACAGGCGCCTGCGCCACCTGGCCGGGGGCGGCGGGGCGTGAATTCTGCGCCAGCGCGGGGGTGGCCGCCAAGCACGTCAATACCGCAGCCAACGCCGCCGTCCGGCCGTTCCGCGTTCTGTGCTGTGCCGCCATCACCATCTCCGCTGTGTATGTGCGCCCAAAGTCACATATGGGCGGGCTGTGGCTATTTCGCGACCCCCGCATCATGGCTGATTCGGGCGAAATCGCGCAGAAAACGCGTCTCAGTAGCGCTCGTCGGCCGGATTCTCCGGGATCAGGATTTCGCGCTTGCCGGCATGGTTGGGCTGACCGATGACGCCTTCCTGCTCCATCCGTTCCATCAGCGAGGCGGCGCGGTTGTAGCCGATCTGCAGCCTCCGCTGGATGTAGGAGGTCGAGGCCTTGCGGTCGCGCTTCACCACCGCGACGGCCTGGGCGTACAGGTCGCCGCCTTCGGCCATGCCCATGCCGGTCTGGTCGAACACGGCGCTGTCCTCGCCCTCGTCGAGGTCGCCGGCGGTCACTTCCTCGAGGTAATCCGGCGCGCCCTGTGACTTCAGGTGGCGCACGATCTTTTCCACCTCGTCGTCGGAGACAAAGGGTCCGTGCACGCGGCTGATGCGGCCGCCGCCGGCCATATAGAGCATGTCGCCCTGGCCGAGCAGTTGCTCGGCGCCCTGCTCGCCCAGGATGGTGCGGCTGTCGATCTTCGACGTCACCTGGAACGAGATGCGGGTCGGGAAATTCGCCTTGATGGTGCCGGTTATGACGTCGACCGAGGGGCGCTGCGTTGCCAGGATGACGTGGATACCGGCGGCGCGCGCCATCTGCGCCAGCCGCTGGATCGCGCCTTCGATGTCCTTGCCGGCCACCATCATCAGATCGGCCATTTCGTCGACGATCACGACGATGAAGGGCAGCGGCTCGAGATCGAGTTCTTCCTTCTCGTAGATCGCCTCGCCGGATTCCTTGTCGTAGCCCGTGTGCACGGTACGCGACAGCATCTCGCCCTTGGCCTTGGCTTCGGCGAGGCGCGCATTGTAGCCGTCGATGTTGCGCACGCCGAGCTTCGACATCTTCTTGTAGCGGCCTTCCATCTCGCGCACCGCCCACTTCAGCGCGACCACCGCCTTCTTCGGATCGGTGACGACCGGTGTCAGCAGATGCGGGATGCCGTCGTAGACCGAGAGTTCGAGCATTTTCGGATCGACCATGATCAGCCGGCATTGCTGCGGCGTCATCCGGTAGACCAGCGACAGGATCATGGTGTTGATGGCGACCGATTTGCCGGAGCCGGTGGTGCCGGCGATCAGCAGATGCGGCATGCGCGCCAGATCGACGATCACCGACTCGCCGCCGATGGTCTTGCCGAGGCAGAGCGCCAGCTTCGAGGTGTCTTCGTTGTATTCCTTGGTCGCCAGCAATTCGCGGAAGTAGACCTTCTCGCGCGTCGGGTTCGGCAATTCGATACCGATGGCGTTGCGGCCCGACACCACGGCGACGCGGGCCGAGATCGCGCTCATCGAGCGGGCAATGTCGTCGGCCAGTCCGATCACGCGAGACGACTTGATGCCGGGGGCCGGCTCCAGTTCGTACAGCGTCACCACCGGGCCGGGGCGGGCATTGATGATCTCGCCGCGCACGCCGAAGTCGCCCAGCACGCTTTCCAGCGCCGCCGAATTGGTGTCGAGCGTTTCCTTCGACATGGTGGTGCGTTCCGACACCTTCTGCGCGGTCAGCAGGTTCAGCGACGGCAGCACGAAGCCGCCGCCGGCCTTGCGGGAGGCGGCGCGCGGCTGCGCCGGGGCGCGGCGGCGCGGGGCGGGCGCGGGCGTTTCCGCGTCGGCCTCGGCCTCGATGTCGTCTTCCTCGTAACTGGCTTCCGGCGTCATGCTCGGCGCATGAACGCGGCCGAGGGTGTCGAAGCGCGGGTCCTGGCGCGGTCCGGCGGCCGGCGCGGCACTGCGTGCGGCGGAACGCGGCTTGCGCCGCAGCATCCGGCCGAGCCGGGACTTCCAGCTCAGCAGTGCGTGGACGATCATGCCCTTCCAGGCCGAGGCCCGATCTTCTTCATCCTCGTCGTCGTCCGCTTCGTCGCCGGCAACATCCTCAGCGGCGGCTTCGGCCACCGCGTCGCGCCGCCATTGCGGCCAGCGCCAGTTGGCGGCGACCGCAACCGTCATGGCGGTGGCAACACCGAACAGGAGTGCGAGGAAGGTCATGGCCGGCCAGGACCGGCCCACCAGCAGCGCCGCGACGCTCAGCATGGCATCACCGGTGACGCCGCCCAGCCCGGTCGGCAACGGCCAGGAGCCGAGCCGCGGCAGCGTCGAAACGAAGGCCGCACCCAGCACTGTGGCGGCCACCCACACCAGGCTGCGCCATTTCTCGCCGAGCGGCCGGTGCGCCAGCAGCCGCCAGCCGAGCAAGGCTTCCGGCAGCAGCAGCACCACGGCGGCGAGGCCGAGCAGTTGCACGGCGAGATCGGAGAAGATCGCGCCGGGATAGCCGAGCAGGTTCTCGATCGGCCTTTGCGTGGCGTGGCTGAGCGAGGGATCCTGTACCGACCATGTGGCAAGCGCGATGGCGCCGAGCAGCGCCAATGTGATCAGCGCCAGCCCGGCGGCTTCGCTGAGCCGACGCCGCACGATGTCGCGGAAGTGCTCCGTGACGAAGGCAACCACGTCGAGACTGCGATCCGTTGAGGCCATCAATTCACCTTTTCCAGGCCCTGCACTAGCCGAGCACGGCAACGAGGCGATGCAGCGCATCCGCCGTCATTGCGTTGTCCTGCACCATGGCGACGCGGATATAGTCCGCGCCGGGATTGCTGCCATCGGTCTGCTCGCGCGCCAGATAGCGCCCCGGCACGACGCGCACGCCGGCCTCCTGCCACAGCCGTTTGGTCACGATTTCGCTGCCGCCGTATTGCGACACGTCGAGCCAGAGAAAGAAGCCGCCGGGCGGCCGCTTGTAGCCGTAGCGGTCGCCGATGATCTGGTCGGCCAGATCGAACTTGGCGTTGTAGAGCCGCCGGTTTTCCTCGACATGCGCTTCGTCGCTATAGGCGGCGATGCCGACATGTTGCGCCGGGCCCGGAACCTGTGGCGCTGCCACATTGCGCAGTTCCAGAAACGGTCCGAGGAAGCGTTTGTCGCCGGCGACAAAGCCGACGCGGAGGCCGGGCAGGTTCGAGCGCTTCGACAGCGAGTGAAACACCACCACATTGGCGAAGTCGGGGCCGGACGCTTCCAGCATGCCGGCGGGAGGATGTTCACTGTAGATTTCGCAATAGCACTCGTCGGCGAACACCATGAAGCCGAAACGTTGTGCCAGAGCGGCAAGCTTTTCCAGATAGGCGCGATCGGCGACGGCGCCTTGCGGGTTCGATGGCGAGGCAATGTAGAAGGCGACTGTGCGCGCTAGCAGCGCCTCATCGAGGGCGTCGAGATCGGGCAGGAAGGCGCTGGCGCGTGTCGCCGGCAGATACACCGGTTCGCAGCCGGCGGCGACGGCACCGGCGGCATAAGCGGCATAAAACGGATTGGGAATCAGCATGGCCGGCAATTGCCCCGGCTTGAGCGCGCTCGGCGTGACCCAGCGCTGCGCCGAAATGGCGGCCAGGAACAGGCCCTCGCGGGTGCCGTTGAGCACCAGCACTTCGGTCTCCGGATCGAGCGGCCGGGGCAGCCGGTAGCGGCGGCTGAGCCACCCAGCCGCGGTACGGCGGAAGGCTTCGATGCCCTTGTTGGCCGGGTAGCGGCCGAATTCGTTGAGGTGGGCGGCGAGGATCGGCCCGACGAAGGGCGGAATCGGATGCTGCGGCTCGCCCACCGACAGGTTGATGGCCGGCTTGCCCGGCGCGATGCCGGCAATAAGGTCGGTCAGCCGCACGAACGGCGAACGGCTGTTTTCGGCCGCCGTCGCGGCAGCAAAGGGAGTTTCGCGTTGGGCGGTCGTCATGGACATGGCTGGACACGAAGCGGCGCTTGCGCCCGCGGCACAAGAGAGAACCGCAGAATAGGGAGTCCGAGGTTAAGGCGCGATTAACCATCGGCGGGCGGCTGGGGGAAGCTCGCCGCGGTTTCCGCAACCTTGGTTATCCAGGCCCGGAAGGCGGTAAAGCCGGCCTCTTCAAGGCGGGCCTGGTTGTAGACAAGGTACCACCGCTCGCCCTTGGGGACCGTTAGCGAAAAAGGCGTCACCAGGCGCCCTGCCGCCAGATCGTCATCGATATAGGGGCGGATACCCATGGCGATCCCGACCCCGTCGACAGCGGCTTGCAGCGCCTGGCCGTAGAATTCGAATTGCGGACCTTTTGGCGGCATGCGCGCCACGCCCGCGGCCTTGAGCCAGCGTCGCCAATCGTCCGGCGCATGCGCGACTCGCAACAGGACCGCCTTTCCCAGGTCCGCCGGATTTTTGAGCTGGGTGGCGAGCGCCGGCGCGCAGACCGGTATCAGGTCGGCAGCGAACAGCGGTTCGGTCGCGAAGCCCGGCCATGTTCCGTTGCCGAGCCTGATGCCGCAGGTCCAGTCTTCGGCAAAAGGCGCTGCCGCGCCGCCGGTCGTGATACGGACGTCGATGTCGGGATGCCGCGCGTAGAATGACGCAAGACGCGGGATGAGCCAGCGGATGGCGAATGTCGGCCCGACGCCGACAGTCACGGACGGCGACGCCAGTGCCGTGACCCGGGCGGTCAGGTTCGCAAGGGCGTCGAATATCTGCGTCAGGCCGGTTTGGTAGGCGCGGCCCGCTGGCGTCAGCGCCAATCCGTTCGGCTTGCGCTGAAACAGCGCGAGGCCCATGCGCTCCTCCAGCAAACGCACCATGCGGCTGATGGCGGCCGGGGTGACGTTCAGCTCATCGGCAGCGCGCGCGAAACTGCCGGTGCGGGCCGACGCCTCGAAGGCCTTGATGCCGTTCAGGAAAGGCAGCCGGCGCATCGGTACCATCAAATAATTTAAGCCTTAGCCTCAGATAACGCCGTTTGCGCGCCGCGCGCAAGGGGCGCAGGACGGCACGTGGAGGGAGCCGCATGTCGCTGTCCTTGATGCTCATGCTCGCCGTTTCGATGGTCGGTACGGCCTTTCTGTCCGGCATTTTCGGCATGGCCGGCGGCATGATTCTGATCGGAATTCTGCTGGCAGTGCTGCCTCTTCCGGCGGCCATGGCGTTGCACGCGGTGACGCAGATGGCGTCGAACGGATGGCGCGCATTGCTGTGGTGGCGGCATATCCGGTTGCGAGCGGCAGCCGGATACCTGGCCGGGAGCGTGCTCGGGCTCATCGGCTGGTCGCTATTCCGGTATGTTCCGGACAAGGCCGTAGCCCTTCTTTTTCTTGGTCTCACACCTTTCATTGTCTATCTGTTGCCGGCTCGGCTCAAGCCCGACGCCGCGCGTTTCGATCACGGCGTCGTCTACGGCGCGATCTGCATGAGTCTTCTTCTGCTCACCGGCGTTGTCGGACCGTTGGTCGATACGTTCTTTCTCGGCGGCAAGCTCGACCGGCGCGAGATCGTGGCGACCAAGGCGTTCTGCCAGATCTTCGGCCATGCGATGAAGCTGATCTACTTCACCAGCATCGCGGCGCAGGGCGGCGGCGTCGACGGCACCATGATGATCATCGCCATCGCCGCGTCGATCTTCGGCACGACGGCGGCGCGGCGCATTCTCGAAGCGATGAGCAACACCCAGTACCGGGTCTGGAGCACGCGCATCATCGTGGCGATCTCCGGCTTCTACGTGCTGCAAGGAGGTTATTTGCTCGCCGCGCCAGCTTTCGGAGCGTCGCCGTGACGGGGTCGGCGGCCGACCGCACGCTCGGCAGCCTCGTGCTCGATCTGCTCGAATGGATCGCGAAGGAGCCGCGCAGCTACGCGCAGACCATGGATGTGTGGCGAACGTCCTGTCCGCGGCTGGCGGTCTGGGAAGAAGCGGTCGACCGTGGACTGGTCGCGCGTTTGGCGCAGAGTGAAGGTGGCGTCCGCATTGTGGTGACGTCCGCCGGACTGAAGTTCCTGGCGCAGCATCGGCGTCCGCTGCCGGTCCGCTGACTTCGGCGCCATTTTCCAATCGTGTCCCCAAAAAAGTGAAGCCCCGGCTCTTGCGAGCCGGGGCTTCGAACGGAAGGGACAGTGCCGGGTTTCCGCCCCTACCGCTAGCTTGTTGCCGTTGCCGGCGTTACTGCACGGTCTCGCCGTGCAGCGTGATGTCGAGGCCTTCTTCCTCGGCCTGTTCAGTGGGCCGCAGACCGACCATCGCCTTGACGATGTAGACGATGATCGCCGTGACGACCGCGGTGTAGATGATCGTGACCACGACGCCGTAGATTTGCGTCACGACGCTGGCGTCCTTGGCCAGTTCGTTGATTGCAGCGTCAGCGAACACGCCGGTCAGGATGGCGCCGATGATGCCGCCGACGCCGTGGACGCCGAACACATCGAGCGAGTCATCGTAACCGAACGCCTTCTTGATATGGACCGAGGCGATGTAGCAGCCGATACCCGACAGGATGCCGATCAGCAGACCGCCGGTCGGGTTGACGAAGCCAGCAGCCGGGGTGATCGCCACCAGGCCGGCGATGGCGCCGGAGATGACCCCGAGCAGGCTCGGCTTCTTGGCAATGATCCATTCGCAGACCATCCAGGCCAGCGCCGCGCCGGCCGTGGCAACCTGGGTGTTGAGCATGGCGACGCCCGCCAGGGTGCCCGAAGCAACAGCCGAACCGGCGTTGAAGCCGAACCAGCCAACCCACAGCAGCGAAGCGCCGATCATCGACAGCACCAGGTTATGCGGCGCCATGGAGACGGTGCCGTAACCCTTGCGCTTGCCGATGATGATGCAGGCCACCAGGCCGGCGATGCCGGCGTTGATGTGAACCACGGTGCCGCCGGCGAAGTCGAGCACGCCAGCCGAACCGAGGAAGCCGCCACCCCAGACCCAGTGCGCGACCGGCAGGTACACGAAAGTGAGCCAGAGGCCGGTGAACCAGAGCAGCGACGAAAACTTCATGCGTTCCGCGAAGGCGCCGACGATCAGCGCCGGGGTGATGATCGCGAAGGTCATCTGGAACATGATGAAGACCCACTCCGGGATCGTGGCCGCGAGCGAGTTGGTGGTTGTGTTGCTGACGCCGGCGAACATCGCCTTCGAGAAGCCGCCGATATAGGCGTTCATGCCGCCTTCGGTGAAGGCGAGCGAATACCCGTAGACCATCCAGATCACGCTCGCCAGACAGGCGATGGCGAAGCACTGGGTGACGGTCGCCAGCACGTTTTTCTTGCGGACCATGCCGCCGTAGAACAGGGCGAGGCCGGGCAGCGTCATCATCAGCACGATGACGGTGGAGGTGAGCATCCAGGCGGTGTCGCCGGTGTCGAGCGCGGGCGCCGGCGGGGTGGCGGGCGCAGCGGGCGGCGGAGTTTGCGCGAGGGCGCCGTCGGCGGCGATCAGGCCGATCGCTAGTGCGGTCAGCGCAAACAGCCCCGCACCTGATACTTTCTTCAACGTCATGGTCTAACTCCGAATTGTTTTGCGGTGTGGGTTACTAAAGCGCGGCAGCGTCGGTCTCGCCGGTGCGGATGCGCACGGCGTGATCGAGGCCGAAAACGAAAATCTTGCCGTCGCCGATTTGCCCGGTCTTCGCCGCGCCGGTGATGGCGCCGACAACCTTGTCGACCTGGTCGGTTGCCACAGCGACCTCGACCTTGATCTTCGGCAGGAAGCTCACCGCATATTCGGCGCCACGGTAGATTTCCGTGTGCCCCTTCTGACGTCCGTAACCCTTGACCTCGGTAACAGTCAGTCCCTGCACGCCGATGGAGGTCAGTGCGTCACGGACCTCGTCGAGCTTGAAAGGTTTAATAATGGCCATGACGATTTTCATGGATTCGATCCCCGCTTGGGCCCGTTTTTACATTCACGCAGTGCGGGCAGGTTCACTGGGCCCGGCCTGAAAGCATGCTTGGCAGGCAGGGCTGCGTTAATAGAATCAAACGCCGTGCCAGATGGCCGCGGAGAAGCTATGCGTTTGATTTGAAAGGTGGAATCAAAGAGCAGGCGGCGGGACCAGAATACCGCCGATAGCCTCAGCACAATGTCACGCCAAGATTACACCACTATGCCTAAAAAATAGCCAGTCCTTGGCGCGCCCTGTCATTTGTCGCGCGTTAGGTCAAAACTTCCTGAATTTTCAGAGGCTTTGAGGTCGCGGCCCGCCGGCCAGAACCTAATCGTCAGATGGCGTCGGCATCGGTTTCGCCGGTGCGGATCCGGATCACTTGCTCGATCGGCATGACGAATATCTTGCCGTCGCCGATCTGTCCGGTGCGGGCAGCGGCGGTCAGCACCTCCGCGGCGCGGTCGGCCTGGTCGCTGGCGACCGCGACCTCGACCCGCAGTTTGGGCAGGAAATTTACCGCATACTCGGCACCGCGGTAGATCTCCATGTGGCCCTTCTGGCGGCCGTAGCCTTTCACCTCGGTGACGGTCATGCCGTGGATGCCGATGTTGGTGAGAGCCTCGCGCACCGCGTCGAGTTTGAAGGGCTTGATGACGGCGGTAATCAGTTTCATGACCGTTCCTGCGAATTGTTCCGGTGCCGCCGCGACAGGCTAGCGGTTCGCGGCCTCCCCATTAAAGCACAAAGTGCGGGTCAGGCCAGACCGGCGCCGCTTACCGGCCGCGCGCCGGCACGGCAAGCTTGAGGTCTTCGATGACCGCCGGCAGGGCCGCGCGCGCCCGGGCACGCGTCATGCCCGGAGGGATGCGCGGGTCGTACAGCACCGTGAGCAGGGCGCTGTCATAGACGGTGAGATAACCGACCATCCGGTTCTGGTTGAGCGTGGTCCAGGGGTTTTTCTGGTCGTGGTTCGACAGCCCGAAGGCGTGCAGCAACTCGTGATAGGCGCAATCGAGAAACACCGCGTCGCCTTTGTCGACGATGATGAAGGTGACCGAACTCAGGATCACGCCCTCGACACTCGATTTGACGCTGGTCATGCATTGCGGGTCGGTGCGGGCGATAAACGCTTTGGCGACGTTGACGCCGAAGGCCGCCTGCAGCGCGGCACGGAAATTCTTCTCGTCGATCAGCCGGACCTCGATGTCGGCCGGTGCGCCTTCGGCCGCCAGGCTGAGCTGGAGACCGGGAACCCGGCTTGCGTAGTCCTCGACAATGCGCCGCATCGCCGCCGTACGGTCGACGCTGCCGCCAGGGATGATCTGAAGCTGGATCGGCCGGTCGAAGCGGCGGATACCGACCGGGGCCGCGCCGATACGCAGGTCGGAGCCGAAGGCCAGTGCGAGGAAGCCGCGCGTCAACTCGGCGGTGGTGAACCGTGTGAGTTGCGACGGGGCGCCCTTGAAAGCGCCCGGCGGCGGCGGTTGCCGGCCTGAGGCGGCGCCGGCATGATCGGCGACAAACAGAAGCATCGCCAGCGCAATGACGGCGATCATGTCACGGCTCCCGCCGCAGGCGCACCAGACCTTCCTGGGCCACCGAGGCCACCAGGGTGCCGTCGCGCTTGAAGATGAGACCGCGTGAGAAACCGCGCGAGCCATGCAGATTGGGCGAATCCTGCGCGTAAAGCAGCCATTCGTCGGCGCGGAATGGCCGGTGCAGCCACAGTGCATGATCGAGGCTGGCGGCCATGAATTCTTTTTCGAACAGCGTGCGGCCATGCGCCACCAGCGCCGTATCGAGCAGGCCCATGTCGGACGTGTAGGCCAGCACGCATTGATGGATGGCCGGATCGTCCGGCAGCCGGCCGGTCGACTTGATCCAGACATGGAAGCGGCCATCGGGAAATTTCTTGCCGCGGTAGCGTTCGAACTCGACCGGACGCAATTCGACAGGACGCTCGCGCTCGTAATAGCGCCGCACCGGATCGGGCATAGTCGGCAGGATTTTCTCGCGCACCTCGGCTTCGCTCGGCAGGCTTTCCGGCGGCGGCACATCCGGCATCGTCGCCTGATGATCGAGCCCTTCGGCCTCGTTGGCGTGAAACGATGCCAGCATCGAGAAGATCGGCTGGCCGTGCTGGCGCGCGGTAACCCGCCGCGTGGTGAAGCTTTTGCCGTCGCGCATGCGGTCGACGTCGTAGATAATCGGTACTTTCGGATCGCCCGGCAGCAGGAAATAGGCGTGCATCGAATGCGGCGGACGGCTGACATCGACCGTGCGGACCGCGGCCACCAGCGCCTGACCGATCACCTGACCGCCGAACACACGCTGCCAGCCGACCTGCGGCGAGCGGCCGCGAAACAGGTTCACGTCCAGGGGCTCGAGATCGAGGATGGCGAGCAGGTCCTGGACTGCGGTGGACATGGATCCAGACTTTCGGGGCGGAACAGTCGCCAATGACGCTGCTCGCCGGTGCAGAGTCAAGATGGCGCGCGCGCCACGCGGCTCTGGCCTGGAAACATGCCGGGCGGCAGAGATGCCTGCCGCCCGCGATCCCCGTGAATGTACGTAACCGGCGACGCGCCGGCGGGTCCGCCCTAGACGGCGAAATACGCCACCACGCCGACGCCGGCGATCATGGCGGCAGCCCAGATCAGGGCCTGTTTCGTGCTGCTCTGGCGGGAGTCGGTGTCGATCGGCATCGAATTGCCCTCCTTCGCTGGTGAGGGACCAAAGGCCGGCGTTCCGGACCTTTTCTGAGTCCCCGAACGGCAAAACTTTAAACCAGTATGCGTTCCGTGTGTGGGCCTGCGCCAAATTTACACAGACGGCGGCCAAGTACTTGAATAGACTAGGGTAGCGTCCGGCGTCCGCGACATTTTGCGGTGCGCCATAGAACCGGGTTAGGGAATGCCATGGCGGCAACGCAAAAACAGCAGCGCGATGTGGTGATCGGCGGCGCCGGCTTCGCCGGTCTGGCGCTGGCCATCGCGCTGCGTCAGGGCCTCGGCCAAACCTTTTCCATCACGGTGATCGATCCCGCGCTCGGCAACGAGACGTCAAAGGACCCGCGCGCCTCGGCCATCGCCGCCGCCGCGCGACGGCTGTTCGAGGCGATCGAGGTCTGGGACGCGGTCGACGCCAATGCGCAGCCGATCCTTGACATGGTGGTGACTGACTCCAAGCTCGATGACGCGGTGCGGCCGACCTTCCTCACCTTCGGCGGCGAGGTCGAGCCCGGCGAGCCGTTCGCGCACATGATCGAGAACCGCCATCTGGTCGACGCGCTGGTGACCAAGGCGAAGCAACTCGGAATCGAACTGCGGGCGTCGTCGGTCGAGTCATTCGCGCATCCGCCGTCCGCGTCCAGCATCGACGTGTCGCTGGCCGATGGCGACGTCATTTCCGCGCGTCTGCTGGCCGGCGCCGACGGCGCGCGCTCGCGCATCCGCGACCAGGCCGGCATCGCCACCCATGGCTGGAATTACAATCAGTCGGCCATTGTCACCACGGTCGGGCATGAACGCGACCACAAGGGCCGCGCCGAGGAGCATTTCCTGCCCGCCGGACCGTTCGCAATCCTGCCGCTCACCGGCAAGCGCGTTTCGATCGTCTGGACCGAAGCCGCGCGCGAGGCCGAGCGGGTTATCGCGCTTCCCGACGACGAGTTTCTTGTCGAACTGGAAAAGCGCTTCGGCCTGCATCTCGGCGACCTCGAGGTGATCGGGCCGCGGCGCGCCTTCCCTCTCGGGCTGTTCACGGCGCGCGAATTCATCGGCGACCGGCTGGCGCTGATCGGCGATGCCGCGCACATCATACATCCGATTGCCGGGCAGGGGCTCAACATGGGCCTGCGCGATGTCGCGGCGCTGGCCGAAGCGGTTGCCGATGCAGCGCGGCTCGGGCTCGATATTGGCGCGCCTGACGTGCTCGAGCGTTACCAGCGCTGGCGGCGGTTCGACACCATGGCGATGGGCGTTGCCACCGACGGCCTGAACAGGCTGTTCTCGAACTCGTCCGACGTGCTGCGGCTGGCGCGGGATGTCGGCCTCGGCGTGGTCGAGCGGGTACCGGCGCTCAAGCGCATGTTCATCCGCGAGGCGGCCGGCTTCACCGGCGAGGTGCCGAAGCTGCTGAAGGGCGAGGGGCTGTAAGGTTCCGCCAATGGCTCTCGATGTCATGCCCGGGCTTGACCCGGGTATCTATGACGAGTCGCTTCGCCTCGAAACCTTGCGAGGCCTTGTGCCGCCAATCGCCATCATGGATTGCCGGGTCAAGTGTCACGGCCGGGCCGGCCAAAGGCCGGACCCGGTTGCCCGGCAATGACGGCGGGTAGGCATCAATCGTTCAGCTCAGCGGCACGCTCCCGACTTCATCCTTGAACGCCTTGCGGCTGGATATGGCGTCGTACCAGCGATCGAGGTGCGGCGTTGACGGCCGGCCCGGCACCAGTTGCCGGTAGCGGTAGCACATCACGCCCACCGGAATGTCGCCGTAGGAAAACGACGGGCCGGCGACGTATTCGGTCTTGCCCAGTTGCTTGTCGAGCATCTGCATCGCTTCGGTGGTCCTCTCCTGCGACGTCTTGATCGCGGCCATGTCGCGCTTTTCTTCCGGCGTGCGGATCAGGCCCCAGAAGGCGTGAAAGATCGCCGGGCCAACCACGGTCAGCTGCCAGTCCATCCACTGGTTGGCGAGGCCGCGCTGCCTGGCGTCTCTCGGCTCCAGCGCGCCGGTCCTGTCGTGCTTGCCGGCGAGATAGCGCACCACGGAATTCGATTCCCACAGCAGAAAGCCGTCTTCTTCTTCAAGCGTCGGAACCAGGCCGTTCGGATTCATCGCCAGATACTTCGGCTCTTTGTTCATGCCGAAGGCGCCGCCGATATCGATGCGTTCGTAGGCGAGCCCAAGCTCCCCCACCGCCCACATCGCCTTCTGCACGTTGGACGAGGTGTTGCGGCCCCAGATCTTGATCATAATATTTTCCTTCCCCATTCCTTGCGCTTGGCTTTTACCTTGTCATGGCCGGGCTTGTCCCGGCCATCCAGCACAAGGCCGGCTAATCCAGCTTGCGCGCTTCTTCCGGCAGCATGATCGGGATGCCGTCGCGGATCGGGTAGGCGAGCTTCGCCTTGCGCGAGATCAGCTCCTGCCGGGTTGCATCGTACTCCAGCGTGCCCTTGGTGATCGGGCAGACCAGAATTTCCAGCAGCTTCGGATCGACGCCGCTGGCGGGGCGTTCGGTGGCGGGCGTCATGGACATGGAGGTCTCCCGGGCGAATTCCGCGGGGTTATACCATGCCCGGGACAAGGAAAAACCCCGCTGCCGCGGGGCCGGCGACAGCAAATTACTGCAACTGCGGCTCGCCCTCGGAAGCATTCTTGGCGAGCTCGATTTCGGTGATCGCCACCAGGATTTCCGCGCGCGTCTTCAGGTCGGGCGCTTCCAGCAGCGCCTGCTTCTCGGCCGGGCCATAAGGCGACATCATGGACAGCGCGTTGACCAGCGCCTCGTTCGGCGCGCTCTCGATGCCTTCCCAGTCGGCCTTCAGGTCATTGGCCGTCATGAATGCGGTCAGCGCGCGCAGCACGGCTTTGCGGTCGACGTCGTTTTCGCCCTTGCGCGCGACGAAGTCGTCGGCGAACGGCGCAAAGGTGACGCGGCATTGCCGGTAGGCTGTGAGGACCGCGAGTTCTTCCTCGATGCGGAAACGGGAAACGCCGGTCAGTTCGAGCAGATAGCGGCCGTCGCCGCTCTCGGCGAGCTGGGTGATGCGGCCGGCGCAACCGACTTTGTACAGGCCGGGCTTGTCGTCCGATCCGCCCTGGGTGGGGTCCGGCTGAATCATGCCGATCAGCCGATGGCCGTCGCGGAAAGCGTCGTCGATCATGGCCAGATAGCGCGGCTCGAAAATATTCAGCGGCATCTGCCCGCGCGGCAACAGCAGTGCGCCGGGCAGCGGAAATACCGGGATGGTGCCGGGCAGATCAATCGGTCCGCGATACTCTGCGTTCATCGGCATAGTTGGACTCCGTGACTAGATCCGTCACCCTGAGGTGCGAGCGCAGCGAGCCTCGAAGGGCGACGGCCACAGCCTCGACGAAACGGGCCGTTCATCCTACGAGGGCCGCTGCGCGGCCGCCTCGGGATAACGGATAGAACGCCTGCGGCGCGCCTCGCCGGCTACGAAAACAATATCGACGACAGCCGCTTGCGGCCGTCCAGCGTCGCGGGATCGGTCGGGCCCCAGGCTTCGAAAAACTGCACCAGCTGCTTGCGGGCGCCATCCTCGTTCCATTTGCGGTCGCGCTTGACGATCGACAGCAGATGCTCGGCCGCCTCGGCGCGCTTGCCGGCGGCGTTGAGCGCGGTAGCCAGATCGAAGCGGGCCTGATGATCGAGCGGATCGGCGGCGACCTTGCGCTCCAGCTCGTCGGCCGGGCCGACCAGCTTGGCCTGCTCGGCGACGTCGAGCGCGGCACGCGCGGCGGCGACCGCCGAATCGGACTTCTTTGCGTCGGGCACCATCGCCAGCGTGTGCTTGGCCTGCTCGAGCGCGCCGGTCTGGATATAGCACCGCGCCAACCCGGCCAGCGCGACGACATTGCCGCCGTCTTCCGTCAGCAACTGACCGAAAATGGCGGCGGCCTCGGCGGCATTGCCGGCGGCCAGCATGTCGTCGGCGGTCTTCAGGAGATCCTGTTCCTCGCCGCCGATCTTGCCCTTGGTCAGCCGTTCCAGAAACGCGATCACCTGGCTCTCGGGCAGGGCGCCCATGAAGCCATCGACCGGCTGCCCGTTGGAGAAGGCGATGACCGCCGGAATCGACTGGATACCCATCTGCCCCGGCACTTCCGGATGCTTGTCGATGTCCATCTTGACCAGCTTGACCTTGCCCTTGGCCGCCTTCACCGCCTTTTCCAGGATCGGCGTCAGCTGCTTGCAGGGGCCGCACCACGGCGCCCAGAAATCCACCAGCACGGGCTGGACCTTGGATTCCTCGATCACGTCTTTCATGAAGCTTTGCGTGGTCGCGTCCTTGACCGCACTGTCGGCTGCCGCCGCGATCATCCCGTCACTTTGCAGCATAGTCCCTCGCGTTTTCGGGCCCTTCAGCGGGGCAATCCCGGTTCCGTGACCGATTAAATGGGCATCCGCACCATGAATGCAATCGTGTCAATCAGGCACGGCCGTCAGACCGGAGACGGCCTCGATCCGGGGCGGATGGCCGGTCGATTCGAGGAACCGGACCAGGTCGTCGCGGCCGATCGAGGTGGTCATGGTGTTGACCAGCGGATGGAAATTGACCGTCTCGTGGGCCATCAGCGCGGCGTCGAGCACGACGCTGACGCGCGCCTCGGGATCGTTCATGGCACCGAACGGCGTCACCGCGCCGGGAATGACGCCCCAGACCTCGCGCAGCAGATCGGCCGAGCCGAACGAAAACCGGCCTGAGGCGCCGAGCACCCGGTGCAGGCCCTTCAGGTCGATGTCGGCGTCCTCCAGGGTCACCACCAGAAACAGCGATTGCTTCTTGTCGCGGAGGAACAGGTTCTTGCTGTGGCCGCCCGGGATCTGGCCGCGCAGTGTCCGGCTCTGCTCGACCGTGAACAGCGGTGGATGCTGTACGGTGCGGTGCGGGATGCCGAGCGCGTCGAGCGCCGCGAACAGGTCGCCGGGCGTTGCCGCCATTGTTACACGAACCCGGAAGGATTAGGTGCTAGGCGGAACAGGCCACAACAGGAGTGAGAAGCCATCATGCGTTATGCCGTTGCTTTTGCCGCCGTGGCGGCCGCTTTTTTGTTCCAAACCCCGTCCAGCCAGGCCTATCCGACCGCGCCGTGGTGTTCCTACGTCAATACCGGGTACAATAACGTCGTCGAGTCCTGCGTCTACCGCAGCTTCGAGGCCTGCCGGATCGATGTGCTGGGCGGCAATCGCGGGTTTTGCAACGCGAATCCTTATTATGTGGCCCGGGAACCGGCCCCCCGGCCGCGGCGGCGTGCCGTTCAGAGCCGCTGACGTCCCCGGCTTTGCGTGGTTGCAAAGGGCCCGCGCATTTGGCATAGGAGCGGACTTGGCGGCCGGTCGTGTCGATCGGTCAATGTACTACCGGATGCGGGTGTAGCTCAGGGGTAGAGCACGACCTTGCCAAGGTCGGGGTCGAGGGTTCGAATCCCTTCGCCCGCTCCAGTTTTTCTGTCGTTCGACAGCATATGTCCTTGCCTCCCGCCCTTGAGGCCGGGGCGGAGGGCGACATGGACCAAGCCATCCTCTTCACGCTGTTTCTGGCGGCCATGCTGGCTGCGTGGCTCGGGCCGCGCCTGCTCGCCGCCACGCTGTTCGCCGTCGCGCTGGCGCTGACGGTGGCCGATTATTTCCATCACGCCACCGACGCGCTGAAACTGTCGTTCTAGGACGCCACCATGACCGCGCGCACCGCCATCCTGCTTAACGCGCTGGCGCTTTATGGGCTGGCGGCGGTGCTGCTGATGGGTTTCGGCTTCCAGGTGATGCGCCGCGAACTGCCGTGTCCGCTGTGCCTGCTGCAACGCGTGGCGTTCGTGGCGCTGGCGGTTGGGCCGATCCTCAACATCCGCTTCGGCCCGCGGCCCCGGCACTATGCGATGAGCCTGCTGGCGGCGGTGGTCGGCTTCGGCATCGCGCTGCGCCAGGTGATGCTGCACATCATGCCGGGCGACCCCGGCTACGGCACCGCCATCTTCGGCCTGCATTATTATTCGTGGGCGGCGATCATCTTTGCCGCTGCCATCGCGCTGATCGCCATCGTCATGCTGTTCGAGCGCCAGTTCGAAATCATGATCGCGGCGCAGCGGCCGCCGGCCTTCGCGGTCGCCGCCGTGTGGTTGATGATCGTCATCACCGCCGCCAACGCCGCCGCGACGTTTCTGGAATGCGGCCTTGATGTCTGCCCGGACAATCCGGTGCGGTATGAGATGCTGCAAGGCGGGCGCTGAATTGCGCCTCCGTCCTTAATACCCCGCGGCCAGCGACCCGCGCGTGCGGCGGTCGGCGGCGCCGGCATACAGTTGCGGCGCGAACTCCGCCTTGGGAACGACTTCGATCGAATTCGCCGCGGTGGCCGGGCGCGTCGGTGTGATGGTGTGCCCGAGCGCCGCCAGCGCATCGAGCACCGCCGGGTCGAAGCCGGGTTCGACAAAGACTTCGTCCGGCTGCCACTGGTGATGCAGGCGCGGCGCGCTCACCGCGTCGGCGACCGGCATGCCGAAGTCGATCACATTGCTGATGACCTGCAGCACCGTCGTGATGATGCGGCTGCCGCCGGGCGAGCCGGTGACCAAGAACGGCTTGCCATCCTTCAGCACGATGGTCGGCGTCATTGACGACAGCGGGCGCTTGCCCGGACCCGGCAGATTGGCGGTAAAGCCGACCAGGCCATAGGCGTTCGATGCGCCTTCCTTGGCGGTGAAATCATCCAGTTCGTTGTTGAGCAGCACGCCGGTGCCGTCGGCGACGAGGCCGAGGCCGAAGGAGAAGTTGAGCGTCGTGGTGTTCGACACCGCGTTGCCGGCGCGGTCGATGACCGAGAAATGCGTGGTGTTGCGGCCTTCGAAATCGGCCGGTTTGCCGGCGCGCAATTCGGCGGCCGGCGTGGCGCGCTCGCCGATGCTTTTGCGCAGGGCCTCGGCATAGGGCTTCGACATCAGCCCCGCGAGCGGCATTTTCACTGCGTCGGGATCGCCCATGAACAAGGCGCGGTCGGCATAGGCGCGCTTCATTGCCTCGATCAGCAAATGTAGCGACGGCGCGCCGCGGCCGAGACTGGCGAGGTCGTCGCCTTCGAGAATGTTGAGCATCTGGATCAGATGCACGCCGCCGGAGGAGGGCGGCGGCATCGAGATGATGTCGTGGCCGCGATAGGTCCCGCGCACGACCGGGCGCTCGATGGCGCGGTAGGATTTGAGATCGTCGACCGTCATGATGCCGCCAGCGCGCTTGACGGCGTTGGCGATCCTTGTGGCGATGCTGCCCTGATAGAACGCGTCGGGGCCGCTGGCGGCAATGGCGCGCAACGTGTCGGCGAGATCGGGCTGGATCAGGCGGTCGCCATTGGCGAAGGTTTCGGTACTGGTCCTCATGAACACGCGTGACGACGGCCAGCGCACCAGCCGGTCGCGGGCGCGCGGCAGCGAATCGGCCAGGTCGTCGCGGATGATGAAGCCCATGCGGGCGAGGTTGATCGCCGGCGCGATCAGTTCGGCCAGCGTCAGTTGGCCTGAACCGTACTTCTGGTGCGCCAGCGCCAGCCCAGCCACCGTGCCGGGCACGCCGACCGACAGCGCGCTGTCGCGCGACT
Source organism: Pseudolabrys sp. (assembly GCA_030684935.1). Taxonomy (GTDB): domain Bacteria; phylum Pseudomonadota; class Alphaproteobacteria; order Rhizobiales; family Xanthobacteraceae; genus Pseudolabrys. The sequence continues at coordinate 9,088 of JAUXXH010000051.1, read as the reverse complement.
TCGCCGGATCGGGGTCGCCTTTGTCATCAAGGAACATCGTAGGGGTCGCGGCCTTCGGTGCGGTCTCGCGGTAGTCGATGGCGATGTTCCGATTGCCCTTGGCGAGATGGATCACCATGAATCCGCCGCCGCCGAGATTGCCGGCGCGCGGATAGGTCACCGCCAGCGCGAAGCCGACCGCGACCGCGGCGTCCACCGCATTGCCGCCGCGGTCGAGAATGCTGACGCCGATACGGGCGGCGGCGCTCTCCTGCGCCACCACCATGGCGCCGCGCGCATGAACCGACTGCGCCGGCGGAATTGCGGCGAGCGCCGAGTCGAGCTGCGGTTGTGACTGCGCCAGCGCGCCGGTACTGAACAGAGCGGCGAGGGTGATCGACGCGAATCGGGCGATGACAGTCATGCCGGAAGAACTCCTGCTGTCGTCCCCGCCTGCGACGGCAACGGTTAACGCGCCTGGCCGTGATACACTGTATTGGGCCGCATGTCGGTGGCGCTGGCAATGCGGTTCGACATGTTGAAGAATCCGGCGACGGCGGCAATGTCCCAGATGTCGCGGTCGGAAAACCCGGCGCGGCGCAGCCGTTCGCGGTCGGCTTCTTCTACGCTCCCGGGCGACGCGGTCAGCTTGACCGCAAAATCGAGCATCGCCCGCTGGCGTCTGGAAATGCGCGCCACGCGGTAATTCATCACCATCTGCTCGCCGAGCACCGGGTTGCCGGCATATTGACGCACCGCCGCGCCGTGCGCGGTCAGGCAGTAGTAACAGCGGTTCTGCGACGACACCGCGACCGCGATCATTTCGCGCTCGAGTTTGCTCAGCCCGCTCTCGCCCAGCATGAGATCGTTGTACAGGGCGACGAAGGTTTCAAGTTTCGTATTGTCGAAAGCATAAGCGACGAGAACATTCGGCACGAAGCCGAGCTTGTCCTGGCATTTCTTGAAATAGGCAGTCATGGCCGGCGACAGTTTCGCCGCCGGCAGGCTGAGCGCGATCACCGGCGTATCGTCCGGGCCTGACGGGGACGATTTCGGCGGCGCATGCCTCGCCAAATTATCGGCTTTCCGCGCAGCCGTCGCCTTCGCAGCCGTCTTGGCCGGCTTGTTCGACTTGTTCGCCCTGGCCATTCCCCGCCCCTGTGTTGTTCTTGCCCCGCGCCGCCAGTGTACAACAGCAGGGTTCGCGGCGATATCCACTGGGGCCCTGCTTTCGCCTTTTCCCTCAGCCGGTTAGGGTCTGCACAGGCGGGACCGCCCGAGCCCCGTCACGGCAACGTCAATAAATGCTGCCTTGATCTCGACGGACGGCGGCGGAAAGTGAAAACTCCCCTTCCGCCTCGACCGATTCTCTCACTGCGCGAGGTTCTTGATGCTCGAACGCACCGTCCGCGACGACACTTCCGCCCGCCATGCGGTCATCGAGGATGCCGGCGCCGACCTCGCCAGCCGCCGGCCCGAGATGCCGCGCGGCTTCGTCGCGCAGCTGTTCGGTCACACCGTGCCGGAAGACGTGGTGCGCTACAGCGCCGCCGATCTCGCCGTGCTGGCCGAGCGCGCCTACGATTTTCTGAAAGACCGGCAGCCGAATGCAGCAAAGCTGCGCTGCGACACCGTCGCGCTCGGCGGCGCCGGCGAGGGCAAGGTCTCGGTGATCGAGATCGTCAACGACGACATGCCGTTCCTGGTCGACTCGGTGATGAGTGAACTGGCCGAACGCAGGCTTGACGTGCGGCTGGTGGCGCATCCCGTGTTCGGCGTCCGCCGCGATGGAGGTCCGTTGCTGGCAGTCGGCGTCCCCGATGCCTCCGGCGCTCGCGAAAGCTACATCCACATCCATATCGCGCCGATTGACGACGAGGCGACGCGGGTCGCGATCGTCCGCAGCCTTGAGACGGTGCTGGGCGAGGTCCGGATCGCGGTGGCCGACTGGCGGCCGATGCTGGAGCGCGTCGGCGCGGTGGTTGCCGAGCTGCAAACCAACCCGCCGCCGCTGCCGGTGGAAGAAATCGCCGAGGTGATCCAGTTCCTGCAATGGCTGCTGGCGGACAACTTCACGTTCCTCGGCCTGCGCGACTACACCGTCGACGGCCACGGCCTGACGCCCGACTTCCACAGCGGCTTCGGCATCATGCGCTCGCATGACATGCGCGTGCTCAGGCGCGGCGACGATCTGCTGGAGTTTACGCCAGAGATCATGGCGTTCCTGAACGAACCGCGGCTGCTGATCGTGTCCAAGGGCAACGTCTATGCGCGGGTGCACCGCCGCGTGCATCTCGATTATGTCGGCGTCAAGCGTTTCGACGCCGCCGGCAACCTGGTTGGCGAATTCCGCATCGTCGGTCTGTTCACCTCGACCGCCTATACCCGCAATGCCCACGGCATTCCCTATCTGCGGCGCAAGATCGCCGCCATCGAGCAGCGTGCCGGGTTCAATGCCGGCAGCCATTCCGGCAAGTCGCTGGCCAATGTGCTGGAGCAGTATCCGCGCGACGAACTGTTCCAGATCGATGAGGACACGCTCTACGATTTCGCGTTGGCGATCCTGCAACTCGACGAACGGCCACGCGTGCGCGTGCTGGCGCGGCGCGACCGGTTTGACCGTTTCGTGTCGGTTCTGGTGTTCGTGCCGCGCGAGCGCTACGACAGCGCCATCCGTGTCAGGATCGGCGAATATCTCGCCGGCGCCTTCAAGGGCCGGGTGTCGGCCTATTATCCGTTCTTCCCGGAAGGCCCGCTGGTGCGGGTGCACTTCATCATCGGCCGCTCCGACGGTTTGACCCCCGAGGTCGAACGCGCCACGCTTGAGACCGAGATCGCTGCCATCGTGCGCAGCTGGACCGACGGGCTGGGCGATGCGCTCGCCTTGAACAATGCGCCGGACAAAACGCAGGAACTGCTCGCCCGCTACCGAAATGCGTTTTCGGTCGGCTTCCACGATACCTATTCGCCCGCCGTCGCCGCCGGCGACATTCGCATCATCGAAGGCCTGAGCGAACAGCGTCCGCTGGGCGTCGACTTCTATCACCGGAGTGAGGAAGAGCAGCGGGCGGTCGGCTTGAAAGTGTGGAGCCTGGGACGGCCGTTGCCGTTGTCGGAGCGCGTTCCTGTACTGGAAAACATGGGTTTCCGTGTCGTCGAGGAGCGCAGCTACCAGATCGATCCTTCCGGTGACGGACAGACGACCTGGTTCCACGACATGCTGTTGGAGCGCAGCGACGGCGGCGCCATCGATCTCGACGAAAGCCAGGCGCGGCTGGAAGCGGCTTTCCTGATGGTGATGCGCGGCCAGGCCGAAAGCGACGGCTACAACGCATTGACGCTGGCCGGCGGTCTGGCGTGGCGCGATGTGGCATTGATCCGCACGCTGTCGCGGTTCCTGCGCCAGATCCGCGTGCCCTATTCGCAGGACTACATGTGGGCGACGCTGGTCAAGCATTCCGGTATCGCCGCCGACGTGGTCGAGCTGTTTCACGCCCGCTTCGATCCGCGGCCCGAAGCCGCCGCCGACCGTGACGCCCGGCAGAAGGACATCGCCGCGCGCGTCGACGCGGCGCTGGAAGAGGTCGCCAGTCTCGACGAAGACCGCATCCTTCGTCACTTCGTCAATGCCGTGCAGTCGGCGATCCGCACCAACTTCTTCCAGACCGACAAAGGCGGCCACGTCAAACCGCTGATCGCCATCAAGTTTGCCAGCGGCAAGCTCAGCGACGTGCCGCTGCCGCGGCCGCTGTACGAGATTTTCGTCTATTCGCCGCGAGTCGAAGGCGTGCACATGCGCTTCGGCAAGGTGGCGCGCGGCGGCATTCGCTGGTCCGACCGGCCGCAGGATTTCCGCACCGAGATTCTCGGCCTGGTGAAGGCGCAGCAGGTCAAGAACGCCGTCATCGTGCCGGTCGGCGCCAAAGGCGGCTTTGTGCCCAAGCTGATGCCCAAGGGCGCCTCGCGCGACGAGGTGCAGGCCGAAGGCATCGCCACCTACAAATTGTTCATCTCGACGCTGCTCGACATTACCGACAACATCGCCCCCGACGGCGCGATCGTGCCGCCCGATGCGGTGGTGCGGCACGAGGGCGACGATCCCTATCTGGTGGTCGCGGCCGACAAGGGCACCGCCACCTTCTCCGACATCGCCAACGGCATTTCCGCTGAGCACGGCTTCTGGCTGGGCGATGCTTTCGCCTCCGGCGGTTCGGCCGGCTACGACCACAAGGTGATGGGCATCACCGCGCGCGGCGCCTGGGAATCGGTGAAGCGGCATTTCCGCGAATTGGACGTCAACATCCAGGAGACGCCGTTCACGGTCGTCGGCGTCGGTGACATGTCGGGCGACGTGTTCGGCAACGGCATGTTGCGCGAGGATACCATCAAGCTGGTGGCGGCCTTCGACCACCGCGACATCTTCATCGATCCGGAGCCCGATCCGAAGTCGAGCTTTGCCGAGCGGCAGCGGCTGTTCGCGCTGCCGCGCTCGAGCTGGCAGGACTACAACAAGGATCTGATCTCGCAAGGCGGCGGCGTCTATCCGCGCAGCTCGAAGGAAATCCGGCTGTCGCCGCAAGCGCAGAAGCTGTTCGGCGTCGGCGACAGCTTGACGCCGCAGGCGCTGATGAAGGCGATCCTGACCGCCAAGGTCGATCTGCTGTTCTTCGGCGGCATCGGCACCTATGTCCGCGCTGCCACCGAGACCGACGAGATGGCCGGCGACCGCGCCAACGACCCCATCCGCATCACCGGCGCGCAACTCAATTGCAAGGTGATCGGCGAAGGCGCCAATCTCGGCATGACCCAACGCGGCCGCATCGAGGCGGCGCTGTCCGGGGTCCGGCTGAACACCGACGCCATCGACAATTCGGCGGGCGTCAACACCTCCGACGTCGAGGTCAACATCAAGGTGGCGCTGAGCCCGCTGCTGCAGTCCGGCGCGCTGAGCCTCGACGACCGCAATACGCTGCTGGCCGACATGACCGGCGAAGTGGCGCGGCTGGTGCTGCGCAACAACTACCAGCAGTCGCTGGCGCTCTCGCTGGCGCAGCGGCGCGGCCTGGAGGACCTCGGGTTCCAGCAGCGGCTGATGCAGATTCTGGAAAAGCGCGGCCTGCTCGACCGTGCGGTCGAATATCTGCCGGACGAAGTGATGCTGGCCGACCGGCGCCAGCGCAACGAACCGCTGACGCGGCCGGAGCTGGCGGTGCTGCTGGCCTACGCCAAGCTGACGCTCTACAGCGAACTGCTCGACTCGGATGTGCCGGACGATCCCTATCTCGGCCGCGAACTGAACCGCTATTTCCCGAAGGAGATATCGGAGCGTTATCAGGACGCGCTCGACGGACACCGGCTGCGCCGCGAGATCATTGCCACGCAGCTGACCAACTCGATGATCAACCGGGGCGGCGCCACGCTGATCGTGCGGATCGGCGACCAGACCGGCGCCACTTCGGCGTCGATCGCAGCGGCCTTCGCCGCGGTGCGCCAGAGCTACGACATGGTGGCGCTCAACACCGCCATCGACGGCCTCGACAACAAGGTGTCGGGTAAAACCCAGCTCGACCTCTACGCCGCGGTGCGCGACCTGCTGCTCGACCGCCTGGTCTGGTTCCTGCGCAATGTCGATCTGACACTGGGGCTTGAAACCATCGTGGCGCATTACCGCGACGGCATCGCCGAAGTCGAAGCGGCGCTCGACACCGCGCTGTCGAAGCAGGCGCAGGAGGCGCGCGCTGCGCGGGTGGCGGAACTGACCAAGGCCGGCGTGCCGGACGATCTGGCGCGGCGCATCGCCAGCCTGCCGCCGCTCGCGGCCGCGACCGATATCGTGTGGGTGGCGGACCGCGCCAAGAAGCCGGTGGCGGAGGTGGCGGCGACCTATTTCGCCAATGAAGCCTATTTCCAGCTCGACCGCGTCGCCGCCGCGGTGCCGGGCATTGCCGTGTCGGATTACTTCGACCGGCTGGCGCTCGACCGCGCGCTGGATTCGATTGGCGATGCCGAGCGGCGCATCACCGCGGCCATGGTCGGCAACGGCGCGGCCGGCGCCGGGGCGGTCGAGGCCTGGGTCAAGCCGCGGCAGGCCGAGGTCGAGCGCATCCGCGCCTCGATCCACGACATCGCCGGCTCGGGTCTGACGGTGTCGAAGCTGTCGGTGGCGGCGAGTTTGCTGGGGGATTTGGCGAGGGAGTGATTCTTCTTATCCCTCCCCCGCTTGCGGGGGAGGGTGGCGGCGAGCGGAGCGAGCCGTCGGGTGGGGGTGTCTTTGACGATGACCCCACCCCCGGCGCTCCGCGCCGGACCCTCCCCTTTCAGGGGAGGGATAAGCAGCAACTAATGCCGGAAATGCCTTGTCCCGGTGAACACCATGGCGATGCCGTGGTCGTCGGCGGCCTTGATCACCTCGTCGTCACGCATCGAGCCGCCGGGCTGGATCACCGCGGTGGCGCCGGCCTCGATCGCCACCAGGAGCCCGTCGGCGAACGGAAAGAACGCGTCCGACGCGACCACCGAACCCCTGGTCATCGGCTGATCGAGATTCATCGCCTTCGCCGCGTCCTCGGCCTTGCGGGCGGCGATGCGCGCCGAATCAATGCGGCTCATCTGCCCGGCGCCGATGCCGACGGTGGCGCAGTTCTTGGCATAGACGATGGTGTTTGACTTGACGTGCTTGGCGACGCGGAAGGCGAAGCGCAGATCGTTGAGTTCAGCCTCGGTCGGCGCGCGCCTGGTGACGACCTTGAGCGTCATGTCGTCGGCCACCGCATTGTCGCGCGACTGCACCAGCAGGCCGCCGGCCACCGACTTGACCGTCAGGCCGGCCGCGCGCGGGTCGGGCAGGCCGCCGGCCAGCAGCAGCCGCAGGTTTTTCTTGGCGGCGACGATCTTGATCGCCTCGTCGGTGGCATCGGGCGCGATGATCACTTCGGTGAAAATCTCAGTGACGGCGCGCGCCGCCTCGGCATCGAGCGTGCGGTTGAAGGCGACGATGCCGCCGAACGCCGACGTCGAGTCGCACGCCAGCGCCTGCTTGTAGGCGTCGACGAGAGTGCCCGCTTCCGCGACGCCGCACGGATTGGCGTGCTTGACGATGACGCAAGCCGCGGTGCGGCCGGGATCGAATTCGGCGACGCATTCATAGGCCGCGTCGGTGTCGTTGATATTGTTGTAGGACAACTCCTTGCCTTGCACCTGACGCGCCGAGGCAACGCCATAGCGTTCCCCGGGCGCACGGTAGAAGGCCGCGTTCTGGTGCGGGTTCTCGCCATAACGCAGGGCCTGGATCAGTCTGCCGCCGAAGGCGCGATAGTCCGGCGCGTCGTCCGTCAGCGTCGCGGCAAACCAGTTCGAGATCGCCGCGTCATAGGCGGCGGTGCGGGCATAGGCCTTGGCGGCCAGCCGCTGGCGCAGTTCGAGCGAGGTCATACCGCTGCGCGCCGCCATCTCGGCCAGCAGGCGGGCATAGTCGGACGGCTCGACCACCACGGCGACGTCGTGATGGTTCTTGGCGGCGGCGCGGATCATGGCCGGGCCGCCGATGTCGATGTTCTCGATGCAGTCGTCGTAACCGGCGCCCTTGGCGACCGTCTCCTCGAAAGGATAGAGGTTCACCACCAGCAGGTCGATCGGCTTGATGCCGTGCTTCTGCATCGCAGCGGCGTGATCCTTGTCGGCGCGGATCGCCAGCAGGCCGCCATGAACGCTCGGATGCAGCGTCTTGACGCGGCCGTCCATCATCTCGGGAAAGCCGGTGAGGTCGGCGACGTCGGTGACGGCGAGACCGGCTTCTTTCAGCGCCTTGGCGGTGCCGCCGGTGGAGACGAGATCGACACCAAACCCGCTCAGCGCGGTGGCGAATTCGATCAAGCCGGTCTTGTCGGAAACCGAGAGCAGAGCCCGGGTGATGCGGCGCGGATGGCTGGTCATGGTCTAGGGGCTACCATAGGAGGCGGGCCGATGGGTATTGGCCGCGTGGGATCTGCCGAGGGCGTCCACAAGGATCATGTTCCCTTAGTTATGAGGACGAGAGACGTCCCCATCGCGGCCGAATGTCCTGGACCACTGTAACTCGGCCCATACCATCAAACAGCCAAGCCCTTCCTAGGTCCACGCTCCAAACCATCGCCCACAAGTCGGGTCGTCCATGAGGGTCGCCGAGTGTCCTCGCCGCGGCTTCTTCTGACTCCGAGACTGCGTCGTGGATCTCAAGTAAGGCATGGCTGGAGTGAGTATGCATGATGGGCTGAATACGATACTTTCGAAACATCGACTTCCTTTCTCTGGTTTCCCTCAAACCTACGTCGAGAAAGGTTGCCACGGTGAACATTGTATCTGAATCCCAAGCGGAGACGTGGCGCTGCTTCACGAAGTTCGTTCCAGTTAGCGACTCTGCGACGCAGGGGAATACTAAGCCTTTCCAGATGAATTGAATTTAGGAAAAAAGGTAAACCAATTGAATTGGAACGAAAGAGTTTTGATTTCAGGATACTGGTTATTCTGGGCTGCTGTATGTGTTCTGGCGACACAGCAGGCCATTTTTCTTTTTCAAGGCTACGGGAATTGGGAATGGGCCTTTGCGGCCGGAATTTGCGTAGCCGGTGGAAAATTCGTGCTCAACTTCTTCGAACGCGAAAGTCAGGCGAGCGAACGTTTAGCGACTGACAGCTTAATCAGGAAACTATTATTGCGGGCGGGCCCGGCCGAAAGCTCAGTTCACATGCTGCGTGATAGCTCAGCGGACCCGGCGTTTGCCGTAATCATAGAGCAAACAGTTGGAATCGAGCGATATAACAAGGGTTTGACAGGCCAGTACACTCGACAGGTTCTTAGTCGCGCAGTGCCTGAAGAGATTGCGGTTCAATTGCCGAAGTGGCCTGCATTGCGTGAGATTGATCGTGCGCTCGTGAGTGTTTCACGGAGAGTATGGAATTTAGATCAGAAGAATTTGCTGTACGATATTCGTTTGCTCTGGGTCCGAACTTTGGATCGCCGGCGGGTAGAGTTTTTCGGCTCTTTCACCATGGCGGGCTGGCTGCGCCATCGTGATTCAGCAACGTAATCGGCGGCTTGTTGCCGATCGCCCCATGGGGGCGTTCCTCATTGT
>JAUXXH010000039.1 GCA_030684935.1 Pseudolabrys sp. | reverse complement strand
AGGTCGAGTCGAGCGGATCCACCGCGGGATAGATGCCCTTTTCCGAGATCGCGCGGTTCAGCACCGAGGTGGCGTCGAGATGCGCGAACGAGGTGGCGGGCGCGGGGTCGGTCAAGTCGTCGGCCGGCACGTAGATCGCCTGCACCGAGGTGATGGAACCCTTGTGCGTGGTGGTGATGCGCTCCTGCAGCGCGCCCATGTCGGTGGCCAGCGTCGGCTGATAGCCCACCGCCGACGGAATACGGCCGAGCAGCGCCGACACTTCGGAGCCTGCCTGGGTGAAGCGGAAGATGTTGTCGATGAAGAACAGCACGTCCTGGCCCTGGTCGCGGAAATGCTCGGCCACGGTGAGACCCGACAACGCGACGCGCATGCGGGCGCCGGGCGGCTCGTTCATCTGGCCGAACACCAGCGCGCATTTCGATTTGACGCTCGGATCGGGATTGTGCGGGTCGGCATTGACCTTGGACTCGATGAACTCGTGATAGAGGTCGTTGCCTTCGCGGGTTCGCTCGCCGACGCCGGCGAACACCGAGTTGCCGCCATGCGCCTTCGCGACGTTGTTGATCAGTTCCTGAATCAGCACGGTCTTGCCGACGCCGGCGCCGCCGAACAGGCCGATCTTGCCGCCCTTGGCGTAAGGCGCCAGCAGGTCAACGACCTTGATGCCGGTGACCAGAATGTTCGCTTCGGTCGACTGGTCGGTGTAGCTCGGCGCCTCGGCGTGAATCGGGCGGCGCTCGTCGGACTGGACCGGGCCGGCTTCGTCGATCGGCTCGCCGATGACGTTGATGATGCGGCCCAGGAGGCCCGGACCGACCGGCACCGCGATCGGCTTGCCGGTGTCGGTGACGGCCTGGCCGCGCACCAGACCCTCGGTGATGTCCATCGAGATGGTGCGCACCGTCGACTCGCCGAGATGCTGCGCGACTTCGAGCACCAGCCGGTTGTCGCCGTTCTTGGTCTCCAGCGCGTTCAGGATCGCCGGCAGGTCGCCTTCGAACTGCACGTCGACGACGGCGCCGATGACCTGGGTGATCTTGCCGGTTGCGTTCTGCGGTGTGGCCATGTCGTCCTCGTTACTCTGAAATTAAAGCGCTTCGGCGCCGGAGATGATCTCGATCAGTTCCTTGGTGATCATCGCCTGGCGCGTGCGGTTATAGGTAAGCGTCTGCTTGCGGATCATTTCACCGGCGTTGCGGGTGGCGTTGTCCATGGCGCTCATGCGGGCGCCCTGTTCGGATGCCGCGTTCTCCAGCAGCGCGCGGAACACCTGGATCGCCAGGTTGCGCGGCAGAAGATCGGTGAGGATTTCCTCTTCCTCGGGCTCGTATTCGTAAACGGCCGAGGCCGCGGTCGACACCGGCGCCGCTTCCACGACCGGCTCGAACACCGGCGGGATCACCTGCAGCGCCGTCGGGATCTGCGCGATCACCGACTTGAAGCGCGAGAAGAACAGCGTGCAGATGTCGAATTCGTTGTTCTCGAACCGGGCGACGATCTTTTCGGCCACCATTTGCGCCTGCGCGAAGCCCATCTGCTTGACGCCGCGCATCTCCACCACTTCGATGATGTAGCGGGCGTATTGCCGGCGCAACTGGTCGGCGCCCTTGCGGCCGACGCAGAGAATCTTGATTTCCTTGCCTTGGCCGAGCAGCGCATTGGCATGCTCGCGCGCCTTTCGCACGATCGAGGAATTGAAGGCGCCGCACAGGCCGCGCTCGGCGGTGCAGACCACCAGCAGATGCACCTGGTCGCCGCCGGTGCCGGCGAGCAGACGCGGCGCCGAATCGCTGCCGGCCACCGCCGCGGCGATATTGCCGAGCACGCGGTCCATGCGTTCGGCGAACGGCCGCGCCGCCTGCGCCGCCGCTTCGGCGCGGCGCAGCTTCGAGGCCGCGACCATCTGCATGGCCTTGGTGATCTTCTGCGTCGCCTTGGTAGAGGCGATGCGAACGCGCATGTCCTTGAGGCTGGCCATATATCGCTCTGTCTATCCTCGTCCCGCGCCCTGTTCCCTCCCCCCTTGAGGGGGAGGGTTAGGGAGGGGGGTAAGCGGCAAATTCTTAAGCTTGCGACTTACCCCCCTCCCGCCCGGCCTTGCGGCCGGTCGACCTCCCCCTCAAGGGGGGAGGTGAAGAAAGAAGTTAAGTAAAGCTCTTCGCGTAGCCGTCGACCACGTCCTTGAGCTTGGCCTCGTCGTCCTTCGACAAGTCGCCGCTCTTGCGGATCGAGTCGAGCAGATCGAGATGCTTGCCGCGCAGTAGCGACAGCAGGCCGTTCTCGAAGGCGCGGACACGCGAGACGTCGAACTTGTCGAGGTAGCCGTTGACGCCGGCGTAGATCACCGCGACCTGCTCTTCCATCTTCAGCGGCGAGAACTGCGCCTGCTTCAGAAGTTCGGTCAGGCGCGCGCCGCGCGCCAGCATGCGCTGGGTGGTGGCGTCGAGATCGGAACCGAACTGCGCGAAGGCCGCCATTTCGCGGTACTGCGCCAGTTCGCCCTTGATCTTGCCGGCGACCTTCTTCATCGCCTTGGTCTGCGCGGCCGAGCCGACGCGCGACACCGACAGACCGACGTTCACCGCCGGGCGAATGCCCTGGTAGAACAGATCGGTCTCGAGGAAGATCTGGCCGTCGGTGATCGAAATCACGTTGGTCGGGATATAGGCCGACACGTCGTTGGCCTGCGTCTCGATGACCGGCAGCGCGGTCAGCGAGCCGCTGCCCATTTCGTCGTTCATCTTGGCGGCGCGCTCGAGCAGGCGCGAGTGCAGATAGAACACGTCGCCCGGATAGGCTTCGCGGCCCGGCGGACGGCGCAGCAGCAGCGACATCTGGCGATAGGCGACCGCCTGCTTCGACAGATCGTCGTAGATGATGACGGCGTGCATGCCATTGTCGCGGAAGTATTCGCCCATGGTGCAGCCGGAGAACGGCGCCAGGAACTGCATCGGCGCCGGATCGGACGCGGTGGCGGCGATCACGATCGAGTATTCAAGCGCGCCCTGCTCTTCCAACACCTTGACGAACTGGGCGACGGTGGAGCGCTTCTGGCCGACCGCGACGTAGACGCAGTACAGCTTGAGCTTCTCGTCGGGCTGCGCGTTCAGCGGCTTCTGGTTCAGGATGGTGTCGAGGGCGATCGCGGTCTTGCCGGTCTGGCGGTCGCCGATGATCAGTTCGCGCTGGCCGCGGCCGATCGGGATCAGGGCGTCGATCGCCTTGAGGCCGGTCGCCATCGGCTCGCTGACCGACTTGCGCGGGATGATGCCGGGCGCCTTGACGTCGACGCGCTTGCGCTCGGTCGAGACGATCGGGCCCTTGCCGTCGATCGGATTGCCGAGGGCGTCGACGACGCGGCCGAGCAGGCCCTTGCCGACCGGCACGTCGACGATGTCGCCGGTGCGCTTGACGGTCTGGCCTTCCATGATCTCACGGTCGGCGCCGAAAATAACGATACCGACGTTGTCGGTTTCGAGGTTCAGCGCCATGCCGCGCACGCCGTTCTCGAACTCGACCATTTCGCCCGCCTGGACGTTGTCGAGGCCGTAGACGCGGGCGATGCCGTCGCCGACGGACAGCACCTGGCCGACTTCGGAGACTTCGGCTTCCTGGCCGAAGTTCTTGATCTGCTCTTTCAGAATGGCGGAAATTTCTGCGGCGCGGATATCCATCAGCGTGCCTCTTTCATCGCGAACTTGATCGCATTGAGCTTGGTGCGGAGCGAACTATCAACCATGCGGCTGCCGACCTTGACGATCAGGCCGCCGATGATGGCGGGGTCGACCTTGACGTTCATGTCAATGTCTTTGCCGCCGGTAACCGATTTGAGCGCGCCCTTGAGCGCGTCAGCATTCGTGTCGTTGAGCGGTTCGGCGACGGTCACCTCGGCGACCACTTCGCCTTTGTGCCGCGCCACCAGCGTGCGGTAGGCGCGGATCATTTCGCGCACCGCGAACAGGCGGCGGTTGGCAGTGATGACGCGCAGGAAATTGGCGGCGAGGCCGGAGATGCCGGCCTTCTCGAGGATGGCGCCGAGCGCCCTGAGCTGCTCGTCGGCGCCGAACACCGGGCTGCGCACCATGCGGTTGAGATCGGGATTGTCCGCGATCAAGGCGTCGAATCGGTCGAGGTCGGTCTTGACCGCATCGGTGGCCTTGTTGTCGAGCGCGAGCTCGAACAGGGCGTTGCCGTATCGGCCGGCCATGCCGGAAACAATGGGGTCTTTGCCAGCCACCTGACGCTCTTTTCGGTTACTTCAATTCACAGGCCGGACGCCGTCGCAGTCAGGCGGCGTAACATATTGGAATCCAAGAGGGAATTCCGATCTCTGAGGACGTCGCGGGAGCCCGCGGGAACACCCTGAAATCGAGGCGCTAGCTAACACAGCGGCAACGGCGGTGCAACAAGGCAACCCTAGATAAAACGGTGGGTTGGCGCCAGTCCGCAGCGGCCAAATCGCATCGCAGCCATGCCTCGCCAGCGCGCCGCTGCCGCATTAGGTTGCGCGACCTTTGGAACCGTGCGGCGAGCCGCACCGGGACGGGGTCGGACTGCCGGGGACCACGACAGAATGCCGCATGCGACCGCCAGGGCGGAAGGCGCCGGGACGGCCAGGTTTCTGGTCGTGCTGCTGGCCTTTGCCTGGGGATTCAACTGGATCGCCGCAGCGGTGGCGCTTCAGGAAATATCGCCGTGGAGTCTGCGCTTCGCCGGATCCGCCATCGGCGCGGCGACTTTGTTCGCGGCGGCCAGGCTGGGCGGCTACGACCTGCGCATCCCCCGCGGCGAGGCCGTACACGTCATGGTGGCGGGATTCTTCAATGTCGCGGCCTTCCAGATCCTGTCGGCCTTCGCCCAGCTCAATGGCGCCACCTCCCGCGCCGTCATCATCACCTATTCGATGCCGATCTGGGCGACGCTGCTGAGCCGCGTGATGCTGGGCGAGCGGATGAACCGCATCGGCCTGTTCGCCTTCGGCCTGTGCGTGACCGGCATCGTGGTGCTGGCCTGGCCGCTGTTTGCCGACGGATTTCCGCCTTTCGTACTGTATTCGCTGGCCTGCGCGCTGAGCTGGGCCTTCGCGACCGTCTATCTGAAGTGGGTGAAGACGACGATTGCGCCGCTGTCCAATGCCGCCTGGCAGCTGCTGTTCGGCTTCCTGTTCATCGCCGCAGGCACCGTCATCGTCGAAGGCTATCCGCGGATCTGGCCGGCCAGCGGCGCGACGCTGCTCGCCGTGCTCTATGTCGGCCTGCTCGGCGTCGGCCTTGCCCATTTCCTGTGGTGGGCGATCGTCGGCCGGCTGCCGACCGTCACCGCGACCATCGGCGCGCTGCTGGTGCCCGTGGTCGGCGTCACCGCCTCGACCCTGTTCCTGAACGAGCGCCCGACCGTGCCCGACATCATCGGCTTCGTGCTGATTTTCTTTGCCGCCGCCTGCGTGCTGCTGCAGCCGGCGAGCCGGGGCCCGAAACCACCGCCTGAGGGCAATTACTGAGTTGCCTCGCCGCACCCAAAGAGGGACGATGACGCTCCGCGCTGAAAGTCCTGCCTGATGCCCCACCGTCCGCCGCACGCCGAGCCGAGCTTCGCCGAGCTATTCACGCCGAAGCTGATCACGGTGTTCCGCGAAGGTTACGGCTGGAAGGATCTCGGCACCGATGCGGTGGCCGGGCTGACCGTGGCCGTGGTGGCGCTGCCGCTGTCGATGGCCATTGCCATCGCTTCCGGCGTCTCGCCCGAACGCGGCATTTACACCGCGATTGCCGGCGGCTTCATCGTTTCGCTGCTCGGCGGCAGCCGATTTCAGATCGGCGGCCCGGCCGGCGCCTTTATCGGCCTGGTCGCCGTGATCGTCGCGCGCCACGGCTATGACGGTCTGGCGCTGGCCACGCTCATGGCCGGCGTCATTCTGATCGTGGTCGCGCTGCTGCGCGCCGGGACCTACGTTAAATATATTCCCTACCCGGTGACGGTCGGCTTCACCGCGGGCATCGCCGTCATCATTGCCGCCAGCCAGATCAAGGACGCGCTCGGCCTCCGAATCGAGAACGAGCCGGTGGAGCTGGTGCCGAAGTTCTTTGCGCTGCGCGACGCCTTGCCGACCATCAGCTGGCCGACCGTCAGCATCACGGTGCTGTCGATCGTGCTGATGCTGCTGGTGCGCCGCCTGCGGCCGACCTGGCCGGCCTTCCTGATCGCGGTGGCCGCCGCGTCGGTGGTGGCCCTGACGCTGCAGCTCGACGTCGCCACCGTGACGTCGCAGTTCGGCGAGATGCCGCGCTCGCTGCCGTCGCCGTCGCTGCCGACCTTCAGCTTCGCGAAATTTCAAGCCGTGCTGCCGGACGCCTTCGCGCTCGCGCTGCTGGGCGCCATCGAGTCGCTGCTGTCCGCCGTGGTGGCCGACGGCATGACCGGTCGGCGGCACCGTTCGAACTGCGAACTCGGCGCGCAAGGCGCCGCCAACATCGCCTCGGTGATCTTCGGCGGCATCACCGTCACCGGCACCATCGCACGCACCGCCACTAATGTCCGTGCTGGCGCGCGCGGACCGGTGGCCGGCATGCTGCACAGCGTCTATCTGCTGCTGTTCCTGGCCATCGCCGCGCCGCTGGTCGGCTATATCCCGCTCGCCGCGCTCAGCGCCGTGCTGCTGGTGGTGGCCTGGACGATGGCCGAGAAGGAGGAATTCTGGGCCCTGCTGCGCTCCTCGCGCGCCGACGCCGCAGTCTTGATGGCAACCTTTCTGCTGACCATCTTCGTCGATCTGATCACCGGCATCACCGTCGGCGTCGTGATGGGCGCATTGCTGTTCCTGCACCGGATGGCGGAAGCGGTGCAAATCGAAAGCGGCGAGCCGTCGCTCGACGACATCGCCGACAGCGACGAGACCCTTGGACGCTACGATTCGCGCAGTGCCACGAACCGCGACCTGATGGTGTATCGCATCAACGGCGCGTTTTTCTTCGGCGCCACCGCCCGGGTGCTGACCGTGCTCGACCGGGTCGGATCGCTACCGCGCGTCTTCGTGATCGATTTTTCCGGCGTGCCGCTGATCGACAGCAGCGCGGCGCATTCGCTGGCCGCTTTCGTGCGCAAGCTGCACCGGTCGGGAACCCTGATTTACTTCGCCGCCGTGCGGCCGCGCGTGCGGCGCGTGCTGAAGGATGCGGGTCTGAAGGCGCCGGACGTGAAATACGCCGCCACGGTCGCCGCGGCGAGCAGGGATTCGACGCCGAAAGCCGTCTAGAAAAAGCTCTGCGGATCGACGTCGACCTCGAGCTTGACGTTGCCGCGCACCTTCGGCGCCGCCGTCAGCCATTTGATCTAGTTTATCATTGGGTAACCATCGACCTCGCTAACGCTCCTTCGATGGCTTAGACGAGAGCGTGCGCGCGTCGATACACTGGGAATTAACAAATCAACGAGAAGCTGCGATGGGGTTCGACTCCCCATATTGAGCTATCGCCTACGCGCGACGTTCCGAAAGGACGCGGCCAGCGATACGGTGACAGCCAAGCTATCGGGTAAGCAACAACAAGCCTCTTGGCACCAGCCTAACGGCAAGCCGGGAATCGGCTATGCGGGCTTCGGGCTCCCGCCGATTTCTAGCGGTGCCAAGAGGTCATCGTTTGAGGGAGGCGTTTCGTGACGAACAGTTTCAGCGGTTCGCCGCTTCTGGTCATCTTGCTTGCCGCCTTCGCCACGTTCCTTCTGTGGCGGTTGCTAGCGAAGC
This sequence comes from Pseudolabrys sp., assembly GCA_030684935.1. Classification (GTDB taxonomy): domain Bacteria; phylum Pseudomonadota; class Alphaproteobacteria; order Rhizobiales; family Xanthobacteraceae; genus Pseudolabrys. The sequence goes on along the minus strand of JAUXXH010000039.1, from coordinate 17,742 downwards.
CGCGAACCTTTTTCACCACCGTTTACGAGTGGGAATGGGGTTTGCTTTACCTGAACGGCAGGTTCATCCGCGAATTGCCGCCTGGGCGATATCTCAACGTGTCGCTATTCGAACGCAAGGATATTATGACCTCGCGGCGTACCGAACAATTTCATCAATCCGCCGTCGTCGATGTCACCAGCCAGGACAAGCTCGTCTATCGGCTCGCGGCGAAGGCCACCTATCAGATCGTCGATGCGCAAACTGCCTTCGAGAATAAACACATTGAAGCAATTGGCATGGCAATCCACGCGGCCCTCGTGAAGGTGGCGTCCGAACGCAGTCTGGAAGCCTTTGTTAGCGAACGTGCCGCCGCCGATGCCGCTATGCTTTTGGCGATTGCGTCTCCGGTTTGCGGTTGCATCGTCAAGTCAGTGCTCATCAACGCCGTAACATTGCCGCCCGAGCTGCGCCGTCTGTTCGTTGAAATCGAGCGCGCAAAATTGGAAGGTCAGGCTGCGCTTGAGCGCGCGCGCGGCGAGCATGCCGCTCTACGCTCCTTGGCGAATGCGGCCGGCCTATTAAAGGACAATCCCGACCTAATGAACCTGAGGCTGCTGCAGTCCGTTGCCGCGGCGTCCGGCAAAGGGCAGCTAACATTGGTTGTTGGACAGGATGGAATCGCGGCGGGCCGTGCCAATCAAACGCGCTCGTGAGCAGGCAGCCTAAAAGAAGCTCTGCGGATCGACGTCGGCCTCGAGCTTGACGTTGCCGCGCACCTTGGGCGCCGCCGCCAGCCAGTCGCGCAGGTAGCCCGACAGATCGAAAGCGCGCGGCGCCTTCACCAGCAGGCGGAACCGATGCCGCCCGCGCACCACCGCGACCGGCGCCTCGGCCGGACCTAGCACCCGCACCTGTTCGTCCTTCGGCGCGCTTGACGCCAGCGCGCGGCCATAGGACTCCGCCGCGTGCCGCTCATTGGCGGTGATGACCATGCTGGCGAGACGGCCGAACGGCGGATAGAGGCTCGCCTCGCGCAGCGCGATCTCGCTCGAATAGAACGCCTCGCGGTCGCCCGAGATCAATGCCTTCATTACCGGATGCTCCGGCTGATGCGTCTGCAACAGGCCGACGCCGCGGCCCTCCTCGCGGCCGGCGCGGCCGACCACTTGGTGCAGCAATTGAAACGTGCGCTCGCCGGCGCGCGGGTCGCCATTGCCGAGGCCGAGATCGGCGTCAACGATGCCGACCAGATTGAGTTTCGGAAAATGGTGCCCCTTGGCGACCAGCTGGGTGCCGACAATGATGTCGAAGCGGCCCTGCGCGACGTCGTCGAGCTCCATGCGCAGCCGCTCGATCGATTCCACCAGATCGCTCGACAGCACCAGAATGCGGCTGTCGGGAAACAGTTCGGCCGCCTCCTGCTCCAGCCGCTCGACGCCCGGGCCGACGGCGGCGAAACTTTCGGTGGCGTGGCAATTCGGGCATTCCGACGGCGGCGGCATGTTGAAGCCGCAGTGGTGACAGACCAGCCGCCGCTTGAAGCGGTGATCGACCAGCCAGGAATCGCAGTTCGGGCATTGCAGCCGGAAGCCGCAGGCGCGGCACAATGTCAGCGGCGCATAGCCGCGCCGGTTGAGAAACAGCAGCGCCTGCTCCTTGCGCTCCAGCGCGATCTGCACGGCTTCCGCCAGCTTCGGCGAAATGAAGCGGCCGCGCGGCGGCGCCTCGCGCCGCATGTCGATCGCTTCAATGGACGGCATGTGCGCGCCGCCAAAGCGCTCCGGCAGGTGCAGGCGCTTGTAGCGGCCGCGCCGCGCATTGACTTCCGACTCGACCGAGGGCGTGGCCGAGGCCAGCAGCACCGGGATCTTCGCGATCGAGCCACGCACCACCGCCATGTCGCGGGCGTGATAATGCGCGCCGTCCTCCTGCTTGTAGGCCGGGTCGTGCTCCTCATCGACAATGATCAGGCCGAGATCGGCGTAAGGGAGAAACAGTGCCGAGCGCGCGCCGACGACCACCGGCACCTCGTTCGCCGCCACCGCCGCCCAGGTGCGCGCGCGCTTGCGCGGCGACAGCTGCGAATGCCATTCGGCCGGGCGCACGCCGAAGCGTTCGGTGAAGCGGTCGAGCGATTGTCCGGTCAGCGCGATCTCCGGCATCAGGATCAGCGTCTGCCGCTTCAGCCGGATGTTCTCCGCGACCGCCTCGAAATAGACTTCCGTTTTGCCCGAGCCGGTGACGCCGTCGAGCAGCGTCACGGTGTAGCCGCCCTGGGCAACCGTGGTGCGCAGCGCGTCGCCCGCCGCCATCTGCATCAGCGCGAACTCGGGCGTGCGGAAATCGGGATCGGGCGGCAGCGCCACCGGCTCCGGCGGCAGCACCACGGTCTCCAGCGTGCCTTCGTCGATCAGCCCGTCGATGACGCCGACGCTGACGCCGGCCTCCTGCGCCGCCTCGCTCTTGGAGCGCGTCAGGCGGTCGGCAAAGACGTGCAGCACGCGCGCCCGCGCCGGCGTCATGCGCGCCGGTGCGGGACCCGCCAGCCGCACGCCGACCCGTTCGCGGCCGGGGCCGAGGTCGTCGCCCATGCGCAGCGCCATGCGCAGCACCATGCCGCGAGAGGCCAGCGTGTAGCCGGCGACCCAGTCGACGAACTGCCGCAACTCGCCTCTGAGCGGCGGCACGTCGTGCTTGCCGATCACGTCCTTCATGCGGTTGTGCAGGCGCGGATTGGGATCGGGATTGTCGGCCCAGACCACGCCCATGGTTTCGCCGCGCGCGCCCAGCGGCACCGCGACCACGTCGCCGGGCGCCAGCTCCATTCCCTCCGGCACCCGGTAGGAATAGGTCTGGTCGAGCGCCACCGGCACCAATACGTCGACGATGCGTGTAGCCATGGTGCTGGTTTGGCCGATTCCGCGCGCTTAAGAAAGGGTGAAGGAAGCCCTCATACTGTCATCCCGGCGCCATCGCGGGAACGACAGCAGATTATGAGCGTGCAAACGGCCATCGCCCCCGACGTCGCCGCCGAAATCACCGGCTGGCTGAGCTTTCTCGGCGCCGAGCGGCGGATGTCGCCAAAGACGCTGGAAGCTTATCGCCGCGATGTCGGCCAGTTCCTCGGCTTTCTCACGGAGCACATCGGCGGCGCGCCATCGCTCCGCCAACTGGAGAAATTGACGCCGGCCGACGTGCGCGCCTTCATGGCGGCGCGGCGCGGCGCCGGCGCCGGCAACCGCACGCTGATGCGCGGGCTGGCCGGGGCCCGTTCCTTCGCGCGCTACCTCGAGCGCAACGGCAAGGGCAAGGTCGGCGCGCTCGCCGCCGTGCGCACGCCGAAGCTGGCGCGCACGCTGCCCAAGCCGCTGACCATCGCCAGCGCCAAGCGCATCGGCGACACCGATCTGCGCGACGGCGAGACGCGCGCCCCCTGGATCATCGCGCGCGACGCCGCGGTGCTGGCGCTGCTCTACGGCTCCGGCCTGCGTATCGCCGAGGCGCTCGGCCTGACGCGCAGCCAGGCGCCGCTGCCCGGCACCGGCGACACGCTCACCGTGGTCGGCAAAGGCAGCAAGTCCCGCATGGTGCCGGTGCTGCCGCAGGTGGCGCAGGCGATCGCCGACTACATCGCGCTCTGCCCGGTGCAATTGCCGCCGAACGCACCGCTGTTCATCGGCGCCCGCGGCGGGCCGCTGTCGCCGCGCATCGTGCAGCAGACCATGGAGCGGCTGCGCGGCGCGCTCGGCCTGCCGGACAGCGCCACGCCGCATGCGCTGCGGCATTCGTTCGCGACGCATCTGCTGGCACGCGGCGGCGATCTGCGCGCCATCCAGGAACTGCTCGGCCACGCCTCGCTGTCGACCACGCAGATTTACACCGCGGTGGATTCAGAGCGGCTGCTGGAGGTCTACGCCAGCGCCCATCCGCGCGCCTGATAATACCGCGGTTGATAAGGACGCGTCCGCCTTGCGGACCCTTTGCCTCGCGCGCATCGTGCCGCCGCATGCTCGGGAGGGCGCGATGGCTGGACCGCACGAAAATCTGGAAACCGCGGAAAAGTCCGAAGCGGCGTCCCATGGCGGCAACAAGAAGATCGCGCTGCTGATCTCGGTGCTGGCGCTGTTTCTCGCCTTCTCCGAAACGCTCGGCAAGGCCGCGCAGACGGAAGGCATCAGCCTCAACATCAAGGCCTCGGACGCCTGGAATTTCTTCCAGGCCAAGACCATCCGCCAGACCATGCTGCGCACCGCCGCCGAGACCATGTCGGTTCAGATCCCCGCCGTCACCGACGAAGCGGCCAAGGCGGCGATGACCAAACAGGTCGAGTCCTGGCAGAAAACGGCGGCCCGTTACGAGTCCGACCCGAAGGAAAAGGACGGCCGCAAGGAACTGCGCGAACAGGCGCACACCTTCGAGCACGACCGCGACATGCATCTGGCGCGCTATCATCAATATGAGATTGCGTCGGCTTTGTTCCAGATCGGCATCGTGCTGGCGTCGGCCGAGATCATCACGGCCATCGTCTTGCTCGGCTGGCTGTCGGCCCTGGCCGGCTTTGTCGGCCTGATCTTCATGGGCATCGGGCTGTGGGCGCCCCATGCCGTACACTTGATCTAGTCAAAGACGTCGTTGCGCGCCGAGTCAGGATCTGACCCGGCCGCCGTCGACGTTCAGCGTCTGCCCGGTGATGAAGGCGGCGTCGTCGCTGGTGAGGAACGAGACCGCGCCGACCAAATCGTCGGGCTCCTCGATGCGCTTGATGGCCTGCATCTGCGCCACTGCGTTGAATTCGTCGTCCATGGTGGCGAAGCCCGCCCGCGGCGGACGGCCCGTCGCACCCGGCGTGCGCGTCAGGCCTGGCTGAATGGCGTTGACCGTGATGCCGGAGGACCCGAGTTCGCTGGCCATCGCGCGTGTGAAGCCGACGATGCCGGCCTTGCTCGAGACGTAGGGCACAAAGCCGGTGACCACCGAGCCGAGCGTCGACGACGACATGCTGATGATACGGCCCCAGCCGCGCTGCTTCATGCCCGGAATGAAGGCCATGCTGACGAGAAACGTGCCGTCGAGATTGACGCCGAGAATGCGCTTCCATTCGGCGAAGGTCAGTGTGTCGAGATCGGTCTGCGGGAATATGCCGGCCGAGTTGATGACGATATCGGCGCGGCCGAACGTGTCCTGCACCTTCGCCGCCATCGCCTTGACCGAGTCCTCGGAGGACACGTCGCATTTGATGGCGATCGCCTTGCGGCCGGCCGCCTCGACCAGCTTCACCGTCGGCGCTGCGTCGGCAATGTCAACGCAGGCGACGTCGACGCCGTCTTCGGCCAGCCTTTTGGCAAAGGCCTGCCCCAGCCCGTTCGCGGCACCGGTGATGACGGCGACTTTATCCTTGTGGCCTTTGGCCATGGTTTTCTTCCCCCGAATTGCGTTCGCTTTTCTTATCCCTCCCCGTCTTCGGGGAGGGTGGCCGCGAGCGTAGCGAGCGGTCGGGTGGGGGCGACGGCGAAGTAACCCCACCCCCGACGCTACGCGTCGGACCCTCCCCTTTCAGGAGAGGGATTAAGAAAGCTACATATGAATCGCGCGCTTGGCGACCGCCATGGCCGCTTCCTTCACCGCCTCGGGCAGCGTCGGGTGGGCGTGGCAGGTGCGGGCGATGTCCTCGGCCGAGGCGCCGAATTCCATCGCCAGCGCGGCTTCGGCAATCATGTTGCCGGCATCGGCGCAGACCAGTTGCACGCCGAGCACGCGGTCGGTCTTGGCGTCGGCGAGAATCTTGATGAAGCCTTCCGAGGTCATGTTGACCTTGGCGCGGCCGTTGGCGGTCATCGGGAACTTGCCAACGTTGTAGGCGACGCCGGCGGCCTTCAGCTCGTCTTCGCTTTTGCCGACGGTGGCGATTTCCGGATAGGTGTAGACCACGTTCGGAATGGCGTCGTAGTTCACGTGACCGGCCTGCCCGACCAGGATCTCGGCCACCGCGACGCCTTCGTCCTCGGCCTTGTGCGCCAGCATCGGCCCGGCGATCACGTCGCCGATCGCCCAGATACCCGGCACGTTGGTCGCGTAATAATGGTCGACCTTGACCCGGCCGCGCTCGTCCAGCGTGACGCCGGCTTCCTTGAGGCCCAAGCCGTCGGTGAACGGCACGCGGCCGATCGACACCAGCACCACGTCGGCTTCCAGCGTTTCCGCCGCGCCACCCAAACCTGTTTTGGCATTGGCGGGTTCGATGGTCGCCTTCAGCTTCTTGCCGGAGGTGTCGACCGCGGTGACCTTGGACGACAGCTTGAAGGTCATGCCCTGCTTCTCGAACAGCCGCTGCGCTTGCTTGCGCACTTCGCTGTCCATGCCGGGCAGAATGCCGTCGACGAACTCGACCACCGTCACCTGCGCGCCGAGGCGCCGCCACACCGAGCCGAGCTCGAGGCCGATGACGCCGGCGCCGACCACCAGCAGGCTCGAAGGCACCTTGTCGAGGGTCAGCGCGCCGGTCGACGACACGATGCGCTTTTCGTCGATGTCGATGCCCTTGAGCCTGGCAACGTCGGAGCCGGTCGCGATGACGATCGACTTGGTCTCAAGCGTCTGGGTCTTGCCGTCGGCGCCTTTGACCTCGACCTTGCCGGCAGCGGCAATGCGGCCGGTGCCGATGAAGGTGTCGACCTTGTTCTTCTTGAGCAAGAACTCGACGCCCTTGGTGTTGCCCTCGACGCCCTGGTCCTTGAACGCCATCATCGCCTTGAGGTCGAGTTTCGGCGTGCCGACGCCGATGCCCATCTTGGCAAACGAATGGCCGGCCTGCTCGAACAGTTCGGAGGCATGCAGCAGCGCCTTGGACGGGATGCAGCCGACGTTGAGGCACGTGCCGCCGAAGGTGGAGCGCTTCTCGACCACCGCGGTCTTGAGGCCGAGCTGCGCCGCGCGAATGGCGCAGACGTAACCGCCGGGGCCGGTGCCGATGACAATGAGATCGTAGGACATGAGCAATCACCTATCCGTCGTCATGCCCGGCCTTGTGCCGGGCATCCACGTCTTTCTAGCAAGGAAGCAAGGCGTGGATGGCCGGGACAAGCCCGGCCATGACGGAGTGAAAATTAAAGGTCGAGAACCAGCCGCGCCGGATCCTCCAGGCAGTCCTTGACGCGCACCAGGAAGGTGACCGCCTGCTGGCCGTCGACAATGCGGTGATCGTAGGACAGCGCCAGATACATCATCGGCCTGATCTCGACCTTGCCGGCGATCGCGACCGGCCGCTCCTGGATCTTGTGCATGCCGAGAATGCCGGACTGTGGCGCGTTGAGGATCGGCGTCGACATCAGCGAGCCGTAAACGCCGCCATTCGAGATGGTGAACGTGCCGCCCTGCATCTCGTCGATCTTGAGCTGGCCGTCGCGGGCGCGCTTGCCGAGTTCGTTGATCTTCTTCTCGATGCCCGCCAGCGACAGATGGTCGGCGTCGCGCACCACCGTCACGACGAGGCCCTTCTCGGTGCCGACGGCCACGCCGACGTGGTAGTAATTCTTGTAGACGATGTCGTTGCCATCGACCTCGGCATTGACCGACGGCACGTCCTTCAGCGCCTGCACGCAGGCGCGGGCGAAGAAGCCCATGAAGCCGAGCTTCACGCCGTGCTTCTTCTCGAACATGTCCTTGTATTGCGCGCGCAGCGCCATCACCGCGGTCATGTCGACCTCGTTGAAGGTGGTCAGCATCGCCGCGGTGTTCTGCGCATCCTTGAGCCGGCGGGCGATGGTCTGGCGCAGCCGCGTCATGTGCACGCGCTCTTCGCGCGAGGCATCGTCGGCGGGCGACGGCGCCCGCATCTGCACCGGCGCCGAAACCGGCGTCGGCTGCGATGCGGCGCGTTCGATCGCCGCCAGCATGTCGCCCTTGGTGACCTGGCCGTGCTTGCCGGAGCCGTCGACCTTGGCCGGGTCGATGCCGCTCTCGGCCGAAATCTTGCGCACCGACGGCGGCACCGGCGAATCCGACGGCTTGGCCTCGGGGGTCTTGGCCTCGGGCTTGTCCTGCGCGCGCGGCTTCGGCGTTTCCGGGCCGGCGCCGATCGGCTTGCTCTGCGAGGTCTTCTCGTCGGGCGCGCCGGTGGCGCTCACCGACTTGGAAGCGGCGGCAGCGCCTTCCGTGATCTGCCCGAGCAGCGCGGCGACGCCGACGGTCTCGCCGGTATTGGCGGCGATCTCGCCGAGCACGCCGGCGGCGGGCGCCGGCACCTCCAGCGTCACCTTGTCGGTTTCGAGTTCGACCAGCGGCTCATCGACCGCGACCGCTTCGCCCGGCTGCTTGAACCATTTGCCGACGGTGGCCTCGGTGACGGATTCGCCGAGGGTGGGTACGCGGATGTCAGTCATTTGGAAAACCCTTCGATTTCTACTTCTTCACCCTCCCCTGGAGGGGGAGGGTCGCCGTGAGCGAAGCGAGCGGCGGGGTGGGGTGACCTGAACTCGTCCATTCACCCCACCCCGGCTCGCATCTCACGATGTTCGATGCTTGCCGACCCTCCCCCTCCAGGGGAGGGTAAGAAGAGATCACCCCAGCGCCTCGTCCATGAACTGCTTGAGCTGCGCCAGGTGCTTGGTCATTTGGCCGACGGCGGTGGAAGCGGCGGCCGGCCGGCCGGCATAGCGCGTGTTGCGGTGCTTGGCGCCGATCTGGTTCAGCACCCAGGTCAGGAACACGTCGACAAAGAACCAGGCGCCCATGTTGCGCGGCTCTTCCTGGCACCACACCATCTCTGCCTGCTTGAAGCGCGACAGCTCGGCGACCATCGCCTTGGTCGGGAACGGATACAGCTGTTCGACGCGCAACAGGTAGATGTCGTTGATGCCGCGCTTTTCGCGCTCCTCGTAAAGATCGTAATAGACCTTGCCCGAGCACATCACGACGCGGCGGATCTTGTCGTCGGCGACCAGCTTGATCGGCTCATCCGCCAGCAGTTGCGCATCGTCCCACAGCAGACGGTGGAACGTCGTGCCGGTGGCCAGTTCGTCGAGCCGCGAGACGGCACGCTTGTGGCGCAGCAGGCTCTTCGGCGTCATCAGGATCAGCGGCTTGCGGATTTCACGCTTCAGCTGCCGGCGCAGGATGTGGAAGTAGTTGGCCGGCGTGGTGCAGTTCGCCACCTGCATGTTGTCTTCGGCGCACATCTGCAGGAAGCGCTCGAGACGCGCCGAGGAATGCTCCGGTCCCTGCCCTTCGTAACCGTGCGGCAGCAGGCAGACGAGACCAGACATGCGCAGCCACTTGCGTTCGCCGGACGAGATGAACTGGTCGAACACCACCTGGGCGCCGTTGGCGAAGTCGCCGAACTGCGCTTCCCACAGGGTCAGCGCGCTTGGCTCGGAAGTCGAGTAGCCGTATTCGAAGCCAAGCACGGCCTCTTCCGACAACATCGAATTCAGCACCTCGTAGGCCGCCTGCGGCTCGCCGAGATGATTGAACGACGTGTGACGCTCCTCGGTGTTCTGATCGAACAGCACCGAATGGCGCTGCGAGAAGGTGCCGCGCTCCGAGTCCTGACCGGACAGGCGGACACGATGGCCTTCCTTGAGCAGCGTACAGAAAGCGAGCGCTTCCGCCGTTGCCCAGTCAATGCCCTCGCCGGTGCCGATCGCCTTGGCGCGGTTGTCGAGGAAGCGCTGGATGGTCTTGTGAACGACAAAACCGTCCGGAACGGCGGTGATCTTCTTGCCTATATCCTTCAGCACCTCGGCATCGACGCCGGTGTTGCCGCGGCGCGGATCGTCGGCATCGCCGGCTGCTTTCAGGCCCGACCAGCGGCCGTCGAGCCAGTCGGCCTTGTTGGGCTTGTAGCCGGCGCCGGCTTCGAATTCGGCTTCCAGGCGGGCGCGCCAGTCCGCCTTCATCTTGTCGATTTCGCCCTGGGTGACGACCTCTTCGGCGATCAGCTTCTGGCTGTAGATTTCCAGCGTCGACGGATGCGCGCGGATCTTCTTGTACATCAGCGGCTGGGTGAACGACGGCTCGTCGCCTTCGTTGTGGCCGAAGCGCCGGTAACAGAACATGTCGATCACGACCGGCCGCTGGAACTTGATGCGGTACTCGGTCGCGACCTTGGCGGCGAACACCACCGCTTCCGGATCGTCGCCGTTGACGTGCAGGATCAGCGCCTCGATCATCTTGGCGACGTCGGACGGATACGGCGACGAACGCGAATAGCGCGGATAGGTCGTGAAGCCGATCTGGTTGTTGACGATGAAGTGCAGGCTGCCGCCGGTGCGGTAGCCTTTCAGGCCCGAGAGGCCGAAGCATTCCGCCACCACGCCCTGGCCGGCGAAGGCGGCGTCGCCGTGAATGAGCAGCGGCATCACCACGCGGCGGTCTTCCGGCGTGACGTTGTGCTGGTCCTGCTTGGCGCGCACCTTTCCGAGCACCACCGGATCGACGATTTCCAGATGCGACGGGTTCGGCGTCAGCGACAGATGCACCTTGTTGCCGTCGAACTCGCGGTCCGACGAAGCGCCGAGATGATACTTCACGTCGCCCGAGCCTTCGACGTCGTCCGGCGTCGCCGAGCCGCCCTTGAATTCGTGGAACAGCACGCGGTGCGGCTTGCCCATCACCTGGGTCAAAACGTTCAAACGGCCGCGATGCGACATGCCGACGACGATTTCCTCGACGCCGAGGTTGCCGCCGCGCTTGATGATCTGCTCCAGCGCCGGGATCAGCGATTCACCGCCATCGAGACCGAACCGCTTGGTGCCGGTGAACTTGACGTCGAGAAACTTCTCGAAGCCTTCGGCTTCGACCAGCTTGTTGAGGATGGCGCGCTTGCCCTGGCGGGTGAAGGTGATTTCCTTGTCGCGGCCTTCGATGCGTTCCTGGATCCAGGCCTTCTGCGCCGGATTGGAAATGTGCATGAACTCGACGCCGAGCGTCTGGCAGTAGGTGCGGCGCAGGATGGCGATGATTTCGCGCATCGACGCAAACTCGAGGCCGAGCACCATGTCGAGGAAGATTTTGCGGTCGAGGTCGGCCTCGGTGAAGCCGTGGCTCTTTGGATCGAGCTCTTCCTCGTTGCCTTGCGGCTCCAGTTCGAGCGGGTCGAGCTTGGCGTGGAAATGGCCGCGGGCGCGGTAGGCGCGGATCAGCATCAGCGCGTGGATCGAATCGCGCGTCGCCTGCATGACATCCGCCGGCGACAGTTCGACGCCCCTGGCCTGAGCCTTGGCGGTGATCTTTTCGCCGATTTTCTTTTCGGTTTCGGTCCACTGCCCGTCGAGCGCGGCCACCAGGTCGCCGTTGGGCCGGACCGGCCAGTTCGGCTTCTGCCACGAGGCGCCTTTGGCGCTCTTGATGACGTCGGCACCCTCGTCCTTCAGGCTCTTGAAGAACTCTTGCCATTCGGCATCGACCGCCGACGGGTCGGCTTCGTATTTGGCGTAGAGATCCTCGATGTAGGCGGCATTGCCGCCGTAGAGAAACGAGGTGCGGGAGAAGGCAGCGTTGGAGTCCTGGCGGGACATGTTTTTAATCCTGACGGGGCCGATGCCCCGTTTCTGCGCCGTCCCCGGCGGGACGGACCGACCGGCAAATCCGATCATTGACTCTATTTGCGTCGCTTGTACGTCAACGGAGGAGGAAAAGCTGAATCGCGACTTCAGTACTTCGCAACACCGCCGTTGCGGACGGTGATACCGCAGATTCGGGCATTTGCACTGCCGCAATTTTGAACTTTCGGGGTCAAAACGGCCTCTAGCGGCCGGGATAGCGCCGGGCCAGGCGCCTGAAAGCCGAGGCCACGATGGCTCCGACGCTCAATGCGACCGTGGCGGGAACTGCCAAGGTGGCGGTCAGCAGGGCGGTGGCGTTGACCGCGTCCTCACCGGAATGCCGGGCGTAAAAAATCGACGAGAACAGCAGGCTGCCGAGGCAGATGACCGCCACCCCGCCCAGCCAATACGGCCAGATCCGGCGCCCCTGGCGCGCGACCGCGATAAATCCCGCCGAGAACAAGCCGCAGGCCAGCAGGAAAAGGATAAGCCACAGCATCGGGTCTGGCCCGCGTGCGGGGGAAACGGCAGAACGAACCCGCTGCACCAGCCTTGAGCCGGTGCAGCGGGTTCGCGTTAGCCCTTAAGGACTTCGACCAGCGTCTTGCCGATGCGGGCCGGCGACGGCGACACCTTGATGCCGGCCGCTTCCATGGCCGCCGTCTTGGAGCCGGCATCGCCCTTGCCGCCGGAAATGATGGCGCCGGCATGGCCCATGCGCCGGCCCGGAGGCGCGGTGACACCGGCGATGAAGCCGACCATCGGTTTCTTGCGGCCGCGCTTGGCCTCGTCGATGAGGAACTGGGCGGCGTCTTCTTCGGCCGAGCCGCCGATTTCGCCGATCATGACGATCGACGTGGTCTTCGGATCGGCCAGGAACATCTCCAGCACGTCGATGAACTCGGTGCCCTTGACCGGATCGCCGCCGATGCCGACCGCGGTGGTCTGGCCGAGGCCTTCGCGCGAGGTCTGGAAGACGGCTTCATAGGTCAGCGTGCCGGAGCGCGACACGATCCCGACCGAGCCGGGCTTGAAGATGTTGCCCGGCATGATGCCGATCTTGCATTCGCCCGCGGTCATCACGCCGGGGCAGTTCGGCCCGATCAGCCGCGACTTGGAGCCGGCCAGCGACCGCTTGACCTTGACCATGTGGCTTACCGGAATGCCCTCGGTGATGCAGACGATCAATTCGATCTCCGCCTCGATCGCCTCGGCGATCGCGTCGGCCGCGCCCGCCGGCGGCACATAGATCACGCTGGCGGTGGCGCCGGTCTTTTCCCTGGCCTCCTCCACGGTGTCGAACACCGGCAGGTTGAGATGCGTCGAGCCGCCTTTGCCCGGCGACGTGCCGCCGACCATCTTGGTGCCGTAGGCGATCGCCTGCTCGGAATGGAAGGTGCCGTTCTTGCCGGTGAAGCCCTGGCAGATGACCTTGGTGTTCTTGTCGATGAGGACAGCCATCACGCAGCCTCCTTCACGGCTTTGACAATTTTTTGCGCGGCGTCGTCCAGATCGTCACCCGTGGTGACGTTGAGGCCCGACTCCTTGATGATCTTCTTGCCGAGGTCGACATTGGTGCCTTCGAGACGAACCACCAGCGGCACCTTGAGGCCGACTTCCTTCACCGCGGCGACCACGCCTTCGGCGATGACGTCGCACTTCATGATGCCGCCGAAGATGTTGACCAGGATGCCCTTCACGTTCGGATCGGAAGTGATGATCTTGAACGCCGCCGCCACTTTCTCCTTGGTGGCGCTGCCGCCGACGTCGAGGAAGTTGGCCGGCGCGGAGCCGTACAGCTTGATGATGTCCATCGAGGCCATCGCCAGACCGGCGCCGTTGACCATGCAGCCGATCGAGCCTTCCAGCGCGATATAGTTGAGGTCGTATTTCGACGCCTCGATTTCCTTGGCGTCTTCCTCGGTCTCGTCGCGCAGCGCCGCGATCTTCGGGTGCAGGAACAGCGCGTTGTTGTCGAAATCGACCTTGGCGTCGAGACAGATCAGCTTGTTGTCCTTGGTGAGCACCAGCGGATTAATTTCCAGCATGCTCATGTCGGTGTCGATGAAGGCCTTGTAGAGGTTGGTCAGCAACGGGCTGAGCTGCTTCTGCGCCTCGGCATTGAGGCCGAGCGCCTTGGCCAGCCGGCGCACATGATGCGGGCAGATATTGGCCACCGGGTCGACGGTGATGGTGGTGATCTTTTCCGGTGTATCGTGCGCGACTTCTTCGATATTCACGCCGCCTTCGGTCGAGGCGACGATGGCGACGCGCGAGCTTTCGCGGTCGACCAAGAGCGACAAATAGAACTCCTTGTCGATGGCCGAGCCTTCCTCGATGTAGAGGCGGTTGACCTTCTTGCCGGCCGGGCCGGTCTGATGCGTGACCAGAGTCGAGCCGAGAATGCGGGCCGACTCTGTCTTCACGTCATCGATCGATTTCACCACTTTCACGCCGCCGGCCTTGCCGCGGCCGCCGGCGTGAATCTGTGCCTTGACCACCCAGACCGGGCCGCCGAGTTTCTCGGCGCCCTTCACCGCTTCATCAACGGTGAAGGCCGGCTCGCCGCGCGGCACCGGCACGCCGAACTCGCGCAGCACCTCCTTCGCCTGGTACTCGTGGATATTCATCGTTTGCTCCCCGGGGGTGGCCGTTCGCTTTTGTGGTTGGTCAGGCGAGAGTGGGCGCGATCTTCTTGCAGGCTTCGACCAGACCCTGCACCGAGGCCGCCGACTTCTCGAACGCGGCGCGTTCGGCACCGGTGAACTCGACCTCGACGATGCGCTCGACGCCCTTGGCGCCGATCACCACCGGCACGCCGACGTAAAGATCCTTGATGCCGTATTCGCCGTTGAGCCAGGCGGCACAAGGCAGGACGCGCTTCTTGTCGAGCAGGTAGCTTTCCGCCATGGCGATGGCGGAGGCCGCCGGCGCATAGAAGGCCGAGCCGGTCTTGAGCAGATTGACGATCTCGGCGCCGCCATTGGCGGTGCGCGTGACGATCTCGTCGATGCGGGCCTGCGTCGACCAGCCCATCTTGACCAGATCGGGCACCGGAATGCCGGCCACCGCCGAATAACGGGTCAGCGGCACCATGGTGTCGCCGTGGCCGCCGAGCACGAAGGCGGTGACGTCTTCGACCGAGACGTTGAATTCATCGGCGAGGAAATAACGGAAGCGCGCCGAGTCGAGCACGCCGGCCATGCCGACGACCTTCTGCTGCGGCAGGCCGCAGGACTTCTGCAGCGCCCAGACCATCGCGTCGAGCGGGTTGGTGATGCAGATGACGAAGGCGTTCGGCGCGTATTTCTGGATGCCGGCGCCGACCTGGCCCATCACCTTCAGATTGATGTCGAGGAGATCGTCGCGGCTCATGCCGGGCTTGCGCGGCACGCCGGCGGTGACGATGCAGACGTCCGCGCCTTCGATCGCTTCATAGCTGTTGGCGCCGGTGAACTTGGCATCGAAACGGTTGACCGGCGAAGACTGCGCGATGTCGAGCGACTTGCCTTGCGGGATGCCTTCCATGACGTCGAACATCACGACGTCGCCGAGCTGCTTGAGACCGATGAGATGGGCGAGTGTGCCGCCGATCTGACCAGCGCCGATCAACGCAATTTTATTACGCGCCATGATGAGAAAACTCTTTGCTGCTGCCGCGGAGCGCGGCCGGATGTGACTTATCGATTTTGCTGTAATGCAGCAACATACCTCCCCCGGAATCTCATTGTGTATACATTATACCAGCAGAGCTACGGCCGCGAGTCCAGAGGGTGTTGGTAATTTTTGCAGCCTCTTGTTGCGTTGCGAAGGAGCGACTCGCCGGAGAGGTGCGCAACGCGCAGCAGCGCGGCTGCGCCTCAGGTCTCGACGATCTTGCCGGGATCGATGGCCGAGCCCTGCCGCGGCCCATGCGGCAAACCAAGATAGGCCTGCGAGCGCATTTCGATCAGCCGCGAGGCCGTGCGCTTGAACTCGTTGGCCTCGTAGCCTTCGGTACCGACATAAAGTCCGTCGGGCTGCGTCTCGGCCGACGCCAGCAGCTTCACCGAGTGATCGTACAGCGTGTCGATCAGGATGATGAAGCGCTTGGCCTCATTGCGGCGGTCGAAATCCATCACCGGAATGCGGTCGATGATGACGGTGTGGAATTCGTGCGCCAGCTTGAGAAAATCGGACGCCGCCAGCGGCTGCGCGCACAGATCCTCGAATGAAAAACGCGCCACCCCCATCGCCGCCTTCGGCACACGCACAATGTGGCCCCTCACCATCAGTTCGTGCGCAGCGCCGTCGTGCCCGCCGGCCAGCCGCCGCCAGGCGTCGTCCAGCGCCGCTTCTGCCCTGGCGTCGGGCGGCACATACCAGGTCGGCACGCCGGTCAGCTTCTCCAGCCGGAAATCGACCCGTGCGTCGAGCCGCACCACCTCGCAATGGCGTTGCAGGAGGGCGATGAAAGGCAAGAACAGCGCGCGGTTGAGACCGTCTTTGTAGAGGTCGTTCGGCGCCACGTTCGAGGTCGCCACCATCACCACACCCAGTTCGAACAGCCGCGTGAACAGGCGGCCGAGAATCATCGCGTCGGCGATGTCGGTGACGTGAAATTCGTCGAAGCACAGCAGCCGCGATTCCTCGGCGATGGCGGCGGCGGTGCGCATGATCGGATCCTCGGCGCCGCTGGCGCCCTTGTCGGATTTGTCCTCCTGACGGAATTCATGAATCCGTTCATGAACGTCGGCCATGAATTCGTGGAAATGCGCCCGTCGCTTGCGCGGCACCGCCGTGGCCGCGAAGAACAGGTCCATCAGCATGGTCTTACCGCGGCCGACCTCGCCGTGGACGTAGAGCCCCTTCAGCGGCGGACCAGCCTTTTCGCGCCGCCCGAACAGCCAGCCGAGCGACGACGACTTCTGCGCCAGCTGGTGCTGGTCCAGCCGCGTTTGCAGCGCCGCGAGATGGCGTACCAGGTCGGCCTGGCCGGGATCGGCCTCGATCTTGCCGGCCGCCACAAGCGCCGCGTAGCGGGAGCTGAAACTGTCTGACATCGGCTTGGTGATCGGGCCTTCGGGCCGGCGGTTGCGGTGGCGGGGCGATTGCGCCGTCCACCTAAGGCGATACCGGCGGCCTGTAAATCGGCCCTTCGGCGTCCAGAAGCGTCCCCGCCGGTCATGCTGCAAAAAATGCTGCACACCGGGGCGCAGCATAACTGCAAAATATTGCGGCGCGAACGCCACTTTTTTGCGCGGTAAGGTATTGTTAGTTATGCATTTTTTTCTGGGGAGACAGCATTTTTGTAGCCCGAGGGGTCGTTATTTTGCTGCAATGCACCATATAGTGGGAGACGGACATCGGGGGTGCGCGAGATAATGCAAGGCGGCCAGACGACGATGAAATCGACCCTGAATGACGCGCTGCCGGACGAGGGCGCGATCCGCAAACTGTGGCTCGGCGAAACCGATGCCTACCGCGACCATCTGCTTCGGCTCGATCCGGAAAGCCGGCACCGGCGCTTTTCCGGCGCGGTCGCCGATGAAGTCGTCATCCGCCACGCCGCAACGGCGACAGGCGTGGGCGTCGTGGTGCACGGCTTCTTTGTCGGCGGCCATCTGCGCGGCGCGGCCGAATTGCGGCCGACGAGCTCCCTGCTCAAGCGCGAAGCCGAGGTCGCCTTCAGCATCGAAAAGCCCTGGCAGAGCCACGGAGTCGGCAGCGAACTGCTCCGGCGCACGCTGCTGACGGCGCGCAACCGCGGCATCACGGCCCTGCACATGAACTGCCTCGCCGACAACAGGCGCATGCAGCAGCTGGCCCGGAAGTTCGATGCCGACCTGTCGTTCGATTTCGGCAGCGTGGTCGGCGAAGTCGACGCGCCGCGCTCGACGCCGCTGTCGCTGATGCGCGAGGCCATGGCCGACGCTTATGGCGTCGGACAGGCCATGCTGGATGCGCAATCGCGGATGCTGCGGGCGGCCTAGGGAGCGGCGAGCGGATACGCCGCCTCGACCACGTAGGGCCCGCCACCGGTCGAGGCGCGCGCCGAATACAGCACGAAGCGCGACACCCGAAACGCCGCCGTGCGGAAATAGCCGCGCTCGGCCAGATATTGCGCGACCTCGACGCTGGATGACTCGCGCAGCCGCGCCACCGTCACATGCGGCGTGTATTTTCGGCCTTCCGGCTCCAGACCGATGCGCCGCATCAGCCGTTCCTGCTCGGCCTGCAA
>JAUXXH010000012.1 GCA_030684935.1 Pseudolabrys sp. | reverse complement strand
GGCGCCACCGCGACCGGCGCCGCAGCAGGCCCAGCCCGCACAGCAGCAGCCGGCCGCGTGGCCCGAGCCGGCCCAGCCTGCGCCGCAGCAGGCGCAGGATCCCTGGCCGTCGCCGGCGCAAAGCAGCACGACCGCGCCCTGGCCTGCGGCGCCGCCGCCGGGCACCTTCACGCGCTGATCGGGTC
The DNA here is from genome assembly GCA_030684935.1 of Pseudolabrys sp. Lineage (GTDB taxonomy): Bacteria > Pseudomonadota > Alphaproteobacteria > Rhizobiales > Xanthobacteraceae > Pseudolabrys. Next base: position 69,363 of record JAUXXH010000012.1, on the reverse strand, counting down.
GTTCCGGGCAAGAAAACCCGGCGTCCGGACCCTTGCGGATATGATATTTCTGCTACCGGCCCCGGGGCCTGCGCCGTGCCGGAATGACCGCAAGTGTGCTTAGTAGGCCTCTTCTCGCGCCCAATCGAAATGACGATCTGATGAGTTTCACTGTCGCCATTGTCGGCCGTCCCAATGTGGGCAAGTCGACGCTGTTCAACCGGCTGGTCGGCCGGCGTTTGGCGTTGGTCGATGACCGCCCGGGCGTCACGCGCGACCGCCGCGAGGGCGAGGGCAATCTCGGCGACCTCGATTTCACCGTCATCGACACCGCCGGTCTCGAAGAAGCCGCGCCGGAATCGCTGCCGGGCCGCATGCGGGCACAGACCGAGACCGCGATCGCGCAGGCCGATGTCCTGTTTTTCATGATCGACGTGCGGGCGGGACCGACGCCGGCCGACCATGCCTTCGCCAATCTGGCGCGCAAGTCGGGGAAGCCGACGGTGCTGATCGCCAACAAGAGCGAAGGCCGGCTGGCCGAAGAGCGCCGAATGGAGGCCTATGAGTTAGGCCTCGGCGAGCCGGTGGCGATTTCGGCCGAGCACAATGAAGGCATGAGCGATCTGTACGATGCGCTGCGGCTGGCCTTGCCGGAAGAAACCGCGGCGGCCGCCCAGGCCGCGGCCGAACCGTCGGGCCCGCAGCCGATCCGCGTCGCCATTGTCGGCCGACCGAACGCCGGCAAGTCGACCCTGGTCAACCGGTTGCTCGGCGAGGAACGGCTTTTGACCGCGCCGGAAGCCGGCACCACACGCGATGCCATCGCCGTCGATATCGACTGGCATGGACAAAAATTCCGCCTGCACGATACCGCCGGCCTGCGCCGCCGCTCGCGGATCGACGAGAAACTGGAAAAGCTCTCGGTCGCCGACGCGCTCAACGCGGTGCGTTTCGCCGAGGTGGTTGTGGTGCTGCTCGACGTGCAGAACGCCTTCGAGGAGCAGGACCAGCGCATCGCCGATCTGGTCGAGCAGGAAGGCCGCGCCATCGTGCTGGCGGTTAACAAATGGGATTTGAAAGAACAGACCGCCGGCGCCATCACCAAATTGCGCGAGGTCGCCGACGAGAAGCTGACGCAGATGAAAGGCGTGCCGCTGGTCGCGGTGTCGGCTCTGACCGGCGAGGGGCTCGACCGGCTGATGCAGGCCATCGTCAAGGCGCATGAAATCTGGAACAAGCGCATTCCCACCAGCGCGCTCAATCGCTGGTTCGAGGCGACCGTCGACGCCCATCCGCCGCCGGCCGTGTCGGGACGAAGATTGCGCCTGAATTACATTACGCAGGCGAAATCCAGGCCGCCGAGTTTTGTGCTGTTCTGCACGCGCGCCGACGCGCTGCCGGACGCCTACAAGCGCTATCTGGTCAACTCGCTGCGCGAGGCGTTCGAAATTCCGGGCACGCCGATCCGTCTGATGCTGCGCGAGAAAGACAATCCCTTCAAAGGCCGCGCCAAGCACAAGCATTAAAGGACGAGAGGCCGCCGTCGCCGGCGGCCCCCGTCATCATTGCCGCATTATTTCTTGACGCAGATTGCGTTCATGCCCTTGGCCGGTCCGCATTGGGCCGACGAGGCCTGAATGACCGGCTGCACCGGCGCATCGGCGGCACACACTGCGGAGGCGATCACCTCGTCCGCATTGCAGGCGACCTTGCAGCCATTGGCGCCGCAATCGTTTGCGCCAAGCTGCACCAGCCGCAGAGCGATGCTCTTGCCGGCTTCGCCGGGCTCGCCTTTGTCGCCTTTCGGTCCGGCCGCGCCGGCTTCGCCTCTGGCGCCTTGCGGGCCCGCCGGGCCTTGCGGGCCAGGCTCGCCCCTCGGGCCAGCGGGGCCTTGTGGGCCCATCGCGCCGTCTTTACCCGCCACACCCGCGGGGCCAGGGGGGCCGGCGATGCCAGCCGGTCCCGGCGGTCCAGCCGGCCCAACCGGTCCTTGCGCACCGGCATCACCCTTCGGACCTGCCGCACCGGCCGGTCCCTGTGGTCCTTCGGAGCAGCCGGCCAAAATCAATGCCGACGCCATGACCACTGACAGCGCTAAAGCTCGCATAGGTCTATCCCCCTTGATGTGGGTTGTTGCCCCGATGTCGACCCGGGCTTCGCAACCCTGCTTGCAGCGACCATTGAGAAGTCGTCCGCGCAAAGCTTAACCCGGTCAAACCCGGATCGCCAAGCAGAGGCGGCCCCCGCCGCCACCAAAGCAGATAGGATGCGCCAGGAATATGAAAGGCGCGTGACGTTTACCGCCCGGCCAGGCGCGTCACGAAGGGACGTTAAATTCCAGAAACCGCGCCTCGCGGAAACTGTAGATCTTTCCGGTCTCGGCGCAGTCAGGCCCGCACAACGGCATGATTTTCGCCGCCACCGCTTCCGGTGCCGGCAGCGTTTCGGGATCGATGCCGGGGAAAGCGCCCAGATACATGCGCGTGCGGGTCGGGCCGGGCGCGTAGAGATTGGCGCGCACATTTGTCGTCACCGTCTCCGCGGCATAGGCGCGCACCATCTCTTCCAGCGCCGCCTTGGAGGCTGCATAAGGACCCCAATAGGCGCGACCGTAATGGGCCACGCCCGAGGTCAGGAAAATGGCGCGTCCGGCCGGGGCTGCTCTGAGCAGCGGGTCCATGGTGCGGATCAATTGCCAGTTCGCGGTGACATTGACCGCGAATGTATTGTTCCAGACCTTCGGCTCGACATGGGCGACCGGCGACAGCGGCCCCAGCACGCCGGCATTGCCGACCATCACGTCAAGGCGGCCGTAGCGTTCGTGAAGTGCCAGAGCCAGCCGTGCGATGCCGTCGGAGTCCGTGACGTCCAGCGGCACCAGCGTCGCGGTGCTGCCGGCAGCGCGGATCTTGTCGTCGAGTTCCTCGAGCCCGCCCACAGTGCGCGCGACCGCCACCACGTGCGCGCCGGCCTGCGCCAGTTCAAGCGCGATGGCCGCGCCAATGCCGCGGGAAGCGCCGGTCACCAGCGCAATTCGGTCGGAAAATGGTCCGGGCATAGATACTCAGCTCGATGTGGCGTCAGGCAGTTTGATGCCCAGTTCCGCGGCCGTGCGCAACACCTGCGACGGCAAATACGGCTTCTGCAAAAACTTGCTGTGGGGCAGCGGCGTCATGCGCTCGGCATAGCCGCTGGCGTAGATCACCGGGACATCGGCATGCCGCGAACGGATTTCCTCAGCCAGCCGCCAGCCGTCGATGCCGGGCAGGCGGATGTCGGTGAACAGCAGATCGAGATGGTCGATTTGCAGCGACAGAGCGTCTTCGGCGGTGGCGGCTTCCTGCACCTCGAAGCCGGCCTGCTGCAGCTCGTACACGATCATGTCGCGCACCAGAAATTCGTCCTCGACAATCAGGACCCGGGGTGTGGCCCGCATGCGCGTTATCCTGCCTGGCCGAGCGGGGAGGCGGCGAAAGGCGCAAATGTGTCGGCCGCCCGCTGCGACTCTGTCGGCGCGCGCGGCAGGTACATGTGCACGCTGGTGCCTTTGCCCGGCTCGCTGTCGATATCGATATGGCCGTCCGACTGGTTGATGAAGCCATAGACCTGGCTGAGACCCAGACCCGAACCCTGGCCGACCGGCTTGGTCGTATAGAACGGCTCGAAGGCGCGCCCGAGCACGTCCGGCGGCATGCCGCTGCCGGTGTCGCTGACCGTCAACAGGACGCTATGGCCGTTGCGTGTGTCGTCATCGGTCATGCGCGGGCGAACGACGTTACTGATTCGGATGGTGAGTGTGCCGCCGTCCGGCATGGCGTCGCGCGCATTGACCGCCAGATTGAGCAGCGTGTTCTCCAACTGGCTGGGATCGACCTCGACCGGCCACAGGCCGGGCGTGAGATCGAGTTCGACCGTGACGCGTTCTCCGACCGCACGTCGGATCAATTCGGCCATGTTTTCGACAACCGCATTGGTGTCGAGCTGTTGCGTCGTAAACGGCTGGCGGCGGCCGAAGGCCAGCAGCTTCTGCGTCAGCGCTGCGCCGCGCGTGGCGCCTTCCATGGCGCCGCGGATGGCGCGGTAGGCTTCGGGGTCGTCGCGGAAGCGCTTTTCCAAGCGCTCGAGATTGCCGACGACGATGGTGAGCAGATTGTTGAAATCGTGAGCTATGCCGCCGGTGAGCTGGCCGACCGCTTCCATCTTCTGCGCCTGCCGGAGCATCTCTTCAGTCTTGAGGCGCTCGGCTTTCTCCGCGCGTAGTTCGGCGAGCGCCGCATTGCGCTCGCTGATCTGCCGGGTCAGTTCCTCGTTCATGCTCTGCAACTGGCCGGTCGAGGGGATGGCCAGCGCCTTCGGCAGCAGCGGCCACAACATCACCGCCGTGAACACCGACAGCGCCGCGGTGACGATCTTGATCAAGGCCTCGATACCGTAGTCGGGCACCCACAGCGTCCAGATGGCGAAGAAATGCGTGGTGCCGCAGGCAAGAATGAAAAAGGCGAAGGCCCAGAACACCCAGCCGAACTGGATGTCACTGCGGCGCGAGACGAAATAGGCGAGCGCGACCGGAATCGAGAAATATGACAGGCCGATCAGCGCGTCGGCCGTGACATGGGTCCAGATCAGGTCCGGGCGCCACAACAGACAGATGCCGTGCGGCGACAGGCTGTTGTCGTCCCACAACTGCCGGAAATATTCGAGCATAGCCGGTTTTCCCAGGAAGCTGATGCGCGCGGGGCAATTCACCGCGAGTCGCAAGACCTTGCGCCCGCAAGATACCGGGAGGCCGGGGGAATGTAAAAGTTCCACAGCGCCAATGCGGGGCTTTTTTGCCCCGCGAAACCGGGCTTTTTCGCCGGTCAGATGGCTTCCGCCAGCAGCGACAGTTGCCGGGGACTGGCGTCGGTGGCGCCCTGGTCGGTCAGCGGCGTCGGGTAATCGCCGGTGAAGCAGTGGTCGGTGAATTGCGGCCGCACCGGATCTCGCTTGTCGAAGCCCATGGCGCGGTAGATGCCGTCGACCGACAGGAAGGCCAGCGTATCGGCGCCGATGAACTGGCGCATGCCTTCCAGGTCGTGCGTGGCGGCCAGCAGCTTGTCGCGCTCCGGCGTGTCGATGCCGTAATAGTCCGGGTGCGTGATCGGCGGCGAGGCGATGCGGAAGTGCACTTCGGTGGCGCCGGCGTCGCGCATCATCTGGACGATCTTGCGCGATGTGGTGCCGCGCACGATGGAATCGTCCACCAGCACGATGCGTTTGCCGGCCACCACCGCCCGGTTGGCGGAGTGCTTGAGCCGGACCCCCTGATCGCGGATCGCCTGGGTCGGCTCGATGAAGGTGCGGCCGACATAGTGATTGCGGATGATGCCGAGTTCGTACGGGATGCCCGACTCCTGCGAATAGCCGAGCGCCGCCGGCACGCCGGAATCCGGCACCGGCACAATTACGTCGGCGGGCGCCGCCGCTTCGCGGGCCAACTCGACGCCCAGCGTCTTGCGCACGTTGTAGACGCTGCGGCCGCCGACGATGGAGTCGGGCCGGGCGAAATAGATGTATTCGAAAATGCAGGGCCGCGACTGGACCGGCGGAAACGGCTTGTGCGACTGCGCACCGTCCTCGTCGAACACGACCACTTCGCCGTTCTCGACGTCGCGCACGTATTGGGCGCCGATGATGTCGAGCGCGCAGGTCTCCGACGCCAATATCGGGCAGCCGTCAAGGCTTCCGATCACCAGCGGCCTTATGCCCAGCGGGTCGCGGGCGCCGACCAGCTTTTTGTTGGTGAGGCCGACAAAGGCATAGGCGCCCTCAAGCTGGCGCAGGCCGTCGATGAAGCGGTCAACGAAGCGGTTGCGCGACGATTTCGCCACCAGATGCAGGATCACCTCGGTGTCGGTGGTCGACTGCATCATGGCGCCATCGCGCACCAAGTCGCGGCGCAGCTTGACGCCGTTGGTGAGATTGCCGTTGTGGCCGATGGCGAAGCCGCCGGCGTTCAACTCCGCGAAAAGCGGCTGCACATTGCGCAGGATGGTCTCGCCGGTGGTGGAATAGCGGACATGACCCACGGCCGAGGTGCCGGGCAGGCGATCCATCACCTCGCGGCGGGTGAAGGCGTCGCCGACCAGGCCCATGCGGCGTTCGGAGTGAAAGCGCTTGCCGTCGAAAGTGACGATGCCGGCCGCTTCCTGGCCGCGATGCTGGAGCGCATGCAGACCGAGCGCGGTGATGGCCGCCGCATCCGGATGATTGAAGATGCCGAAGACCCCGCATTCCTCGCGCAGGCGGTCGGCGTTTGGATCGAAGGGGCTGTCCGCCGTCGCCACGAGGTCTTGCCGGGGCTTTTCCATCGTTATTGCGTTCCGCTGTTGCGCGCCTGAATCACGGGAGCCGCCCGGTCCGAACGCTGCCCCGGGGCCGCCGGAACATCGGGATCGGTCGGTGCCGGCTTCTTCAACCTCTGTAAGATGGTGCTCTCAGGGTCATCCGGCAACATCGACATCAGCCATTGTCCCGTACTTTCCAGGACCACCTTCGACTTGGCGCCGCGCACCCAGTCCGGCTGGCTGCGCTCGGGAACCAGCCAGGCGAAGAACAGAAACGCCACCACCACAATGATTAAGCCGCGCCCGAGACCGAACAGGAACCCGAGCGTGCGGTCCAGCGCGCCGACCCGGCTGTCGAGGATCATGTCTGATATGCGCACAGTGATGACCGACACCACCAGAAGGGTGATCAGGAACACGGTGCCGATGGTGACGGCGGCGGCGATGGTGTCGCTGGCGACGTAGCCCTTCACGATCGGCAAGACGCGCGAATAGGAATAGAGCGTGACGACGGCCGCAACGCCCCAGGCGCCGATCGACAGAATCTCGCGCATGAAGCCGCGGATCATCGCCAGCAGCCCGGAAATCAGCATCACGACCAGCAACAGGATGTCGAGCAAGGTGACGGGCATCGTCGCTTCACGCGCTCCAAAGGCAGGCGAGGGAACAGGAAAACGGACCAGGACAGACAGCCGCGCGCGCGCCAGGCGAATCTGAGCGCGCTGGCACGGCACCGGAAGAGGGCGGCAAGATCGTCCTTAAGTACTTAATTTTAAACTCATTTTCTGATCAGACGGCCCGGCATTTCGAATGGCCGCCGCAGCGACTTCGGCGCGCCACGTGTATAGCCGGGCGTCACCGTGCCGTCACCCGTCTTGTCCACGGGTTTTCCCCGCCGGACGCGGCTTGCCGAGGGCGGCGATGTCGGCCACCAGGCTCGCCAGGCTGCCGACATAGTCGGCATTCAGACCGCCGGACTCGCCCCGTGCGGCGTCGGGCACGATGGCGCGGGCGAAGCCGAGCTTGGCCGCTTCCTTCAGCCGGCTGGCCGCGTGCGCCACCGGACGGATCGCACCCGACAGCGATACCTCGCCGAAATAGACGGCATCGGCGGGCAGGGGCGAGTTCGCCAGCGAGGATACCAGCGCGGCGGCGGCGGCGAGATCGGCCGCCGGTTCCTGGATGCGCATGCCGCCGGCGACATTGAGGTACACGTCGTAGCCGCCGAGCTTGACGCCGCAATGCGCCTCCAGCACCGCCAGCACCATCGACAGCCGGCTGGAATCCCAGCCGACCACCGAGCGGCGCGGCGTGCCCAGCGACGTCGGCGCCACTAGCGCCTGGATTTCCACCAGCAGCGGCCGCGAACCCTCCATGCCGGCGAACACGGCAGTGCCGGGCGAGCCGAGATCGCGCTCCGACAGAAAAAGTTCGGACGGGTTGGTGACTTCGCGCAAGCCCGCGCCGGTCATCTCGAACACGCCGATCTCGTCGGTCGGTCCGAAGCGGTTCTTCACCGCACGCAGAATGCGAAACTGGTGCGAGCCTTCGCCCTCGAACGACAGGACCGCGTCGACCATGTGCTCAACCACGCGGGGGCCTGCGATCTGGCCGTCTTTGGTGACGTGGCCGACCAGAATGATGGCGGCGCCGGAGCGCTTGGCGAAGCGGATCAGCGACTGCGCCGCGCCGCGCACCTGGCTCACGGTGCCGGGCGCGGATTCGACCTGCTCGGTCCACATGGTCTGGATCGAGTCGATGACGATCAGCCGCGGCACCTTGCCCTCGGACAAGGTGGCGATGATGTCCTCGACCGAGGTCTCGGCGGCGAGGTCGACGGGCGCATCGCGCAGGCCCAGCCGCTCGGCGCGCAGCCGCACCTGCGCCACGGCTTCCTCGCCGGAGATGTAGACGGCGCGGTGGCCGGCCCGCGCCATCGCCGCGGTGGCCTGGATCAGCAGCGTCGATTTGCCGATACCGGGGTCGCCGGCCATCAGCAACACCGAGCCGCGCACAAAGCCGCCGCCGGTGACGCGGTCCAGCTCCGTGACGCCGCAGGCCAGCCGCGGTGCGTCAAGCGCATCGCCGGCGAGACCCTCAAGCTTGAACAGGCGGCCTTTGCCGGCCTTGCGCCCGGGGCCGGCGGGCCGGTCGGCGCCTTCCTCGGTCAGCGTGTTCCATTCGCCGCAGGCCTCGCATTTGCCCTGCCAGCGCGAGGCGGAGGCGCCGCAGTTCTGGCAGATGAAGCTGAGGCTGCGCTTGGACATGGGAGGTCCCGGAATCGAGAAAATAGAGTTCGCCGACGCTAGAGCGTCGATGAGAACATTACAAGAACATTGTTTAAAGGCAGGTGAATAAGGCGGGTCAGGCGGTCCGGTAGACCCGGTGATAGCGGCGGCTAAGGCCGGTCAGGATCTCATAGCCGATGGTGCCGGCAGCCCTGGCGACATCGTCGACGGTCAGTTCATCGCCGATCAGGCTGACCAGATCGCCGCGCCGGGCGGCGCCGTCGGGCAGGTCGGTGATGTCGATCGCCAGCAGGTCCATCGACACTCGGCCGGCCAGCGGGCAGCGCTTGCCGGCAACGATGGCGGTGCCGCCCGGCGCCTCGTCGGAACTGGAGGCGGCGCGCGGATAGCCGTCGGCATAGCCGACAGCGACGACGGCAATGCGGGTGGCGCGGCGCGTGGTCCAGGCGGCGTCGTAGCCGACGGTCTCGCCCTTCGGCACGGTCCGCAATTGCACGATGCGGGCCTGCAGGTTGACCACGGGCCGCATGGGATTGCTGTGGCCCGGCGTCGGATTGACGCCGTACAGCGCCACGCCTGGCCGCACCATGTCGCAGTGCGCCGGATTGCCGAGGAAGATACCGGACGAATTCGCCAGTGACGCGGGAATGCCGCGGTAGAGAATGCGCACCTCGCGAAACAGCCTGATCTGCCGGTCGGTGAGCGGGTGGTCGGCCTTCTCGGCATAGGCGAGGTGGCTCATCAACAAGGTAATGCCGTGGTTTTCGGCGCGGATGCGCGGCGCCAGCGCCGCCGCCTCGTTGGCGCTGATGCCGAGCCGGTTCATCCCGGTATCGACGTGCAGGGCGGCGCCGCCGTGCCAACCTTGCGCCGAGACGAAGGCGTCCCATTCGGCCAGCTCGACCAGGCTGCCGATCACCGGCCGTGCCCGGAGTTCGGCATAGGCAGGGCCGGTACCGGCCATCAGCCCGCTGAGGACGTAAATCGCAGCCTCCGGCGCCACCGCGCGGGCGCGGCGGGCCTCTGCCAGATCGGCGACGAAAAACGTCCTGCAGCCGGCCCGGACGAGATGGGCGGCGACCTGTTCGAGGCCGCAGCCATAGGCGTCTGCCTTGATGACGGCGGCGCATTCCGACGGCATGGCGCGGCGCCCGAGCGCGCGCCAGTTGGCTTCGATGGCGGCCAGATCGACGGTGAGGATGCCGCCGGCCTCCATCGCCGGCGGACCGGCGGTGACCGTATGGTCCGCCGGATTGGCGGCGGTTGGATCGAGATCGGGTTGCAGCGTGGGTTCAGCCTGGGCCATGACGTGTTCGGTTTAGCGGCCTCAGGTGGCTCCGTCCATGCGGCGGGTGGGACTTATTCCAGCCGCTCCGGGATGCGATCCGACTGCGCCAGCGAGGAGAACTTGGTGGTCGCGCCTTCGAACGCCAGTTCGACGGTGCCGGTCGGTCCGTGGCGCTGCTTGCCGATGATGACCTCAGCCTTGCCGACATATTTGTCGCCATCGGCGATCCAGGCGGCGAACTTCTCGCGGTCGCTCTCCGAAGGCTTGCGCATGACGTGGTAATATTCTTCGCGATAGACGAACAGCACGACGTCGGCGTCCTGTTCGATCGAGCCGGATTCGCGCAAGTCGGACAGTTGCGGGTGCTTGTCTTCGCGGCTTTCGACCTGGCGCGACAATTGCGACAGCGCCAGCACCGGCACCTGAAGTTCCTTCGCGAGCGCTTTCAGCCGCGTGGTGATCTCGGTGATTTCCTGCACGCGGTTCTCGGACGAGCGCTTCGACGAGCCGGTCAGCAATTGCAGATAGTCGACGACGATCAGGTCGAGGCCGCGCTGGCGCTTGAGCCGTCGCGCGCGCGCCGCCAGTTGCGCGATCGACAGGCCGCCGGTTTCGTCGACGTAGAGCTTCAGGTTCTGCAGCCGGATCGAATAGTCCTTGATCTTCTCGAACTGGTTTTCGTTGATCGCGCCGCGGCGGATCTGGTTCGACGGGATTTCGGTCTGTTCGGCGATGATACGGGTGGCGAGCTGCTCGGCCGACATTTCCAGCGAGAAGAAGCCGACGACGCCGCCATTGGTGGTGACGGTATGGCCGTCGGCGCGCACCTCGCCCGCCCAGGCATTGGCGACGTTGAAGGCGATATTGGTGGCGAGCGCGGTCTTGCCCATGCCGGGACGGCCGGCCAGCACGATCAGATCGGATTTCTGCAAACCGCCCATCATGCGGTCGAGGTCATCGAGGCCGGTGGCGATGCCGGACAGCTTGCCGTCGCGCTGGAAGGCGTTGGCCGCCATGTCGATGGCGGTGGTCAGCGCCTGGCCGAACCCCTGGAAGCCGCCGTCGTAGCGGCCGGTTTCGGCCAGTTCGAACAGCTTGCGCTCGGAATCCTCGATCTGGTCGCGCGGCGAGAAATCGACCGGCGCGTCGTAGGCGACATTGACCATGTCCTCGCCGACGATGATCAGCGCCCGGCGGATCGACAGGTCATAGATGGTGCGGCCGTAGTCCTCGGCATTGATGATGGTGGTGGCTTCGGCGGCGAGGCGGGCCAGATACTGGCTCAGCGTCATGCCGCCGATGTCGACATTGCCGTCGAGGAAGGTTTTCAGCGTGATCGGGGTGGCAATCTTGCCGGCACGGATCAGGTCGCGCGACAGCTGGAATACCTTCTGGTGGATCGGCTCGAAGAAATGGATCGGCTCGAGAAAGTCCGAAACACGGTAATAGGCTTCGTTATTGACCAGGATCGCGCCCAGCAGCGCCTGTTCCGCCTCGATATTGTGCGGAGCGGAACGAAACTGCGGTGCAGGTTCGAGCTGCTTGCGGAGTGCCGAATCGATTGGTGCCATGATGTCTTTGCTTACCCGGAAAATGTGGCATAGCACGCGCGTTCGGGCGGACAGGAAACAACGCGTTAACGTGCCCGCAATTCACAAGTAAAAATCGATGGGGGCTGCGGCCGGTTTTCTCTTGACCGGTGCATCGGGCGCGCGTGCCTTTCGGGTTACTCGCCGGCCAGCCGCAAAGGCGGACGACGCTGTGCTTCCGCCGCCCGCAGCCGCTGTTCCTCGCGCACAATATAGTCGCGCGTCATCGGCACCACGTTCTGCCGCTTGGTCAGCTGAATCTGGAACACCATCAGATTCTGCTCGCGGAACGCCATTTCCGAAGCCGCCAGGTAGAATTCCCACATCCGCACGAAGCGCTGATCGTAGATGCGCTCGACCTCGTCGCGGTGCGCCAGGAACCGTTCGCGCCAATGCCTGAGCGTCTCGGCGTAATGCAGCCGCAAGATCTCGATGTCGGTCACCAGCAGGCCGGATTTCTGTACCGATGCGAGCACCTCCGACAGCGACGGGATATAGCCGCCGGGGAAGATGTATTTCGATATCCACGCATTGGTGACGCTGGGACCCTCGGAGCGGCCGATCGAATGCAGCACCATCACACCGTCGTCCGCGAGCAGTTGCGCGCTCTTGCGGAAGAAGGTGACAAAATGATTGACACCGACATGTTCGAACATGCCGACGGACACCACGCGGTCGAATGGACCGCTGACGTCGCGATAGTCGCGCAGCACGAAGCGGGCGCGCGACGACATTCCTTTTTCCGCGGCGCGCGCGTTGGCGATTGTGAGTTGTTCGCGCGACAGCGTAATGCCGGTCACGTCGGCGCCGCCGATGTCGGCGAGATACAGACCGAGCCCGCCCCAGCCACAGCCGATATCGAGCAGGCGGGGCGGTTGCTTGAGATGGTCGGGGTTGAGCTTCAGTTTGGCAGCCAGATGCCGCTTCTTGGCCAATTGCGCGTCGTCGAGCGACTGGCCGGGGAACTCGAAGTAAGCGCAGCTGTATTGCCGGTCGGCATCGAGAAACAGCGAATACAGGCGGCCATCGAGATCGTAATGGTGCGCCACGTTGCGGCGCGAGCGCGGCCGCGGGTTGAACTGACCCAGGCGCCGTTTCAGGTACCGCAGCCAGGTTTGCGGCAGCGCCCAGTGCGGCACCTCGGACGTCTGCCCCAGCGCGATGGCCAGCACATCGGCGATCGAGCCCTGCTCGACCACGAACGTGCCATTCATGTAGGATTCGCCGAACTTGAGTTCCGGATCGAGGAGAATGCCCCATTCTGCCTTGCGTGAGGTAAAGCGAACCGATACCGGCTGGCCGGTCCCATCGCCGAATGTGAAAACCGTGCCGCGCGAGGTTGTTACTCTGAATGTCCCTCGCCGGATGAAGGTCTTCAGCAGAAACTGAAGCAACCGGTCCATCGGCCGCCCCCCATTTCCTCTCAGTTCGGTGCGCTGTCGCTCTCGGTCTCCAGTAGCCGGCCGCGGAAAACAGGGCATAGGGCCGACGGCCGGGATTTGATCAAAAAAAGGGCGGTACAGCAATGCCACAAATCGAGGCGGCGCCGGAATCTGGAAGAGATCACAATCAGAGGCTAATACGGTATCAGGACGTGGAGCCGGAATCGGGGCAGGCTGGCGGGCACAGAGCAAGGGACTGACGGCATGTTGGTGTGGAATGGCGGTATCCGGCTGGCGATCGGGACTTTGGTGCTGACCCTGGCGTTGCCGGCGGCGGCCCAGGAGATCCTGGGGCAGGGCAAGACCGGCGCCCAACTTTTCGCTTCAAACTGCGCGATCTGCCACAAGTCGCCTCAAGGCATGACCAAAGCCGGCGGCATTTTCGGGCTCAGCACGTTCCTCCGGCAGCATTATACCTCCAGCCGGGAGACGGCTGCCGCCATCGCCGCCTATGTGGAAAGTGTGGACAGGGCCGCGCCGCCGCCGTCCAAGACGCCGGCCCGGCGCAAAACTGACGACAAGGGGAAACCGGCGGCGCAGCGGCCGGCTCCGGTCAAGCCAGGCGAGACCAAGCCCGGTGAAACGAAACCGGCCGAAACCAAGCCCTCGGACAGCGCCCCGGTCGAAGCCCCCGAACCGGCAGAGGCCAAGCCGGCCGAAGCCAAGCCCTTCGAAGCACAGCCCGCCGACTCGAAAGCCGGTGAGCCAAAGGCTGCACCGGCTTCCAAGCCTGACTGACGGGATCGCGACCTGAGTTCTAGTCCTCGTCGGCGTCTTTCTTCTTCTTGCCGGCCTTGGCCGGCGTCTCGGCGTCGGCGGTTTCTTCGCCGTCGGCTTCGCTGTCCTCCTCGTCCGTCGATTTCTCGTCAAACAAGGCTTCGGCTTTGGCCAGCGCCTCCGCAGCATCCTCTTCGTCTTCGTCGCGGCGGATATTGACGTTCTCGCCGCGGGCGATGCGCTCGGCTTCCGCCGCGCTGCGGGCGACGGTGACGGTGACGCTCACTTCCACGTCCGGGTGCAGATCGAGCGGCACCTTGTAGGCGCCGATCAGCTTGATCGGCGCGTTCAGCGCGATCTGGGCGCGGTTGACCTCGGCGCCTTCGGCCTGGATCAGGTTGGCGATGTCGCGGGTCGACACCGAGCCGAACAACTGGCCGGTCTCGCTCGCCTGGCGGATCACGACATAGGTCTTGCCGTCGACCTTGGCGGCGAGCTTGCCGGCTTCGCCCTTGGCCTCAAGGCTCTTGGTCTGCAACTCGGCCTTCATGCCTTCGAAGCGGGCCTTGTTGTCGGCGCTGGCACGTAGGGCCTTGCCGCGCGGCAACAGGAAGTTGCGGGCAAAACCGTCCTTCACTTTGACCACGTCGCCCATTTGGCCAAGGCGGCCGATACGTTCGAGCAGGATCACGTCCATTGTCGTCTCTCCTTGAGTTGATCTGAAACGGTTGCGTTGAAAAGGCTAGATTCGATTGGCAGGCGGCGCTGGCGGGGGCGGCCGCTTTTGCGCGATGCGCGCGCGCAGGTCGATGGCGGTCTCGACCAGGCCGAGAATGCAGAGCGCCAGCACCGGCCAGCCGAAGATCATCACGGACGCGTAGACGCCGCCGAGCACAAAGGGGCGGCTGTTGATGCCGAGCGTAACGGCATGCAGGACCGCGAAGCCGAGCACAGCATAGGCCATCAGCAAAGCCGCCGACACCACGTTGGCGACGATGCCGATCATGCCGCCGAAGAAGCCCAGCGCCAGCGCGATCGCCAGTGCGGCGGCGACGGCGCGGGGAAACTCCATTTCCGCCAGCGCCGGCCATGGCCGCGTCAGGCGGCCGGAATATTTCACGACACGGGCGGCGAGCCACAGGTTGACGACGTTGGTGATGGTGGCGAGCACGGCGGCGGCCGGCGGGATCGCCACCACCAGAAAATCGACCATCCGGGCAACATTGGTGGTGTTGTCGGCGCCGGCGGGGGCGCCGGTCTCGATCCGCAGCATGCGGGAGAGGGCGTCGCGCAAGGTGGCGCGGAATGTTTCCGCGTCGAGGCCGAAATTCGGGATCGCGACGACCACGATCGCGGTCGCGAGCACCGCCGCCCAGACCACCAGCCGGCCGGTGGGATACCATTCGAGCAGTGGCGCGCTGCCATTGCCGGCGCTTCCGGGCCGCGCCAGCATGGTCAGATAACCGAGCCACCAGGCCGGCAGCCCGGCGCCGGCCAGAAAGGCGAAAAAGAACACAAAGCCGAACGCAACGCCGAGCGCGACCGCGCCGGTGAAGGCGGCCACCAGCGCCGCCCAGTGGCTCCAGCCAAGCCCGGCGATCATGATCGGCAAGGGGGCGAGGTAGAACAGCAGAACCGACAGCAGAGAGCCGGACGTCACCGAGGCGAACAGCAAAGCTGCCGCGGCGCCCGCACCCACACCAATCAGTCCAAGCTGCATCATCACGAGCTGTCCCGCTCCCGTCGAGCGGTTAGAGACGGATCATTCCGCCCCAACCATCGGCTCCCGGGGCGCCCCCGGAAGCCTCGTTGAAAGTGATCCTGATCGGATCACCAGCCGATCCGCAAACGCGGATCAGCGAATGACGTAAGGCAGAAGGCCGAGGAAACGGCAGCGCTTGATCGCCTGCGCGAGCTCGCGCTGCTTCTTGGCCGACACCGCGGTAATGCGGCTCGGCACGATCTTGCCGCGTTCCGAGACGTAACGCTGCAACAGCTTCACGTCCTTGTAGTCGATCTTCGGCGCACCGGTACCGGTAAACGGGCAGGTCTTGCGACGCCGGAAGAACGGCCTGCGCGCACCGCCGCCACCACCACCACCAGCTCCGCCAGCACCTTGGGATGAGAATGCCATTGTCTATTCCTCCACCGACGCAGTTTCGCCGGCCTCGTCGTCGCGCCGCGGACGGCGTTCGCCGCGGTCACCGCCGCGCCCGCCACGATCACCACGATCACCACGATCGAAACGGTCGCCACGTTCACCGCGATCGTCGCGATCGGACTTGCGCATCATCGCCGAGGGGCCTTCCTCGTGCTCTTCGACGCGGATGGTCAGGTACCGCAGCACGTCTTCGTTCAGACGTTCCTGGCGCTCGACCTCGCTGAGGGCGGCAGCCGGCGCCTCAACATTGAGCAGCGTCAGATGCGACTTGCGGTTCTTGTTGATCCGGTAGGAAAGGGACTTGAGGCCCCAATATTCGTTCTTGACGACCTTGCCGCCGTTGGCCTCGAGGATGCCGGTCAGCAGCGTGGTCAATTCCTCGACCTGTTGCGTGCTCAGATCCTGGCGCGCAAGATAGACGTGTTCGTACAATGGCATGAATTGCCTTTCCCTGATGAACCCAATGTCCTCGACCCTGGCGCCTAGCCCTTCGAGCCCTTCGGGAAAGGCTCGAAATTGCTTCGAAGGCGGGAACACGGGACGACGGGCTCGATGGCCCTACCGGTTATTCACGAAAGTCGTGCAAAACAGGCCGTCCGTTCAGCTCCCAACCAGGATCGACGGAACGCGCGGTTTATAGGGTGTTTTTGTCAAAACGCAAGCAGGGCCACGCCGGGCGGTCGTACCGGCTGGGGGCGCCTAGCCGCGCTGTTGCAGCCGGGCGGCGAGTTCGACCGCCAGATCGGCGCCTTCCTTGAGCTGGCGGGCGATATCGGGTGCTTTGCCGCCGGATTGGCGCATTTTCGAGAGGGCTTGCAGCAATTGCTCAAGGTTTTTGGCCATTAATTGCTGTCGGAACTCCGGATCGCTGCGCGCCCGGGTGAGAGCCTCTTCGCTGACCAGTTCGCGCATGACACCGTCCAGGACCGACTGAGGCGCAACCTAGCGGCGGAGTCTTTTCGCCCGGTTACCGTTGCCGGCGCAACTTGACAGAAGCGGGTGCGCGGTGTCTCTCGGCCCGATTTTATTCGCACAAGCGGGGCAAAAGGGCACGAGATGGCGGTCGCTTTTTTATTTCCGGGCCAAGGCAGTCAGACAGTGGGCATGGGCAAGGCGCTGGCCGCGAATTTTCCGGCCGCGGCAAAAGTCTTTGCCGAGGTCGATGACGCACTCGGCATCAAACTGAGCGACATCGTCTTCGAAGGCCCGGCCGATACGCTGACGCTGACCGAGAACGCCCAACCGGCGCTGATGGCGATGTCGCTGGCGACGCTGCGGGTGCTGGAGAGCGAAGCCGGGCTCGACCTCGCGCGCGATGCGCAGTTCGTTGCCGGCCATTCGCTCGGCGAATATTCGGCGCTGGCCGCAGCCGGCGCCTTCAGCATCGCCGATGCTGCGCGGTTGTTGCGCACGCGCGGGCAGGCGATGCAGAAGGCGGTGCCGGTCGGCGTCGGCGCCATGGCGGCGCTGATCGGACTGGATTTCGAAACCGCGTCGGCGATTGCCGACGAGGCGGCGCAGGGCCAGGTGTGTCAGGCCGCCAATGACAACGGCGCCGGACAGGTCGTGGTGTCGGGCGACAAGGCGGCGGTCGAACGCGCGGTCGAAATCGCCAAGGCCAAAGGCGCCAAGCGCGCGATGCTGCTGCCGGTCTCCGCGCCGTTCCATTGCGCGCTGATGGCGCCGGCCGCCGACGTGATGGCCGAGGCGCTGTCGAAGGTGAAGGTCAACCGGCCGGTTGTGCCGGTGGTGGCGAATGTGCGCGCCCATCCGATCCAGGATCCGGCCGAGATTGTCCATGCGCTGGTGGAGCAGGTCACCGGCACCGTGCGCTGGCGCGAGTCTGTCGTCGTCATGGCGCGGGCCGGCGTCACCACGTTCTATGAAATCGGCGCCGGCAAGGTGCTGAGCGGGTTGGTCAAGCGTATCGCCGAGGGCGCCAGCGCCAGTGCGATCGGCACGCCCGAGGATGTCGCTGCCTACAAGGCCGGGAGGAATGCATGATGTTCGATCTGACGGGCAAGACCGCGCTGGTGACCGGTGCCACCGGGGCGCTCGGCGGCGCCATCGTGCGGGCGCTGCATGCGCAGGGCGCGACCGTTGCCATTTCCGGCACCCGCGCCGAGCAGCTTGAGGCGCTGGCCGCCGAACTCAACAGTCGCGTCCATGTTCTGCCCTGCGATCTCACCGACAAGGAGTCGATCGAGGCGCTGGTGCCGAGCGCGGAAGAAAAAATGGAGCGGCTCGACATTCTGGTCGCCAATGCCGGCGTCAACCGCGACAACCTTTTTGTGCAGTTGAACGACGACGACTGGGACAAGGTCATCGCCGTCAATCTGACCGCCACCTTCCGTCTGACCCGCGCCGCGGTGAAGGGCATGATGCGCCGCCGCTGGGGCCGCGTGATCGGCATTTCCTCGGTGGTCGGCTTCACCGGCAATCCGGGGCAGGGCAATTACACCGCCTCGAAAGCCGGTCTGGTCGGCATGCTCAAGTCGGTGGCCTGGGAATATGCCAAGCGCAACGTGACCGCCAACTGCATCGCCCCCGGCATCATCACCAGCGCCATGACGGACAAGCTCAACGACAAGCAGCGCGAGACGATCCTGAGCCGGGTTCCTGCGGGCAAGCTCGGAACGCCTCTGGACGTGGCCGCGGCGGCGGTGTACCTCGCCTCCGACGAGGCCGGCTACATCACCGGGCAGACCATTCACGTCAATGGCGGCATGGCCATGATCTGACCGGCCGGGGGAAATGCTTGGCTTTCCAAGGCTTGTACGGCTACGCTGGCGCGCGCTAGTCAACGCATTTGAAGTATGGTAACCGAAATTCGGGCCGGTTGGGGCGGCCGACGGCGGGTAAGTCGCGAGTATTGCACCGCAATCGGAAATGTCCCGCACCGTCACCACGACGAGGCCTAACCGCGATGGCTGCGATCTGATCCGGGTTGCAGCCCAATCTAAAAAGCACGAGGTTGAACGATGAGTGACATTGGCGAGCGGGTGAAGAAAATCGTCGTGGAGCACCTGGGGGTGGAACCCGACAAGGTGACCGAGCAGGCGAGCTTCATCGACGATCTTGGCGCCGACAGTCTCGACACCGTCGAGCTCGTGATGGCATTCGAAGAGGAATTCGCCTGCGAAATTCCCGACGACGCGGCTGAGACGATCCTGACCGTCGGCGACGCGGTGAAGTTCCTCGAAAAGAACGCAAAAAGCTGAGCAATTGCGGTCGCGATTGCTCGCCAGCATGACTAGCTCTCGGCTTAACGGCAATGCGCGAAGCGGTTGCGCATGTATTTCCGCGCGGAGCCGGTCATGAGACGTGTTGTCATCACCGGGATGGGAATGCTCACGCCGCTGGCTTGCGGCGTGGAGGCGACGTGGCAGCGCCTGCTCAAGGGTGAAAGCGGCGCCAAGCAGATCGAGACGTTCGATGTCTCGGATATCTCCTGCAAGATCGCCTGCGTGATCCCGCGCGGCGATGGCACCGACGGCACCTACAATCCCGATCAGTGGATGGAGCCGAAGGAGCAGCGCAAGGTCGATGACTTCATCGTCTTCGCCATGTGCGCTGCGCGCCAGGCGCTCGACGATGCCGGCTGGCATCCGAAGAGCTACGACGACCAGACCATGACCGGCGTGCTGATCGGCTCCGGCATCGGCGGCATCGAAGGCATCGCCGACATGGCGGTGACCTTGCATGAGAAGGGCCCGCGCCGGGTGTCGCCGTTCTTCATCCCCGGCCGCATCATCAATCTCGCCTCCGGTTTTGTCTCGATCGAGTTCGGCCTCAAGGGTCCCAACCACGCCGTCGTCACCGCGTGCTCGACCGGCGCGCACGCCATCGGCGACGCCGCGCGCATGGTGGCGCTGGGCGACGCCAACGTGATGGTGGCGGGCGGTGCGGAGTCTCCGGTCAACCGCATGGCGATGGCCGGCTTTGCCTCATTGCGGGCGCTGTCGACCAATTTCAACGACGAGCCGGCGAGGGCTTCGCGCCCTTACGACAAAGGCCGCGACGGTTTTGTCATGGGCGAGGGCGCCGGCGCGGTGGTGCTGGAAGAACTCGAACACGCCAAGGCGCGCGGCGCCAGGATTTACGCCGAACTGGTCGGCTATGGCATGTCCGGCGACGCCTATCATATCACCGCGCCATCGCCCGATGGCGACGGCGCGTATCGTTGCATGGGCATGGCGGTGCGGCGCGCCGGCATGTCGATGGGCGACATCGACTACATCAATGCGCACGGCACCTCGACACCGCTCGGCGACGAGATCGAACTCGGCGCGGTCCAGCGCCTGGTCGGCGAACACGCCAGCCATATTTCGATGTCGTCGACCAAGTCCTGCATCGGGCA
The DNA here is from genome assembly GCA_030684935.1 of Pseudolabrys sp. Lineage (GTDB taxonomy): Bacteria > Pseudomonadota > Alphaproteobacteria > Rhizobiales > Xanthobacteraceae > Pseudolabrys. The sequence continues at coordinate 49,252 of JAUXXH010000012.1, read as the reverse complement.
TCTGCTCGGCGCGGCCGGGGCGGTTGAGGCGATCTTCTCGATCCTGGCGATTCGCGACAACGTCGTCCCGCCCACCATCAATCTGGATAATCCCTCGGTTCAGACGCCGATCGACCTGGTGCCGCACAAGGCGCGGCAGCGTACCATCGATGCGGCCCTGTCGAATTCGTTCGGATTTGGCGGTACCAACGCCTCGCTGATCTTCCGGCGCTATGCCGGCTAGTGGCTGCCAGGGAGCGTTTCCCAAGCCCAAGCTTCGCCATAATTCCTCCTAACGTGGCAAAGGTGCTAGTGTTTTTCCGCCATGGCGACATGCGCAGGCGAGTCGGATGCGTCCCAGCCGATTGCCCAAACAGGAGTCTGCCTAAGGTGAGCGAGCCGGGATCGACAGCGGGGGCAGGCGCGTGAATTCGACACCACCGCCCAATGGCAATGGTGCCGGCAATGGTGCTGGTCTGCCGCCGGATCGGCCGTTGCCGAAGCCGCCGCGGAGCCCGCGCGCCGCGCTGGAGCCGGAACGCGTGCCGCCGCCGCAGCGCCGCTCAAAGCGCGCGCGTCATCCGCTGGTGATCGTCGGCAATGCCATTTTCACGGTGCTGATCCTGGTCTCCGTTGCCGTCGGCGGCGCGCTGTATTTCGGCAAGCAGCGTTTTGAAGCGCCAGGTCCCCTGGCGGAAGACAAGATCGTCATCATTCCGCGCGGGCTCGGCATCAGGGACATTTCCGAATTGCTGGTGCGTGAGGGCGTCATCAACCAGCCGTGGGTTTTTGTCGGCGGCGTGATCGTTCTCAAGGCGCGCGGCGACCTCAAGTTCGGCGAATACCAGTTCACCAAGGGCTCCAGCGTGTCCGACGTGGTCGACACCATCATCGAAGCCAAGGTGGTGCAGCACTCGTTCACCGTCGCCGAAGGACTGACCTCGGAGCAGATCGTCGCCCGCCTGCTGGAAACCGAGGCCCTGTCCGGTCCGATCAAGGAGATCCCGCGCGAAGGCACGTTGCTGCCGGAGACGTACAAATACACCCGCGGCATGACCCGCGAGCAGATTCTCCAGCGCATGAATCAGGCGCACAAGAAGGTGCTGCAGGAGGTCTGGGAGCGGCGCAATCCGGACGTGCCCGTGAAGACACCGGAGCAACTCGTCACGCTCGCGTCGATCGTCGAAAAGGAAACCGGGGTGCCGGAGGAACGCACGCGCGTCGCCGCGGTGTTCGTCAACCGGCTCAAGACCAGAATGCGGCTGCAGTCCGACCCGACCATCATCTACGGCCTGATCGGCGGCAAAGGGGCGCTCGGACGCCCCATTCTGAAGAGCGAGATCGAGCAACCGACGCCGTACAATACCTATACCATCGATGGTCTGCCGCCGGGCCCGATCGCCAATCCGGGTCGCGCCTCGCTGGAAGCCACCGCCAATCCGGCGCGGACCAAAGAACTCTATTTTGTCGCCGACGGCACCGGCGGCCATGCGTTCTCCGAAAATTACGAGCAGCATTTGAAACATGTGGCGCGTCTGCGGCAGATGGAGCGCGGCGAAACGCCGGCACCGCTGGAGCCCGCCGCCAACGGCCGGCGTCCGGCGGTCAAGCGGTAGTGGTGCCGGGCAGTCAAGGACCGCGCTTTATCCGCAAGCGATGTTGAACTAAGGTCGCCGCGTTTCGCATCGGCGCTAACCAACGAGATTTTTTACCATGGCTCTGTCGAGCATGACCGGATTCGCTCGCGGCCAGGGTGTCGCCGGGCCTTACGCCTGGAGCTGGGAAATCAAATCGGTCAATGCCAAAGGGCTCGATCTGCGACTGCGCCTGCCGCCCGGCTGGGACGCGGTCGAAGTGCCGGCGCGCGCGCGCGGGACCGAGAAGCTGTCGCGCGGCACCGTCTATGCCAATCTCAGCGTCGAGCGCAAAGGCGTTGCGCCGACCGTCAAGATCAACGAGGCCGTGCTGAATGCGGTGATCGCCACGCTGGACGGTCTCGACAACAAGATCGTCGGCGCCGCGCGTCCGACCCTGGACGGCATCCTGGCGCTGAAGGGCGTCATGGAAATCGCCGACGAGGATGAGCGCGAGGAGGACCGCCGCACCGCCGAGGCCGCCATTATCGCGGGCTTCAACAAGACGCTGGCCGATCTGGTCACGATGCGGCAGGAGGAGGGCGCGACGCTTGGCCGGCTGCTGTCGGCGCGCTTGACGGAGATCGCCGCTTTGGCGGCGCGCGCCGAAGCGGCGCCGGGCCGCAAGGCCGAGGCCGTCAAGGCGCGCCTGGCCGAGCAGGTGGCTGTGTTGCTGTCGGCATCAGGCCGCTTCGATTCCGACCGCCTGCACCAGGAGGCGATCATGCTCGCCGCCAAGGCCGACATCCGCGAGGAGCTGGACCGGCTCGCCTCGCACGTCGCCCAGGCGCAGAAGATGCTGGCCGATGGCGGCCCGGTTGGCCGGCGGCTGGATTTCCTGGCGCAGGAACTCAATCGCGAATCGAATACGCTGACCGCGAAGTCCAACGACGTCGAGCTGACCAATATCGGGCTTGAGCTGAAGGCCGTGGTCGAGCAATTCCGCGAGCAGGTGCAGAACCTGGAATGAGCCGGTCCTTTTCATGAGCGACGAACGCGATATCTCCCGGCGCGGGATCATGCTGGTGCTGTCTTCGCCGTCGGGGGCGGGCAAGACGACGCTGACCCGCAATCTGCTGGAGCAGGAAGAGAACGTCGCCCTGTCGATATCCGTTACGACGCGGGCGCGCCGCGGCAGCGAAATCGGCGGCGTGCACTACCGGTTCATGTCCAAGCGCGAGTTCGAGGGGCTGCGCGACTCCAACCAGTTGCTCGAATGGGCCGAGGTGCACGGCAACTATTACGGCACGCCGCGCGAGCCGGTGGAGCAGTCGCTGCTGGCCGGCCGCGATGTGCTTTTCGACATCGACTGGCAAGGCACGCAGCAGCTGTACGAGAAGATGCGCGACGATGTCGTCAGCGTGTTCGTGTTGCCGCCGTCGGCGGACGAACTGAAAGCGCGTCTGGAACGGCGCGCCGAGGACAGCCGGGAGATCATATCGCGCCGGCTGCGCAACGCGATCGAGGAAATCTCGCACTGGCGCGAATACGACTACATTCTGGTCAACCGCGACCTCGACAAGAGCTTCATGCGGTTGCGCGCCATCCTGACCGCCGAACGGCTCAAGCGGGTCAAGATGCTCGATCTCGAAAGCTTCGCTGACCGGCTGCTGACGGATCTGCGCAAGTTTGAGCCGTAGGGCAAGGGAAGCCGGGCGCCCGTGGTCGCGGCGCTACCGGTTGGCGCCCTGGCGCAGCGCGCTGAATTCGCGTGCCAGCATGACAAACCCTTCGACCGGAATCTCCTCCGCGCGCGCGGTCGGCGCGATTTGGGCGGCCTCCAGCAGCGCCAGTGTGTCGACGCCGAGCGATTTCAGGCTCTGACGCAGCATCTTGCGGCGCTGGCCGAAGCCCGCCTCGGTGATGCGCTGCAGCGCGACCGGGTCGCACGGCAGCGGCACCGGGCGCGGCACCAGCCGCACCACCGACGAGGTGATGCTGGGCGGCGGCACGAAGGCTGCCGGCGCGACATCGAACAGGATCTTGGCCTCGGTGCGCCAGCCGGCCAGCACAGCCAGCCGGCCGTAAGCCTTGTCGCCGACCCGGGCGACAATGCGCTCGGCCACTTCGCGCTGGAACATCAGCAGCAGCGAGTCGTACCAGGGCGGCCAAGGCTCGACCGTGAGCCATTGCACCAGCAGCGCGGTGCCGATGTTGTAGGGCAGATTGGCGACCACGCGGGCGCGCTCAGGCCCGAGATGCGCTATGATATCGACGGTCAGCGCATCGCCAGAGACGATATCGAGCCGGCCCGGATAGCGCGCGGCAATCTCCTGCAATGCGGCGATGGCCCGCTCATCGCGTTCGATGGCGACAATGCGCCGGGCCCCGAGTGCGAGCAGAGCGCGGGTCAGGCCGCCGGGTCCGGGGCCGATTTCGACGACAGTGATGTTCTCGAGCGGTTCGGCGGCGCGCGCGATCCGCGCGGTCAGGTTGAGATCGTGCAGAAAATTCTGTCCGAGCGATTTTTTCGGCGTCAGACCGTGCGCCCGGATCACCTCGCGCAGCGGCGGCAGGTCGTCGAGCTGGGCCACGGCTAGGCCGGCGCCAAAGCCGGCGTCCGTGCCGTGATCCGGGCGGCGAGGATGAGCGCCGCCACCAGGCTCGACGGGTCGCCGCGGCCGGTGCCGGCAATGTCGAACGCCGTGCCGTGGTCGGGCGAGGTGCGGACGAAAGGCAGGCCGAGTGTCACGTTCACGGCGTGATCGAAGGCCAGCGTCTTGATCGGTATCAGCGCCTGGTCGTGATACATGCACATCGCCACGTCGTAAGTGGCGCGGGCTTTCTCGTGGAACATGGTGTCGGCCGGCAACGGACCGACCGCGTCGATGCCTTCCGCCCTGAGTTGCGCCACCGCCGGCGCCACCATGGCACGGTCCTCTTCGCCCAAAGCGCCGTCTTCACCGGCATGCGGGTTGAGACCGGCGACGGCAATGCGCGGCCGCGCGATGCCGAACCGCGCGGTCAGGTCGCGGGCGACAATGCGGCCGGTCTCGACCACAAGGCCGGTGCTGAGACGTGACACCACGTCCTTCAACGGCAGATGGATGGTCACCGGCACCACCGCCAGTTCGCTCGACCAGAGCATCATCACCGGCCGCAGCGGCTGGCCGGTCGCTTCCTCTGCCAGCCGGGCCAGGAACTCGGTATGTCCGGGATCGGCAAAGCCCGACCGGTAGAGCACGTTCTTGGCGACTGGATTGGTGACGACGGCGGCCGCATGCCCGGCCAGGACGTCGGCAACGGCACGGCGGATTGCGGCGATCGCCGCCGGCGCGCTGGAGGAATCCGGGGCGCCCGGTTCCGCCGTGATCGCCAGATCAAGCGGCACCACTGGCAGGGCCCGCGCAAAGGCCGCGGAGGCCTCGGCCGGCGAAACCACCGCCAGCGGCACACTGAGACCCAGCGCGCGCGCGCGGCGTTCGAGGAAATCGGGATCGCCGATCAGATAGAACGGCGGCAGATCGAGGTCGACCCGTCGCGGCCAGATGCCGAGGGTGAGGTCGGGTCCGATGCCGGCCGGCTCGCCAAGCGTCAATGCGAGCGGCCGGCCCTGCGCGGTCATTTTCTGCTCGCCTATCGTTTGTATTCGATCATCGCTGACTTGCGAATTTCATCCAGGAATTTCTTCGATTCGGTTTCGAATCGCTTTACGAAAAGCTCTTCGCGCACTTCGCGCTTTACAGCGGAGTCCGTCGCGCTTTCCTTCTTGCCGCACAGCGCGAACATCTGCAGGCCTTGCGCCGTGACTTCAGGTGCGGTCAGGCGGCCGACTTCCATTTTCCCGAGCAATTCCGCCAGTTGCGGTGCAAGGTCGGCCGAACTCCGGTTGATCGGCGCGCGGACGGCGACGTCGCGGAGCGCGCGTGCCAGCGGAAGGCCGGTTTCGCAGGAGACAAACCGGCTGCGCAGGTTCTCCGCTTCGCGCAGCTTGCCGGTCAGGGCCGCTTGGTTCGGTCCGCGCGGAACAACCAGCACGACCGGATACAGCGTGTACAGAAAGCCCGGCGGCGCCTTGTCAGTCTCGTTGCGGGACCGCATCGCCAAGGCGATGTCGGAATCGCCGACCTGCAAGGTCGAACTGTATCTGCCGCGTACCAGCTGCGTCCAGGTCAGTTCAGCGCGAATACGCGCCTTGACGGTATTGGGTGATACGCCCGTGCGCTCGAGCATCTGGCTGAACTGCGCCGCGGACAAACCCTGGCGTTGCGCCATGGTCTCGAACGCGTTGTCGATTTCGGCGCTGCCAATTTCCATCCCGTAGGATTTGGCTTTTGAGATCTTCAGCCGCTCGTCGATCAGTTCGTTGATGACGGCCTGACGCGTCGTGCTCTTGCGTGTCGACGTGGCAATCAGCTTGCTGCGTTGCGCAATGTCGAGTTCGGTGATCGGCGAACCATTGGCGACCACAACCACCTGGGCGTGACCGGGGGTTGCCGCGCCCAGGGCGAACGCGACGGCCGCTATCGCCAGCCATCCGCGACAGGATCGACGTTGTTCTTGAATTCCCAACATCACGGTATCCATCAGTTACATGGGCGGCTGCACAACGCCGCAGTTTAAGTTAGAAGCCGCCTAGGCCGGAACCTAATCCATTCGCGCCGCCGACGGCGGTGCTTACTGCGGTGCCGCCCAGCGTCCTCAGGCTCAGCTGAAGCATGACCGTGTGGTTGGCAGTCACGCTTGATGATCCCGAGGCGCTTGAGCCGTAACTATAACTTGTAACGTAATTCAGGGCCAAGATGAGGCATTCGTCGACATAGCCCAGACCGATCCGGGTCTGGTCGAATTTGCTGGCGTTGATGTCGTAGCGAGCGCCGCCGAGCGCTACCCAGTTGGTCGCGAGTTTGACCGAGCCGCTGCCCAGGACCCCCTGACGGCGCTTGAGAAAGCCCAGTTCGGGCTGGGCCGCATAGTCGCCATAGAGCAGGGAGATATCCCAGCGGTCGAAACTCGCGCGGGTCTCCAGTTCCGTCCGCTTCGGGGTGAAATCGTCCTTGTCGAGACGGAACCTGGACGTGAAGGCGAAGGTGCTGTTGGGCTGGTAAGACACCCGCGCGACATAATCGGACCGGTCGCTGTCGAGGCCGCTGTCCAGGCCGGTATTGGTGCTGCCGCCGAGGGCAAAGGAGTTCGTGCCGAAGAGGTGGTAGGACTGCCCGAACAAGGCATTGACGAAGCCGCCTTGGTTGAACTGGGCGGTGTACTGGAGGCCATAATTGGCGCGGCCGCCGCCTTCCTGACGGTCCCAACCCGAGAACTTGTCGACCCGGAACAGGTTGCTGTCGTCGAAGGTCAGGCTCTGCGCGTCTTCGTTCGGGAACCGGCCAACCTGGGTCTCGTTCGGGCGTGCGATGACCTGGGCGATCGGCTCGAGGGTCTGCGTGCCCCAGCGGTGTGCACTGATGAATGGATAGCGGTATTCGAGGCCGATGGTCGGCATCGCCCGCACCAGTTCGCTGTCGCCGGTGTTGATGTAATTGCTCACGCCCGGATCGTTCTTGATCTGCAGGGCGGCGGCATCGGCGCGCAGCGACATGAAGGGGGTGAAAATCTGGCCGAAGGAATCGGTGATGCTGCGTTTCCAGTGGGTCTCGGCCGAGAAGCGGCTGTAGGTGCCGGGAAAACCACGCAGCAGACAGTTGGCGGTGGTCTTGTTCGCCGGGTCGGCGGTTTGCAAACAGTAATTATTGACCGACGCTGCTGTCGTGATCGCATCGAAGTTGGCTTCGTTGCGCGTCAGGCTGGTGAAGTTGACCTTGTAGCCCAGTTCGCCGCCGAAAATCGGACGGTCAAACGTGTAACTGTAGTCGATCACCGGATGGATGACCGGAATCTGGTCCTGGGTGTCGGCGCCCGAAAGGCCGAGATAATAGATGCTGCGGGCGTCGAAATAGCTGCGGTTGCCCTTGCCGGCAATGTAGAGCTGCGAGATGCCTTCGACCTTGCCGGTCTGCAGCGTATCGGTGACCCGGTAGCCCGACAGTTTCGGCTTGTAGTCGCTCAGGAAATACTTGTCAGACAGCAAAAGGGAGTCCCAGCCCCACACCCATTTGTCGGTGAGAGCAAACTGGCCCGAGCTTTCGAGGCTGCCACGCCAGTCGCGGTTGCCGGGTCCCGTGAAGTAATCCTTGTCCGACTGGTATATGCCGGCCCCGCGGATCGAATAGGCGCCATTCATCAGCCGCTGGCGGAATTCGCCCTGCATCAGCACGCCCTGATTGCTCGTTATCATGGGTGCGACGGTTGCGTCGTAGTCAGGCGCCAGCGCCCAGTAGTACGGCACCTCCAGGGCGGTGCCATAAATCGAATTGAATGACACAGTCGGCATCAGGAAGCCGGTCTTGCGTTTGACGGTCGGATCGGGCGCCGAGAAATAGGGCAGGTAAGCCATCGGCACGCCCAGGAATTCGAGGCGCGCGTCCTCGAAATACATCATCTTCTCGCCCTGATCGTGGATGATGCGGGCGGCCTTTACCTGCCACAGCGGCGGCTTCTGGGGATTGTCCTTGCACTCGGCGCAAGCCGTGTAGACACCGTTCTGAAACACCGTGTAGTTGCCCGCCGATCGCTCGGCGCGTGTCGCCGCCATGCGGGTCTGGTCGGGCGTGTCGAGGCGCAACGAATCGACGAACCCGTCGCGGTAATCGTCGGCAAGGTCCATGATCTCGCCGTAGGTGATCTTGCCGTCGGGTTCGGTCAGCCGGACATTGCCTTCCGCGTGCAGGCGCTTGGTCTTCTGGTTGTAAATGACCCTGTCGGCTTCCAGCGTGGCGCCGCCGTAATAGATCTGCACGTTGCCGACGGCCAGTACGCGATGATTGGTGTAGTCGTAGTTGATCTCACGCGCCTGCACGAGCATCTGTTGCTGGCCGGATTTCTCGCGTTCGATCGCGGCCTGCGAGCGTCCCGGCGGCACCGGCCGGGCCGGGAAGGCCAATTCCTGTGCCGATGCGGGCCTCAACAGTGGCGCAGCCGTGATCAGGCCACCACAGACCACAAGGCCGAGGACGGCAGCAATCCCTGCGGTGCCGCGGCGGTGAGGCCGGGGCGCTGGTGGACGAGAGCGATTTTGCCCCGCCATCACCCGTCCTCCTGGTACAATAACGCAATAAACCCCGTCAGGCCCCCGACAAGCACAGGCAGCCAAGCCGCTGCCACAGGGTGCATCAGCTCGCCTTTACTCAAGTCCTCGGTCACCTTCGACAAAACATAAAGCAGAAAGCCGGCGGCCACGCCACTTAAAACCATCTTCTGTACCCCGCCGAAGCGGAAGAAACGTAAACTGACGGCGGCAGCAAGGAAAACCATCGAGGCGAATAAAAATGGGCGGGCGAGTAGCTTCTGAAGTTGCAATCTATAGCCTGCGGCGCCCAGACCTTCGTTCTCTGCGATCGTGATATACGAAGGCAACTCCCAAAATGGTACAGTTTCAGGTGTCGCGAAACTTTCTCGAACCTGTTCCGGCGTCAGGTTTGTCTTGAGCCGATACTCCGCGTGATCAACCGGCAGCACCCCGATTTCGTAAAGGCGGGCATCCTGCAGCAGCCAAACGCCCGGTTCCAGAGCGGCGCTGCGCGCCTCGATCCGTTGCCGGAACTGGCCGCCGCTGTCGAATACGAAAACCGACACGCCGATCAGCCGGACGCCCTGGGCCTGGCTTGTTGTCGCGTTGATGATGGCCATGCCCTCGCTGGAGCGCTGGCTGACCCAGAACGTACCGCCGGCGCCGCGCAGGGCGGTGGGATCCTGTCCGAACAGTTCGGCCTCGTAGCGCTTCGATCGTTCCTGCAACAGCGCCGAGATCGGGTTGTACACGGCGGTGGCCACGACTCCGAGAAGAAACGCGACAATCAGCGCCGGTGAAATGAACTGCCAGGCCGACATGCCGGCGGCGCGCGCCACCACCAGCTCGAGGCGCCGCGACAACGTGAGATAGCAGGACATGGCGCCGATCAGGATGCAGAACGGCATGATGCGTTCGGTCACCTGCGGCACCCGGTACAGCGAAGCCTGCGCGACCAGGACCGCCGACACATTGGGAAGGTCGCTGGCCCGCCGCATCATCTCGATATAGTCGAGCAAGGCCACAAGCGCGAAAATGGCGGCGAACACCAGCAGCGTCGTGCTGAGAAATTGCAGCCCGAAGTAGCGCGCCAGTGTTCCGCCTTTGATTGTCATGGGCCCATCATTGCGGAGCAAGGCGTCGAGTGATGCGCTCGGTGAGCGCGGTGATGGCATTGGTGATGAACGCTGGCGGCTCGAGGATCAGACCGCGGCGGATCACGACGACGCCGAAGATCAGCGCCCCGGACACGGCCACATACTGCAGCACCAGCATTGCCGGCACGGTGGCGCCGAACACGGTAGAGCCGAAACCGATCAGCCGCACCAAAGCGACGCCGCCGATGGCGCCGACCATGGAGAGCGTGCGGCTTTGCCGCGTGGTGCGCGGCGCCCCCAGATAGGCGAAGGCGATGGCCAGGAATGCGATCGGATAGAGCGGCGCGATCAGCCGGTCGTGCAATTCGGCCCTGAACTGGCCCGGTTGTTCGATGTAAAGCGGGTCTTTCGGGTCGGGAAACAAAAGCTGCCAGAGATAGCGTTCGCGGATCGAATATTTCACCGCGCCCCCGCCGCCGGCGAATTGCGAAAGGTCGAAGGCGTAGCGTTCGAAAACCACAATGGCCGGATCGCGCTGGCCGGTTTCCTGACGCTGCACCACGCCTTTCTGCAAGATCAGAAACGTGCCGGTGTCGTTGTCGACCAGATCGCCGAACTCCGACATCACGGTGACGCGTTCCTTGGGATTGCGCCGGTCGTCGAGAAAAATGCCGAGCAACTGACCAGTGTTGCGCCGCTCGCGGATATGGATCGTGACGTTGGCTTCGATCGAGGTGAAGCGGCCCGGCTGTACGATGTTGCTGACAACATTCGCGCGCACTTCGGTGAGCCAGTCGCGCAGCATGCGCAGGCCCTTTGGCGCGAAATAGGAGCCGATCGCGCCGACCAGTATGGAGACCACCAGCGCCACCGACAGGAAGGCGCGAAACAGCACCCACGGCGACATGCCTGCTGCGTTCATGACGATGATTTCGGAGTCGGTAGACATCTTGTTGAGCGTATGGGCGACCGCGATGAGCAGAGCGATTGGGGCGATCACGAGAACCAGCAGCGGCACGATCAGTCCGGTAATGCCGACGAAGACCAGGATGGTCTGGCCCTGGCTGGTCATCAGGTCGATATCGCGTAGCGCCTGCGTGACCCAGATCACCGCGGTCAGGCTGACGAGCACGATCAAAAACGCACCGAGCGTGGTGCGGAAGATGTATAGGCTGATGGACCCCATCCGAGGCGTCGTCCCCAAAAACTTTCCGCACGCGCCAACGGCCTAATTATCCGCGCGGCGGATAAGGCGCAATTAGCGTTAACATAGCCCCCCAACCATTCACCTTGATCGCGGCACAAAGTGGCCGGGCAAAGGCAAAGCTCTTGAACATGAACAACAAATGGTAAACGCGCCGGCTTGCCGAAGCATCCTGAATCGAGGCTGCCACGGCCGATTCTGCAAGCGAATACCGCCCGTATGGCGGAGATCGGGACCGGCGGGGGCGGCATTGCGGCCAGGCCCCGGGGAACGTTCGCAACAGGGGCTTTGCACGGCCGCCGTGTCTGCTTCATATGACGGCGACAATTGCCCGCCACCCGTTTGATTCCCGGACAAGGATGCCCTGATGACAGATGCGCCGAAAGTCGGATTTGGACCCTTTGTCCCACCGGCCAAAGGAGTTTTCGTCGTGTTCTGCGGCGAAGGCGTCAAATTCGGCCCCGCCACGGCCAAAGCCCTTGGACCCGCTACCGAGCTGGTGGCGCGGGCCGCCAAAGCCGAGCGATTCACCGGAAAGCGCAAATCGAGCCTGGAACTCGTCGTCCCGGCGGGACTGAAGGCCGACCGTCTGCTGGTGATCGGGACCGGAAAGAGCGCCGATTTGCAGCAACAGGACTTTGTCCAGTGGGGCGGTGCCGCTATGGGCAAGCTGCCCAAGGCTGCCACTGACGCGGTTGTGTTTGCCGAACTGCCGGGCGGCGCGATGAGCGCCGAGCAGGCCGCCGACCTGGCTCAGGGCGCGGGCCTGCGCGCCTATGCCTTCGATCGCTACAAGACCAAGCGCAAGGACGACGACAAACCGGCCGCCAACCGCAGCCTCACCATCGCCACCGGCGACGTGGCCGGTGCGCGCAAGGCCTTTGCCGCACGTGAGGCGATCTCGGGCGGCGTGCTGATGGCGCGCGATCTGGTCAACGAGCCGGCCAATATTCTGTATCCGGAAGAATTCGCCCGCCGCACCGCTGTCCTGAAAAAGGCCGGCGTGGCGGTCGAGGTGCTCGACATGAAGGCACTCAAGAAGCTCGGCATGGGCGCACTGCTCGCTGTCGGCCAGGGCTCGCGGCGCGAAAGCCGCGTCGTCGTCATGCGCTGGAATGGCGGCAAGAAAGGCGTGGCCCCGGTCGCCTTCATCGGCAAGGGCGTGTGCTTCGACACCGGCGGCATCTCGATCAAAAGCGCGGCCGGCATGGAGGACATGAAGGGCGACATGGCGGGCGCCGCCTGCGTGGTCGGTCTGATGCAGGCGCTGGCGGCACGCAAGGCCAGGGTCAACGCCGTCGGCCTGATCGGGCTGGTGGAGAACATGCCGGACGGCAATGCCGTGCGGCCGGGCGATATCGTCAGGTCGATGTCGGGGCAGACCATCGAGGTCATCAATACCGATGCCGAGGGCCGTCTCGTGCTCGGCGACGTCATCTGGTACGCGGCGCAGCGTTTCAAGCCGCAGTTGATGGTCGATCTGGCGACGCTGACCGGCGCCATCATCGTCGCGCTCGGTCAGGAATATGCCGGTCTGTTCTCCAACGACGACAAGCTGTCCGAGCGCCTGACCAAGGCGGGCGAGGCGACCGGCGAGAAAGTCTGGCGCATGCCGCTGGCGCCGGAATACGACAAGATGATCGATTCAAAGTTCGCCGACATGAAGAACACCGGCGGCAGCCGCTGGGGCGGCGCCATCACCGCGGCGCAGTTCATCAAGCGCTTTGTCGACGACAAAACGCCGTGGGCGCATCTCGACATCGCCGGCACCGGCTTCGATTCGCGCCAGTCCGACATCAACCGAAGTTGGGGCTCGGGCTGGGGCGTGCGGCTGCTGGACCGGCTGGTGGCGGACAATTACGAGAAGTAGAGCGCGGACGAGATTGGCCGCGATCTGGGAAATGTGATAAATAATACGGATGACAAAGGTCCTGCGCGAAGCCATCGCCAAGGTCGAGGCTCTGCCGGAAGCGGAACAGGATCGCATTGCCCGCGAATTGATCGTTTATCTCGATAGACTGGGATCACTGCGTGCCGAGGTCGAGACCGGCGTCCGCCAGCTCGATGCCGGCGAGGGCCGGGAACTGAACATCGAAGACATCATTCGACAGGCGCGCGACGAACATGGCCGTGGCGCGTAAGAGGGTTATTTGGGCCCCTGCGGCTAGACGCGACTTGGTTGGAATCTGGAAACATCTTGCCGGCGTTGCGTGCGACCAAGTTGCCGATACTTTGCTCCGCAAAGTCGCCGACGCGGTTGACCGGCTCATTGACCACCCGTACGCGGGACGTCCTCGAAACGAAATTGGTACTGGTTTGCGATCTGTATTGGTTCAGCCGTATCTGATCATTTACCGTGTGGCCGACGCGACGATCGAGATTGTGCGCATCCTGCACGAGCGCCAGGATATTTCGTCCGCTTTTGAGCCAACCCGATGACCGAAGTCCTTTTCTATCACCTGCAGGGCCAGAAGCTGGAAGGCGTGTTGCCGATGCTGCTGGAGAAGTCGCTGGAGCGGGGCTGGCGCGTGATCGTCCAGGGGGCGACGGAGGAACGTATCGACGCCCTCGACGCGCACCTGTGGACCTATCGCGACGACGGATTTCTGCCGCACGGCACCTGGCGCGAGACCGACGCGCCGATGCAGCCGGTCCTCCTCACGCTGGGAGATGACAATCCCAATGCGGCTTCGGTGCGCTTTCTGATCGAGGGGGCGGCCATGCCTGCCGATGCGGCGGCCTACCAGCGCATCGTGCTCCTGTTCGACGGCAATGACGATGACGCCGTGGCGGCCGCGCGCGGTCATTGGACCGACGTCAAGGCGAAGGGGTTCGAGGCCACCTATTGGCAACCGGACGAGAACGGCCGCTGGCTGAAAAAAGCCTGAACGGCCGGGACTGGCGGGCCAATGGCCGATCAGCCAATGGCCTGCTCGCGGTCGCCAATAACCCTGTTCGGAACTGATTGCCCCCGGCGGGTTGCCCGCCGCCATCGTGATGACGCAAAATAGGGCATAAGGGACAAGATGATAGTTCAGCGTGGGGGAAGTCGTTTGCCGCGTTTTAGCGCCGTTACGAGGAACGCCTTGGTTGGTGCCGTTGTGCTGGCCGTCGCTGGCTGCGGCGGCGGGCAGATTCTCCCCGACAATAACGAAGGTGGTTTCTTCTCTAAACCCCTCAATGTGTTCGCCACGCCCGACTGGGCACGGCCGGTCAGTGGCGAGAGGGTGCAACTGGGTCCGAGCGGGCCGGTGGCGCCCGAGGACCTGATTACAGCCGATGGTCAGTGTCCGGCGGCGGCCGCCATGGCGGCGGGGCCTGCACAGGTTGCCGCGACGCCGGCCTCGGTCAATCCTCTGGAACCCGGCATGCAGCCGCATATGGGCGGCGGCGGCATTGCGCTCGGCATGTCCGAGTGCGAGGCGGTCCGCCGTGCCGGCCAGCCCAGCAATGTCAGCGTCGGCGCCGACGAAAAGGGCGAGCGCAAGGTCGTGCTCACTTATCTGGCGGGCAACGCCCCCGGCATCTACACCTTCGCATCCGGCCGGTTGAAGGTGGTCGAGCGGGCTCCCGAGCCGCAGCGGCCGAGCCGTCCGCCGGCGCGCCAGAAGCGGTAGCGATACGCTACGCGGTCTCCAGCGCGCTGCTGGCGGCAAGCCATTCCTCTTCCGCCTTGGCGATCGCGGCGACAACATTGGCGCGGGTCTTCGACAGTTCGGCCGCGCGCGCCGGCTCCCGCGCAAACAGCGTGCCGTCGCTCAGCGTGACGTCGAGCTTGCCGAGCTGGCGCGTGAGCTGCGCGATCTTGCCTTCTGCCTCGGATATCTTCTTGCGCAGCGGCGCGGTCTCGGCCCGCTTGTCGGCGGCGGCGCGGCGCGCTTCCACCGGATCGACGCGGGGGGCCGATTTGGTGGCGGTGTTGGCGGGCTTGCCGTCGGAGACGACGTAACGCTGGTAATCGGCGAGGTCGCCGTCAAACGGCGCGACCTTGCCGCCGGACACCAGCCACAGGCGATCGACGCAGGCTTCCAGCAGATAGCGATCGTGCGACACCAGGATGATGGCGCCCGGATAGTCGTTGATCGCTTCGATCAAGGCGCCGCGGCTGTCGATGTCGAGATGGTTGGTCGGCTCGTCGAGAATGATGAGCTGGGGCGCTGCGAATGTCGCCAGACCCAGCAACAGCCGTGCTTTTTCGCCGCCCGACAGCTTCTCGACCTTGGTGTTGCCGGCCTGTCCGGAGAAACCGATGGTGCCGACGCGCGAGCGCACCCTGGATTCCGGTTGATCCGGCATCAGCCGGCGCACGTGATCGTAAGGACTGCCGTCCATGTCGAGTTCGTCGACCTGGTGCTGCGCGAAATAGCCGACCTTGAGCGTGGCCGCGCGCGTGATCGAGCCTTCCATCGGCTGTAGCTTGCCGGCCAGCAGCTTGACCAACGTCGACTTGCCGTTGCCGTTCGAGCCGAGCAAGGCAATGCGGTCGTCGTTGTCGATGCGCAGCGAGAGGCCCGACAGGATGACGCGTCCGTCATAGCCGACCGAAACATCGTCGGTGGCGATGATCGGCGGCGACAGCAGCTTCTCCGGCGGCGGAATGATGATCGGCCGCACATCCTCGGTGACCATCGACGAAATCGGCTGCATCTTGGCCAGCATCTTGATGCGCGATTGCGCCTGCGTCGCCTTGGACGCCTTGGCGCGGAAGCGGTCGACGAAGGCCTGCAGATGCGCGCGCTGCGCATCCTGCTTCTTCATCATCTTCTGGTCGAGCACCAGCTTTTCGCTGCGCAGCCGTTCGAAATCGGAATAGCCGCCTTTGTAGAGCGTGAGCTTCTTGGCCTCGAGCGACAGGATCTGGTTGACCGCATTGTCGAGCAGATCGCGGTCGTGGCTAACGATGATCATGGTGTGCGGGTATTTCGCCAGATGGTCCTGCAGCCACAGCGTGCCTTCGAGATCGAGATAGTTGGTCGGCTCGTCGAGCAGCAACAGGTCCGGCTCGGAGAACAGCGTCGCCGCCAGCGCGACGCGCATGCGCCAGCCGCCGGAGAATTCGGTGCAGGGGCGGGCCTGGTCGGCGGTGGAAAATCCAAGGCCCGACAGGATCGCGGCGGCGCGGGCGGGCGCCGCATGGGCGCCGATATCGGCAAGCCGGGTCTGGATCTCGGCGATCCGGTGCGGGTCGGTCGCGGTTTCGGCCTCGGCGAGCAGGTCGGTGCGCTCGCTCGGCGCCATCAGCACCACCTCGAGCAGGCTCTCCGGCCCGTTCGGGGCCTCCTGGGCGAGGCGGCCGAGGCGCCAGCGCGGCGGGATCTCGATGGAGCCGGTTTCAGCCCCCATTTCGCCGGTAATGACGTTGAACAGCGTCGACTTGCCGGTGCCGTTGCGGCCGACCAGGCCGACGCGGGCGCCCGGCACGATCCGGGCGGAAGCGTTTTCGAGCAATGAACGCCCGGCGATCCGGACGGTGAGGTCGTCAATAATCAGCATGCGCGCGTTTTGGCCGAGTGCGCTGCACAACGCAACCCTTTAAAGGGCGGGATGGACCAGCGCGTCCCCGCTCACCTGCCTCGCGGAGGCTGGCGTTATTGGCCGCGCATGCCTTGGCCGGTTTCCCGCTGGTAGGTGATCAGGTCCATCCCCGGCGTTTTGTTGTTGCCGAGGATCGCGGTCAGGAGCGCATGCGCCTGGCCGCGGTGGTGGGTCTGGTGATTGAAAAAATGGTCGAGCGCCGGCGCGAGCGGCTGCTCGATGGGCTGCGGCCGGACGAGGGTCCGATAGCGGAGCGTCCCGTTGAGGGCCTCATTGTCGAGGCCGTCGATGTAGCGCGTGATCAGCACGTCCTGGGTCCGGCGCGCCGCGCGCAATTCCGCGAAACTCTCGTACAGGATGGCGTCAAGGCTGGGCGGCTGCACGCCGGCGCCGGTGAAGCGCTTCATCCAGATGCGGTCAGCGACCAGAATATGGTTCAGGGTTCCATGCAGCGACTTGAAGAAAGCACCGCGGTCGGCGCGATAGTCGGCATCGGTGACGAGGGCGGCCGCCCCGTAAAGCCGTTCGTTGCACCAGGTATTGTAGCCGGCGAACATCCGGTACCGCGATTTCATCGGCAACCCCTTCAGGACATCAAAAACGACCCAAAACGGCAGGCACGATCCAATACCAACGGATCAGGACCATCCGCGACCTTGCCGCCATTCCGGGCCCCCGGTATAAGCCGCGGCAACCAGGCAATTCCAATGAATGTCGGTCATCCCTCCGATCATTCCCAGTGAAGGACTATTCCGATGGCGGTTGAGCGTACTTTTTCAATTCTCAAGCCTGACGCCACTGAGCGCAATCTGACCGGCGCCATCAACGCCATGATCGAGAAGGCGGGCCTGCGGATCGTGGCGCAGAAGCGCGTTCTCATCACCCGGGCGCAGGCCGAGCAGTTCTACGGCGTGCACAAGGCGCGACCGTTCTTCGGCGAACTGGTCGATTTCATGATTTCGGCGCCGGTTGTGGTGCAGGTGCTGGAGGGCGAAAACGCCATCGCCAAGTATCGCGAAGTCATGGGTGCGACCGATCCGGCCAAGGCCGACGCCAACACCATCCGCAAGGTTCACGCCAAGTCGATCGGCGAGAACTCCGTGCACGGCTCCGACTCGGCCGAAAACGCCGCGATCGAAATCGGCCAGTTCTTCGCCGGCAACGAAATCGTAGGATAGAGCGGCCGCGGCGAGTCGGCTCGCCGCTCGAAAGAACAGGGGCGTGATGAACGAAGCCGTGCGCTCGATCGTCCAGCCTGTGCGGACCGGCTTCTCGGCCTGTCCGCACGACTGCCCCTCGACCTGCGCGCTCGACGTCGAACTGCTCGACGAACGCACCATCGGCCGCGTGCGCGGTGCGCGCGACAACGACTACACGGCGGGCGTCATTTGCGCCAAGGTCGCCCGCTATGCCGAGCGCCAGCACCATGCCGATCGGCTGTTGACGCCGCTGCGCCGGGTTGGCGCCAAAGGCTCCGGTGAATTCGCGCCGATCTCGTGGGACGATGCGCTCGATATCGTCGCCGAGAAATTCCTGCAGGCCGAGCAGCGCCACGGCGCCGAAAGCGTCTGGCCCTATTATTACGCCGGCACCATGGGGCTGGTGATGCGCGACGGCATCAACCGGCTGCGCCACGCCAAGAAATATTCCGGCTTCCATTCCACCATCTGCGTCAATCCGGCCTATGCCGGTTTCGCCGCGGGCGTCGGCCGCATCGCCGGGTCCGACCCGCGCGAGATGGCCAAGTCCGATCTGGTGGTGATCTGGGGCACCAACGCGGTCAACACCCAGGTCAACGTGATGACGCACGCGACCCGCGCCCGCAAGGAGCGCGGCGCCAAGATCGCGGCGGTCGACATCTACATGAACGGCACCATGCAACAGGCCGATCTGCCGGTGCTGGTCAAGCCGGGCACCGATGCGGCGCTGGCCTGCGCGGTGATGCATTGCCTGTTTCGCGACGGCAAGGCGGACTGGGATTATCTCGACAAATACACCGACGCGCCGCGCGAGTTGCAGGCGCATCTGGCCAGCCGCGATCCGGCCTGGGCCTCGGCCATCACCGGCACGCCGGTCGCGACCATCGAGGAATTCGCCAGGCTGATCGGCGAGCGCAAGCGCGCCTTCTTCCGGCTCGGCTACGGGTTTTCGCGCTCGCGCAACGGCCCGGTCAGCATGCACGCGGCGAGCTGTATTCCGGCCGTGACCGGCGCCTGGCAGCTTGAGGGCGGCGGCGCCTTCCACATCAACGCCGATATCTACAAACTCGACAAGACGATCATTGAAGGCACCGATGTCTGGGACCGGTCGGTGCGCATGCTCGACCAGTCGCGCATCGGCGCGGTGCTGACGGGCGACGTCGAAGCGCTGCACGGCGGGCCGCCGGTGACGGCGATGATCGTGCAAAACACCAATCCGATGTCGGTCGCGCCCGACCAAAACAAGGTCAAGCAGGGCTTCGCCCGCGACGATCTGTTCGTCTGCGTGCACGAGCAGTTCATGACCGAGACCGCCAAGGTGGCCGACATCGTGCTGCCGGCGACGACGTTTCTGGAACACGACGACATCTATCGCGGCGGCGGCCATCAGTACCTGATCCTCGGCCCCAAGCTGGTCGAGCCGCCGGGCGAATGCCGCAACAATCACGAGGTCATCACCGCGCTCGCGGCGCGGGTGGGCGCGCAGCATGAGGGCTTCGCCATGAGCCCGCGCGAATTGATCGACCAGATGCTGCGCAAATCGCCCTACGGTACGCTGGCCGATATCGAGGCCAGCCGCTGGGTCGACTGCCAGCCGCCGTTCCGGCAGGCGCATTATCTCGACGGCTTTCCCTGGCCCGACGGCAAATTCCGCTTCAAGCCGGACTGGGACAATGTGCCGTTCCGCAGCGCCTACAAGAGCGGACCGATATCCGACATGCCGCCGCTGCCGGATTACTGGCCGGTGGTGGAGGAGGCGGATGCGGCGCATCCGTTCCGGCTGGCGACGTCGCCGGCGCGCGGCTTCCTCAACTCGACCTTCAACGAGACGCCGACCTCGCTCGCCAACGAGAAGCGGCCCGAGGTGATGATCCATCCCGACGACGCGCAGGCGCAGGGCATTGCCGATGGCGATTTCGTCGTGCTGGGCAACACGCGCGGCCAGGTCCGGCTGCATGCGCGGGTCTATGACGGCGTCCGGCACGGTGTGCTGATCGCGGAATCGATCTGGCCGAATGCGGCCTATGCCGACGGCTGCGGCATCAATTCGCTGACCGGTGCGGATTCGATTGCGCCGTACGGCGGCGCGGCCTTCCACGACAACAAGGTCTGGATCCGGCGGGCTGACTAAGGCAACGACGCTTCTGTTCAAGCAAAAAAGGCGGGGCTTTCCGGGACCGGTTTGCCATCGATCAGGCAGCGTCCGTCGGCGACGCGGACGCGCCCTTCGGCCACCAGTTTAAGCGCCAGCGGGTAGATGCGGTGCTCGACCGCCAGCACCCGGGCGGACAGCGTCGCCTCGGTGTCGTCGTCCTGCACGGCCACCGCGCCCTGCATGATGATCGGCCCGGCATCCATCTCCGGCACCACAAAATGCACGGTGGCGCCGTGTGTCTTGGCGCCGGCCTCCAGCGCGCGCCGGTGCGTATCGAGCCCCTTGAAGGCGGGCAGCAGCGCCGGGTGAATGTTGAGCATCCGCTCCTGCCACTGCGCGACAAAGCCTTCGGTGAGCAGCCGCATGAAGCCGGCGAGGCAGACCAGTTCGATGCGGTGCTTCTCCAGCACCGCCTGGAGCGCGGCGTCGAAGGCGGCTCGGTCCTTGCCGAATTTCGTATGATCGACAACCTCCAGAGCGATACCGGCGTCGCGCGCGGTGACCAGGCCGCCGGCGTCGGGCCGGTTCGATGCAATGAGTACGATCTCGGCCGAGAAGGCGGGGTCTCTGGCCGCCTCCAGCAGCGCCGCCATGTTCGAGCCGCGGCCGGAGATCAGCACGGCGACGCGCTTGCGGTGCAGGGCCTCAGCCAAGGTCGAGCGCGCCGTCATAGATGACGCGCGGCTCGTCCGCGGCGGGCACCACGGTGCCAAGCATCACCACCTGTTCGCCGGCTTCGGCGAAGGCCTGAGTGACAACGGCGGCGTTGTCCGGCGCGACGATGACGATCATGCCGACGCCGCAGTTGAAGGTGCGCAGCATTTCGTTCTGTTCGATGCCGCCTTGCTCGGCCAGCCACTTGAACACTGGCAGCACCGGTACGCGCGTCAGATCGATGCGCGCGCCGAGGCCCTTCGGCAGCACACGCGGGATGTTGTCGGGGAAACCGCCTCCCGTGATGTGGGCAAAGCCCTTCACCGCCCCGGTGGTGCGGATCGCGGCGAGGCACGACTTCACGTAGATGCGCGTCGGCGTCAGGATCGCGTCGCCCAGCGTCTGCTCGGGCGCGAACGGCGCGGCCGCGGTCCAGGCCATGCCGGTCCTGGCGACCACCTTGCGCACCAGCGAGAAGCCGTTGGAGTGCGCGCCGGAGGAGGCGAGCCCGAGAATGGTGTCGCCATCGGCGATGTCGCGGCGCGGCAACAGCGCGCCGCGCTCGACCGCGCCGACCGCGAAGCCCGCCAGATCATAATCGTCGCCGTGATACAGCCCGGGCATTTCCGCGGTTTCGCCGCCGATCAGCGCGCAGCCGGCCTCGCGGCAGCCGATGCTGATACCGGCGACCACGGCGGCGCCGACCTCCGGCTCGAGTTTTCCACATGCATAATAGTCGAGGAAGAACAGCGGCTCGGCGCCTTGCACCACAAGATCGTTGACGCTCATGGCGACCAGATCGATGCCGATGGTGTCGTGGCGGCCGGTTTCGATGGCGATCTTGACCTTGGTGCCGACGCCGTCATTGGCGGCGACCAGCACCGGATCCTTGAAGCCGAGCGGTTTGAGGTCGAACAGCCCGCCGAAACCGCCAATTTCGGCGTCGGCGCCCGGCCGCGCGGTGGCGCGCACCAGCGGCTTGATCAGGTCGACCATCCGGTTGCCGGCGTCGATATCCACACCGGCTTGCGCGTATGTGAGGCCGCGCTGTTTTTCTGCCATGATGGCCCTCGTTCGCGCCGGGGTCCTACGTCGGAATCGCACGTCGCGCAATGGTCCAGGCACCATTATACTGTTTTGCAGGGAATGGTCCGTATTCCGCCGGTCAGGCGGGGGCGGGCCGGAGAGCCGGGATTGCCTTGAGTATTCCAAACCTCATCACGTTGGGGCGCATTCTGATGGTGCCGGTGGTCGTCTGGGCGATCGCCTCCGGCGCCATGTGGATCGCATTCGTCCTGTTCGTCGCCGCCGGCATCAGCGACGCCGTCGACGGGTTCATCGCCAAGCGCTTCAACATGACCACCGAGCTCGGCGCCTATCTCGATCCGCTGGCCGACAAGGCGCTGATCGTGTCGATCTACCTCACGCTGGGCATCAACGGCTTCATTCCGCGCTGGCTGGTGATCCTGGTGGTGTCGCGCGACATCCTGATCGTGGGCGGGATCATGCTGTCCTGGCTGGTCGGCAACCCGCTTAAAATCCGTCCGCTGCTGGTGTCCAAGCTCAACACCGCCGCGCAGATCGTGTTTGCCTGCATCGTGCTCGGCACGCTCGGCTTCAACATCGAGGCGGACACGCTCAAGCTGGTTCTGATGGCGCTGGTCGCGATCTTGACCCTGCTGTCGATCGCCGCCTATGTCGTCGAATGGGTGCGCCACATGAATTCCGCCGCGGCGAAACCGTGAGCAACGCCGACAGACCGCGCTCGGCGGCATCCTTCAGCGGAGGTCCCCCCTTCGGCTTGCAGCGCCAGGTGCTGTTCTGGACCGCTGCGCTGGTCGTGCTGGTGCTGGCGCTGTGGCTGCTCAGCCCGATCCTGCTGCCGTTCATCGCGGGCCTCGCCATCGCTTACCTGCTGACGCCGCTGACCGACCGGATGGAGCGCCTTGGCGTCAACCGGCTGTTGGCGGCCCTGCTGATCATCTCGGTGGTGGTACTGTTCTTCGTCCTGATGATCCTGCTGGCGGCGCCGGTGCTCGGCAGCCAGTTGTCGTCCTTTATTGCCAATTTGCCCGGCTACATCACCAAGTTGCAGTCGCTGATCAGCGACCCGAGCCGGCCCTGGGTGCAGAAGGTCGTTGGTGGCGGCTTCAACTCCGAGAAATGGTTCGGCGATCTGATGGGGCAGGGCGTGACCTGGATCACGGCTTTCCTCGCCTCGTTGTGGTCTGGTGGCAGTGCGCTGGTGTCGGTGATCTCGCTGATCGTGGTGACGCCGGTGGTGGCGTTCTATCTGCTGTACGACTGGCACCGCATGATCCGCACCGCGGACGCCTGGGTGCCGCTGCAGCAGCGCGAAACCGTGCGCGGGCTGGCGCGCGAGATCGACGCCGCCATCGCCGGCTTTGTGCGCGGGCAGAGCGCGGTATGCCTGATCATCGGCACCTACTACGCGATCGCGCTGACATTAACGGGGCTGAATTTCGGCCTGTTGATCGGCTTGATCTCGGGCCTGATCACGTTCATTCCCTATGTTGGGTCGATGACCGGGCTCATCCTCTCCCTCGGCGTCGCGGTGGCGCAGTTCTGGCCGGATTACGGACCGATCCTTCTGGTGCTCGGCATCTTTCTGTTCGGGCAGGTTCTCGAGGGCAATTTCCTGGTTCCCAAGCTGGTCGGCGAAAGCGTCGGCCTGCACCCGGTCTGGCTGATCTTCGCCTTGCTCGCGTTCGGCTATATGTTCGGCTTCGTCGGCCTGCTGGTGGCCGTGCCGCTCGCCGCGACCATTGGCGTGCTGACGCGCTTTGCGCTCAAGCGCTATCTGCAGAGCTCGATCTACACCGGCGAGGAAGCGAGTTGAGCCAGATGGAAACGCCCCTGGCGCCACGGCAGCTCGTGCTGGCGCTCGATCACGCCGTGAGTTTCGCGCGCGAGGATTTCCTGTCCGGTCCATCCAATGTAACCGCGTTGTCCTTGATCGAGCGGTGGCCCGACTGGCCGAACCGCACGATGGTGATGGTCGGCCCGCAAGGCGCCGGGAAAAGCCATCTCGCCGCAATCTGGGCGGAAGCGTCAGGCGCGCGCGTGCTGTCGGCGAAGCGTCTGGCCGATACCGATCTGCCGGCTGCTTTTGCCACTGGCGCGCTGGTGGTCGAAGACCTCGAGCCGGCCGGGCTCGACGAACGCGCGCTGTTTCACCTGATCAACATGGCGCGCGAGGAGGCTGCCTATGTGCTGTTGACCGCGCGCACGGCGCCGGCCGCGTTTCCGGTCGGCATCCGCGACCTGGCGTCGCGGTTGCGGGCTTTGCCGAGCGTGGCATTGGCGCCGCCGGATGACGCGCTGCTGCGTGCCGTGATCGTCAAGCTCGCCGCCGACCGGCAGATCGGCGTCGACGATGCGCTGGTGAATTATCTGGCCAACCGCATCGAACGCTCCTTCGCGGCTGCCTATGCGGCGGTGGCCCGGCTGGACGAGGAAGCAATGCGCCAGCACCGGCCGGTGACGCGCGCCTTGGCCGCCGAGCTATTCCGGGAACCATAAGCCCAATCGGGGCTTGACGGCGCGCGCTCTGATGGCGCGAACTGTCATGCAGCCGCCATTATGGTCGGCTAGGCAGAGTGTCCACCAGGCCCGATCAATCATGGCAGACCGCGCTGAAGCCGTTGCTCCGACTGACGAAATTGCTCCGGAGGCGGATCGGCCCGCCGCTGCGCCAGCGCCGCCCTTGGGCGAAGTGCCGCTGCGCGAGCGGCCCGAGCGGTTCATCAACCGTGAATTATCCTGGCTGCATTTCAACCGCCGGGTTCTGGAAGAAGCCGAAAACGAGAACCACCCGCTGATGGAGCGGGTGCGGTTTTTGTCGATCTCGGCCAACAACCTCGACGAATTCTTCATGGTGCGCGTCGCCGGTCTCAAGGGGCAGGTGCGCGAAGGCATCACCACGCACAGCCCGGACGGCCTGACGCCGAACGAACAGCTCGCGCGCATCGGCGAGGCAGTCTCCCAACTCGCCAGCGACCAGCAGAAGCGATGGCTGGAGCTGCGGCCGGCGCTGGATGAGGCGGGCATCTCGCTGGTCGAAGGCGCCGACCTCAAGAAGGCGGACCGGACGTGGCTGGAAGAACGCTTCCTCACCCACGTTTTCCCATTGCTGACGCCGCTGGCCATCGACCCGGCGCATCCGTTTCCGTTCATCCCCAATCTCGGCTTTTCGATCGCGCTGCAGCTTTCGCGCACCAAAGACGGCAAGGCGATGAACGCGCTGATCCGCATGCCGCAGAAGATCGAGCGCTTCATCAAGCTGCCGACCGGGTCCGACCAGCGCATCCGCGTCATCACGCTGGAGGAGACGACCGCGCTGTTCATCGGCCGGCTGTTCCCGGGCTACACGGTCAAGGGGCAGGGCGCGTTCCGCGCCATCCGCGACTCCGATCTGGAAATCGAGGAAGAAGCCGAAGATCTGGTGCGGCTGTTCGAGACCGCGCTGAAGCAGCGCCGCCGCGGCTCGGTGATCCGGTTGGAGTTGAACGCCACAATGCCGGTCGAACTGCGCGGCTTCGTGCAGCGCGCGCTGGCGGTGGCGGACGACGAAGTTTTCATGGTCGACGGCGTGGTTGCGCTCAACGACCTGTCGCAGTTGACCCGGCTCGACCGCCCCGATCTCGAATTCGTGCCCTACAATCCGCGCTATCCGGAGCGCATTCGAGACCACGGCGGCAACTGCTTCGCCGCGATTCGGCAGAAGGACCTTGTCGTCCACCACCCCTATGAGTCATTCGACGTTGTGGTGCAGTTTCTGCAACAGGCGGCGCGCGATCCGAATGTCGTTGCCATCAAGCAGACGCTCTACCGCACCAGCGCCGAATCGCCGATCGTCAAGGCGCTGATCGAGGCGGCCGAGGCCGGCAAATCGGTCACCGCCCTGATCGAGCTGAAAGCGCGCTTCGACGAGGAAGCCAATATCCGCTGGGCGCGCGATCTGGAGCGGGCCGGCGTGCAGGTGGTCTACGGCTTCATCGAACTCAAGACGCACGCCAAGCTGTCTTACGTGGTGCGCCGCGAGGGCAGTGCGCTCGCCACCTATGTGCATGTCGGCACCGGCAACTATCATCCCGTGACGGCGCGCATCTATACCGACCTGTCGTTCTTCTCCGCCGACGAGACCATCGGCCGCGACGTCGCCCGCGTGTTCAACTACATCACCGGCTATGCCGAGCCGGACGAACTGGAACTGATGGCGATCTCGCCGATCTCGCTGCGCAAGCGCATGATCGATCACATCCACCAGGAGGCCGCGAACGCCAAGGCCGGCAAACCGTCCGGCATCTGGATGAAGATGAATTCGCTGGTCGATCCCGGCATCATCGACGCGCTCTATGATGCGTCCATGGCCGGTGTGAAGGTCGACCTCGTGGTCCGCGGCATCTGCTGCCTGCGCCCCGGCGTACCCGGACTGTCCGAAAATATCAGCGTCAAATCCATTGTCGGCCGCTTCCTCGAGCACGGCCGCATCTACTGCTTCGGCGCAGGTCATCCGCTACCGCACCCGAAAGCCGCGATGTATATTTCGTCGGCCGATCTGATGCCGCGCAACCTCGACCGCCGCGTCGAGGTGCTGTGCCCGATTCTCAATGCCACTGTGCATGAGCAGATTATCGGCCAGATTATGGCGGCCAATTTCAAGGACAATCAGCAGAGCTGGACGCTCTTGCCGGACGGCAGTTCGACGCGCATAAAGGCCGCGCCGGGCGAGGAACCCTTCAACGCCCACAAGTATTTCATGACCAATCCGAGTCTGTCGGGCCGTGGCAAATCGCTCAAAGAATCCTCACCGCGCAGCCTCATACGCCGCCTCGTCGACGGCGCGTAAACGTTCGGTCGCCATCAATCGCTCGGCGCAAGGCAGGCTCGACCACGGGCCGCCGGTCGCCGTCATCGACATTGGTTCCAATTCCGTCCGCCTGGTCATTTATGAGGGCCTGACGCGCTCGCCGACGCCGATCTTCAACGAGAAGGTGCTGGCCGGTCTTGGCCGGCAGGTGCAGACTACCGGGCTGCTGGCCGAGGACGCGATCGAGACCGCACTGGCGGCGCTGCGGCGCTTCCGGGCGTTGTGCGACATTCTGCATGTCCGCAAGGTCTGGGCGGTCGCCACCGCGGCCTGCCGCGACGCCAGCAACGGCCGCGCCTTTATCACCGAGGCCGAACGCGTCAGCCGCACCCGCATCAAGATCCTGTCGGGCAAGCGCGAAGCCAATCTCACCGCGCTCGGCATCGTCTCCGGCATCTACAAACCGGACGGACTGGTCGGCGACCTCGGCGGCGGTTCGCTGGAACTTATCGACGTGCACGGCGCCCATGTGCGCTCCGGTGTGACGCTGCCGCTCGGCGGGCTGGCCTTGCAGGACCTTGCCGGCAAGTCGATCAAGAAGGCTGAGAAGGTTGTCGAGAATTCGCTCAGGGGGCTGGACCTGCTGCGCGAGGGACAGGGGCGTACCCTCTATGCCGTCGGTGGCACTTGGCGCGCGCTGGCGCGGCTGCACATGTGGCAGACCGGCTATCCGTTCCACGTCATGCACAATTACCGGATTTCGGGGCGTGACGCGCTGGAGTTCGTCAGGCTGGTGCATCGCGTCGACACCGAGACGCTGTCGCGGATCGAAGTGGTCAACGCCGCCCGCCGGCCGCTGCTGTCCTATGCCGCGCTGGTGATGGAACACCTGATCCGCAAGATCAAACCGCGCGACGTGGTGTTCTCGGTGCTCGGCGTGCGCGAAGGACTCTTGTTCTCGCTGCTCAAGGCCAAGGAGCGCGCCCGCGACCCGCTGATCTCCGCCGCCGCCGATCTCAATGTGCTGCGCGCCCGCTCGCCGCACCACGGCGAGGAACTGATTGCCTGGACCGACCGCTTCATGGCGTCGTCGGGTCTGGAGGAAGCCGCCGACGAGCGCCGGCTGCGCCATGCCGCCTGCCTGCTCGGCGATATCGGCTGGCGCGCGCACCCGGACTATCGCGGCGAGCAGTCGATGAACATCATCGCCCACGGCGCCTTCGTGTCGATCGATCATCCCGGCCGCGCCTATCTCGGCCTGGCGATCTATTTCCGCCATGCCGGCCTGAGCGAGGACGAATTGCCGCCGCGGCTGCGCGAACTGGCGACGCCGCGCATGCTCGACCGCGCCCGTGTGCTCGGCGCCGCCATGCGGGTCGCTTATATCCTGACCGCCGGGCAGGGCGGCGTGCTGGCCAAATGCCCGATGCAGGTGAAGCGCGGGCGCCTGGTGCTGCAAATGCCCGGCGCCTACCGCAAGCTGTCCAGCGACCGCCTGTTCGGCCGCCTGCGCCAGCTGGCGCGGCTGGTCGGCCGCGAGCCCGCGATCGAGTCCTAGTTTTTCCACGCCAGCGATGGCATAGGACAGACGTTCCCTCCGCCGCGGAGCCTTAAATGTTCGATTTCGATCGCGTCATCAAACGCCTCGGCACCCACGCGACCAAGTGGGACAACATGGCCCGGCTGTCCGGCATCACGGCGCCGGATGCCATTCCGATGTGGGTGGCGGACATGGATTTCGCCGCGCCGCCGGGCGTCACCGCGGCGCTCAAGGAAGAGGTCGAGCGCGGCACCCACGGCTACTACGCCGACACCGGCAGCTGGGCCGCGGCGCTCGTCGACTGGATGGCGCGCCGCCATAACCTGCGGATCGATCCGGCCTGGGTCAGCCCGACCCCGGGCATTGTCTCCGGCCTTGGCCTGATCCTGCAGGCGGTGACCGAGCCCGGCGACGAGGTGGTGCTGTTTCCGCCGGTGTATCATGCCTTCCGCCGCATCATTCCGGCCAACGACCGGCGCATTCTCGACGTGCAGCTGGTCGAGACCGGTGGCCGCTATCAGATGGACCTCGACCTGTTACGTACCAGGCTGACGCCGCGCACCAAGGTCGTGTTCCTGTGCAGCCCGCACAATCCGGGCGGCACGGTCTGGTCGCCGGCCGAACTGAAGGCGCTGGCGACGTTCTGCGCCGACCATGATCTCATTTTGGTCTCGGACGAGATCCATTGCGACCTGGTGTTCTCAGGCGCCAAGCACACGCCGACGCTGATGGCGGCGCCCGAGATCGCCGATCGGCTGATCACCTGTGTGGCCGCCACCAAGACCTTCAATCTGGCCGGCGCCCATGTCGGCGCCTGCGTCACCTCGAACCCGGCGCTGAAGAAGAAGCTCGACGCCCGGATCGGCGCCAGCGGGC
Organism: Pseudolabrys sp.; assembly: GCA_030684935.1. GTDB lineage: Bacteria > Pseudomonadota > Alphaproteobacteria > Rhizobiales > Xanthobacteraceae > Pseudolabrys. Next base: position 20,480 of record JAUXXH010000012.1, on the reverse strand, counting down.
TCTCCTCGTATAACGGCTTCGGCATGATCGCGACCGAGGCGGCCTGGCGGACCGGGGAGGCCTGGCTCGACGCGCTGCTGCCTTACCTCGAAGGCAGCCGCGACCTGTTCGACCAGCGGATCGAGGCCGCCGCGCCTGGCGCGCGGTCGATGCGTCTCGACTCGACCTATCTCGCCTGGGTCGACTTCTCCGGCACGGGGCTCGCCGCCGAAGACGTCGCCGCGCGGGTGGCGCAGCGCGCCCGCATCTATGTCAGCCCGGGACCGCAGTTCGGCCCCGGCGGCGACACCTGGCTGCGGTTCAATTTCGCCACCCCGCGGCCGATCCTGAACGAGGCCCTTGCGCGGCTCGACGCGGCGTTTCAGGATTTGCGGGCTGGAAAGTAGAATCAGGCAATGAAGCGTCCCGTCGTCGGTGTGATCGGCAGTGCGCATCTGGTCGAGAACCGGTTTGCGGCGCAGCGGGTCGGCGAGCGGAATCTGCGCGCCGTCGCCGACGTGACCGGCGCGCTGCCGCTGATGTTTGCCGGCGCGCCCGACATCACCGATATCGAGGCGCTGCTGGAGACGGTCGACGGCATCCTGCTGACCGGCGCGCGCGCCAATGTTCATCCGACCCGCTTCGGCGTCGAACCGCACCCGAGCTACGAGCCTTACGATACGCCGCGCGACGACCTGGCACTCGCTTTGGTGCCCGCCTGCGTCGAGCGCGGCGTGCCGCTCCTGGGCATCTGCCGCGGCTTTCAGGAAATGAACGTCGCCTTTGGCGGCTCGCTGCACCCGGAGATCCGCGAACTGCCGGGCCGCATCAATCACCGCATGCCGCGGCTGGAGAACGGAGAGATCCATCCCGAGCAGGCCGTAATCTACGGCGACCGCCACGACGTGCGGCTGGTACCGGGCGGCGCCTTCGCCACGCTGTTCGGAAAGGACGTCATCCGGGTGAACTCGCTGCACGGGCAGGGCATTCTTGAGGCCGGCGAGCGTGTGGTGGTCGAGGGCGTCGCCGACGACGGCACCATCGAGGCGATCCGCATCGCCGACGCGCCGGGCTTTGCCCTCGGCGTGCAGTGGCATGCCGAATACAATCCGCAAGCCAATGCCATCAACCGGGCGCTGTTTCAGGCGTTCGGCGAGGCGGTCGCGGCCCGCAAGCGCGGCTGGCTGGGAACGGGGTTGTAGGCGGCCTCGACCTTTCGATGGCTGAGCGACGCCGGATTCACTGATACAATTAGAAATAGAGGCGGGCAGCAGGAGGCCGAAATGAGCATCGCTGAACTGGTGTACGAGCAGGTCAAGGCGCTGCCCGAACCGGTCGCGCGTGAGGTGCTTGATTTTATCGGCTATCTGCGCGAACGCGGCGAGCGACGCGAATGGCGAGACCTCACGAACGCACAGTCAAGTTCGCTTGCGCCGGTCTGGGACGGCGACGAGGACAAAGTCTGGGACAATGTTTGAACGCGGTGAAGCCGTGCACCGATTTTGCACTCACATAGGCTTTCGCAAGTGATCAGGCGCACGAATCGTTGATCGCAACGCAGGCCGTCTAGCCCTTCTCCACTGCCACCACGCGATCTTTCTCGATCGCCAGCGCCAGCTTGCCGTGCTTGAGCGCCAGCGCCTTTTCGCCGAACAATTCGCGGCGCCAGCCTTTCAGCGACGGCACGTCGGCGTCGTCATCGGCGGCGATGCGGTCGAGCTCGTCGACGGTGGCGATCACCTTGGCGGCGACGCCGTGCCGCTCGGCGGTCATGCGCAGCAGCACCTTGAGCAGTTCGACGGTGGCGGCCGCGTTCGGCGCGGCGCGGAAACGCTCGAGCCGGGGCAGTGTTTTCGGATCGCGCTCAAGGCCGCGCTTGACGGCGTCGACGATGGCTTCGCCCCAGCGCGAACGCTCGAAGCCCTTTGGCAGCGAACGCAGCGCACCGAGCCGCTCGATGCTGGTCGGGGCTTGCGTGGCGATGTCGCCGAGCACGTCGTCCTTGAGCACGCGCGAGCGCGGCACGTCGCGCGTCTGCGCCTCCTGTTCGCGCCAGGCGGCGACTTCGATCAGCACGGCGAGATCCTTGGGCTTGCGCACGCGACTCTTGAGCCGCTCCCAGGCGCGCTCCGGCTCCATGCGGTAGGTCTCGGGCGAGGTCAGCACGCCCATCTCGGCCTCGACCCAGTCCGAGCGCTCGCGCTTGGCCAGATCGGCGGCGAGCTTGAGATAGACGTCGCGCAAATGCGTCACGTCGGACAGCGCGTAGGTCACCTGCGCGTCGCTGAGAGGCCGGCGGGTCCAGTCGGTAAAGCGGTTCGACTTGTCGAGCTGGTTGCCGGTGATGCGCTGCACCAGCTGGTCGTAGGAGATCGAATCGCCATAGCCGAGCACCATGGCGGCGACCTGGCTGTCGAAAATCGGGTGCGGGATCGCCTTCGCCATGTTCCAGACGATTTCGATGTCCTGACGCGCGGCGTGGAACACCTTGAGCACGCTCTCGTCGGTCAGCAGGGCGAACAGCGGCGCAAGGTCGATGCCGGAGGCGAGCGCGTCGACCACCACCGCCTCGTCGGGGGAGGCCAGCTGGGCCACGCAGAGCAGCGGGTAGTAGGTGGTCTCGCGCAGGAACTCGGTGTCGACCGTGACGAAGGGATGCTTCGCCATGCGGGCGCAGACCGCGGCCAGTTCGTCGGTGGTGGTAATGAGGTCCATTGTTAAAGGCACATAACCCGATCCGGACAGGTCATGGCAACCGCTTTGCGCCCCGAACGGCCGGCATGTGGATGAATTCCCACGGCGAGGGCAGCGGCCCAACGGGAACCTCGATCAGCGCCGGCTCGCGGCGGGCAAATGATTCGCGCAGCGCGGCCTGTAGTTCGTCCGGGCCGCGCGCGCGCCGCCCGGCGGCGCCGAAGCTTTCGGCGAACTTGACGAAGTCCGGGTTGGCGAGATCCGAGGCGATCAGCCGGTTGCCGAACTGCTCCTGCTGGATGCGCTTCACATTGCCGAAAAAGCCGTCGGCGAACACCACCGCCACCAGCGGAATGTTGTGCCGCATGGCGGTGGCGAACTCGTTCGCCGTGTACATGAAGCCGCCGTCGCCGTTGATCGACAGCACCGGCACGTCCGGACGCGCGTGCTGCGCGCCGAGCGCGGTGGCATAGCCCCAGCCGAGATTGTCCTGGAAGCCGGGCGAGAGGAACGTGCGCGGCTTGTAGATCGGGAAGGCGAGGCGGGCGGCAAAGCCCATCTGCGTCACCTCGTCGACCAGAATGCCGTCCTCCGGAAGTTCGGCGCGGATGGCGTCGAGGTACGAGAGTTGCGGCGCCAGCTTGGTCAGCCGCGCCCGCATGCTGGCCTGCCGCTCCAGCATCTCGTCGCGGCGCGACGGCCGTTTGGGGTTGAGGCGGTCGAGACGATCGATCAGCCGTCGCAGGATCGGCGCGGCGTCGCCGACCAGCGCCACCTTCGGCTTGGCGTAGCGCGCCGGCTCGTCCGGATCGGCGTCGACCCGCACCACCGCCAGTTTGCTGTCGATGCCCCAGGCGGTCATCGGATTGAGCTTGGTGCCGACCGCCAAAACGGCGTCGGCTTCTGCCCACAAATCGCGGCCGATCGGCAGGTTGACCGAGAACGGATTGCGGTCGTCGAGCACGCCGCGGCCGCGCCGATAGGACACCACCGGCGCCTGCAACATCTCGGAGAGCTGCGTGACCTCGCTGGATGCATCCAGCGCGCCGCCACCGGCAACGATCAGGATGCGCTGGGCCTTGGCCAGCAGCTTGGCCGCCGCGGCAACTGCATCGTCGTCGATCGGGGTGGCGCGTTCGGCTTTGGGCGGCGCAATCGCGGCGACCTGGCCGCGCTTGCCCCAGACATCGATGGCGCATTCGATGGCCGCGGGACCGGGCCGGCCGCGGTGCATCGACCGGATCGCTTTGCCCACCTTGGCCGGCGCCTCGGCCGGACCGCCGACATAGGCATAGTTGTCGACCAACCGCTTGATGATGCCGGCCTGATCGCGGATCTCGTGCAAATGGCCGAGGCCGCGACCGATCGCACCGTGCGGGATCTGCCCAATCAGGGCCAGCACCGGCGCGTTCATGCCATAGGCGGTCAAAAGCGCCGCGCCGGAATTCAGCAGGCCCGGACCCGGCACGACCGTGTAGGTCTGCGGCTTGCCGGTCGCCAGCGCCGCGCCGAGCGCCATGTAGGCGGCGCCCTGTTCGTGACGGGCATGCACCACCATCAGCCGCTCGCCGGCGCGGTGGAAGGCGTCGAACAGATGATCGTTGTGCACGCCGGGCAGGGCGTAGACCGTGCCGATGCCGTGCGCGAGCAGCGCCTCGACCGTCGCCTCGGCGGTGGACATGTCGGTCGTTGGAGCCGGCTTCTTCCGGGAAGGTTTCACGCGTTATTTGTCCGGCAGCGCGTTGATGGCAAACATCGCCTTGAGCAGATCGTCGAGCGGCGTTTTGCCGAATGTCTTGGTCAGAAGGACATTGATCCGGCCCGACCGGTACAGCCGCGCCAGCGTCCGGTCGACCACCAGCCGGAAGGCGCCGTCGTCGCGCGGCACCGCCAGCGCATAAGTCTCGTAGCTGAAATATTGCCGGCTCAGGGTGAAGCCAGGCCTGCCGCCGTCGCCGATCATCGCGGCGATGATGGCGCGGTCGGCGAAATAAGTATCGATCTGGTCTTTCCAGACCAGATCCATTCCCGCCCGGTGGTCGGAAACCGGCACGATTGTGGCGTCGAGCGACAGGTTGGCCAGCGATTCACGCAATGTGTTTTCGGTGGTGGTGCCGGCCAGCACGCCGATCCGCTTGCCGGCCATGTCCTCGAACTTGCGGACCGGCTTGCTGGTGCGCGACAAGGCGCTGGCACCGTCGAGAAAGGTCGGCAGCGAGAAATCGACCATCTCGCGGCGCGCCAGCGTGACCGAGCTGGGGTCGCACAGGATGTCGATGCGCCGGTCGCGCACCGCCTCGAACCGCTCCGCCGCCGACACAACCATATATTCGGCGCGGATGCCGGGCCCGAGGGCCTTGGCCACTTCGGCGCAGAGGTCGACGATGAAACCGGCCGGCCGGCCGCGGTCCTGATACGAATAGGGTCTGGCGTCGGCGCGGTAGCCGATCCGCACGACGCCGCTCTCCTTGATCCGCTCGAGCGTGCTGGCGAGCGCCGCCTGCGGCGCAGCGAGCAAAGCAGCGGTCAGGACGAGCATTCGAAGCATGTCGTTAGAACCCACCCGGCATCCGGCGTTACCACCAAATAAACCACGATCGCGCCGGGCAGGATAGGCGGCGCGCGCCTCGGCCGCAGGCCGTCCTTGCCTTGACAAAGCCTGCCCCCCATGCGCTTTTCGCCCGCCTCACCACCCCTTTGAATCGCCTGCCGGATCAGCCAGAAATGCCTTTGCATCGCTATCGTTCACACACCTGCGGCGCGTTGCGCGAGGCCGATATCGGCCAGACCGTGCGGCTGTCCGGCTGGTGCCACCGCATTCGCGATCATGGCGGCGTGCTGTTCATCGACCTGCGCGACCATTACGGCCTGACCCAGGTGGTGGCCGACCCCGACAGCCCGGCCTTCAAGCTGGCCGAGACGCTGCGTGCCGAGTGGGTGGTGCGGATCGACGGCAAGGCGCGCCGCCGTCCGGCCGGCACCGAGAATGCCGATCTGCCGACCGGACAGGTCGAGATCTACATCGAGGACATCGAGGTGCTGGGCGCCGCCGGCGAACTGCCGATGCCGGTGTTCGGCGACCAGGAGTATCCGGAAGAGATCCGGCTCAAGTACCGCTTCCTCGACCTGCGCCGCGAGAAGCTGCACAGCAACATCATGCTGCGCGGCGCCATCATCGACTCGCTGCGCGCGCGCATGAAGGCCGGCGGCTTCTTCGAATTCCAGACGCCGATTTTGACCGCGTCGTCGCCGGAGGGCGCGCGCGACTATCTGGTGCCGTCGCGCGTTCATCCCGGCAAGTTCTACGCGCTGCCGCAGGCGCCGCAGCAGTTCAAGCAGTTGATCATGGTGGCCGGCTTCGACCGCTACTTCCAGATCGCGCCGTGCTTCCGCGACGAGGATGCGCGCGCGGACCGCTCGCCCGGTGAATTCTACCAGCTCGATCTGGAGATGAGCTTCGTCACCCAGCAGGACGTGTTCGACGCGGTCGAGCCCGTCATCCGCGGCGTGTTCGAGGAGTTCGGCAAGGGCAAGTCGGTGACGCCGAACTTTCCCATGATCCCGTATGCCGAGGCGATGACGAAGTACGGCAGTGACAAGCCGGACCTGCGCAACCCGATCGTGATGCAGGATGTCAGCGCGCACTTCCGCGGCTCGGGCTTCAAGATTTTCGCCAACATCCTCGCCAACGATCCGAAGGGTGCGGTCTGGGCCATTCCGGCGCCCAAGGGCGGCAACCGCGCATTTGCCGACCGCATGAACTCGTGGGCGCAGGGCGAAGGTCAGCCGGGCTTGGGCTACATTTTCTGGCGCGAGGGCGAGGAGGGCGGCGCCGGGCCGCTCGCCAAGAACATCGGGCCGGAGCGCACCAAGGCGATCGCCGATCAACTCGGTCTCGGCATCGGTGACGCCTGCTTCTTTGTCGCCGGCAAGCCGAAGGACTTCGTCAGGTTCGCAGGGCTTGCGCGCACCAAGGTCGGCGAAGAGCTGAACCTGATCGCGCAGGACCGTTTCGAGCTGTGCTGGATCGTCGACTTCCCGATGTACGAATGGAGCGAGGAAGACAAGAAGATCGACTTCTCGCACAACCCGTTCTCGATGCCGAACATGGACGTCGACGAATTCCTCGCCCTCGATCCCAACGATCACGAGAAGCTCCTGGCGATGAAGGCGATCCAGTACGACATCGTCTGCAACGGCACCGAGCTGTCGTCGGGCGCCATTCGTAACCACCGCCCCGAGGTGATGAAGAAGGCCTTCGCCATCGCCGGCTATGACGAAAGCGTCTTGGAAGCGAAGTTCGGCGGCATGTTGCACGCGTTGTCGCTCGGCGCGCCGCCGCATGGCGGCATCGCGCCCGGCATCGACCGCATCGTCATGCTGCTGGCCGGCGAGGAAAACCTGCGCGAGGTGGTGCTGTTCCCGATGAACCAGCGCGCCGAGGATCTGCTGATGGGCGCGCCGTCGGAAGCGACGCCGAAGCAGCTCAAGGAGCTGCACATCCGGCTGGAATTGCCGAAGAAGTGACGGCCGCGCAAACTGGCGTTCTGCATTTACCGCCGTCATGGCCGGGCTTGACCCGGCCATCCATGAGGACGTTCGTCACATGAAGGCTTACGTGAGGCTTCGGGTGTAGCGCCTCATCATGGATGCCCGGGTCAAGCCCGGGCATGACGCAGAATTTGTGGCGCAGACCTTCAATCTCGAACTCAACTGTCAGCCAGCCAACGCTCCGCCGCCCCTGTTGGTGACGCGGGGAACGCCGACGTGGCCCGATTTCCGTCCCTTTCGGGAATGGAGCGCCGGGAGGCGCCAGGGCGGTGGTGCTAGGCCGCCCTCAGGCGGGCATTGACGGAGCCCGCCGCGCGCCCACGGCCGAATCCCGGTTACCCGGGTCAGCCGCTTCGGGGGCACGCGCCCCCATTGACGGAGGGGGCGGCGCCTCCCGGCGCTCCACCGCGGCGCCATTGTCGGGCGCCGCTCCCGCCCCAGCGTATCGAGACGCTGATCAGAACCCCTCGGTAGCAGGGGCGGGATGCGCGGATGTTAAGCCTGCAATAGGAATTTTGTCAAGAGGCAATGCGCCGTCGGTGCGGGGCTCTCACCGCTCCGGGCCGGGATGGGCCTCGGACGTGCCGGCGCGCGGCTTGGCGCCGTTCGCCACGCGCGCGCATTGTTCGAGGTCGTTGAGGTCGGCCTCGTCGTCGATGCTGCGGCGGCCGGCGCGCAGCACCAGCGTCAGATGCTTTTCCAGCGCCACGCGCTGCGCGGCGTCGGCTTGCTCCAGCAACTGGCCGATATTGGCGGCCATGCGGATCAGCAGCGCCGGCATGCCCGACGAGCGCTGGCGGATCTGATTGAAGGCGGCGTCGGTGATGCCTTCGAACGACGACACCGGCATCACCAGCCGCGTGCGCTTGTCGGCATCCTGAAAAACCCGCAATGCCTCGCCGCGCTTCATCACGCAGGCCAGCGACAGCGTCAGCCGGTCGAGCGCGGCGATGGCGGTGAACGGATCGTTGATGCCGGGCGACAGCGCCCGCAGCGCCACTTCGACAAGCTGATGCACCGAGAACTCGAGGTCCTGGATGGCGGTGCGTTCGTGGCCGACCAGCACCGCGGCCCGGATCGCCGCGGTCAGCCGCTCGGCGGCGGCGGCGGGTGAGACATGGCTGACGACGCAGCCGGGGACGGTGTGCTGGCCGGCGCGAATGTCGAGGGCGACAAAGGCCTCGGCCTCGGCGGCAGCGTCGACGATCGCGTCGATGTCGATCGCCTGCACATAGCCGCCGGCTGTAAGCGAGACCGGCGCGCCGCGCATCGCCGTGTCGGCCGGCGCTGCCGGCTGCACGGTGTCCTCGTCCGGCAGCAGGCGGGCAATGTTTTCGTCAAGCTGCTCGCCGACGCGGTCGATGACATTGTCGGCGATGATCGACTGGGCCAGATGATGCACGAAGAACAGCAGCGTACCGACGCTGATCAGCACCAGCGCGGTGCCGACGGTCACCGCGAGGTTGGGCGTCGAGTCTTCCAGGCCGTAGGTCCGCCGCAGCACCAGCAGCAGATAGACGACGGTGGCGATGAACAGGCCGAGCGCGACCTGGGTGCGCTTGTCGGCCATGAAGCTGCGGATCAGCCGCGGCCCGAGTTGCTGGGCGGCGAGCGTCAGCACCACCATGGTGATCGATATCGCCAGCGTCGCCATGGTGATCATGGCGCTGACCAGGTTCGACAGGAATTGCGGCGCCTGCTTGGCGCTGCCGCTGTAGAGATACCAGGTGGCGCTGTCGCCGCCGATATCCAACTGGATGTTGAGCGCCGCATAGGCCAGCAGGCTGGCGGCGCCCACCATCAGCAGCGGCAGCGCCCACAGGCTGGAGCGGATGCGGTCCCAGAAGGCGAGCAGGCGGGGGATCATGGGGACGGCTCCGGCGGGGCGGTCCGTGGCGGACCGGCAATCGTCAGGCCGTGATTGGCGGCCCGATGGCAACCTCGGGCGGGGAGGAGAGTTCCGGAGAGCGAGCTTGCTTTACCCTCCCCTGGAGGGGAGGGTCGAACGCGAAGCGTTCGGGGTGGGGTGATCCTCCCGAGCACAAACAAGAAGCTCACCCCACCCCGACCGCTCTCGCTACGCTCGACCGGCCGACCCTCCCCCTCCAGGGGAGGGTGAAGGAAGAAATGGCAGAGAGGGACAGGCGCTACAGCGGCGCCGCCTTGTCGACCGCCGCCATCGAGTTGACGCCCGGCGTCTCCGGCAGCGGGATGAACTCGATCTCGTCGCCCGGCACCTTGCCGAAATGGCCGGCGGTCCATTCCGCCTTGGCCTGCTCGATGCGGTCCTTGCGCGACGAAACGAAATTCCACCAGATGTGGCGCGGGCCGTCCATCGGCGCGCCGCCGAGAATGGCGAAATGGGCGTCGGTCGCCGCCGTCACGGTGACCTTGTCGCCCGGCCTGAACACCAGCAGCCGGCCCGGCGCGAAGCGGTCGCCGGCAATATCGATGGTGCCGTCGACGACATAGATCGCGCGCTCTTCGTGGTCGTTGTCGAGCGGCAGGCTGCCGCCGGCCGCCAGCCGCACGTCGGCGAACATGGTCTCGTGCAGCGTCGGCACCGGCGAGCGCTCGCCGTACAGCGAACCGACCACCACGCGCACGCTCTTGCCGGTGTCCTTGATCATCGGGAACGCGGCCACCTCGTGATGGGCGAAGCCCGCCTCCATTTCCTCTTTCGCCTGCGGCAGCGCCACCCACATCTGCAGGCCGTGAATGGGACTGCCGGTGCTGCGCAGTTCGGGACCGGTGCGCTCGGAATGCACGATGCCGCGGCCGGCGGTCATCCAGTTGACTTCGCCCGGCCGGATCGGCGCCGCGGTGCCGAGCGAGTCCCGGTGCATGATCTCGCCGTCGAACAGGTAGGTGACGGTGGCCAGCCCGATATGGGGGTGAGGGCGGACGTCGAGCCCGGTGCCGGCCTTGAACTCGGCCGGGCCGAAATGATCAAAGAAGATGAACGGCCCGACCATGCGCGAGCGTACCGAGGGCAGTGCGCGACGCACTGAAAAGCCGTCGCCAAGATCGACGGTGCGCGGCACCACCACATGGGCGATGGCCTCGCAGCTATGGGCATCGCCCGCTTCGGGATCCTTGCCGGGAAAAAAACTCATCGTGCTCCTCCGTCAGATACGAACGTGCAGTCTAATGCGCCCGGCGCGGCCCGGACAACCAAGGCGTGGTGGTTGGCGATCGGCCGATCGCTGCCGAAATTTACCTTTCATTCATCATGCCAGCCGCTTGGCGGGGCCAGTCGACTTTATCGCCTTACGCCTGCTTAAGCTTAAGGCGGCCTTTACGGCCGCGGTGGCTCACTAGCGGGATACCAGCGGTAGGGGTCGACGGGTCCGGTATGGCAATTACGATACGCGCGATGACGCGCCGGAAAATCCTGGCCATCGCTGGAGGTGTGCTCGTGGCCGGGGCGTCCCTGGTCGCCTTTAACTCATGGCTGGACGGGTTCATTGCCCGTCAGGGGCAGGCCGAGGTCGCGAGCGCGGCTCGCCGGGCCGTCGGGCTCGCCGAATTCCGTCTCCAGGAAGCCGCGGCCGCGCTCGATGCGCTGGCCTTGCAAGGCGTCAATTCGTGCGCGGCCGGAAACATTCCGGCCCTGCGCGCCGCCACCTTCGCCGCTGCGCCAATCAAGGCCGTGACTGTCCTCGACTCCGATCGGCAATCGCTGTGCGCCGATCTCGACGCGCCTTTCGCCGGCGCCGACCTGTTGACGACAGTTCCGGCTGGTGCCGACGGCGTATCGCTCGACATCATGCTGCTGTCGAATGGCGAGCGGATGGCACGGCTGCGCCGCATCGCCGGCGAGGGGCCGGCCGAAATCGCCGCGCTGATCCCGGTCAGTCTGCTGCTGCCGCAAGTGTCCATTCCCGGGAGCTCGGTGAGCGCCTATGCGCAACTGACAACCCGCGATGGGATATTGATCGGCGCCGTCGGTCTGCGGCCTCCTGGCGCCGAGGCCCGTTTTGCCGCCACGGCGGCGTCGGACACATTCGCTTTCAACGCCGAGATCGTGGTCCCTTATGGCATCCTGCCATCGGAAAATGCCGGCCTGAAGCGGCTCGGCCTGATCCTGCCCGGCATCGTTGTGGCCATGCTGATCATCTGCGCGCTGGTCATGCGGCGGCGCGATGCGGAGAACCCGGTGGCCGAGTTGCAGCGGGCGCTCGCCGCCGGCGAACTGATCCCGTATTACCAGCCGATCGTCGATATCCGTTCCGGCAAGTTGCGCGGCGCCGAGGTGCTGGTGCGCTGGCGCAAGCCGGACGGCACGCTGGTGCTGCCGGGCGCCTTCATCCCGCTGGCGGAATCGAGCGGCATGATCCGCGCCATGACGCACGACCTGATGAAACGCGTCTGCGTCGAGGCCGGCCGCGCCATCGGCGCACGGCCGGGCCTGAAGATCTCGTTCAATTTCGCCGGCCAACTGTTTGGCGACCAGTCGATCGTCAAGGATGTCCGCAACATCTTCTCCGGCACGCCGATCAAGCTGTCGCAGGTTGTGCTGGAAGTGACCGAGCGCGATCCGATCGAGAACTTCACCGCGACCCGGCAGACCATCGCCGCGCTGCAGGGCCTCGGCGTGCGCATCGCCATCGACGATGTCGGCACCGGCCATAGCGGGCTGTCCTACATGCTCAAGCTGGGTGTCGACATCATCAAGATCGACAAGATCTTCGTCGACGCCATCGGCACCGACCGCAACTCCAACACCATTGTCGAAACGCTGGTCGATCTCGCCCACAACATGCGGATGGACGTGGTGGCCGAGGGCGTCGAGACCTTCGAACAGGTCATGTATCTGCGCGACCTCGGCGTGCGCTCGGCGCAAGGCTATGTGTTCGCGCCGCCGCTGCCGGGCTCGGCCTTCCTGCAACTGGTGGACGCGATCGACCCGCTCACGGCCGCCCGTGTCCCCGAGGCGGGGCGCGCCAGCGCGGCCTGAGCCGCTCCCGCACAGGATTTTGGCCCGCGGCAAATTGACCGCGGTTCCACCCTGTTTTATTGGTCGATTCCGACAACAGGGGGATTCAGAACATGGCGATGAGAACAGCGATCGTGGTGGCCACCCTGGCGCTGCTGGCGGTGCCCGCGCCGCAGGCTCAGGCGCAGGACAACGTCCTCGGCGGCGCCATCATCGGCGGCGGCATCGGCGCGATCGTCGGCGGCGCTGCGACCGGGAGAGCGGGCGGGGCGGTGGCTGGCGGCATCATCGGTGCCGCGGCGGGCGCGGCGCTCGGCTCGCAGATGGAGCCGCGCGGCCGGTATTACTGGTATCGGGGAGACTGCTGGCGCCGCAACCGCGACGGCGGCTACACCCGCGTCTCGCGCCGCAACTGCTGAGCCGGCGCGGCCTTAGCCGGCGGCCAATTCGACTTCGATCGCCGCGATCAGGCGCGGGTCGTTCGGCGTGACCGCCGACGGGAAGGCGGCCTTGATCTGGCCGTCGCGGCCGATCAGGTACTTGTGGAAATTCCAGCGCGGTGTCTCGAGCGGACGCGCTTCCGCCGCCCAGCGGTAGAACGGATGCGCGTCCTTGCCTTTCACCGCCGCCTTGGCGGCAAGCGGGAAGCTGACGCGATATTCCTGAAGCGCGATCTTGCTGATGTCGACGGCGCCACCCGGCTCCTGATTGCCGAAGTCGTTGGAGGGCACGCCGAGCACCATCAGCCCGCGCTCGCGGTACTGCGTCCACAGCGCCTGCAAGCCGGCATATTGCGGGGTGTAGCCGCAATGGGATGCGGTGTTGACCACCAAAATCGGTTTGCCGGCATAGTCGGCCAGCGCGATATCGCGCTCGTCCAGCCCCTTGAAGCGGAAGGCGTAGGCGGTCATGCGGCTCATAGGCGCCGCCTGGACGGGTGCCGCCTGGACGCGAAACGGCGCGGCCGTCAGTGCCGCGGCGGTGCCCAAAAGAAGAATCTGGCGTCGATCAACCATGCCGCCATCATAGCTGCGACGCCGCCAAAGGTGACGCAAAAATTCGTGAGCGGAACCGCCGCCCCCTGACGGGGCAGCGGAAGGAGCCGGCTTAGCTGCTGCGCCACATTCTGCTTTGCTGGGCGAGGGCGTTTGCGCTTAAGCCGGCTCCTTGTCGCCGGCGCACTTCTCCATTGCGTTGCCTCGAGAGCGTGCGCTCTGCCGCGATACGCTACGCTGCGGCTGCCGCCAGTCGGATTGTCGTCTCGAACGCGTAACCGCAACCTTCACACGCCCACATGTGGCGGACACGGCGTTCGTCGATGTATTCGGACCATTCCGGAACGTAAAGCTTGTCTCCACATTGCGAGCATTCAAGCGCCGGTCGCGAATGAATGAACCGGGTGGCGGCGCGGGACAGGTGCATGGACTTCCTCCATAAGCTGCATCACCATTCCCCGATCCCATTTTCGTGGTGAGATTGTGCGCGCGAACGATGCGGCAATGAAGCAGCAGGGCTGACATAACCCGTGGGGGAGGCGCGAAAGGAAAGGATTCGACAGGATGGGATTCCCGCCCGTTCGGGTTTATGCTGGCCGATGATCGGTTCGGGGGAGAATCTCATGCGTAACGGAAGTGGCGCGCTGGCCTGCGCGCTGTTGCTGGCCGGCTGCGCCAGCGGACCGGAACCGGCGGAGGTCGCGTTGACCGAACCGGCGGCAAACGTCATCGTCTACGATATCGCACCGCCGAATGCGCAGACGCTCGGACCGGTGCAGGCATCGGCCTGCAATGGCACCCGGGAGATCGCCACCCGGCAATTGCAGAATCTGGCGGCCAGGCAAGGCGGCAACGGCCTCACGCAACTGGTGTGCCGTGACGAAGGTTTCAGTCTGCGCTGCCTGTCGTCGACCGCCTGCACCGCCGTCGCCGTGCTGGTGCCGCCGCCGCAACCGCCACCGGCGCCGCCGCCGCGCCGCCGGAAACGCTAACGCCGCAGGAACCGGCCGATGACCGTTGCCAAGCCGCGCACCAAAACCAGAGTCAAAACAGAGCGGCCGAAGCTGTGGAAGGTGATCCTGCTCAACGACGATTTCACGCTGCGTGAATTCGTCGTCGAGGTGCTCAAGGCGGTGTTCCGGATGAACGAAAGCCAGGCCTATGGCGTGATGCTGACCGCGCATCAGAAAGGCGCCTGCGTGATCGCGGTCTATACCCAGGACGTCGCCGACACCAAGGCGAAGGAAGCCACCGAGCTCGGCAAGGCCAATGGCTTTCCGCTGTATTTCACCACCGAGCCGGAAGAGTAGCGCCGGGCCGCGATGATCGTGGGTCCGGCGCCGCCGTTCAGGCGGCGTCGTCGATACGGCGATTGAGATTGCCGCTGGCCAGATCGACGGCCAGCGCCAACGTCTGCTCGGCCGACATCTGGCGCGGATCGAGCCGGGGACCGAGGCCGTGTCGCGCGAACAGCGCCTCGCTGTCGCCGCGCAGCATGGCGAGACCCATCCACCAGTTGCCGAACTGCCGCGCTTCGATCGGTCGCGCGTCCATCATCGTGACCGCGTCATGCCGCTCGTCGGCCATGATCCGGCGCAGCGTCGCCGAGATCGCCTCGCGCTCGCCTTCCAGAATCTGGATGAACCACAGCGTGTCGAACAGCAGCGCGCCGGTGATGCCGTCACGCTGGTTGTTGCGGTTGGCGGCATCCATGATGGCGTTGAGGCCGGCGATCATCTTGCCGCCGGTAGAGCCGAGGTGGTTTTCCGAGTGATAGATCAGGCGCGTGAGCATACTGAAAGTTCCATGGGACTAATGCAGACGCGCGCAGCGTAGGCTAACGAACGTTGCCGGGCGGTAAACGGAAAAGTTGCAAAAGTTCCCGTCACCCCGTCAGAACGGCCAGACCAGCAGCAGCATCGGCACGCTCACCAGCACCACAAGGATCTCCAGCGGCAGGCCGAGCTTCCAGTAGTCGCCGAAGTGGAAGCCGCCGGGGCCGAGGATCAGCGTGTTGTTCTGGTGACCGATGGGCGTCAGGAAGGCGCAGGACGCACCGATCGCCACCGCCATCAGAAACGGATCGGCGCTGACGCCGAGACTGGCGGCGGTGCCGATGGCGATCGGGCACATGACCGCGGCCGTGGCGGCGTTGTTCATGAAGTCGGACAGCGTCATGGTGACGATCAGGATCACCGTCAGCGCGACGATGGCATGGCCGCGCGCCACGCTGTCGAGAATGACCCGGGCGATCAGCTCGGCGGCACCGGTCGACTCGATCGCACCGGCGACCGGGATCAATGCGCCGAGCAGCACGATCACCGGCCAGTCGATCGCCTCGTAGACCTTGCGCGGCGGCACCACGCGGAACGCCATGGTTGCCAGCATGCCGCCGGCAAAGGCGATGGCCGCCGGCACCAGCCCGAGCGCGGCGCCGGCGACCGCAACCGCCATGATGACAGAGGCCAGGATCGCCTGCCGCTTGTCGGGCAGCCGGATGGTCCGCTCCGCCAGCGGCACCATGCTGAAATTGGTGGCGAACTCGGCCACCGATTCCGGCGTGCCCTGCATCAGCAGCACGTCGCCGGCGCGCATCGGCATGGTGCGCAAGCGCGCCATCGACCGGATGCCCTGGCGCGAGATGGCCAGCAGATTGATGCCATAGCTGGTGCGCAGGCGAATATCGGTGGCGGAGCGGCCGACCAGTGCGGAATCCGGCAGCACGACAAGCTCGATGAGGGCGATCTCGTCCGAATGCGTCGTGCCGGGATCGTTTTCTTTTTTGTTTTTGTCGTCTTGCCTGGCCGCCTTGGCGTCCTCTTTCTTGCCTTTGACCTTCTCGTCCTGGCCGTTCTTGCTGTCCGCGTCACCGATGGCGGGCAGGGCGGCGCCGTCCGGTCCGGTGTTGGGGTCAGCCGCGATCGCTGCCTCGGCCTCGTCCGGCTTCGGCAATTCTTCCGCCAGTTTCAGGCCGAGCGCCGACAGCGCCGTGGCGAGCGTCTTCGGCTCCGCCTCGATCACCAGAATGTCGTCGGCCCAGACCCGGCGCGTCGGACTGGGGCCGGACACCCGCACGTCATTGCGGATCAGGCCGACCACCTGCGCGTCGGCCTGGTCGAGGATCTTTTCGACCTCGCGCAGCGTCATGCCGGCGGCCTTGGCATTTTCCGGGATGCGGGCTTCGGTGAAATAGGTGCCGGTGTCGAAGTCGTCGGCGCCAATGCGCTCGCGGGTCGGCACCAGCCGCCAGCCGATCGCCGCGACGAAGATGACGCCGACGGCGGCCACCGCCAGACCGACCGGCGTGAAATCGAACATGGCGAAACTGCTGCTGCCGTTCTGCACCCTGAAGCTCGAGACGATCAGGTTGGGCGGCGTGCCGATCAGCGTCGTCATGCCGCCCAGAATCGAACCGAAGGCCAGCGGCATCAGCACCTTGCCGGGCGGCAGCTTCAGCTTGGCGGCGGTCTGGATGGCGATCGGCATCAGCAGCGCCAGCGCGCCGACATTGTTCATGAAGGCCGACAGCACCGCCGCCAGCCCCGTCACCGCGGCGATGGTCACGGTCGGCCCCGCATTGGCCGGCAGCACGCGGCGCGCCAGCGCATCGACGGCGCCGGAGGTCTGCAGGCCGCGGCTGAGCACCAGCACGCAGGCGACCGTGATAACGGCCGGATGGCCGAAGCCGGCAAAGGCGTCCGCGCCCGGCACCACGCCGGCCGCCACGCACAGCAGCAGCGCGCCCATGGCCACCATGTCGTGCCGCCATCGCCCCCACAGGAACATGCCGACGGCCGCCACCAGGATGGCGATGATGATGGTCTGATCGGTCGTCATGGAACCTTGGCCGGCGCGGAAGGGCGATTCGGCGATGATGTTGAATTGTGCGGGCGGCCGCAATCACGGGACGGCGCGCCCCCGCACTTTCGCGCGCCGGGTGGCGGCCGGGCGACACAAAGGTCGCGCGCGCGCCGGTATCCGGATCAGCCGGATACGGTTTTTGGTCGCACGTCGTGGCGCACAGTCTTCCCGCGCGCCTGCGCGGTGGCGTGCTGGGGGAGAGCTAGACGCGCTTCTTCTTCGTTTTCTTCCTGGCGGTTTTTTTCGTCGCCTTCTTCTTTGATTTCTTTTTGGCGGCCTCGGCCTTGGACTTGCGCTTGATGTCGGCGCCGTGCGCCCTCTTGTAGCTCTGGATGTCCTTGAACTTGCCGCTCTTGTCGCGCACTGCGTAAAGCTTGGTGCCTTTGCTGCTGCGCAGGACCGTGCGTCTGGCCATGGGAACGTTCCTCTACCGTCGCGAATCGCGACCGGCGTCAGGTCTAGCGCGGATTGGGGAAAGGGCGCGGGACCGGGTGATGACCGCCGCCGGCCGGCATGATATTCTCCGCTCCATGAACGCTGCCGCCAAAGACATTCTGCAGAAGGTCGCCCGCTGGCCGGAGGAAGACCAGCTTGAGCTGGCCGAACTGGCCCGGGAGATCGAAACGCGACGAACCGGGGTTTACCCGCTCAGCGAGGCGGAGCGCTCCGCCATCGCCGACGCGCGGCGTGGCGCCTTCGCGTCGGACGACGAGGCCGCGGCGTTCTGGAAGCGCCTTGCCTAACGCTGTGCCGGATCGCGCCTCGTCGATCAGGTAGCCTTAGTCACTTCCCGCAGTTCCACACCGGCCCGATCGGCGTCTGGGTCCAGCACGGGCCGAGTGTGCCGCCGCTCCAGCGGCCGCGATGGAAGCCGGCGTCGGGAATGCCGTAGCGATAGACGTTGCCCCAGCCGTCGTAAACGATCCAGCCGCGGCGCTCGTCGGCGCGGCGCTGGCGTTCGATCTGCGCCGGTGTGCGCACGCCCGGCAGGAAGCCGTAGGACCGCGGCTGGGTGCGGCGTGTCTTCTGCTTCTTGCGCGGCGCCTTGTCATGCTTCGCGGCGGTCGCACCGGGCGCGGCAAAAACCGGCGTGACAAAGGCCGGCACGGCGAGCGCGAAGGCGAGCAGGAGCGGGAGGACGAGGCGTGGGCGTAAGGACACGCTGCCTTACGCCACGTGCTCTGGCGCGATGGTGACATCGCCGCGGCCGGCGATCAGGCCCGCGATGGAAATGTCCTCGTCGAGTTCTTCCCAGTGCAGGCCGACGCGGCTGATCTCGACCTGGTCGCGCTGGGCGGGCGTCGCACTCAACAGGCGCGGGAACCACGCCAGCGGCACGCCGAGCGTGCGGCCATCGGTGAGATCGACCCACATTGAATGTTCGTCAAAGCGGACGGCCGTTGCCGAAATGGTCATGCCAGGCTCTCAGGATCAGGTCGCGGCGTTGGGCGACAACGCGCAGTATGCGGGACAATTCGGCGGAATTAAAGCCATAGCTGTCGGCAATCGCGATATCCGGCGCCAGCCAGATTTTGGCGTCCCGGCCGCCGCCCTTGACGTGGATGTGCGGGGCTTCACGCGGGCGGCCTTCGTTCGAGAAGAAGTAATAGCGAAGGCCGCCGCTGCGAAAGACGACGGGCATTTGACCCCCCGGTGCCGAGCGGGGCTGAGAGTCGGATATCCGGTTGCGCGGCGCAAGGCCGTTTGCTGCTGCTTGCAGGCGCAAACCGCGCGCCTAAAATAGCGTGCCGGCGAATGGCAACGGGCAGGGGAACAGCACAGTGAACGGCACGTGCGCGCATCTCGCGACGGTCAAGGTGGTGACGCCGTCCGCCAAGGGCTGCGAGGAATGCCTCAAGACCGGCGACTGGTGGGTGCACCTGCGCCTGTGCCGCACCTGCGGCCATGTCGGCTGCTGCGACGATTCACCGAACCGGCATGCGACCAGACATTTCCACGCGACGCAGCATCCCATCATCGAAGGCTACGATCCGCCGGAAGGCTGGGGCTGGTGCTATGTCGACGAGACGGCTGTGAAGCTGCCGAACAAGACGAAGCAGGTGGGGCGGGTGAAGAGGTGGGTGAAGTAGGAGGGCGCTTCGAAACGCGACGTAATCCGCTAACATAGGAAGGGGGATTTAGTGGATCAGATAGAACCGAAATATGGCGATTCTTTCGAAGGTGTTTTGCTAGAGACATTCCGCGATGATCAGGTCAGTCGACCGCGGGTCAAGCCTGTTGCAGTTTTGCCCTCTTGGTTGAAGGTAGAGTTTCCTAGACATCTTCGCGAAGCAAATCCGATTGGTACCCTATTCAGGGCAGATGTATATGTTCGGCAGAAGCACTATCCCGATGGCGCCCCCAAGGGGCCGCTGTATCTACGAGCAAACAATAATACGATTATCAAAATCGCCGAACCAACGTCGGACAAAGTGCAGATTGCGGTACAAAGAAGAGGCACGATAAGCGGTCGCGCCTACGATTATTTCATCATTCAGTCGTCATATGACTCCGTTCAAAAAAGGCTATTCGCGCTTCGTGGCGTTGCCTATGGTGCGCCTGAAATGGCCACGGCCTCGAGGAGTGTGGCTTCCATCCGCCGAGAACGAAGTGCGCTGATTGTTGAATACGCGAGGCTGCGTTCAGAAGGCTTTTGCGAAGCGTGCGACAGTCCTGCACCTTTCATTCGTAGGAACGACGATCCCTATCTTGAGGTTCACCACATCGTTTCGTTGGCTGAAGGGGGCGAAGATCATCCTAAGAACGTGGTTGCTATTTGCCCCAACTGTCATGCTCGCGTTACGCATGGCAAAGACGGCGTTAGTTATAACTCGCTTATCAAAAAAAGAGTTGTCGAGATCGAGGCCGGTCTTATGAAGATAACGACCGAAGGGTAGCTGCGATCCACGTCTGCGCCGTTGCGTCCGACCGGCTCAGTCTTCGTATTCGTTTTCAGAGGTATAGGATAAAGAGTTTCTGCCAGCGGGGTTGATAACACCGCCACCCTTCGGAAGCCTCACGTGAACGGAGAACTTTACCCGGCTTGAATTTTGGTTAGTTCGTTCCCCTTTGTTCGAGATGTCTACGTCGGCGACTCGGACGTCAGGCTCGCCATCTTTTGATCCGGCGAGCACAAGAACATCAAAGTCTACGAGCGTGAAGAAACCGCTGGTCCCTCCACTCATTAGATTGCCTTGACTGTTAATGTAGCCTTCCGCGGCCACATGGTTTCCGCCAGGCATTTTTTGTGCTGCCCGGATGCCGTCTAATATCTGCGTAAGGCTGGTCGCGACGAACGTCTTCAAATCCATTTAATCACCCTGGCCTGCACCCGATTCCGAAGACACCGAGTTAGGTGTTTTGATGGAACCGGAGGTGGATCATGGAGCGGCGAAAATTTACGCGGGAGTTCAAGCTTGAGGCTGTGCGGCTGATCAAGCAGCGCGGCGTCTCATTTGCGC
>JAUXXH010000034.1 GCA_030684935.1 Pseudolabrys sp. | reverse complement strand
GTAGGTGCCGCGCCGGCGCCGGCGCCGCCGCTGCCGCCTCCGGCGCCGCCGCCGCCGCCGCCCCCACCGCCAGAGTTGCTTGAGGTGCCGCCGGTGCCGTTGTCGCCATTGAAGCCAGGCGCGCCGGCGCCGCCGGGCACCAAGCCGTTGTCCGCAGCGCCGCCCGCGCCGCCATCAGCCTGCGCGCCGGAAATGGACAAAGGGATGGCGATCAGAAGTGCGGCGCCGGTCAGTCCCAGCGCGCCCAGCATCGGCAGCGCCGGCGACGCCAGCAGTGTGGCGCGGAGCGCTCCTGCCGCGACGCCGCGACCAAGGACTGTGTGCAAACCCAAGGGAGACCCCACTTCCCGACAACCTAAAATACCCGCAGACGCCGGAGGCGACAAGTTGGCGCCGCAGGTGCGGTGATTGGCCCGGCGAAATGTGGCAGCGATACCGCCGTCGAAATTTCGCATACGGCCGGGCCGGGTGTCCCGGCGCCTTCGCCTCTCCAGACTGAAATTTTTCTGAAATTTGCGGTTCTGCGTGAGTTTCCAAGCATTTTCTCGGTCTGAACGTCACTGAATTCACGGCGCCGAGCCGTCTAGCGGCGCAGGGCGCGGCCATGTAATCGTTGCCGCGCAATGTCCGATCCCGCCGCTCCGTTGCCCACCACGCCGCCCGACGCACCGCCGCCGCATCGCCCGCCGCTGTCCGAAGTGTTTCTCGCTTTCGTGCAGGTGTCGGTGTCGGGCCTCGGCGGCGCGCTGCCGTGGGCGCGGCGCATGATCGTCGAGCGCAAGCGCTGGATGACGGCGGAGGAATTCAACGAGGCCTTCGCGCTGTCGCAGTTTCTCCCCGGTCCGAATACGGTCAACTTCTCGGTGGTGTTCGGCCAGCGCTTCGGCGGCGCGCCGGGCGCCTTCGTCGCCATGGCGGGGCTGATGGGGCCGCCGCTGATCATCGTCACGATCCTGGCGGTGCTCTATGCGCAATACGGCGACCTCGAAACGCTCGGGCGCATTCTCAAGGGCATTGCCGCCGCCGCCGCCGGGTTGCTGATCGCGGTGGTCGCCAAGATGGCGGCGCCGCTGTTCACCGTGCGATGGAATTCCGGCCCGGTGATTGCGATCCTGGCCTTCATCGGCGTCGCCATCATGCAATGGCCGCTGCCTTATGTCTTCCTCGTGTTGTCGCCGATCAGCGTCGCGCTGGCCTGGTTCAAGCGATGAACAACGACAGCCCGCTGCTCACACTGTTCGGTTATTTCGCGATGCTGTCGCTGTTCGCCGTCGGCGGCGCCAATGCGGCCATCCCGGAAATGCACCGCGTCGCCGTCGAGGTGATGGGCTGGATGACCGACCGGCAGTTCGCCGACATGTTCGCGATCTCACAGCTATCGCCGGGGCCGAACGTGATCATCGTGACGCTGATCGGCTATCACGTCGCCGGCTTTACCGGCGCCGCAGTCGCGACCGCGGCGATGATCGGCCCGACCTGCATGATGGCGTTCTTCGTCACGCGCTTCTGGGACCGCTTCAAGCATGCGCGCTGGCGCATTGCGGTGCAGGCGGGCCTGGTGCCGGTGTCGCTCGGTCTGATCGGCGCCAGCGCCTTCGTCCTCGCGCGCGCTGCCGACAATACGGTGATGGCCGGCATCCTGACCGCAGCCACGGTGGTGGTGGCGTTTTTTTCCCGCATCAACCCGCTGTGGTTGTTCGCGGCCGGTGGCGCGCTCGGCCTGACCGGCTGGCTATGACACGCGCATGGATGTCACGTGTTGCACTGCGGTATAGTGGGGCGCTCTGAGTGCAGGCCGGCAGCGGAGCGTTTACTTTTTTTGTTTGCATGGCGTCTGCAACAAATCCATAAGACTCCAGAAAACTCATCTTGTACGCCGATCCGGTTCGTGGGGGCCGACTGTATGTCTCATCGCGTTGATTACCGCGACATCATCGCGGGCGCATTGTTGATTGTTCTTGGCCTGTTTGCCGGATTTTACGCGACGGCGAACTACAATCTCGGCACGTTGCGGCACATGGGTCCGGGCATGTTTCCCTCCTGGCTGGGCTTCATGCTCGCGGGCCTCGGCTTTTTCGTGCTGGTGCCGGCGTTGTTCCGGGCCGGCACGCTGCCGAAGCCCGACATTCGCCAGTTTATTGCGGTGCTTGCCGGGACGCTGATCTTTGCCTTGACGATCAATGTTCTGGGAATGGTCCCGGCGATCTTCCTGCTGACGATCGCATCGGTGCTGGCGGACGATAAACTGGGCGTCGTCGGCACGCTGGTGCTCTGTGTCGTGCTTTCGGTGCTGGCGGTTCTCATTTTCCGCGTCGGCCTGGAGATCCCCCTTTATCCCTTCATCTGGCCATTCTAATGGATTTCTTTGACAACCTCGCGCTGGGCCTGAGCGTCGCTTTCACGCCGAACAATCTGCTGTGGTGCTTTGTCGGCGTCACGCTCGGCACTTTCATCGGCGTGCTTCCCGGCATCGGGTCGCTGACCGCGATCTCGCTGCTGCTCCCGGTGACATTCCACCTCGACGCGACGTCGGCGATCGTGATGCTGGCGGGTGTGTTCTACGGCTCGACCTATGGCGGTTCGACCGCCGCCATTCTGCTGAATCTGCCCGGCACGCCGTCGACGGCGGTGACGGCGCTCGACGGCTATCCGATGGCGCGGGAAGGCCGCGCCGGCGTGGCTTTGTTCATGACCACGGTGGCTTCGTTCGTCGGCGGTAGCATCGGCATTCTGGTCATGATGTTCTTTTCGCCGATGATCGTCAGCGCGGCGCTGCAGTTCGGGCCGGCGGAGTATTTCGCCATGATGGTGCTCGGACTGGTCGCGGCATCGACCATTTCGAGCGGTTCGCCGGTCAAGGGCATCGCCATGGTTGTGCTTGGCGTGATGCTGGGTGTGGTCGGTTCCGACATTGAAACCGGAACGCCCAGGTTCACCTTCGGCATTCCGCACCTGTACGATGGCATCAGCCTGGTGGCGATCGCGATGGGATTGTTCGGCGTTTCCGAAGTGATCATCAGCATCAAGATGATCAAGCGCGGCCATATAGAGCACAAGAACATCACCCTCCGGTCGATGATTCCGACGCGCGACGACGTCCGCCGGTCCTGGATGCCGATGCTGCGCGGCTCGTCCATCGGCTCGTTCTTCGGCGCGCTGCCGGGCACCGGCGGCGTGATCGCGTCCTTTATGGCTTACGCCGTGGAGAAGAAGGTGGCGAAGGAGCCCGAACGGTTCGGCAAGGGCGCCATCGAAGGCATCATGGCGCCGGAAACCGCCAACAACGCCGCCGACCAGACCGCCTTCATTCCGACCTTGACGCTGGGCATCCCCGGCAACGTGGTCATGGCGCTGATGCTCGGCGCGCTGATGATCCACGGTATCGTTCCCGGACCGCAGTTGATGGTCAAGAATCCGGACCTGTTCTGGGGCCTGATCATGAGCTTCTGGATCGGCAACCTGATGCTGCTGGTGCTGAACATTCCGCTGATCGGCGTCTGGATCCGGGTGCTGATGATCCCGTATCACATGCTCTATCCCGCCGTTCTGATGTTCATCTGCATCGGCGTCTACAGCATCAACAACAGCTACGTGGACGTGATCGCGGTCATGGTGTTCGGCGGCGTCGGCTACGTCATGCGCATGCTCGACTTCCAGCCGGCGCCCTTGCTGCTCGGTTTCGTGCTGGGCCCGCTGATGGAAGAGAACCTGCGGCGCGCGCTGCTGATCTCGCGCGGCGACTTCATGGTGTTTCTGGAGCGACCGATCAGCGGCACCATCGTCGTGTTGACCGCGATGCTGCTGTTGCTGGCCCTGTGGGGCGCGCGGCCGAAACGCCGTGGCAAAACGCTTCTTCAGGACACGTAGGCATCGGTTTTCCGCTACCTCTGCTAGGGATTGAGATTGGAACACCGCGGATCAACCGCTGGTGTGATGCGCCTTGCCGCGCCCGCAGCGCGAGCGGATTTCTGGTGTGTTTTCCTTGTCTTGCTCAACTTCTTTGCTTCCAGCCGGACATTCACCTGTGCTAGGAGGTCGCAGGTGGGGTGAGACAATAGGTCGCCTGTGCTGCGGCAAGTCACCGCGCGCTGGGCGGCGATAAGAAGAGAGAGTCTGGAGGGGTAATGTCCGACGGTACCAACACCTCCCCGAAACGGGGCGGGTTCCAATTCAAAGTGCGCGGGCCACAGGATTTCTACGGCGGGCTGGCGCTTATCGTCGTCGCGATCCTCGCCGTGATCGCTTCATCCAATCTGCCGGGACAGCAAGGCTTCGCCTTCGGACCCGGCACGGCGCCGCGCATCTTCGCCGGCATGCTGGCTTTTGTCGGCGCGGTTGTGGCGCTGACGGGCCTGCTGGTCGATGGGCCGAAGATCGAACGCTTCGCCATCAAGGGCCCGACTTATGTGGTGGCGGCGATCCTGCTCTTTGCCGCCATGATCCGCGGCATCAGCCTGGGGCCGATCCACATTCCGGCCCTCGGTCTGATCATCTCCACCTACACCGCCTTCATCGTGTCGATCATGGGATCGACCGAGATGCGCTGGGTGGAGAGCCTCATCGCCGCGGCCTGCATGACACTCTTCTGCGTCATCCTATTCGTTTATCTGCTCGGGCTGCCGTTCCAGCTTTGGCCTTGGTACTGATCGGGCGCATGACCAATGACTGACCTCCTCGCAAACCTTGCGCTCGGCTTTTCGGTCGCCGCAAACCCCTACAACCTCATGTTCTGCCTGCTCGGCGCCTTTGTCGGTACGCTGGTCGGCGTGTTGCCGGGCGTCGGCACGGTGGCCACGGTGGCCATGCTGCTGCCGATCACCTTCGGCCTGCCGCCGGTCGGCGCGCTGATCATGCTTGCCGGCATCTATTACGGCGCGCAATACGGCGGCTCGACCACGTCGATCCTGGTCAATATTCCAGGCGAAGCGACTTCGGTCGTCACCTGTCTGGACGGCCATCAGATGGCCAAGCAGGGCAGGGCCGGTCCGGCTCTGTCGATCGCGGCGCTCGGCTCGTTCTTCGCCGGCTGCGTTGCGACCGTGCTGGTCGCCGCGCTCGGCGCCCCGCTGACGTCGGTGGCGCTGATGTTCGGCCCGGCCGAATATTTCTCGCTGATGGTCCTCGGCATGATCTTCGCCGTGGTGCTGGCCAAGGGCTCGGTGCTCAAGGCGGTGGCCATGATCCTGCTCGGCCTGCTGCTGTCGATGGTTGGTTCCGATCTGGAAACCGGCGCCGGCCGCATGACCTTCGACATCCCCGAACTGTCCGACGGCATTGGCTTCGCCAATGTGGCGATGGGCCTGTTCGGCTTTGCCGAAATCATCCGCAACCTCGAAATGTCCAAGGAAGGCCGCGAAATCGTCAACGCCAAGATCACCGGCCTGATGCCGACGCGTCAGGACCTGATCGATTCCTCGGGGGCGATCGCGCGCGGCACCGTCCTCGGCTCGATCCTGGGCATTTTGCCTGGCGGCGGCGCGGTGGTAGCCTCGTTTGCGGCCTATACTTTCGAGAAACGCATGTCGAAGCATCCGGAGCGTTTCGGCCGCGGCGCCATCCAGGGCGTGGCTGCGCCGGAAAGCGCCAACAATGCTGCGGCGCAAACCGCGTTCATTCCGCTGCTGACCCTCGGCATTCCGCCGAATGCGGTGATGGCCCTGATGGTCGGCGCCATGACTATTCACGGCATCGTGCCGGGGCCGCAGGTCATGATCAAGCAGCCCGAACTGTTCTGGGGCATGATCGCCTCGATGTGGCTCGGCAACCTGATGCTGGTCGTCATCAATCTGCCGCTGGTCGGTATCTGGGTGAGCCTGCTGCGGGTGCCTTACCGCCTGCTGTTCCCGTCGATCATCGTGTTCTGCTGCATCGGCATCTACTCGATCAACAACGCCCCGGCCGACGTTCTGATCGCGGCGATGTTCGGCCTGGTCGGCTACTGGCTGGTGAAGCACGATTTCGAGCCGGCGCCGCTGGTGCTGGCCTTCGTGCTCGGCCCGCTGATGGAGGAAAACCTCCGCCGCGCCATGCTGATCGCGCGTGGCGATCCGACCGTGTTCGCGACCCGGCCGATTTCGGCCGGGCTGCTCTTCGTCGCCATCACGCTGCTGGTCCTGGCCATGCTGCCGATGCTGAAAAAGAAGCGCGACGAAGTGTTCGTCGAATCGGAAAACTAGCCGACCGACATCGACTCACGGCGAAACGAAACAAGGCCGGCGCGTTGCCGGCCTTGTTGATTCCAGGGGTGGGGGCCTGACGGTTCGGATCGTGCGGCGCGCAATACCGATCCGCGACCGGCAATTGCCAGCCTCGACCTGTCAGCAGTGGCAATCCCGAGACGACGGGGCAGGGCGGGATCAGAAGAATTCTGAGGCGCCGCCCAGAACCATCGTCACACCGATCGCGAGCGCGGAGACGATCGCGACCGGGATCAGACTCTGGAGAAACGGGGTTTCGGAGTAGCGGTGGGGTATTCCGTGGCGCGGCAGCATCGTCCACAGGCCAAAGCCGCCCGCGCTCGCGGTGAGCGCGCCGGCCAGAATGTAGAACATGGGAGGGGTCCTCGAACCCGCAGGCTGCGGGCCGCGCACTTTGTATCGCGTTCGGCGGGGGGCGTCGACGGGGCGAGGGTGGTTCTTGCCTTAGACCTTAGGCGGTCAAAGGGCGCGTCCGCAGTACCATGGTTTGGTGCGCCGGTGGCGGGCGGCAGCGAATAGCGCGGAAAAACGCCTGCCGCGCGGTTGCCGGGTGGCGTAGACTTCCCCATCTTCCTCCCCCGAGTCGCGGGAGCAGGGCCCACATCATGCGCCAATATCTCGATCTGTTGGAACACGTGCTGCACCATGGCGTGGAAAAGCGCGACCGGACCGGCACCGGCACGTTGTCCGTGTTCGGCCATCAGATGCGCTTTGCGCTCGACGACGGCTTTCCGATGCTGACCACCAAGAAGCTGCATCTCAAGTCGATCGTGCACGAGCTGCTGTGGTTTCTGGCCGGCGATACCAACATCAAATACCTCAATGACAACGGCGTGCGCATCTGGGACGAATGGGCGGACGCCGACGGCGAACTGGGCCCGGTCTACGGCCGGCAGTGGCGATCATGGCCGGCGCGCGATGGCGAGACCATCGACCAGATCGCCAACGTCGTCGCCATGATCAGGCGCAACCCGGATTCGCGGCGGCTGATCGTCACCGCCTGGAACCCGGCCGATGTCGACAAAATGGCGCTGCCGCCGTGTCACTGCCTGTTCCAGTTCTATGTCGCGGAAGGAAGGCTGTCGTGCCAGCTGTACCAGCGCTCGGCCGACATATTCCTCGGCGTGCCGTTCAACATCGCCTCCTATGCGCTGCTGACGCTGATGTTGGCGCAGGTGACGGGCTTGAAACCGGGCGAGTTCATCCACACGCTGGGCGACGCGCATCTGTATTTGAACCATCTGGAGCAGGCCAGGCTGCAGCTGTCGCGCGCGCCGCACGCGCTGCCGGCGATGCGGCTCAATCCGTCGGTGACCGATCTCTTCGGCTTCCGTTTTGAGGACTTCACGCTCGAGAACTACCAGCCGCATCCGCACATCAAGGCGCAAGTCGCCGTATGAGCGCGAACGGGAGCCTGACGATCCGCCCGGCGGCGCCCGCCGACACGGCGCTGATCTTTGCGCTGGTGTGCGAACTGGCCGATTACGAGAACCTGCAAGCGGAGGTCGACGCCACGCCGGAGGAAATCGCCGCCGCGCTGTTTGCCGAGACGCCGCGGGTGTTCTGCGACATCGCCGAATGGGACGGCGAGGCGGCGGGGTTTGCCCTCTGGTTTGTCAATTTTTCCAGTTTCCGCGGGCGGCATGGGCTATATCTGGAAGACCTCTATGTCAGGCCCGCTTTGCGCGACCGCGGCATCGGCACCGCGCTGATGCAGCGCCTCGCCCGGCGCTGCATCGATCAGGGCCTGGCGCGGCTGGAATGGGCGGTGCTGGACTGGAACGCGCCGTCGATCGCCTTCTACCGTTCGATCGGCGCCATGGTGATGGATGAGTGGAAAATCTGCCGTCTGAGCGGGCCGGCCTTGCAGACCTTCGGCCGCGAGAGGATGAGCCCATGACTGATAAGCCCATGAATATCGTGCTGGTGGCAGCGATCGGCGAGAACTACGTGATCGGCCGCAACGGCCAGTTGCCGTGGCGGCTGAAGTCCGATTTGCAGCATTTCCGCGCCGTCACCATCAACAAGCCGGTGGTCATGGGCCGCCGGACCTACCTGTCGATCGGCAAACCCCTCAAGGACCGCACCAATATCGTGCTGACCAGCGATCTGGCCCTGGAGGTTCCGGGCGGCGTGCTGGCCACCAGCCTTGACGCGGCGCTGGCCTACGCCAAACAGGATGCCGAGCGTCGCGGCACCGATGACATCATGGTTATCGGCGGCAGTGATGTTTTCGCCCGCACCATGCCGATGGCAAGCCGGCTCGACATCACCCATGTTCATGCCGCGCCGGAAGGCGACGCCGTGTTCCCGCCGATCAATCCGGCGGTATGGCGGGAGGTTTCCCGCATCGAACACCCGGCCGGGCCCGACGACAGCGCCGGGTTTGCGGTCGCGGCTTATTTAAGGCGCTGACCAAGAGCCAAAGCGCCGCATATCGGCGCGTTGTATCGGGGGCTTGCGTCCCCTATAACCCCACCCAACTAAAGTGAGCCGGCCCGCACAGCGCCGGCCCCCCGGGAGAATAGATCGATGCCTTGGAGCAATCAGAGTGGCGGCAGCGGCGGCGGCGGACCATGGGGTTCGGGCGGTGGCAAGGGCCCCTGGGGCTCCGGACCGCAGTCGCCCGGCGGCGGAGCGACACCGCCGGATCTCGAGGAAATTCTGCGCCGCGGCCAGGATCGGCTGCGCCGGGCGCTGCCGGGCGGCAGTCTCGGCGGCAAAGGCTTTGCGCTGCTGGCGCTGGCCGCGATCTCGCTGTGGGGCTTTTCCGGTTTCTTCCGGGTTGAACCGGACGAACTCGGTGTGGTGCTGCGGTTCGGCAAGAACGTGCGCGAGGTGCAGCCCGGACTTAATTACCACCTGCCGTATCCGATCGAGACCGTGCTGACGCCGAAGGCGCTGCGCGTCAACAAGATCGACATCGGCATGCGGGTGGTCGACGACAATCGCCGCGGCACCACCGTCCGCGACGTGCCGGAGGAGAGCCTGATGCTCACCGGCGACGAGAACATCGTCGACGTCGATTTCGCGGTGCTGTGGCGGGTCAAGCCGACCGGGGTCGGCGATTACCTGTTCAACATCCAGAATCCGGAAGGCACCGTGAAGGCGGTGGCCGAGAGCGCCATGCGCGAAGTCATCGGCCGCTCGGAAATCCAGCCGATTCTGACCGGCGCGCGCCAGACGATCGAAACCGCGGTGCTGGAGCTGATGCAGTCGACGCTCGACTCGTATGGTGCCGGCATTCTGGTTCAGCAGGTGCAGTTGCAGAAGGTCGATCCGCCGACCCAGGTCATCGACGCCTTCCGCGACGTGCAGGCCGCCCGCGCCGATCTTGAGCGATCGGTCAACGAGGCGCAGACCTACGCCAACCGGGTGGTCCCGGAGTCGCGTGGCCGCGTGGCGCAGATCACGCAGGCCGCCGAAGCCTACAAGTCGCAGACGGTGGCGGAAGCGACCGGTCAGACATCGCGCTTCCTGAAGATTTTCGAGGAATACAAGAAGGCGCCGGTCGTCACGCGTGAGCGCATGTATCTGGAAACCATGGAGCGCGTGCTGGGCGGCACCGACAAGATCATCCTGGATGCCAATACCGGCGGCTCCGGCGTGGTGCCATATCTGCCGCTCAATGAGCTGGGTCGTCCGGCGCAACAACAGCAGCAACAGCCGCGGCCCGTCACTCAGAACCAGACGCAGTCGCAGGCGCAGACCCAGACGGGGATCCGGCCATGAAGCTGAATTTCATCGGCGGAATTGCCGTCGTCATCCTCGTCGCCGCCTTGATCGTCGGCTACGCTTCCATCTTCACGGTCTATCAGACCCAGCAAGCGCTGGTGGTCCGCCTCGGTCAGCCGGTGCGCGTGGTCAGTGAGCCGGGCCTGAGCTTCAAGGCGCCGTTCATCGACAACGTGATCGGCATCGACAAGCGCATTCTCGATCTGGAATCCCCGGCGCAGGAAGTCATCGCCTCCGACCAGAAGCGGTTGGTGGTCGACGCCTTCGCCCGCTACAAGATCGTGGATCCGCTGCGCTACTATCAGACGCTCGGTTCGATCCAGGGCGCCAACTCCCAGCTCGCCATCCTGCTCAATTCGGCGCTGCGGCGTGTGCTCGGCGCGGCGACCTTCACCAACGTCGTGCGTGACCAGCGTTCCGAATTGATGAGCCGGATTCTCGAACTGGTCGACCGCGATGCCAAGTCGTATGGTATTACAGTGGTCGATGTCCGCATCCGTCGCGCCGACTTGCCTGAACAGAACAGCCAGGCGGTCTATCAGCGGATGCAGACCGAACGTCAGCGGGAAGCGGCCGAATTCCGGGCGCAAGGTGCCCAGCGCGGCCAGGAAATCCGCTCGCGCGCCGACCGCGAAGTGACGGTCTTGATCGCCGAAGCAACCTCCGCCTCCGAGCAACTGCGCGGTGAGGGCGATGCGATCCGGAACCAGATCTTCGCCGATGCCTTCGGTCAGGATCCGAACTTCTTCTCGTTCTACCGCTCGATGCAGGCCTATGAAACCAGCATGCGGCAGGGCGACACCCGGCTGGTGCTCAAGCCCGATACCAGCTTCTTCCGCTTCTTCAACGATCCGTCGGGCAACATGAACGGCACCGTGACCGCGGCGCCGGCGCCGCCGGCGGGAGCCCCGACCCCTGCGGCAGCCCGGGCTGCCGCCCCGGCGCCGACCCCGGCTGCGGCCACGCCGGCAGCGACTCCTGCACCGGCGCCGGCAACCGAGGCAGCGCCGGCCCGGTAAAGAAAGAGCGCGGTCAGCATGTCGGATTTTCTGGCCGCGTTCGGACTGGTCTTCATCATCGAAGGCTTGATCTTTGCGGCCTTGCCGGCCCACGCCAAGCGGGCGATGGCCAGTGTGCTGGAAACGCCGGAGGCGTCGTTGCGGGTCATCGGCGTCGGTTCGGCCGTGGTCGGACTGGCCCTGGTCTGGCTGGTGCGGGGATAGCGCCGTGCATAACGGCGGTCGAATCATCCGCTCTCATTGTATTGATGACCGAAGCCCTTGAATCGCCGCGAATTGGGCGGCACTGTCGCAGTGCACTGTCCCTTTCCTGGAGATCAGACGCCCATGCGCGCCTCCGTCATGCGCCTTTTCCCCCGTCAGATTCCTTCGTCCAAGCGTTCAGGTTTGCGTCCGGGTCTGGCGGTTGCCATCGCCGCCGCGATGGTTCTGCCGCTGCTGGCCGCACCGGCCACGGCGCGGGGGCCGGAAAACATCTCCGACGTGGCCGAGCAGGTGATCGATGCGGTGGTCAACATCTCGACCAAGCAGTCGGTGGACATCAGCAAGGGGACGATGCCGCAACTGCCGCCCGGATCGCCGTTCGAGGACTTCTTCGAGGAGTTCTTCAAGAACCGGCGCGGCGGTCCCGGCGGGCCGGGCGCCACCCCGTCGCCGCGCCGCGTCAATTCGCTGGGCTCCGGCTTCATCATCGATGAGTCGGGACTGGTCGTGACCAACAATCACGTCATTGCCGACGCCGACGAAGTCAGCGTCATCCTCAACGATGGCGCCACGCTGAAGGCCGAAGTGGTCGGCCGCGATACCAAGACCGATCTGGCGCTGCTGCGCGTCAAGCCGGAGAAGCCGCTGAAGGCGGTGAAGTTCGGCGATTCCGATACGCTGCGGCTGGGCGAATGGGTGGTCGCGATCGGCAACCCGTTCAGCCTCGGCGGCACGGTGACGGCGGGCATCGTCTCGGCGCGCAACCGCGACATCAATTCCGGGCCTTACGACAACTACATCCAGACCGACGCCTCGATCAACCGCGGCAATTCCGGCGGGCCGCTGTTCAACCTCAAAGGCGAAGTGATCGGCGTCAACACCGCGATCATCTCGCCGTCCGGCGGTTCGATCGGCATCGGTTTCGCGGTGCCGGCCAAGACCGCCCTGGCGGTGATCGATCAATTGCAGCAGTTCGGCGAGACCCGCCGCGGCTGGCTCGGCGTGCGCATCCAGCAGGTCACCGAAGAAATCGCCGAAAGCCTGAGCATCAAGCCGCCGCGCGGCGCGCTGATCGCCGGCATCGACGACAAGGGCCCGGCCAAGCCCGCCGGCATCGAGCCGGGCGACGTCGTCATCCAGTTCGACGGCAAGCCGATCAAGGAAATGCGCGATCTGCCCAAGATCGTGGCCGAGACTGCGGTCGGCAAGGATGTCGAGGTGATCGTGGTCCGCAAGGGCAAGGAAGAGAAGCTGACCGTCAAGCTTGGCCGTCTCGAAGACGGCGAGAAGCAGGCGGCCTTGGCCACCAAGAAGGACGCCGCGCCGGAGGAGAAGTCTACGGTCCGCAAGGCGCTCGGCCTCGATCTCGCCAATCTCACCCCCGACCTGCGCAAGAAGCACAAGGTCAAGGATACGGTGAAGGGCGTGCTGATCACCGGCGTCGAAGCGAATTCCGCTGCGGCCGAAAAGCGGCTGGTGCCCGGCATGGTCATTACCGAGGTGCAGCAGGAGCCGGTCGCCACCGCGGCCGAACTGCAAAGCCGCATCGAGCGGCTCAAGAAGGAAGGCCGCAAGGCCGTGGTGCTGCTGGTGGTCAACGCCGACGGCGACCCGAGCTTCGTGGCGCTGGCGCTGCAGTAGCTTTTTATCCCTCCCCCGCAGGGGGAGGGTGGCGAGCGTCAGCGAGCCGGGTGGGGGTGGCCATTCATGCCGCACTGCGCCCGGGAAAGTCGCTGCGGCGCAGTCGCGCTCTTGCTTGTCATGGCCGGGCTTGTCCCGGCCATCCCGCTTAGTTGGACAGGATGTCAGCGCGCAATCTCGGCATACAAGTCCCGCCATTCAGGGTTCTTGTCGGCGATCAACCTGGTCTTCCACACCCGCGGCCAGTGTTTGATGTTCTTCTCGCGCTGCAAAGCGTCGCGAATATCGGGATAGCTCTCGAAGTAGACGAGGTTGTCCAGATTGTATCGTTGGGTATGGCCTTTCACGGCGCCAGACTTGTGCTCGTGAACGCGGCGAATGATATCGTTGGTGACGCCAACGTAAATGGCGCCACCGGGCCGGCTGGAAAGAAAGTAGACGTAGTACTCGGCCATCGCCCGACCTGCCTAAGCGGGATGGCCGGGACAAGCCCGGCCATGACAGCATTATAACACGCCGCCGTCAGTTTTCGGCGAACTCCTCCCGCCGGTAGCCCTGCACATACAGCAGCGCCGTGAGGTCGCCGTGGTCGATGCGCGCGGCGGCGGCCTGCGCAACTTTCGGCTTGGCGTGATAGGCGACGCCGAGGCCGGCCTCCGCGATCATGGCGAGGTCGTTGGCGCCGTCGCCGGTCGCCAGCGTGTCGTCCGGCGCCAGGTCCAGCTTCGTGCGCAGTTCGATCAAGGTGGCGCGCTTGGCGTCGCGGCCGAAGATCGGCTCGACCACCGTGCCGGCCAGCCGGTCGCCGTCGAGCACCAGTGTATTGGCGCGGGTCTCGTCGAAGCCGATCATGGCGGCGATCGATTGCGTGAACAGCGTGAAGCCGCCCGACACCAGGCAGGTGTAGGCGCCGTGCGCGCGCATGGTCTGCACCAGCGTGCGCGCGCCCGGCGTCAGCGTGATGTGCTTCTCGATGACCTCGTTGACGGTCGTGACCGGCAGGTTCCTGAGCAGCGCGACGCGCTCGCGCAAGGCCGGTTCGAATTCGATCTCGCCGCGCATGGCGCGCTCGGTGATGGCTGCGACATGATCCTTGAGGCCGACAAAGGCGGCGAGTTCGTCGATGCATTCCTGCGCGATCATGGTGGAGTCCATGTCGGCGAGAAACAGCTTCTTGCGGCGGCCGGCGGCCGGCTGCACGACGACGTCGATGCCGCTAAGCAATCCACGCAGATGGTCGGCCAGGGCGCGTTGGTCGGCGCCGGCATCCGCGCTAAAGGGAATGTCGGCCGCGGTGCCGCCGGCCAGCCAGAACGGATCGGCGGCACCGGGCAGCGCGGCGCGGGCGCGGCCGAGCGTGGCCGCGTCGAGGCGGCCGGCCGGCGCGATCAGCGTGGCGACGTGCGTCGCAGTGGGGGAAGCGGATTGGGTCATTCGATGCCAGAGGTCAAACAGGCGGTGCTTATCGCCGGTCCGACCGCCAGCGGCAAGTCGGCGGTGGCGATGGCGATGGCCGAGCGGCACAACGGCGTCGTCGTCAATGCCGACTCGATGCAGGTCTATCGCGACCTGCGCGTCATCACGGCGCGGCCGACGGTGGCCGAGGAAGCGCGCGTGCCGCACCGGCTTTACGGCCATGTCGACGCCGCCGAGATCTATTCGGCCGGGCGCTGGAGCCGCGATGCCGCCGAGGCGATCGCCGAGATTGCGGGCGCAGGCCGCTTGCCGATCGTGGTCGGCGGCACCGGTCTCTATTTCAAGGCGCTGACCACGGGGCTGGCGGCGGTGCCGGCGATCCCGGCCGACATCCGTGCCGCGGTGCGCACGCGGCTCGAGACCGAGGGCGTCGGGCCGCTCTATGCCGAACTGATCGAACGCGATTCCGTCACCGCGTATCGCCTGATGCCGAACGACCGCACCCGCATCGCGCGGGCGCTGGAAGTGGTGCTGGCGACCGGGCGGTCGCTGTCGGACTGGCACAGCGACGGCATGGCGGCGCCGGTCGATCCGGCGCGCGCGGTCAGGCTGTTCGTCAGTTGCGAGCGCAAGGAGCTGGTGGCGCGGATCGAGACGCGCTTTGCCGCCATGCTGGCGGGCGGCGCGCTGGACGAGGTGAGGGCGCTCGCGGCGCGCTCCCTCAATCCGCTGCTGCCGGCCATGAAAGCGCACGGCGTGCCGTGGTTGATCCGGCATCTCAATGGCGAAATCTCGCTCGACGAGGCCGCCGCCGGCGGCATCATGGACACCCGCCGCTACGCCAAGCGGCAGCTGACCTGGTTCCGCGGCCAGATGAAGGACTGGCCATCGGCGCCGGCGGCTGAGGCCGAAGAGGTGCTGGAAGCGCAGTTGCGGCAGGCCACCTGAAAGGCAGTTCAGCGCCGGTCTGAATTCGGCTAGACTGTGTGTATGAACAGGAATGAGGCCGTCCGGTCCTTGAAAGCCCATGCTGACGCCATCAAAGCGTTTGGCGCGACCTCGCTTTACCTGTTCGGTTCGACGGCCCGGAACGAGGCTGCGCATGGCAGCGACCTTGACCTGTTCGTCGATTACGACCCGGCTGGCAAGTTCAATGCGCTCGACCTGGTGGATATCAAGCTGTTGCTGGAAGCCAAACTGGGACTGGCGGTCGACGTGACAACCCGGGACAGCCTTCATCCCAAGCTGCGCGACGATATCGAGCGGTCGGCCATCCGCGTGTTCTGATGGCTCGCAGGGCCGGACCCATTCTTGACGATATGCTGACGGCGATCAGGGGTATTGAGTCGGCTGTGGCGGGAAAGAGCAGTGCCGATTTCGAGAAAGACTGGCTGCTTCGCCATGGGGTCCAGCGCGGCATCGAAATTGTTTCCGAGGCCAGCCGCCATCTCCCTGAGCACATGAAAGCCGCGTACCCGCGTATCCGCTGGCCCGCCATCGCCGGCATTGGCAATGTTTTGCGGCACGACTATCACGCCATATCCGACAAGGTGATCTGGGACGTCATTCGCGACGAACTTCCGGCGCTAAAAAGTGCGCTGGAGGCCATGGTCCTGCCTGAACGAGTGCTGCTGCGCGTAATTCAGGCTTGACCCCCACCCTGACCATGACTATAAACCGCGCAACGAAAGTACGGACGGATACAATGTTGCGCAATATTATTACTCTTGTAGTAAGGGTTCGGACGCAGCCTCGGCAGCCCTGACAGGGCTCCCCAGGAAAGCGTCCGGACATTGGCCCTTCGCGGGCCTTTTTTATTGGGCAAGGCACGACCGACGACAGGCCAGCGCGCAACGATCCCCGACCAGCGGCAGTGATCGGGCGCCAATCAGGAAGACGAGTATGGAACGGGAAATGACCGGCGCGGAGATGGTGATCCAGGCCATGGCCGATCAGGGCGTCAAGCATCTGTTCGGCTATCCGGGCGGCGCGGTGCTGCCGATCTACGACGCGATTTTTTCGCAGAACCAGGTGCAGCACATCCTGGTCCGGCACGAACAGGGCGCGGTGCACGCCGCCGAAGGCTATGCGCGTTCGACCGGCAAGGTCGGCTGCGTGCTGGTGACCTCCGGCCCCGGCGCGACCAACGCGGTGACCGGCCTGACCGATGCGCTGATGGATTCGATCCCGATCGTCTGCATCACCGGGCAGGTGCCGACCCACCTGATCGGCAATGACGCCTTCCAGGAATGCGACACCGTCGGCATCACCCGGCCCTGCACCAAGCACAATTACCTGGTGAAGCGGATCGAGGACCTGCCGCGTGTGTTGCACGAGGCGTTCCATATCGCGTCGAGCGGCCGGCCCGGCCCGGTCGTGGTCGACGTGCCGAAGGACATCCAGTTCGCCAAGGGCATCTACTCGGTGCCGACCGAGTTTCCGCACACCGGCTACAAGCCGCGCGTCGAAGGCGACGTCGAG
This sequence comes from Pseudolabrys sp., assembly GCA_030684935.1. GTDB lineage: Bacteria > Pseudomonadota > Alphaproteobacteria > Rhizobiales > Xanthobacteraceae > Pseudolabrys. The sequence continues at coordinate 48,993 of JAUXXH010000034.1, read as the reverse complement.
CAGATCAAGCGCGCTGTTGAACTCATGGCGAGTGCCAAGCGGCCGCTGTTCTACACCGGCGGCGGCGTCATCAATTCCGGCAAGGAAGCCAGCAAGCTGCTGACCGAACTGGTGCGGCAGACCGGTTTCCCGATCACCTCGACGCTGATGGGGCTTGGCGCGTTTCCGGCCGCCGATCCGCAGTGGCTGGGCATGCTCGGCATGCACGGCACGCTGGAAGCCAACATGGCGATGCACGATTGCGACGTCATGATCTGCATCGGCGCGCGCTTCGACGACCGCATCACCGGCCGCATCGACGCCTTCTCGCCGGGCTCGAAGAAGATCCACGTCGACATCGATCCGTCGTCGATCAACAAGAACGTGCGGGTCGACGTGCCGATCGTCGGCGACTGTGCCAACGTACTGATGGAAATGCTGAAGCTGTGGCGCGCCCACGCCAAGCAGCCGGACAAGAAGGCGATGGCCGGCTGGTGGAAGCAGGTCGAGGCCTGGCGCGGCCGCAAGTCGCTGTCCTACCGGCCGTCCAAGGACATCATCAAGCCGCAATACGCCATCCAGCGGCTGTTCGAGCTGACCAAGGATCGCGACACCTACATCACCACCGAGGTCGGCCAGCATCAGATGTGGGCGGCGCAGTTCTACGGCTTCCAGGAGCCGAACCGCTGGATGACCTCCGGCGGCCTCGGCACCATGGGCTACGGCCTGCCGGCCTCGGTCGGCGTGCAGCTGGCGCACCCGGATGCGCTGGTGATCGACATCGCCGGCGAGGCGAGCGTGCAGATGACCATGCAGGAGATTTCGACGGCGGTGCAGTACCGGCTGCCGGTCAAGATCTTCATCCTCAACAACCAGTACATGGGCATGGTGCGGCAGTGGCAGGAGCTGCTGCACGGCGGCCGCTATTCGCACAGCTATTCGGAATCGCTGCCCGACTTCGTCAAGCTGGCGGAGGCCTATCAGGCGGTCGGCATCCGCTGTTCCAAGCCCGGCGATCTCGATGCCGCCATCCAGGAGATGATCGACATCGATCAGCCGGTGCTGTTCGACTGCGTCGTCGACCAGAAGGAAAACTGCTTCCCGATGATTCCGTCGGGACGCGCGCATAACGAAATGATCCTCGGCGACGCGGCGGAGAGTCTCGACTCCGCCATCACCGAGGAAGGCAAGATGCTGGTGTAGCCGTCGCTACGTCCGGTGGATCAGCCAAATTCGGCGTCATGCGCGGGCTTGACCCGCGCATCCATGATGAAGATCGGCAGACGAAAGCCTTATAACGACAACTGTTCTAGCGGAAATGCCTCATGGATTGCCGGGTCAAGCCCGGCAATGACGGGCTCTGGAAACCGGACCATACTCATGAACGCAAACGCAAATCTGACCCCGAGCACGTCGCATTATCCGACCGCGCCGACCGCGCAGCGCCAGGAGTCGCACACGCTGTCGGTTCTGGTCGACAACGAGCCCGGCGTGCTGGCGCGGGTCATCGGCCTGTTCTCCGGGCGCGGCTACAATATCGAGTCGCTGACGGTGTCGGAGACCGAACACCAGAAGCACCTGTCGCTTATTACCATCGTGACCACCGGCACGCCGATGGTGATCGAGCAGATCAAGAGCCAGCTCGACCGGCTGGTGCCGATCCATCGCGTCGTCGACATGACGCTGACCGGCACCTCGATCGAGCGCGAACTGGCGATGGTCAAGGTGCGCGGCAAGGGCGAGCAGCGGGTCGAGGCGCTGCGGCTGGCCGACGCCTTCCGCGCCCGCGTGATCGACGCCACCACCGAGAGCTTCATCTTCGAGATCACCGGCAAGAGCGACAAGGTCGAGCAGTTCATCGAACTGATGCTGCCGCTCGGGCTGGTCGAAGTCGCCCGCACCGGCATCGCCGCGATCCGGCGGGGGCCGGAGGGCCTCTAGGCAGGGCTGGACGGCCCGGCCGGGCGTATATACATTGTATATCCAACCCGGCAGGTGTCCATGAAAGCCAAACTTGCGAAGTGGGGCAACAGCCTGGCGCTGCGGCTGCCCCGGCAATTCGTCACCGAACTCGGCCTGTCCGAGGGCTCGGTGGTCGAACTCGGCCGCGACGGCTCGAGGCTGGTGGCCGAGACGCGGGCGGCCGGCGCCATTCCGCGCTACCGGCTGGAGGATCTTGTCGCCGAGATGAAGCGGCTCGGTCCAGACGCCGAACCCGATACCGTTGACTGGGGGCCCGATCGGGGCGCCGAGTTCATCGATGACGATTATTCGCGCGGCGCGATCACGCTTGATGATGTGCTGAAACGCGCTGGCTCTGCCAAGCCCAGAAAGGCGCCGCGTCCGGCGACCAAAAATGCTGCTGCCCGACGCCGGCGACATCGCCTGGGTTGAATTCGACCCGGTGCGCGGGACTGAACAGGCGGGCCGCCGGCCGGCGCTCGTTCTGTCGAGCCGCAGTTATCATGAGCAGTCACGGCGGGCCGTCGTGTGCCCGATCACCTCAAGGCCGCACGCATGGCCTTTCAATGTCGCGCTTCCCGCAAATCTGATGACAAAGGGTGTTATCCTCGTCGATCAGATCAGGTCCATCGATCGGGAGGGGCGCCTGTTTGCCATTATCGAGCGGGTGCCGGACGCGATATTGGGAGACGTGCAGGGCCGGCTGGCCGTGCTCGTCGGCATTGACCTTGCGCGTATAGACCCACTTTAACATTTCCCCATGCCCGTCGATCTCTTCCTCGCCATGACGGTGTTCGCCTTCGTGATGTCATTCACGCCGGGGCCGAACAACATCATGTTGACGGCCTCGGGTGTGAATTTCGGCTTTACGCGCTCGGTCCGCCACATGCTGGGTGTCACCGTCGGCTTTGTCGTGCTGCTGGCGGCCTGCGCCGCCGGGCTCGGGCTGGTGTTTGCGGCGGTGCCGATGCTGCACGTTGCGCTCAAGATCGCCGGCAGCCTGTACCTGCTGTGGCTGGCGTGGAAGGTCGCGAATGCAAGGCCCGTGCGCGATGACGGTGACGCACAGGCGCGGCCGCTGACCTTCCTTCAGGCAGCCGCCTTTCAGTGGGTCAATCCCAAGGCGGTGGTGACGTCGCTGAGTGCGGTCGCCATCTATATCCGGCCCGGGCAGGGCGCGATCGACGTGCCGCTGATGCTGGGCGTGTTCGGGCTGGCCGCGATCCTGTCGACATCGGCATGGACCGCCTTCGGCGTGGCCTTGCGCGGACTGCTGTCGAACCCGCGACACGCGCGCGTTTTCAACGTGGCGATGGCGCTGCTGCTGGTCGTCAGCATCGTGCCGATGGTGATCTAGGACGCGCTTTTTGGCCGCGCTTGCCGGTGGCCGGAGGGCGGCCTAGAACGGCGGGGTCGAGCAGGGGAGTTTTGTCCGATGGCACTGACGATGCTGGCGATCCCGTTCCTCATTCTGGGGGTCTTCATCAATCCTTATACGCAGGGGGCCGAACGCTGCTTCAATCTGAACTTCATCAGCAAGACCCCGTTCTGCTTTGAGGCCTCGTCGAACATGCCGGAGATCGTCCAGTATGGCAGCCTGATGTTCGCCTTCGTGCTGATCTATACCGGCCGGCATCTGATGCGGCGGGGCCACGCACAGAAATAGCCCGGACGGCCGCGCCTTTCGTGCGCCGCCGGGGGGCGCCGCCGATGAGCCCGGCCGGGCTTGTCCCGCTGGCTCAGGCAGCCTAGAAGATCGGCGGCCGTGGCCCCGGGGGGGCCGGAATTCCACGTTTTCGCTCAGTGGCGCCGTGCCGGGCGCGCCTATCCCAGGGACCTTTATCATGCGTGTTTATTACGATCGTGACGCCGACCTGAACCTGATCAAGGGCAAGAAAGTGGCTGTCATCGGCTACGGCAGCCAGGGCCATGCCCATGCGCTCAACATGCGCGACTCGGGCGTCAAGGACGTGGTGATCGCGCTGCGCAAGGGATCGCAGGGCATCAAGAAGGCCGAGGGTTCGGGCTTCAAGACCATGGAAGTGGCGGAAGCCGCCAAGTGGGCCGACGTCATGATGATGCTCACCCCCGACGAATTGCAGGGCGACATCTACCGCGAGAGCCTGGCCGACAACATGAAGCAGGGCGCGGCGCTGCTGTTCGCCCACGGCCTCAACGTGCACTTCAACCTGATCGATCCGCGTCCCGATCTCGACGTGCTGATGATCGCGCCGAAGGGCCCCGGCCACACCGTGCGCTCCGAATATGCCCGCGGCGCCGGCGTGCCCTGCCTGATCGCGATCCACAAGGATGCCTCCGGCAACGCCCACGACCTCGGCCTGTCCTATGCCTCGGCGATCGGCGGCGGTCGCGCCGGCATCATCGAGACGACGTTCAAGGAAGAGTGCGAAACCGATCTGTTCGGCGAGCAGACGGTGCTCTGCGGCGGTCTGGTCGAACTGATCAAGGCCGGCTACGAGACGCTGTGCGAAGCCGGCTATGCGCCGGAGATGGCCTATTTCGAGTGCCTGCACGAAGTGAAGCTGATCGTCGACCTGATCTACGAAGGCGGCATCGCCAACATGAACTACTCGATCTCGAACACCGCGGAATACGGCGAGTACGTCACCGGCCCGCGCATCATCACGGCGGAGACCAAGGCCGAGATGAAGCGCGTCCTCAACGACATCCAGTCCGGCAAGTTCACGCGCGACTGGATGCTGGAGAACAAGGTCAACCAGACCTCGTTCAAGGCGACCCGCGCCAAGCTCGCCGAACACTCCATCGAGCACGTCGGCGCCAAGCTGCGCGAGATGATGCCGTGGATCAAGGAACGCGCCATGGTCGACAAGGCCAAGAACTAGACTTGCGCACTTTGACACTGACCGCGGCCGCCCTCCTGGGGGCGGCCGCAATTGCTTCCGCCCAGCCCGCGGCCGAACCCGGCTGCGACGGCAGCACCGTGGAAATGGTGGATTGTTTACAGGCCAGGGCCGCGGCGTGGGACAAGCGCCTCAACAGCGCCTATCAAGAGGCGCTGAAAAATGCCCCGCCGAAGCAGCGCGAGCAATTGCGCACAGCGCAGCGCCTGTGGGTGCAATACCGTGATGCCAGTTGTCTCTACTGGGCGCTGGGCGAGGGCACCATAGCCCGGATCGAAGCCGCCGACTGCCACTATCGCCTGACAAGGACCCGCGCCGAAGAACTCGAAGGCGAGGCCAGCCGCAACTAATCGTCGTTCCGGGGCAGGCCACGATGGAACCTGCCCGTCCGTTTGCCGTTTCATCCCCCTGCAACCCAACGAGGCTCTCATGTTAGGCATCACCAATCTTCAGCCCATCGTCGCGCTGGTCGCCGGCATCGCCATCCTGATCATGCCCCGGCTGCTCAACTACATTGTTGCGGCCTACCTGATCTTCATCGGACTGACCGGCCTCGGGCTTTTCCGCTAGGCGGAAGCCGGGCTTGCTTCGGCGCGCCCGGCGGTGTTTTTAGAGGGGCTCTATCCCCGGATTCACTGAAGAATTGAGCCATGGCCAAACGAAAAACCGCGCGCAGCAGCAACACCAGGAAAAAGGCGGTCAAGCACGCTGCGCCGGCCAGGCCGAAAGCCAAGGTGAAATCCAAGGCTTCTGCCAAGGCCCGGGCATCGGCACCGCCGGCCAAAAAGACGGCTGGCCAGAAATCCGCTGCCAAACCGGCGAGCGGCAAATGGGTCTACACCTTCGGCGGCGGCAAGGCCGAGGGCAAACCCAATATGCGCAATCTGCTGGGCGGCAAGGGCGCGGGGCTGGCCGAAATGGCCAATCTCGGCCTGCCGGTACCGCCCGGCTTTACCATCACCACCGAGGTCTGCACGTTCTACTACCAGAACGGCCAGCAGTACCCGAAGGAGCTCCGCAGCCAGGTCGAAAAGGCGCTGGCCGAGGTCGGGCGCATCACCGGCAAGACGTTCGGCGACAGCGTCAACCCGCTGCTGGTGTCGGTGCGCTCGGGCGCGCGCGCCTCGATGCCGGGCATGATGGACACCGTGCTCAATCTCGGCCTCAACGACCAGACCGTCGAGGCGCTGGCGGCCAAGTCCGGTGACAAGCGCTTCGCCTATGACAGCTACCGGCGCTTCATCACCATGTATTCCGACGTCGTGCTCGGCGTCGGCCACGAACATTTCGAGGAACTGCTCGACCACCACAAGGAACGGCAGGGCTATTCGCTCGACACCGATCTGACCGCCGACGACTGGGCGGATCTGGTGGTGCGCTACAAGAAGCGCGTCAAGGATCAGCTTGGCAAGGATTTCCCGCAGGATCCGCAGGAGCAGTTGTGGGGCGCCATTGGCGCCGTGTTCGGTTCGTGGATGAACCAGCGCGCCAACACCTATCGCCGCCTGCACAACATTCCGGAAAGCTGGGGCACCGCCGTCAACGTGCAGGCGATGGTGTTCGGCAACATGGGCGAGACCTCGGCCACCGGCGTTGCCTTCACCCGCAACCCGTCGACCGGCGAGAAGAAGCTGTACGGCGAATTCCTGATCAACGCGCAGGGCGAGGACGTCGTCGCCGGCATCCGCACGCCGCAGGAGATCAGCGAAGAAGCGCGGCGCGAGGCCGGCTCCGACAAGCCGTCGATGGAAGCGACGCTACCCAAGGCCTATGCCGAACTCACCCGCATCTACGGCGTGCTGGAGAAGCATTACCGCGACATGCAGGACCTCGAGTTCACGGTCGAGCAGGGCAAGCTGTGGATGCTGCAGACCCGTTCCGGCAAGCGCACCGCGAAGGCGGCGCTGCGCATCGCCGTCGAACTCGCCAGCGAAGGTCTGATCACCCGCGACGAAGCGGTGCTGCGGGTCGATCCGCTGTCGCTCGACCAGTTGCTGCACCCGACCATCGATCCGGGCGCGCAGCGCAATGTGATTGCCACCGGCCTGCCGGCTTCGCCCGGCGCCGCCGGCGGCGAGATCGTGTTCTCGTCGGATGAGGCGGCGCAGCTCAAGGCCGACGGCCGCAAGGTCGTGCTGGTGCGCATCGAAACCTCGCCCGAGGACATTCACGGCATGCATGCGGCCGAAGGCATTCTGACCACGCGCGGCGGCATGACCTCGCATGCCGCGGTGGTGGCGCGCGGCATGGGCAAGCCCTGCGTCTCCGGCGCAGGTCAGCTGCGCGTCGATTACGCCGCCGGCACCATGGTGGCCGGCGACAAGACCTACAAGAAGGGCGACTTCATCACCGTCGACGGCTCCACCGGTCAGGTGCTGGCCGGCAAGGTCGAGATGATCGAGCCGAAGCTGTCCGGCGAATTCTCGACGCTGATCGGCTGGGCCGACAAGGTGCGCACCCTCGGCGTGCGCGCCAATGCCGATACGCCGACCGACGCCAAGGCGGCGGTGCGGTTCGGCGCCGAAGGCATCGGCCTGTGCCGCACCGAGCACATGTTCTTCGACGAGGAGCGCATCCAGGCGGTGCGCGAAATGATCCTCGCCGACGACGAGAAGGCGCGGCGCGCCGCGCTGGCCAAATTGCTGCCGATGCAGCGCGACGACTTCATCGAGCTGTTCGAGATCATGGGCGGGCGGCCGGTGACCATCCGCCTGCTCGATCCGCCGCTGCACGAATTCCTGCCGCACGGCGAGGCGGAGATCGCCGAGGTCGCCGCCGCCATGGGCGCCGATCCGAAGAAGCTCGCGGACCGCGCCCGCGAACTGCACGAATTCAATCCGATGCTCGGCTTCCGCGGCTGCCGCATCGCCATTGCCTATCCGGAAATCGCCGAGATGCAGGCGCGGGCGATCTTCGAGGCGGCGGTGGAGGCGGCGCGGCGCACCGGCGCTGCCGTGGTGCCGGAAGTGATGGTGCCGCTGATCGCCACCAAGGCCGAGTTCGACCTGGTCAAGGCGCGCATCGACGCCATGGCTGAAGCCGTCGGCAAGGAGCAGAGCACGACGGTCGACTATCAGGTCGGCACCATGATCGAACTGCCGCGCGCCTGCCTGATGGCCGGCGAGATCGCCGAGAGCGCCGAGTTCTTCTCGTTCGGCACCAACGATCTGACCCAGACCACGTTCGGCATTTCGCGCGACGACGCGGCGAGCTTCCTCGGCGTCTACACCGCGCGCGGCATTCTGGCGGCCGATCCGTTCGTGTCGATGGATCTGCAGGGCGTCGGTGAACTGGTGCGCATCGGCGTCGAGCGCGGCCGCAAGGTGCGGCCCAAGCTCAAGGTCGGCATCTGCGGTGAACACGGCGGCGATCCGTCGTCGGTCGCGTTCTGCCACCAGGCCGGGCTCGACTATGTGTCGTGCTCGCCGTTCCGGGTGCCGATCGCGCGGCTGGCCGCCGCGCAGGCGGCGTTGGGCAAGACGCCGGCCGGGCAGGCGTAGGGCAGCGCTCGGTTTAGTTTGTGGCGATGTCCGTCCACGCTGGTCATGCCCGGGCTCGACCCGGGCATCCATGATGCGCTTACGCGTATGATGGCCTGAAGTGCAGCTTAACGGGGCGGACGCTCATCATGGATTGCCGGGTCAAGCCCGGCAATGACCAAGAGAACGCTACACCGCCACCTTGGCGAGGAAGTCCTCGACCTCGAGTCGCAGATTGGCGACCGCCTGCTCGACGGTCGCCGACGCGTCGCGCACCACTTCGGCGGAGCCGCGCGTCTGCGTCGCCGCACCCGCGACATCGCTCAGCACCGTGACCACCTGTCCGGCGCCCTGGGCGGCGCTGGCGACGTTGTGCGAGATCTCGCCGGTGGCGGCATTCTGCTGTTCGACCGACACCGCCACCGCGGTGGTGTGCTGATTGATGTCCTGCATGCGCGCGGCGATCTGGCGGATCGCCTCGACCGCGCTGGATGTCGAGTTCTGCACCGCGAGGATGTGGCTGGCGATCTCTTCAGTCGCCTTGGCGGTCTGCACCGCCAGCGATTTAACCTCGGACGCAACCACGGCGAAGCCACGGCCGGCTTCGCCGGCGCGTGCCGCTTCGATGGTGGCGTTGAGCGCCAGCAGATTGGTCTGGCCGGCGATGTTGCGGATCAGCTTGACCACGTCGCCGATCTTCTGCGCGCCGTCGGCAAGACCGGCGATCTCGCGGTCGGTGGCGCGGGCTTCCCGCGTGGCCAGCCCGACGATGCTGCTGGTGTGGCTGAGCTGCCGGCTGATCTCGGCGATGGAGCGCGACAGTTCGTCGGCGGCCAGCGCCGCGGTCTCCACATTGGTGGATGCCTCATTGAACGCGTGTACCGCGCTTTCGGCGCGCTGCGAGGTGCGGTCGGACGACCCGAACAGATCGGTCGCTGTCGCGCGCATGGCGGTGGCGTTGTCGCTGACGCTCGACAGCAGCCATTCGACCTGCGGCCGGAACGTCGCGATCGCGACATCGATGGCGGCCCGGCGCTGTTCCTGCGCGCGGTTGGCGGCGCGTTCCTGCTCGGCCTGCTGTTGGTCGGTGACGTCTTCGTGGGTCGACACCCAGCCGCCGCCGGGCAGCGGTTCGTTCTTGGCGATCACCGAGCGGCCGTCGCTGGCCTGCACATAATGCGACGAGCTTTCGCCCTTCGCCGCGCCGGCCATGATCATGCGGGAGTAGGCGTCGACGTCGCCGGCGAACAGACCCGTATCCTTGCGGTGCTGGATCAGTTGCTTGAGCATACAACCCGGCTTCACGACCTCGGGCGACAGCTTGTACATGTCGAGATAACGGCGGTTGATCAGCGTGATGCGGCCCTGCCCATCGAACATGGTCAAGCCTTGCGTCATGTTGTCGAGGGCGCTGTGCAGCCGGAGGTTCTGCGCGCGCAGCCTCTGGTACCAGAGCCCGACGCCGATGGCGATGCATAGACCGGCCGCGAGCAACCATGGCCCGGCAAGGGTCGAAGGCATCACTGCGTCAGGCATGCCGGCTCGCTGGTAAAATGCTGCCGCGATAGTGCCGCCCGGCGCTTGCGATAGAGTTAATGTTCCATCTTCGCGCGTGGCGGGGCCGATTAACGGCTTCGCAAGGTTAATCACTGAATAATAATCCCGGTCGTATTGCGCGGCTTTTGGCCGGCGGCTCTGGATTTGTCCGTTGCGTGAGTGGGTGCATGACAGTTTCGCGTAAGCGCCGGCGCCGGTTTGCGTCGATCGGATGCGGCGCCCTGGTGCTTGCCGCGCTCCCCAATGCCATCGGCTATCAGGACCTCGGCGCACTGCTGGTGCGCCAGCCGGCCGTCACCGAACGCGCGCGGGCGCATCTGGCCATGTCGCCGTTCGGCACCATCCACGCCGCCACGTTCAGTTTTCCGCGGCCGGTCGGCACCGCCATTCCGCATGCGCCGGTCTACGCACTGGCCAATTTCGATCCGGCCGACATCACCGGTTCCATCGGTGCGCAGCCGCTGGGCGAGGGCGGCCCGCTGCGCTTCCCGCGCGCCAATCGCCTGAACAAGAGCGATCTGGCGCTGTCGCGCACGCGCGAGCCGCTGCCGCCCTTGCCGCCGCTGCTGGACATCCCGCCGGCGCCGCAAGCCGGTGTGGCCGCCGGCGGACGGTTTGACCCTTATGCCAAGTACGAATTTGCCGCCTTGCCGGACAAGGACCCTGGCGCGGCGCCGGACGAGACGTCCGGCAACGATCTGCCGCCTTATTCGGCGGCGGTGCCGGCGGCCGGCCGCGTTTACTTCGGTGTCGATCCGCTGGCCGGCGGCGGCGCGGCGATCGCGCCCTGGCAGCCCGGCGAAGCGCCGCGGGTGCTGGCGGCGCAGACGGCCGGCGATCCCGACATCAAGCCTGCGGCGCTGGCGAAACCGCTGCCGGATGAAACGGACGCGGGCGGTGAGAGCATTGCCCTAAAAGGTGAAGTCACCGGCGCCCTGGCCCGGCCCTTCTCGCCGGCCGAGCGGCTCGGGCTGAAAGGCGAAGAGCGCGCCAAATCGCAGAAGTGTCTCGCCAATGCGGTCTATTTCGAATCGCGCGGCGAGCCGGTGCGCGGCCAGATCGCGGTGGCGCAGGTGGTGCTGAACCGCGTGTTCTCGCCGTTCTATCCCAACAATGTCTGCGACGTGGTCTATCAGAACGTGCACCGGCACAATGCCTGCCAGTTCACCTTCGCCTGTGACGGCATCCCCGACGTGGTCACCGAACCGGACGCCTGGACCCGCGCCGACCGCATCGCCAACGACATGCTCGATGGCAAATTGTGGATGCCGGAAGTCGCCAAGTCGACGCACTATCACGCCAGCTATGTGCGTCCGAACTGGATCGGCGAGATGAAGAAGCTGTACCACACCGGCATCCACAGCTTCTATCGGCCCCACCTCTGGGGCGACGGCGCCGACGAGCCGCACTGGGGCGACGCCAAGATGACCGAGGCGCTGGCCAAACAGCTTTGAGCTGTTCCGGCAAATTTGCCGGATCTGCTATGCGGTTTTCGTTGCAGGGCGGGTGGGCGTGGAAAACGCGGCTATCCCGCGCGGTTTCGGCGGCCTTATCCGCCTCTCAAATGGCTTCGATCACGAATATTCGTTTGGGACGGCCGGATTCGGACGATAAGGTTCCGGCCACGCAACGCGCCGCCTCCGGGCGCAGGGGCCGATTCAATCCGGCCGGAGACTTGTTTACATGACGCTGTCAGGGGCTGGAAAAGCGGCGAGTGCCGTCGGCTGGCGCACGCCGGCTGTGGTCGTGATCTGCGGTTGCCTGATCGCCATGATCAGCTTCGGGCCGCGCTCCTCGCTCGGCTTTTTCCTGACCCCGATGTCCATGGAATACAACTGGGGCCGTGACGTCTTCGCGATGGCGCTGGCGATCCAGAACCTGATCTGGGGGATCGGCCAGCCGTTCGCCGGCGCCATGGCCGACAAATACGGCACCAACAAAGTGCTGGCCGTCGGCTCGATCCTGTACGCCGCCGGCATCGCCTTGATGTCCTATTCGACCACGCCGGTTGCGCTCGACTTCACCGCCGGGGTTTTGATCGGGTTCGGCCTGTCGGCCTGCTCGTTCACCATCGTGCTGGGCGGCTTCGGCAAGCTTCTGCCCGAAAGCTGGCGGTCGATCGCCTTCGGCGTCGGCACCGGCGCCGGCTCGTTCGGGCAGTTCCTGTTTTCGCCGCTCGGCGTCGGTCTCATCGACGCCTATGGCTGGCAGTCGACGCTGCTGATTTTCTCGTTCATCCTGCTGCTGATCCTGCCGTTGTCACTGGCGCTGGCGACGCCGCGCCGCACCGGTCCGCCGCCGCCGGTCGTGGCGACGCAGTCGATCCGGCAGGCACTGGTCGAGGCCTTCGGCCACCGCTCCTACGTGCTGCTGGTGCTTGGCTTTTTCACCTGCGGCTTTCAGCTTGCCTTCGTCACCGTGCATCTGCCGTCCTATCTGATCGACCGCGGGCTGTCGGCGCAGGTCGGCGGCTGGACGCTGGCCATCATCGGGCTCTTCAACATTGTCGGCTCGCTGCTGTCGGGCTACCTCGGCGGCCGCATGCCGAAGCGCTACATCCTGTCGGCGATCTATTTCGGCCGCGCGCTGTCGATCGTCGCCTTCATGCTGTTGCCGACCTCGACCGCGACCACGCTGATCTTCGGCGCGGTCACCGGCCTGCTGTGGCTGTCGACGGTGCCGCCGACCTCGGGACTGGTCGCCGTGATGTTCGGCACGCGCTGGCTCACCATGCTGTTCGGTTTCGCCTTCTTCAGCCACCAGGTCGGCGGCTTCCTCGGCGTGCTGCTCGGCGGCATCGTGTTCGAGACCTGGGGCTCCTACGATCCGGTGTGGTGGCTGTCGGTGTTCTTCGGCGTGCTGTCGGCGCTGATCAACCTGCCCATCGTCGAGAAGCCCGTACTCCGGCCGGCGCTGCAACCGGCCTGAGACCGCGATCCGCGGCCGGGGCTTGTCCCCGCGCGCCACGGCTTTAGAACTGTCATCCAAATGAGGAAGGCCGGCTCAGTCCGGCCCCGGCAGGGAGAAAGCGCATGGGCACCTTCAAGGCGATCGTCATCGACAAGACCGAGAGCGGCACCCGAGCGGCGCTGACCGACTTCGATGACGCCAATCTGATGGACGGCGACGTCACCGTCGCGGTCGCGTATTCCACTGTCAATTACAAGGACGGCCTCGCCGTGACCGGCAAGGCGCCGGTGGTGCGCCGCTTCCCGATGATCGCCGGCGTCGATTTCGCCGGCACCGTGGAAACCTCCAGCCATCCGGACTGGAAGCCGGGCGACAAGGTCATTCTCAACGGCTGGGGCCTCGGCGAGACCCATCTCGGCGCCTATGCCGAGCGGGCGCGGGTCAAGGGCGACTGGCTGGTGCGGCTGCCCGCGGGCATCAGCGCGCGCGACGCCATGGCCATCGGCACCGCCGGCTACACGGCGATGCTGGCGGTGATGGCGCTGGAAAAGCACGGCCTGACGCCGGAGCGGGGCCCGATTGCCGTTACGGGGGCCGCGGGTGGCGTCGGCTCGGTGGCGATCGCTCTCCTGGCGAAGCTCGGCTTCACCGTGATCGCGGTGACCGGCCGCACCGCCGAGGTGGACTATCTCAAGGGCCTCGGCGCCGCCGAGATCATCGACCGGAAGGAGCTGGCGGGGCCCGCCAAGCCGCTGGCCAAGGAGCGCTGGGCGGGGGCCATCGATTCGGCCGGTTCGACGACGCTGGCCAACCTGCTGTCGATGACGCGCTACGGCGGCGCGGTGGCTGCCTGCGGGCTGGCGGCCGGCATGGACCTGCCGGGCTCGGTTGCGCCGTTTATTCTTCGCGGGGTGTGTCTTTACGGCATCGACTCGGTGATGTGCCCGATCGAGCGACGGCGCGAGGCCTGGAACCGGCTGGAAACCGATCTGGACCGGCAAAAACTGGCATCGATGACCCGGGAAATCGAGCTTTCCGGCGTTCCGGAGGCGGCGGCGGCCATCATGGCGGGCCAGGTGAGGGGCCGGATCGTGGTCAAAATCGGGTAACCACGTTCAGGATTTGGCGACGAACGCGGTGCATACTCCGGGCAGACTTGAAAAAGCAGGCGCGGACTCGTTAAATCGCGGGCGTCAGTCGGAGTTGGGTAATGTTGCGTGGAATTGCGTTGCTGGTCGGCCTGTTGGCCGCGCTGCCCGCCATGGCCAGTGAAATGGGCGTCGAAGAGGCGCGCCGCTTCGTCATGGGCAAGACGTTCTCCTATACCTGCTTCGAAGGCACCAAGGGCCAGGGCCGCATCCTGCATGACGGCTCGGTGGTCGGCTCCATCCAGATCCGCGGCGACGGCCCGGTGCGCTATGCGCGGCTTCCGCCCGGCACCATCCGCGTCGCCGGCGAACGCGTCTGCGCCTCGTTGCGCGGCCTGCCGATCGAACCGTGCTTCAATCTGAAGAAGATCGACAACAACACGTTCCGCGGTTCGGTGTCCGGCCTCGGCTTCGCCTCGTGCGAATTCGCCCGGCACAATCCGCGCGCGACGGTGGCGCAAAGCGCCAACAGCCGCGAACCGCTCGGCCTTCGGCCGTCGATCACCGCCGGCCGGAACAACTGAAAATTTTCGCTTGCGGCGCGGCACAGCCGTTCCGCTGCATCCCCGATCACTCGATGTCCAGGCGGAACGGCACGCCTTCTTCGGCGAGAAAGGCCGGCCCGATGGTCTCGACCGCGCGGATCATGCGGCCGTCGCGCTTGAGCAACCGGTCGGCGATCGACACGATCGCCGTGTTCGGCTGCGCGGTGCGCGAGGCGGCGCGGATCGCCTGAGCGATCGCCATCTCGTCGCGCTGCGGGTTGAGCGCGCAGGCGGCAACGAACGCCCCGGCCGTCGAACGGCTGATGCCGGCAAAGCAGTGCACCACCATCGGCGCGGCGCGGTCCCAGCCCCCGACGAAGTCGATCAACTGCGCCACGTGCTCTTCGGCCGGCACCGTCATGCCGTCGATCGGCGCGGCAATGTCGTCGACCGACAGAACCAGATGGTTCTGTTCGGGAATATGCACCGGCCGCGTCACCCGGTCGGTGCGCCGCAACAGCGTGACGATGTGGCGCGCGCGGGTCTCGTCGACCGTGGCGTAGAGGCGCGCAAGCGAGCAGACATGGATCATGGGCGCAGCCTATAGCCCCAATTCCGGTGGATTGAAATCATCCCATCGCGCGGTTACGCGGGCACGTAGGTCAATCGCAGCACGTCGTCGTCGATGCGATCGGTGGCGACAAGCCGGAGGCGCGGCCGCGGCCCGGTGAAGAACGGCATGCCGCGGCCCAGCACGACAGGGTGGAGGTAGAGCCGATACTCGTCGATGAGGCCAAGGCCGGTCAGGCTTCCGGCGAGGTCCGGTCCGGCAACAGCGATTTCTCCCGGGAGCCGATCCTTCAGTCCGCGCATCGCTGCTTCAAGGTCGCCCTCGACCAGCGTGGTGTTGGGGCCGACGGGGGGCCGCGCGCGCGACACCACCCATTTGGGCTGCTGGCGCCACACCGCGGCGAATTCCTGCTCCGCTGCGCTCCACTCGGGGTGGTCGTCGTCCCAGTAGCGCATGATCTCGTACATGCGGCGGCCGTAGACACTGCCCGTCAGGCCGCGCACCTGCTCGATCCAGTGACGGAACAGCGCCGGCCCGGGCGCAAAGGCCTCGTGGTCGACATAGCCGTCGAGCGACTGGTTCATGCCAAAAACAAGCTTCGCCATGCTGCAAACCTCATTCGGCGCGTAACAGCTTTTCGAGCCGCTCGCGGAACTGGGTCTCGGCGCTGCCGGCGGACCACGGCGTCAGGTAATCGCGCTCGATGGCGGCGGAGAATTTCGGCGGCTGGCCGAAGAACTTCTGCGCCTCGGCGGTCTCGAAGCCGGCCAGCCGCGTGGCCTCGAGAAACGCGGCGCTGCGGTCGGCGGCCTTGATCAGCGTCTGCAGTGTCTCCGGCAGTTTCGCCGGCAGGCCGAAGCGCAAGTGAATGGCGGCGAGAAGACGCCGCTCCACCGCCTTGTAGCTGTCGCCGATGACCACCTTGAACGGCGAGATCATGTCGCCCACCACATATTCCGGCGCGTCGTGCAGCAGCACGGCGATGCGGCCGCGCGTATCGAGCCGCGGCACCCTGGCCCGCGCCATCGCCTCGACCAGCAGCGAGTGCTGCGCGACCGAGAAGATATGCGCGCCCTTGGTCTGGCCGTTCCAGCGGGCGACGCGCGCGAGGCCGTGAGCGATGTCTTCGAGTTCGATGTCGAGCGGCGAGGGGTCCAGCAGATCGAGCCTGCGGCCGGACAGCATGCGTTGCCAAGCGCGGGTCTTGCTCATCGCTTGCTCATTTGCGTTTGGCGAGCCTGGCGCAGGCGGCGTGGCGATGGCAGGTCACCATGTGATCGTTGACCATGCCGGTCGCCTGCATGAAGGCATAGACGATGGTCGGCCCGACGAACTTAAAGCCGTGCGACAGCAACTGCTTCGACATCGCCCGCGATTCGTCCGACTCGGTCGGATAGGGCGCCCCGGCGCGAAGCTTGTTGTCTTTCGGCTTGCCGCCGAGATGATCCCACAGCATCGCGGAAAAGCCCGGGCCGCTGTCCATGATCTTGAGATAAGCGCGTGCCGAATTGACGGTGCCGACGATCTTGGCGCGGTTGCGCACGATGCCGGCGTCCTGCATCAGCCGCTCCACCTTCTTCGGCGTATAGCGGGCGATTTTCTCGGGATTGAAGTCGTCGAAGGCGCGGCGGAAATTGTCACGCTTGCGCAAAATGGTGATCCAGGACAGGCCGGCCTGAAAGCCGTCGAGGATCAGCTTCTCGAACAGCGCGCGATCGTCCCACTCGGGAACGCCCCATTCCTCGTCGTGATAGGCGACGTACAGCGGATCCTGCTTCGGCCAGGCGCAGCGCACCAGACCGTCGTCATGAAGAATCGGGGGTGAGGGCGGCATGCGTCCTCTATACCCCCGGTCCTCATGCGATAGAAGCGGTCACGGCTTGCGGCGTCCGATCAGCAGGCCGGCGAGCACGGTCACGGCCAGCGTGCCGTACAACGCGCCGCGCGAGCCGGAGCGGACCAGTTCGGTCGCCGAGGCGATCGCCTCGTCACTGGCGGCCGCCGCCTTCGACGTGACCCGATGGGTCACGACATCGAGCAGCGGGGCCCCCGGCGGCAAAGCCGGCACCATCGACGACACCGTCGGCGACGTACCGAGCGGCTGCGGGGCAGCGATCGTCTGCGTGACGATCGGCGGCATCGTGACCGGCGGCGTTACCACCTTCTTCTTCGCCGCCGCATTGGCGA
The DNA here is from genome assembly GCA_030684935.1 of Pseudolabrys sp. GTDB lineage: Bacteria > Pseudomonadota > Alphaproteobacteria > Rhizobiales > Xanthobacteraceae > Pseudolabrys. The sequence goes on along the minus strand of JAUXXH010000034.1, from coordinate 31,833 downwards.
AGGTGAACATCAGCCCGGCCAGCACGGCTGCCGCCAGACCGGCGGCACCGAGACCGATCAGATCGCCATGATAGATGGCAACCCAGCGGTACAAAGCGAGCAACCCGATGCCGAGAGCGACCAGCAACAGCACGCCGCCCGCGGCCGCCCAACCGGCCGCGAGGCCGGTCTGGCGGACCTGGACGATCGTCCGGTCGATGGTGTGGTCACGGAACGCCTCGGCCCGCGCCTGCAACTGGGTCGTCTGCTGCTGGAGATCGAACCCCAGCGTCCGCAGCAGGGTGGCGAACATCAGTTGCGGCCCCGTGACATCATGCCGATGACGACGCCGACGACCAGCGTGGCGGCCAGCGTGCCGAGCGGGTTCTTGCGGGCGGTGGTTTCCAGCTCGGACGCGAACGTCTTCATCTGGTCGCGCGCCTGTGTGGCCATCTCGGTGCCGGCCTGCATCATGTCGCTGGTCGTGGTGCCGACCTGCGACGCGACGGCCTGACCGACGGTGCGGGCCGACTTCGCCGCTTCGCCGCTGGCATCGTTCATGAACTTCATCATAGTCTGCTGCATGCTGGCGAGATCGGCGCGCAGATTGCTGACGTCTTCGGCGAGGCTCGCGCCCGCCACCTGGGCCGACTGGGCAATGCCGGCACCGCCGCGCGCGACGGCGTCGGAAACGCTGGCAGCGGTTTCGGCGGGATTGCTGGCGCTGGAACCACGCGAAGAAGTGCCAAGGTTGGTGGGGGAATTGGAATTCATGGGGGGAAGTCTCCTGTCCGGCTAAGTTATCGGCTCAACCTCCCGGCACCGGGTATTGTTCCTGATCCGGCGCGTGCAATGCGCCGCAGTGCTGATTTATTTTTTTGGGCCGCTTTGCCGACTCAGACCGGTGCCGCGCCGGGCCAGGGAAACGTCGCCCAGCCCGGTTTCACCACGCGCAAGGCGATGCCGCCGGCCGTGAGCGGCGTACCGCTCGCCATGGCGTCGCCGACCCGGTCGAGCCGCAGCAGCGCCAGCCCGCGACCGTTGGCGGCGGAGCCGAACGTGCCGACCTGCTTGTCGCCGGCCAGTACCGGCAGACCGGTCATCGGCGCGTGGTCGTCATAGGCGACCGGAACCACGCGGCTGCGGGCGGTACCGCGATGCTCGACGCGGGACACGACTTCCTGGCCGACATAGCAGCCTTTGTGGAAATCGACGCCGGCGAGCTGGTCCATGTCGGCTTCATGCGGAAAGGCGTCGCCATAGGCGAAATCGTGGCCGCCGCGCGGTATTCCGAGCGCAATGCGGTGGGCGTCATAGGCTTCGGCCCCGGTCAGGTCGGCCCCCAGCGCGGCCGCCGCCTCGACCGCCTGCTCGGGCGGCACCATGACGCGCCATCCCAGCGCCGGGAGGCGCGGATCGGGGTAGCTCAGCCCGAAGTCGCTCTCGGCTTGAATGCCGCCCCAGACCGCCATCACCGCCAGCGTGCCGGACAGGTCGGCGACGGCGACCTTGGCGCGCAATTTGTAGAAATTCAGCTTTTCCACCAGCATCGGTGCCAGCGCCTGCGGGCAGTCGAGGAAAAAGCCGCCGCCGTCGGCGGCCGGATTTTCCGCGACGATGAAGTCGGCGACGATCTTGCCCTGCGGCGTCAGCAGCGCGGCAAAGCGCGGCTGAGCGGGCGCCACCGCGGTCATGTCGTTGCTGGCCAGCCCGTTGAGGAAGGCCCGCGCGTCGGCGCCCTCGACCTTGACGACGCCGCGATCGGCCAGAAGCGCTGCCTGCATGTGCTTACTCGATCCCCCGGCTGTACTAGTCTCTTGCCAGACCCGACGCCTGAACGTAAGCGCTGGCGGCCAGGGCTCAAGGCCCGATTTTCCACGCTGGACCGAGAGTTATTCCATTATGGCTGACACCTTCGACCTGATCCTCAAGGGCGGCACCGTCGTCAACCAGGACGGCGAGGGCCTGCGCGACATCGGCATCCGGGACGGGCGATTTGCCGCCCTCGGCGACCTGTCGCGCGCTGATGCCGGCGAGGTGATCGACTGCCGCGGCCTGCATGTGCTGCCGGGCGTGATCGACAGCCATGTGCATTTCCGCGAGCCTGGCCTGACGCACAAGGAAGACCTGGAAAGCGGCTCGCTGTCGGCGGTCATGGGCGGGGTCACCGCCGTGTTCGAAATGCCGAACACCGATCCGGCCACCATCGATGCCGGCGCCGTCGCCGACAAGGTGAAGCGCGGCCATCACCGCATGCATTGTGACTACGCCTTCTATGTCGGCGCGACGCGCGAGAACACCAAAGACCTCGGCGAACTGGAAATGCTGCCCGGCGTCGCCGGCGTGAAAGTGTTCATGGGCTCGTCGACCGGCTCGCTGCTGATCGAGGACGATGACGGCGTGCGCGCGGTGCTCAAGGCGATCCGCCGCCGCGCCGCCTTCCATTCCGAGGACGAGTACCGGCTGCGTGAGCGCATGGACAAGCGGATCGACGGCGATGCGCGGTCGCATCCGGTCTGGCGCGACGCCATCGCCGCCCTGACCTGCACACAGCGCCTGGTGACGCTGGCGCGGGAGACCGGCAAGCGCGTTCATGTCCTGCATGTCACCAGCCGCGACGAAATGGCGTTTCTCGCCGGCCACAAGGACGTCGCCTCGGCTGAATGCACGCCGCATCACCTGACCATGGCGGCGCCCGGCTGCTACGAGCAGCACGGCACCTTCGCGCAGATCAATCCGCCGATCCGCGACGGCGTGCACCGCGACGGGCTGTGGCGCGGCATCGCCCAAGGCGTCGTCGACAGCCTCGGCTCGGATCATTCGCCGCACACCATCGCCGAGAAGTCGCAGCCTTATCCCAAGGCACATTCCGGCATCACCGGCGTACAGACGCTGGTGCCGATCATGCTCGATCACGTCAGCGCCGGACGGCTGTCGCTGCAGCGCTTTGTCGATCTCACCAGCGCCGGTCCGGCGCGGCTGTTCGGCATCGCCCGCAAGGGCCGCATCGCCGCCGGCTACGATGCCGATCTCACCGTCGTCGATCTCAAGCGGCGGGAAACGATCACCAATGCCAAGGTGGCTTCGCGCGCCGGCTGGACGCCCTATGACGGCGTGGCGGTGACCGGGTGGCCGGTGGGGACGTTTGTCCGTGGGCGCAAAGTGATGTGGGAAGGTAGCCTGACCGCCTCGGCGCATGGTGAAGCCGTGCGGTTTCTCGAAGCCATGTCGCGTTGAGTTCCAGGGCGCTGCAACTTATGATTATATCAATACAACTTATAAGAGATTTTCTCTGGAGAAATTCGCGTTGAGCCGTCTGTAGAATTGCAAATTACACGCAAACGTCTATCAACGGTAACAAAGCACCCCCTATTCAGTGTGCCATCGGACCTCGGGGCCAGGGACAACAATGAGCGGCGACCTCGTTTCGCTCCGCATGCTGGTGGTCGGATTAGCGGCGTCCGAGCGTGAGCTGTGGCGGAAAGCCGCCACCGTGGGCTCCGTTCCCGTCGACTTCGATTATGTGGATGCCAATGCGGCCATCCCGGCGCTGGCCAGCGGCGAGACTGATATCTGCATTCTGGATTTCGGTCTGTCCGACGACGCGCGTGCCGCGGTGACCAAGGCGGCGCGGGCGGCACAACCGGCAACGCTTGTCGTGGTTTCCGCGCCGACCGGCAGCAACCGCATCGAAGGCGTCGACGGCATGCTGACCAAGCCGGCCAACGTCGACGAGGCGCGCAACCTCACCGAAATCTGCATCCGCGCCAAGATCCCGACCAAGGTTCTGGTGGTCGACGATTCCGGCACCATGCGCAGCATCGTGCGCAAGATCCTGTCGGCCAGCCGGTATTCGCTGGAAGTGCACGAGGCGGCGGAGGGCATCGCGGCGCTCAACGAATTGCGCGACGGCACCTTCGGACTGGTGTTTCTCGACTACAACATGCCCGGCCTCAACGGCTTCGAGACGCTGTCGGAGATCAAGCGCGAAACGCCGAACGTGGCCGTGGTGATGATGACCTCCACCATCGACAACGCGATCGCCGACCGCGCCCACGCCGCGGGTGCGCTGGCGTTTCTCAAGAAGCCGTTCTACCCGGCCGATATCGACACGATGTTGCAGCGCTATTACGGGCTGTACACGGTGCGGAACTAGGCCGCACCCGGCGCGCCGCTACTGCCGCTGCTGTTCCAGCGAGAATTCGCGGTTGCGGATGCGGGTGCCGAGCCCCTCGGCGAAGGTTGCCGCCGCTTCCTCGCCATACGTCGTGACGAATTCGGCCATGGCGGCGAACAGGCAGGCCTGCGCCAGGCAATCCCCGTCGATGCCGTCGAGCCGGGCTTCGGCCCAGGCTTCCTGCAAATAGCCCAGCGCAACGCGCTTCTGCTCGTGCTCGGGAACCGGCTCGCGCGAATGGATGGATCGTTCCGCTGTCGTCATAATACGCCTTTTCCCCGGTCGCCCGCTTGTAGGATGCCAGTCCCAACCCCAGAAGTCGACGTTAGCACGCAGGCGCGGGGGCAGTAGTCCACACCTCAAGGAAAGGTTAATTGCAGTGAGCTAATTGGCGTATCGCGCGGTAATTTCGCGGGCGATCTTGGCGCCCTCATCGAGATACCGGCGAATGGCGAGGTCGGCGGCCGGCGTACAGGTGCGGTAGGTTTCCTGAAAGCTGCGGTAGCCGCTGTTGAACCGGGCGACAATGCGGTCGCGCCGCTCGCCGCTCGGCGCTTCGGTATCGATCAAAGACTGCATTTCATTGCGCCACTTCTGACCCTCATTGGCGCCGCACACCGCCCGCAGGTGATGCAGCGCGCCGAGGATTTCGGCCAGCCGCTGCAGGTCGGTGTCGAACGGCGCCGGGTCGCCTTCCGCGGCGCGCGCGGGCAGCGACAGACACAGCAGGATCGAGCCGATGGCGAGGAATTTCTTCACGCGGTTGGCCTTGGGCGAAAGATGACGGTGATATGCGCCGGCTGTGCGGCAACCGCAAGGCGGCCGGGGTCAGGTCTGGGCGCGCAGCAGCGCGACCGCGTTATCCACAATCTCGGCCAGCCCGTCGGTGGTGTTGAGGCCGGCCAGCGCGGCCGGCTCGAGCCAGCGCGCGTCGTCGAGTTCGTCGTTGAGCACCGGCTCGCCAGCGCGCCAGTGGGCGGCAAAGCACAGGATGACGAAATGGCGCTCGACGCCGCCTTTGGCGTCGCGGACGATCGCCTCGCGGTGGCCGGCCAGCGCCACCGGCTCGATCTCCAGCGCGGTCTCCTCGCGCACCTCGCGGACCACCGCCTCAAGCAGCGTCTCGCCGGCTTCGACCACGCCGCCCGGCATGGTGTAGAGGTTGAGCGCGGGCCTGCGCGCGCGCCGCACCACCAGCACCTGGCCGTCCCGCACAATGGCGGCGCTGACCGCGAGAAACGGCCGCGTCGGATATGTCCGGATCTCGTTCAAGAATTATCGTTTCATCAGCCCGTCGACCACCGCCTGCGGCGTCTGCGGCAGTCCTGTGTCGGCGATCCCGTTTATCACCGCCCCGGCGCGCGCGACCAGGGGCTTGAGCCGCGCCGCCGCCTGATCGGCAAGGTCGCCGGCCAGGTCTCTGGGCAGGTCGCTGCTCATGGCCGTCCGGGTCGCTTCCAGCACGGCGGTCATGGTGCCGGCCAGGATGTCGAGGCGGCTGCGGATGTCCGGATCGGCGGTATCGTAGGCGGCGATCGCCAGATCGCGCGTGCGCAGCCGCGATGTGACGAAATGCTCGCGATAGCTCTTCGGCCGCCAGCCGAGAAAATCCGCCCGGCAGTCCGGGCAGTTCGGCAGCATTTCCAGCAGCATGATGGCTTCGTTGAAATGGTTCAGGTAGTCGCTGGCCAGCCCGGTGGCCGGATTGATGTTGGCGTCGGCAAGCCGCAGGGCGTCGCAGGCGGACGCGCCGGTCCACGGGTCCGCCGCTTGCACCGCCTCGATGCAGTCCTGATATCCCATGGACGCCCGCCCGAAATTCTACCGGTGGCCAGTGTGATTATACCGGGTTAAGACCAACTTAAATTTCTGTTCATCTGGTCGGTAAAAATGTGCGGACGCTACACCCTGACGTCGTCGCCGGAAGCGCTGCGGGCGCTGTTCGCCTATGCCGAACAGCCGAACTTTCCGCCGCGCTATAACGTGGCGCCGACGCAGCCGATCCCGGTGGTGCGGCTGGTCGACGGCGAGCGCCATTTCGCACTGATGCGCTGGGGCTTGCTGCCGTCCTGGGTCAAGGATCCAAAAGGCTTCTCGCTGCTGATCAATGCACGCGGCGAAACCGCGAGCGAGAAGCCGGCCTTCCGCGCGGCGATGAAGCGGCGGCGCTGCCTCATCCCGGCCGACGGTTTTTACGAATGGCAGGCCGGCGGCGCGCGCAAGCAGCCGTATTTCATCCATGCGAAATCCGGCGCGCCATTGGCCTTTGCCGGGCTGTGGGAGACCTGGACCGGACCGAACGGCGAAGAACTCGACACCGCGGCCATCGTCACCACCGCTGCCAACCGCACGCTGGCGCCGCTGCACGACCGCATGCCGGTGATCGTCGCGCCGGAGGCGTTCGATCTCTGGCTCAACGCGATTGAGGTCGATGTGATGACCGCGGCGGCGCTGATCGCACCGGCGCCGGACGATCTGCTCGAGGCCTGGCCGGTGTCGACCGACGTCAACCGCGTCGCCAACGACGACGCGAAGCTGGTGCGCGAGATACTGCCGGTGGCGGAGCTGGAGCCGGTCCCGCGCCCGCCGGCGGTGAAGCGCGCCAAGGCGGTGAAGCCGGCCAAGGACGACGGCGGGCAGGGGGTGTTGTTTTAGTCTCGTGATGATCGCGCGAAGCGGTTTGACGCGCGCTCTTCACCTCTCCCCCCCCCAGGGGAGAGGAAGCGCGCCGAGGTTACCGCGCTCCTTCGATGTAAAAAGAATCGATTAAAGCACCTTCCCGGGGTTCAATATCCCGTTCGGGTCGAGCATTCGCTTCAGGCCGCGCATCAGCTCCAGCGCCACCGGGTCCTTCGCCTTCGCCAGCTTGTCGCGCTTGAGCTTGCCGATGCCGTGCTCGGCCGAAAACGAGCCGTTGTATTTGGTGACGATGGCGTCGACGACGTCGTTGACCTCGCTCCAGCGCGCGATGAAGGCATCCTTGTCGGCGCCGACCGGCTGGCTGACGTTGAAATGCATGTTGCCGTCGCCGACATGGCCGAACGGCACCGGCCGCGCGCCGGGAATGAGCCTGGTGACCGCGGCGGTGGCCTCGGCGAGGAAGTCGGGAATGGCCGCGACCGGCACCGACACGTCGTGCTTGATCGAGCCGCCTTCGGGTTTCTGCGTCTCGGTGAGCGTGTGGCGCAGATGCCAGAACGCCTTCGCCTGATCGAGGCTGGCCGCCAGCGTCGCGTCGATGACGAGCCCCGCCTCGGCGCCATCGGCGAGCAGTTGCTCGAGGCTGTCGCGCAGGCCGTCGGCCTGTTGCGAGGCGACTTCCATCAGCACGTACCACGGATGCGGGCTGGCCAGCGGATCGCGCACATTGTGGCCGTGCTTGATGCCGAACTCCATCACCTCGCGCACGATCAGCTCGAAACTGGTGACGGTGCCGCCGACGCGCGCCTGCGCCAGGTTGAGCAGCGTCACCGCGGCGGCGGGCGAGGGCACGGCGACAAAGGCGGTCTCGACCGCGCGCGGCCGCGGAAACAGCTTCAGCACCGCGGCGGTGATGATGCCGAGCGTGCCCTCGGCGCCGACGAACATGTGGCGCAGGTCGTAGCCGGTATTGTCCTTCTTCAGCTTGCGCAGCAGATTGAGCACGCGGCCGTCGGCCAGCACCACCTCGACGCCGAGCATCAACTCGCGGGTGATGCCATAGGCCAGCGCCGCGGTGCCGCCAGCATTGGTGGAGAGATTGCCGCCGATGGTGCAGCTGCCCTCGGCGCCGAGCGACAGCGGAAACAGCCGGTCGACCGCGGTGGCGGCGTCCTGTGCCTTGGCCAGCACCACGCCGGATTCGCAGGTCATGGTGTTGGAGGTCGGGTCGACCTCGCGGATCCGGTCGAGCCGCGTCAGCGACACGATGAGTTCGCCGTCGAACGGGATCTGCCCGCCGACCAGCCCGGTATTGCCGCCCTGCGGCACCACCGGCGTGCGCGTCTCGTTGGCGAGTTTGAGGATCGCCGCGACTTCGGCGACGGAGCCCGGCCGCAGCAGCATCGACGTCGTGCCGTGGTAGAGCCCGCGGCCCTCGATCAGATGCGGCGCCAGCGCCGCCGGATCGGTGACGGCGTAGCGATCGCCGACGATGGCGGCGAAGCGGGCAAGAAGCTGCGGGGCGATCGCGCGGGGCGCCTGGGTCAACATCACGGCATTTCCATCTGATGGGTCTCGTTTCTCCACGGGTCGTATACGACCGTTCCGGTCCCGGCAAAATCACGGACATTGCGCGAGGTCAAAGTTTTATTGTCGTGATTTTTGAATTGAGCGACCACTTCACGCTACATCTTGTCGAGCGGCAAACGCCGGCGGAATTTCATTCCAAGCGGCCGCTCGAAGCTGACGCCGGCCACGGAGCCGCGATAGTTCTTTGAAGTCTCGATAAACTGCGTCGTCGATTGTGGCCGAGCGAGCTTCGGCCGGACCTGCGAGAGGCGTGCATCGGCGTCCCGCAAAGTCTTGGGGGTGCCGCTCGCTGTCTCCGACGTCCCCATGGGGCCGAGTTTCTTGCTGGGCATCGTTCGTCCTGTTGTGATCTGTCAGACTAGTTCGAAATCGTTTTTGCCGTAAGGCCAACGGATCTAAGTGCGCGGCGCGGCGGCGCGCGCCAGCCGGTCGTTGATGGCCTCGCCGAGGCCGTCATGCGGCACGCTCATCACCGCGATGGCGGCGGCGCCCGAGGCGTCGAGCGCGCGCAGATGGGAAAACAGGTTCGCCGCCGCCTCGATCAGGTCGCCGCGCGGCGACAGATTGAGCATGGTGCCGGCGAATTCAGGCGCCGGACCGAAGGCGAGCAAGGCTTCGCCCGCGCGGGGCATCGCGGTGTCGAGCCGCAGCCGCGCCTTCGGCGCATAATGCGAGGCCAGCATGCCGGGGGCCACTGGCGCGTCACGCTCCTCCGGCACATCGGCGTCCGCCAAAGGCCGGCCGAGGACGCGTTCGATGTCTTCGCGCGCCAGCCCGCCGGGCCGCAGCAATGACGGCTGGCCGAGGCAGGCGACGATGGTCGATTCAACGCCGACCGTGCTGGCGCCGCCGTCGAGCACCATGTCGATGCGGCCGCGCAGGTCGCCCAGCACATGCGCCGCGCTGGTCGGCGACACATGGCCGGAGCGGTTGGCCGAGGGCGCCACCACCGGGCCGCCGAAGGCCGCAATCAGCGCCAGCGCCACCGGGTGGGCCGGCACCCGCACCGCGACGCTGTCGAGCCCGGCCAGCGCCAGATCGGCGACGCCGCAATCCGGCTGCTTCGGCAGCACCAGCGTCAGCGGGCCGGGCCAGAAGGCTTTTGCCAGCGCCTCGGCGCTTGCGTCGAACACGGCGATGCGCCGCGCCGCCGCAACGTCGGCGACATGGGCGATCAGCGGATTGAAGGCGGGGCGGCCCTTGGCGGCATAGAGCCGGGCGATGGCCGCGCCGTTGCCGGCGTCGGCGCCGAGGCCATAGACCGTCTCGGTCGGAAAGGCGACCAGCCCGCCTTGCGCCAGGCAGCCGGCGGCGGCCGCAATGGCGTCGCGGTCGGCCTGCAAAACCCGGGTCCCCGGCTCGGCGGTCATTTTCTCTCTCGCGCTTGCAGCTTTCGCAGTGGCGGGGTTATAAGGCCGCCGACAGTCGGAGTGTAGCGCAGTCTGGTAGCGCACCTCGTTCGGGACGAGGGGGTCGCAGGTTCAAATCCTGCCACTCCGACCAATATATCCCGCTGATTTATAACAACTTTTTTCAGGTTCGCGCGGCGCGACCGGCGTTTGCGCCGGTCAGTTATTGGCGCCGCCGAAGGCCTTGCTGATGGCGCGCAGCCGGTCGGCGCCGGTGATGCTGATCGGCGCGTCCTGGACGACCGGCGTCATCGCCTCGGCGCAATTGACGACGCCGATGTCCCACAGCTTGCCGGTGCGGTTGTCGAACACGCGCTGCCAGCACTCCTCGCCGCGCTTATGCACGATGATGGAGCCGGAATACTGCTCGTCGAGATCGACCGGCGGTTTCACTTCGGCCTTGCGCGGCTCGCGCTGCGGCCAGTCCGCGAAAAGGATGAGAACGCTGAAGGCAAAGGCCAGCCACGCCACCAGCGCCACGGTTCGCGGCACGTCGCGCAACAGCCAGGCTCGGTTTGAGACGCGCGGGGTCATGGGTCTGCCCGGCAGTATGCCGGGCCCTTCAGTACAGGAACTTAACGCCAAGCCCCCCTCATTCACCCGCCTCTGGTTAAGAGTCGGTTGGTGCGGTTCAAAATGCATTGAAAACAAGCATTTTCCGCCGGAAAAACACCATCGAACGCGATGCCGATCCGGCTGCGCCGCGGCTCCCGGCCGCGACAAATGGACCTTGTGCAACGGCAGCGACGCCGCGTACCCTGACGGCAACCGCCACCTCAGGTGGCAACAAGAGCCCGCGCGACTAAAGCGCTGGCGTAAGGGAGAAGAACGATGACCGTTTCCACCAAGACGTTTGCCATGGGCGCCGCGCTGGGCCTTGGCCTTGCCGTGGCGATTGCCACCCCGGCCGCGGCGGCCGATCTCAAACTGATGACCGGTCCGCAGGGCGGCGTCTGGGTGCCGCTCGGCGGCCAGCTCAAGGACCTGTGGGAAAAGGCGATACCGGGTCTCAACGTGCAGTCGCTGCCGGGCGCCGGCATCGCCAATGTGCGCGGCGTCGACGAGGGCAAGGCCGATATCGGCTTCGGCAATTCGATTTCGACTGTGGATGGCCTGGCCGGCAATGCGCCGTTCCCCAAGGCGACCACCAATGTCTGCAATCTGGCGACGCTGTATCCGCAGTACTACCAGCTCGTCGTGCCGGCCAATGCCGGCGTGAACTCGGTCAAGGATCTCAAGGGCAAGGGCGTCTCGACCCAGCCGCGCGGCAACACCGGCGAACTGATCACCGGGCAGCTGCTGAAGGTCAACGGCCTGAGCTACAGCGACGTCAAGGCGAGCTTCGTGTCGTATACCGACTCGGTCGCGCAGGTGAAGGATGGCCACGCCCATGCCTTCGGCCTCGGCACCGCGATCCCGTCGGGCGCAGTGATGGATCTCGCCGCGGCCCGCGACATCAAGCTGCTCGATCTGTCCAGCAGTCTGCCGGAAATGAAGAAGCTCAACCCGGGCTACACACTGGTGACCGTGCCCAAGGGCACCTATCCGAAGCAGGATGCCGACGTGCAGGTGATCGGCTACGCCACGCATCTCGTGGTGTCGTGCAAGCTGCCGGCCGATCAGGTCTACACCATGGCCAAGACGATCGCCGAGAACACCAAGACGCTGGCGACCGTCAACAAGGGCATCGGTACGCTGCAGCCGAAGGACATGGCCGAGGACATCGGCGTGCCGTTCCACCCGGGTGCGGCGAAGTTCTACAAGGAAGCCGGCATCACCGTTAAGTCGCACTGATCTCGACGCCTTGAACCGGCGGCCGGCGCGGCTTGGGCTGCGCCGGCCGTCTGCGGCCCGATCCCGGTCACCGAAGCAGAACGGCCATGAAAATCGATCTCTCTCATCGCGGCGTGGTGAACCTTGCCACGATGGTGATCGCCGTCGCCATGGCGCTTTATCACATGTGGGCTATCGCCTTCGGCACGCCGGAAGCGATCATCTTCCGCGGCAGTCATCTGCTGTTCGCGCTGGTGCTGACGTTCCTGATTTACCGGCGCCGCGCCGCCTATGACGGCCAGCCGCCGAGCGCGCTCGATTATCTGCTGCTGGCCGTCGCGGCCGCGCCGATCGTCTACCTGTTTTTTTACTACGATTATGTCGTCAACCGCATCTACTACATCGACGATCTCAGCACCGCCGACATGGTGCTGGCGGTGGTGCTGATCGCCATCATCATCGAGGCGACCCGCCGCGTCATCGGCTGGGCGCTGCCAATCACGGCTTTGGTGTTCATGACCTACGGGCTTCTGGTCGCCCGGCTTGAGCCGATGCGGCTGCTCGACCAGTTGTACATGACGACCGAAGGCATTTTCGGCATCCCGCTGTCGGTGTCGGCGACCTATGTGCTGATCTTCGTGGTGTTCGGGGCATTCATGGAGCGCACCGGCACCGGCCAGCTGTTCATGAATTTCGCCATGGCGCTGACCGGCCATACCGCCGGCGGGCCCGGCAAGGTCGCCATCGTGTCGTCGAGCCTGTTCGGCACCATTTCCGGCAGCGCCGTCGCCAACGTGATGGTGACCGGCCCGATCTCCATTCCGCTGATGAAGCGCACTGGGTTCAAGCCGTCCTTCGCCGCCGGCGTCGAGGCGGTGGCGTCGACCGGCGGGCAGTTGATGCCGCCGATCATGGGCGCGGCGGCCTTCGTGATGGCGGAGTTTCTCGCCGTCTCGTTCGGCCAGGTGATCATCTGGGCGCTGATCCCGGCGGTGCTGTTCTACATTTCCTGCTTCGCCACCGTGCATTTCGAGGCCAAGCGCAGCGGCCTGGTCGGCATACCGCGCGCCGAACTGCCGAAGCTGCGTCAGGTGATGTACGAACACGGCCACCTGTTCCTGCCGGCGGTGGTGATCCTGGCGGTGATGTATTCCGGCTACAGCGCGCCGATGGCGGCGCTGGCCGGCACGCTGTCGTGCTTCCCGGTCGCCTTTCTGCGCAAGACCACGCGCGGCAATGTGACGGTGCGCAATGTCATCGAGGCGCTGGCCGACGGCGCCAAGAGCACGCTGTCGGTGGCGCTCGCCTGCGCCTGTGCCGGACTTGTCATCGGCGTGGTGACGCTGTCGGGTCTCGGCATCGTCTTCACCCAGTTCGTCGTCGGCCTGGCGCAGGACACGCTGGTGCTGGCGCTGATCCTGACCATGATCGCCGGCATCATCCTCGGCATGGGCATTCCGACCACGCCGGCCTACATCATCATGACGGCGCTGCTGGTGCCGGCGCTGATCAAGCTCGGCGTCGTCACCCCGGCGGCGCACATGTTCGCCTTCTATTTCGCGATCCTGTCGGCGATCACGCCGCCGGTGGCGCTGGCGGTCTACGCGGCATCGGGGCTGGCCAAATCCGACATCTGGACGAGCGGCTGGGCGGCGGTGAAGATCGGCGCGGCCGGGTTCATCATCCCGTTCATGTTCGTCTATGAACCGGCGCTGCTGATGATCGGTGACTGGACCACCATCCTGTCGTCCTGCTTCACGGCGTCGGCCGGCGTGCTGTTCTTCTCGGCCGGTCTGCAGGGCTATTTCCTGACCCATGCTGTGGTGTGGCAGCGCATCGCGCTGATCGTGGCCGGGCTGGCCCTGATCAAGCCCGGCCTTTACACCGACATTGTCGGGGCGACGCTGTTCGCGGCCGTCATTGGAACCCAGTGGATGACCCGCAAGGCGGCGGCGTCGAATTCGGCCGAACGCGCGGCGGCCAAGAGTACGCCTTGAGTACAGCCGCTGTGGGCTGATAAGCAGACGCCATGAACGAACACGCAGCGGTGCACGACCCGGTGGCCGGGGTATCTGGCGGCCGCGACCGGGTATTGGCGTGCCCGGCCTGCGGGCAATCGACCGGGCACCGGTTTCTGTACGCCAAGAGCGGCTGCGATATCTACACATGCAGCGTCTGCGGGCTCGGCCGCACCGAAACGAGCGCGTTTGACCCGGAAAGCTATTACACCACCGACTATTTCGATGGCGGCCATGCCGACGGCTATGCCGATTATCTCGGCGCCGAACCGGTGTTGCGGCGCGAGTTCGCCGGCACCGTCGATTTCATCCGCAGCCTGAAGCCCGGCGGGCGTCTGCTGGAACTCGGCTGCGCCTATGGCTTCTTTCTGGCCGCGGCCAATCCCCATTACGACGTCACCGGCATTGAGATTGCCGTGGACGCCGCCGCGCATGCGCGCGGGCAGGGGCTCAACGTCATAACCGGCGCCGCGGACGAGACCACGCTGTCGGGGCTGGCGCCGTTCGACGTCATCGTCCTGCTCGATGTGATCGAGCATCTGCCCGACCCGGCCGGCACGCTGGCGCTGTGCGAGCGCCATCTCAACCCCGGCGGCATCATTGTCATCGCCACCGGCGATTTCGGCGCCCTGCCAGCGCGGATGGCGGGCGCGCGCTGGCGTCTGATGACGCCGCCGCAGCATTTGTGGTTCTTCACCCGCGACAGCATGCGCGGCCTGGCGGGATCGCTCGGGCTGACGCTGGAGCGGTTCGATCACCCGTGGAAGATCGTGCCGCTGTCGCTGATCGTGTTCCAGCTCAAGCGCATGATCGGCCTGCGGCCACGCCGGGTGGCGGCGGCCAGCGCGATCGGCTTGCCGGTCAACCTTTTCGACGCCATGCGCGTCGTGCTGCGGAAACCAAACTCATGAGCGAGCGGCTGACACTCACGCAAATTCTTCTGCTGCTCGGCTATGCCGTGGCGATGGCGGGCGGGCAACTCATCTTTAAGCTGGCCGCCGATCGCGCGCCGGCGGTCGGCTCGCTGACCGACCGCATGTTCGGGCTGGTCAATGCCTATTTCGTGGTGGCGGTGGTGCTCTACGGGCTGCTGTCGGTGCTGTGGGTCTGGATATTGACCTTCACGCCGCTGTCGCGCGCCTATCCTTTCGTGGCGCTTGCCTTCGCGATCACGCCGGCACTCGGCATCCTGGTGTTCGCCGAGCCGCTGTCGACGCGGCTCATGATCGGCATTGCGCTGATCCTCGGCGGTCTTTTCTTTGTTGCCGGTTGAGCCATGACATCCAGATCGCTTTGGGTCGTGATCGCGGCCTACCATGAGGAAACCGTCATTGGCGGCGTCATCGCCGGCGTGCGCGCCGCCGGTTATCCGGTGGTGGTGGTGGATGACGGTTCGACCGATGGCACCGCGGACGCCGCCGAAGCGGCCGGGGCCATCGTGGTGCGCCATCCGATCAATCTCGGGCAGGGCGCCGGACTTCAGACCGGCATCGAGTATGCGCTTTCGGCCGGCGCCGAGACCATCGTCACCTTCGACGCCGACGGCCAGCACCGCGTGTCAGACATCGCCGTGCTGGCGGCGGCGCTGGAGAAGAACAATGCCGACTTCGCGCTCGGCAGCCGCTTTCTGGGCGATACGCTGAACCAGCCGCTGTCGCGCCGCCTGACGCTCAAGTTGGCGACCTGGTTCACGCGTCTGAGTGTCGGCATCAGCATCACCGACACCCATAACGGGCTGCGCGGCATGACCCGGCGCGGCGCCCAGCACATCAAGCTGCGGCAGAACCGCATGGCGCATGCGTCGGAAATCCTGCACCAGGTCGCCGCCAGCGGGCTGAAATATGTCGAGGTTCCCGTCACCATCGTATACAGCGAATACTCGCTGGCCAAGGGCCAGAAGCTTTCCGACGCCCTGACCATTCTGCTCGACCTGTTTGCCCGGAGGCTGCACCGATGATTGCCCAGGTTTCGCTCACCGCGCTGCTGTTCGCCGTCATGCTCTATGCGTGGAGCCAGTACCGCCGCTCGCCAACGGTCGGTCTGCTGTCGCTGCTGGCGGCGCTCGTCGGCCTGTATTTCGTCTGGCTGCCGTCGCACGCCACGCAACTGGCGGCGTTTGCCGGCGTCGGCCGCGGTGTCGATCTCGTGCTCTACATCTGGGTGGTGATCAGCATGCTGGTGCTGCTCAATCTGCATCTCAAGATCCGCATGCAGATGGAGTTGATCACGGCGCTGGCGCGCGCGCTCGCCATCGCCAACGCACACGGGAAAGCCAACCGCTCCGCGCGATAAGCCAGGCGGCGCCGGCGGCGAACGGCCCGATCAGGATCAGATTGTAACGCGTGTAGTGGTTGGCGAGGCCGGCGTGCAGCGCCAGCATGGTCAACGCCGGCACCGCATACATCAGGAACAGCGGCTTGCGCCGGCGGATCGCGGACAGGCCAGCCCAGACAAAGGCCGGCGCCAGAAAAAGCCCGAACAGGCCGCCGACCCAGAGCCCGCACCAGGCCAGCGGGATGCTGACCAGGATATGGCGCCACCAGTTCGCGCTCAGTTCGGCGCGCACGATGTCGCCGATGATCGGATCGAGCTTGTCGTGGAGCTTGAGCAGGGCGCCGCGTGCGCCACGGCCGAGTTCGAAAAAGCTGCCCGGGCTGTCCCACGTGAAGCGGGCGGTGGCCTGTTCGCCCACGGTCGCGGCGACGATGCAGGGCCCGATAAACGGCAGGCAGTGCGGAAAGGCCAGCGCGTATTCCTGCGGCGTCATCTGGTTGAAGGCGAAACGCTCGACGATGGCGGCCGAACCGTATTCCTCGGTCATGGCGAATTTGCCGACCGAGATGGAATTGCGGATCGCCCACGGCACCACCATCAGACCGAAACAGACGGCGAAGGCGACGATGCCCTGCCAGGCTGGCGTGCGGACGCCGGGCGCGGCACGGGGGAGGCGGGTATTGATGAGGATCAGCACGACCAGCACCGGCGCCAGGATCAGAAACGACGTCCGCGTCAGGCACAGCAGGCCGAGCAATACCCCGGCGATGGCGAAGTCCTGCCAGCGCGACGTGATCCAGCTTTTCACCAGCGCCAGCATGGTCACCGAGAACATGAAGAAGGTCAGGCTCTCGGTCATCACGAAGGAGAACAGCTCCGCATCCGGCAGCAGCGCCACCGTGGCGAAGCTGGCGGCCAGCCAGAAGGTCGCCCGGCCACCGAAGATGAGTTCCGCGGTGCGCCCGATGGCCAGCGCGCCGAGCGCCAGCAGCAGCGCGTGGATGAGGTGCATCGGCAGCGCATAGACATCGCATTCGGCGCGGTCGCGGCGGTCGTGGTTGGCCTCGACGCTGCATTTTGCTGCACGTGCGAAGCGCGGGTCGATTTTTTGCACGGCCAGCACCAGCCAGGGATACATCGGCGCGATGAACATGCCCGGCGGCGGCGCCGTATCGACGCTGTTGACCTGATCGAACATGCCGTTGCTGAACACGCCGTAGCGGTCGATGTCATAGGCGATGGTGAGATAGAACGACTGATCGAAATCGCCCATCCATTTCGGCGCCCGCGTCAGGATCGCCGTCGCCAGCACCGCAAAAATGCACAATGTGAAAATGAGCCGTGAGCCGGGATACGCAAATATTCGCCGCATGATTTGACTGTGGCATAGGCCCAAAGGCCGCGCTACCTTCGCCGCCCGCGCACGGAGAATGACATGACCCGCAAGGCACCCGAAGACCTCCGCAGCCACCGCTGGCTTGGCGTCAGCGACCTGCGGTCGTTCGGCCATCGCGCGCGGATGCGCCAGGGCGGCTTCGATGCGCCGGACTGGCAGGGCAAGCCGGTGATCGGCATCATCAATACCTGGAGCGATCTCAATTTCTGCCACACGCATCTGCGGGCGCGCGCCGACGACGTGAAGCGCGGCGTGCTCTTGGCCGGCGGTTTCCCGGTCGAACTGCCGGCGATGTCGCTGTCCGAGCCGTTCATGAAACCGACCACCATGCTGTACCGCAACATGCTGGCGATGGAGACCGAGGAACTGCTGCGCAGTCATCCGATCGATGGCGCCATTCTGCTTGGCGGCTGCGACAAGACCACGCCGGGCCTTATCATGGGCGCCATCAGCATGGGCCTGCCGACCATCTTCGTGCCGGCCGGGCCGCAGTTGCGCGGCAACTGGCACGGCCAGGTGCTGGGTTCCGGCTCCGACGCCTGGAAATACTGGGACGAGAAGCGCGCCGGCCGCATCACCGAGGACGACTGGGCCGACATCGAAGGCGGCATCGCGCGCTCGTTCGGCACCTGCATGGTGATGGGCACGGCGGCGACTATGATGGCGATCGCCGAGGCGCTCGGCCTGTCGCTGCCCGGCGCGTCGTCGATCCCGGCGGCCGACTCCGCGCATCCGCGCATGTGCGGACAGGCCGGGCGGCGCATCGTCGACATGGTGTGGGAGGATGTGACGCCGCAGAAGATTCTGTCGGTGGCGGCGTTCGACAACGCCATCCGCGTGCACATGGCGATGGGCGGTTCGACCAACGCCATCATCCATGCGGTGGCGATGGCGCGCCGCGCCGGCATCCCGCTCGACATGAACCGCTTCGACCAGTTGTCGCGCGAAGTGCCGGTGCTGGCCAATGTGCGGCCGTCCGGCAAATACCTGATGGAGGATTTCTTCTACGCCGGCGGCTTGCGCGCGCTGATGGCGCAGCTAAAGGACGTGCTCGACCTCTCATGCATGACCGTCAACGGCAAGACCATCGGCGAGAACATCAAGGGCGCCGAGGTCTATCTGCCCGATGTCATCCATCCGCTGAGCGATCCGATCTCCAGCGAAGGCGCCACCGCAGTGATGACCGGCAACCTGGCGCCGCGCGCCTGCGTCATGAAGCCGTCGGCGGCCGAGAAGCGGCTGCTGCGCCACCGCGGCAAGGTCATCGCCTTCGAGGACTACAACCACATGGCGCGCGAGGTCGAGCGCGACGATCTCGACGTCACTGCCGATCATATTCTGGTCCTGAAGAACGCCGGCCCCAAAGGCGGTCCCGGCATGCCGGAGTGGGGAATGTTGCCGATCCCGCGCAAGCTCGTGAAGCAGGGCGTGCGCGACATGGTGCGCATCTCCGACGCGCGCATGAGCGGCACCAGTTACGGCGCCTGCATTCTGCATGTCGCGCCGGAGAGTTTCGTTGGCGGACCGCTGGCTCTGGTGCAGACTGGCGACGAGATCGAGATCGACGTACCGGCGCGGCGCATTCATCTGCACGTCAGCGACGACGAGCTGGCGCGCCGCCGCGCCGCGTGGACGCCACCGGTGCCGCGTTACCCGCGCGGCTACGGCGCGCTCTATTCGGAGCACACCGGGCAGGCCGACGACGGCTGTGACTTCGACTTCCTGGCGCCGCTCGGGCCGGTGCCGGAGCCGGAAATTCATTAGCCGGTAAGCCGACACCAACGATCGACAATTCGATCATTTGGTCCGACGCTTTGTAAATCATGTTGCCGACCGGACCCGGCCGGTAGCCTTTGCTTCATCTTATCAGCCGCACTGTCCCGCCTTGGCAGAGGGATGGATGCTGATGCGTGCGTTGCGCTCGATACTGGCGGTCGCGGTTATGCTCGGCGCTTCGCTCCCGGCGTTGGCGGCGGAGAAGCTCAAGCTCGGCGGCACCGGCGGCATCATCGAGGCCATGCGGCAGGTGGCGCCGCATTTCAAGGCCGCCACCGGCATCGAGATCGAAGTTATCGCCGGTCTCGGCAGCAGCGGCGCGCTGCGGGCGCTCGGCGATCGGGTGCTGGACGTCGTCGCCGCTGCGCGCGAAGTCAAGCCGGACGAAGCGAAAACACCGCTGGTCGCGCGCCCTTTTGCCCGCACGCCGCTGGTCTTCGTGACCTCGCATGCCAAGCCCAACGGACTGAAGACCGGCGACATCGCCGGAATCTACGCCGCCGGCAACCCGGCATGGGAAGACGGCACGCTGCTCAAAATCATCCTGCGCACCCGGCTTGATGCGGACTCGGCGCTGATCGAGGAGGAGATACCGGGCGTCAAGGCCGCCATCGAACGGGCGCGGCGGCGGCCCGATGTTCCGGTCGCCCCCACCGACCAGGATAACGTTGCCATCGCGCAACGCCTGCCGGGCTCGTTCACCCTGGCGGGTCTCGGCCAGATCGTGGCCGAGAAAGTCGACCTCCGCTTGATTGCGATCGACGGGGTGATGCCGAGCCTCGACGCTTTGGCGAACAAGAGCTATCCCTACGAGAAATTTTTCTACCTCGTGTTTGCCGCCGACCGCAGCGCCGGTGCCGAGAAACTGCTGGCGTTTCTGCGGTCTCCTGAAGGCCGCAAGGTTCTGCTGGCGACCGGCAATCTGGCGATCGGCGAGTAGGGGCCCGCGATGTGGAATATTCGACTCCGGACCCTCGTCGCCGGTATCGGCCTGGTGGTCACGCTGGCGATTTGCGTCGCGATTCCGGTCGGCTACTTTCTTGTGGAGTTTTCCAACAAGTCCTACGAACTGACCTACAAGTCGGAACTGGCCGCTTCGCGCGTCGCGAAATATGTCTATCTGCATCAGGACCTCTGGCAATATCAGGCGATCCGCATTTCCGAGTTGATTGAGCTTGCCGCCGCCGATGGCGACAATTTTGCCTTGAACGTGCGCAACGAAACTGACTCCGTGATCACCGGCGCGGGCCCGGTATTGTCGGCGCCGCTGATGTCCCGCAGCAATCCGATTCTCATTTCCGGCAGGCCGATCGGTCGCGTCGAGGCTGTCAGCAGCCTCCGCCCCTTGTTAATGAAAACCGGGATGGCAGCGCTGCTAAGCGCGCTTCTGGGCGCCGGCATCTATTTCGCCGTCCGGGTTTTCCCGCTCAGGGTGCTCGACCGCACGGTTGGGCAACTCGAGGCTGCCACCCGGACCATAGAGGACAAAAGCAGGCAATTGGAGGTGCAGAACGAACGCTTAGACGCCGCGCTGTCAAACATGTCACAAGGCCTGTGTATGTTCGACGCCGACGAGAAACTCATCTTGTTCAATCCGCGGTTTGCGGAGATTTATGGAGTGGCGCCGCGAAAAGTCACCATAGGCATGACGGCACGTCTCTTGGCGCTGGCGTTTGGCGACGAGGTCTCTGATGTGGACCTTGATGGTACGCTTGCTCTGCAGCGTGAATTTATTCGTGATGGTCTGGATGGTCAGGCGGTCCAACGCCTGACCGACGGCCGCAGCATCTCGATATCACATCGAACTATGGCGAGTGGCGGCTTCGTCACGACGTTCGACGATATTACCGAACGGCTTCGGGCGGAAGACAAGATCAAGCACCTGGCACATTACGACGCGCTGACCGATTTGCCGAATCGCGTGACGTTCTACCAGCGCATGGATGACACCATGAGCCATCTGCGGCGGTCGGATTCGATTGCCGTGCTGAGTCTCGACCTCGACCATTTCAAGAGCGTCAACGACACGCTCGGACATCCGATCGGCGATCTGCTGTTGAAGGCCGCCGCTGACCGGATGCGCAGTTGTATCCGCGGCGAGGACATCGTCGCCCGGCTCGGCGGCGACGAGTTTGCCATCATGCAGGTACCGTCCGAAAATGCGCCCGACGTGACCGCGCTGGCGGCGCGCCTCATCGCCGTAATCGGCGCGCCGTACGATCTTGACGGGCATCAGGTCGTGGTCGGCGTCAGCGTCGGCATCGCGCTTGCGCCGACCGACAGCAAGGTACCCGACACGTTGATGAAGAACGCCGATCTGGCGCTGTACCGCGCGAAAGCCGATGGCGGCGGCGTCTATCGTTTCTTCGAGGTGAGCATGGATGCCCGCATGCAGGCGCGCCGTGCGCTTGAACTCGATCTGCGCAAGGCGATCGTCAATGGCGAGTTCGATCTTCGCTATCAGCCGATCATCGACGTCAAGTCGGGCCAGATCACCACCTGTGAAGCACTGGTCCGCTGGAACCATCCGGAGCGCGGCGAGATCCAGCCGGACGATTTCATTCCGGTAGCGGAGTCGACCGGGCTGATCGTGCCGCTCGGCGAATGGGTCCTGCGGACGGCATTCGCCGAGGCGGTCCGCTGGCCGAAACATGTAACCCTTGCGGTCAATCTGTCGCCGGCGCAGTTCAAGAGCCGCAACCTGGTGCCCACCATCATCAATGCAATGGCGTCATCCGGCCTCCCCGCCAACAGGCTGGAACTCGAAGTCACAGAAATGGTCATGGTGCAGGACAGCGATGGGTCCTTTACCATGCTGCACCAGCTACGCGATCTGGGTATCCGGATCGCCATGGACGATTTCGGTACCGGCTATTCCTCGCTCGGCTATCTGCGCAGTTTCCCCTTCGACAAGATCAAGATCGACCAGTCCTTTATCCGCGACCTGCCGAAGCAGGACAGCGTCGCCATCGTGCGCGCCGTGGTCGGCCTGAGCAGCAGCCTGGGCATTGTCACCACAGCCGAAGGCGTCGAGACCAAGGAGCAGCTCGCCAGTCTGACGGCCGAAGGCTGCACGGAGTTTCAGGGCTTCTTGTTCAGCCGACCGCAGACCGCAGAGGACGTCACGCGCATTATTCGCGATCAGGCGCCGCGGGCTTCCGCGGTCGCCTGAGCCGGAGAATCAGCCTGGTAAAAACCGATTGCACACCGGCCGCCGATTCCCTATGGCGTAGCGGCTGCACGGGTCCCAACCGCATGAGCGACGACATTCCCTTCAACAAGACTCTCGATCTCGCCGCCGGGACGGTGGACGAACCGGTGCCGGGCGTGCGGCGGGTGATGGCCAACAATCCAGGCCCGTTCACCTTCAAGGGCACGCTCAGCTACATCATTGGCCACGGCAACGTCGCCATCGTCGATCCCGGCCCGGCCGATCCGGTCCATATCGCCGCGTTGCTCGACGCCGTGCGCAACGAGACCGTGACGCATATCTTCGTCACCCATACCCATCGCGACCATTCGCCGGCAGTGCCGGCGGTCAAGGCGGCGACCGGCGCCACCGTCTACGCCGAGGGACCGCATCGCGCGGCGCGGCCGCTGCATATCGGTGAGCACAACCCGCTCGACTCCAGCGGCGACCGCGATTTCCGGCCCGACGTGATGCTCAAGGACGGCGAGGTGGTCGATGGCGACGGCTGGAGCATCGAGGCGGTGACCACGCCGGGCCACACCGCCAACCACATGGCCTTTGCGCTGAAGGACAGGAAGATACTGTTCGCCGGCGATCATGTGATGGCCTGGGCCACCACCATCGTCGCGCCGCCCGATGGCGCGATGAGCGACTACATGGCGTCGCTGCGCAAGCTCGCCAGGCGGCCGGAGCAGACCTATTTCCCCGGCCACGGTCCGGCGATCGAGGACGCCAACCGCTTCGTCAATTATTACATCCTGCATCGCCGGGCGCGCGAGGACTCGATCCTGCACCGGCTGCGCAAGGGTGCGAGCGATATCCCGAGCATCGTGCGCGCCATCTATATCGGCCTCGACCCGCGACTGACCGGCGCCGCCGGCCTGTCGGTGCTGGCGCATCTGGAAGATCTGGTGACGCGGGGCGTGGTCCACAGCGACGGACCGCCGTCGATCGACGGCGAGTACCGGCTGGTGACCTAACGCCGTCTCTCCGGTTGCTTCTCTGGCTGCTTCTTCGCCGCCGGCCGCTTCGGCGCCGGCTTCTTCTCCACCTTCTCCGGTTCCGGTCGCGGCTCAGGGGCGGCATCCGCGGCGGCTTCGATCTCCTCCATCAACGTCCGCACGCGCACGGCATTGGCGCCGAGGTCATGCCGGCCGAAGCGCGAAGCCGAGCGCAGATCGACGCGCGAGCCCTGGCCAAGCGGCGTGACGCGAACGATGATATCGTCGCGGAAACCCATGATCAGCGTGCGCGCGGTCGCCTCGATGACGGCGTCGCGGCGGCCCGCCGGCGGACGGGCGTTGGCGATCGGCCACCGGTGCTTGTTGATCACCGCCAGCGAGACCTCGTAGGCGACCCGTGGCTGCACGCTGAGCTGCAGCGGTGAAATCTCGGGATAGGCTTCGCGTTGCAGGTCGGCGGCGGCTGCAATGGTGCCGCTGGCCGGCGGACGCGCCGCCGCCAGCGCCTCGAAGCGCGGCGGATTGGCCGGATCGGTGCTGATATCGGCGAGCGCCGGCAGTTCCATGGCGCTGTAGCCAAGATAGGCGGGGTAGGCGAGCAGCAGCAGACCGAGCAGCAGTCCGCCCAGCGCCCGGCCGAAACCGGCCAGTCCTTGCCGCCAGATCACCACGAAGGCGCCGCACGCCAGCAGCACCGCGAGGGCGGCAAACACCAGGGCCGCGGCGAAGGTGGTCAGCGCCGGCACGATCTCCAGCGCGCCGGAACGGACGACGAGGATCGCGAGCGCCGCCACCGCCAAGGCGAACAGCGCCAGCCGGTAAGACCATGCCGCCAGCCGCGAGACCGCGTCGTCGTGGAAGGTTCGGCGCGCCATACTATCGACCTGCGCAGATTCGTTTCAGGGCGGCAAACTCGCCGGGGTTCAGAAAGGGCACAGGGGTCTGCGCCAGCGGCATGCGGTTGAGGGCGGCGACGCGCGCCCTGGTTTCCGGATGGTCGAGCAGAATTCGGATGCCGGGCTCGTGAGCGCCGCCGATCCTGGCGAGCAGTGTGCCGAGCGCGCGAACATCGCCCTGCGCCCGGTTCATCAGCATGGCCGCATAGGCGTCGGCGGCCGTCTCCGCCTCGCGCGTATAGGACGACTGCAGCACTTTCCGCGCGGTGAAGACGACGGCGCCACCGCCGACAAAGTCGCCGAGCAACATGCCGAACAAAAACGACAGGCCGCCGGCCTGAAGCACCGCCTTGGTGCCGTCGCGATGGGCGATATGGCCGATCTCATGGGCAATCACACCGGCGATTTCGTCGGCATTGTCGGCTTTGGCGATCAGGCCGTGAAACACGTAAATCTGTCCGCCCGGCAGTGCGATGGCGTTCGGCTCGTCGCGGCGCACCACCGTCACGCGCAAGGGCGTCGGCGGGCCAGCTGACGCAAGGCGGCCCACCATCTTCTCGAGCGCGGCGCGGCCCGGCTTCTCCCCATCGGCGGCGCCGCATTCGAAGCCTTCGCCGAGATTGCGGGTGTCGAGGCTGCTGCGCACCTGCATGTCGACCGCGTCGCCCATGCGCCGTTCGAGGCCGGCCGGCACCAGCGGCGCCGCCTTCTCGGCCAAAGCCGGCACGCCGTAATAGCCGCCCACCACCAGGGCCAGTGTGGCGGCAACGCTCCAGCCGATCACGCTCTGGCGCTGGCGGCGCTGGACCGTGCCGGTACGATCGACATGATGGGCGTGGACATCGATGGCGGCGGCCAGCGCCGGGTCGGAGATTTCCAGCCGCTCCAGGCCGGGCCCGCGGCGGCCCAGCCGCAGCACATGACCTGGCCAGGCCAGTTCTTCGATGTCGTCATAGGGCCAGGCGGCGAGAACGGCGCCGTCCGGCCCGGCGATTGAAAGTCCGGATGCGCCCAGGCCGACCGTCACCGTCTGGCGGGCGCTGGTCTGCCCGTCAAAGAAAATGCCGGCGCCGCCGGTCGGCTGGTTCGTGGCGTTCTGCATCAAATGCGGCCCACATTGAGGGCGTCGGCGAGGCCTTCGCCCAGCGCCGAACTCGGCCGGCCCACCGCCCTGACGCGGTCGAGCGCCGACAGACCGGACAATTGCAGCGATTCCATGCCCAGCCGCCACAGCGCCAGCAGCGCGGTGGCGCGGTAGATGGTGGACAGGCCGAGCGCGGCAATGACGTAGCCGACCAGCAGAAACACGGTGGCGACGATCTCGCCGGTCTGATCGTCGGTAATCAGGGCGCCGAGCACCAGCAGAACGGCAAAGCCGAGCACCGCCAGCGCGATGGCGAAGGCAACCGCATAGCCGAAAAAGCGCAGATAGGCGCGGTAGACCTGCGCCGTCCGCAATTGCGAGCGGAATTCGATCGGGCCGAGGCGCAGGCCCGACGACCACCAGCGCAGGGTCAGCGCCCGGAACGCCGGAAAGAGCAAGGCCGCCAGCACGGCCGCCGCCGCCAGCATGATCAGGCCAAACAGCAGCACGCCGGTCAGGCCCGGATTGCCGACCTCGATATTGGCCTGCACGTCCTCGCTCGCCAGCGCTTCGGCCAGCGCGTCCCAGTCGAGGGTCTCGAGCGCGGCGCCGATGGTCACCGCCAGCGGCGCCACCACCAGAAGCCACATCGGCAGGCCGCGCAGGAACAGGCTGAGGCCTGAACCGTCGAACCGGCCGCCGAGATCGCCATAGAAGGTGTGCCGCATTTTATAGCGTTCCAGGCTGGCGAGCTGGAAGGGGTAGGCGAGGCCGAGGGTCAGCAGCGTCAGCGACCACCACAGCACCGCGCGGAGCGCGTAACCCCAGGCCGAGCCGTCCTGGTGGAAGCGAAGGCCACGGTAGACGGTGCGGGTCAGGCGATAGCGGCGGGCGCGGTAGATGGCGTACTGGCCAAGCACGAACAGCAGCGCGAAACCGATGGCGCCCGACATCCGCCCGATGAAGCCCAGATCGAGCGCGGCGAAGAAGAACACCAAGTAGAGCGGCACCAGCAGGGCGATCGCGGTCAGAAAGCCGATCAGCAGCTCCTGGGGCGTGCCGTTGTATTCCAGTCCGTCGCCGGCCACCTCGGTGTTGGACCACAGGAAGCGGCGCACGTCGGTGGTCAGCCAGAACCGGTAGATGCCGAGCGTCACCATGACCAGCACGCCGCCGCGCACCAGCAGCCGCCAATAGGCTCTGCCGTCGCCGAAGAACCGGATCGCGGGTTCGCCTGTCGGGGAGGTCATGGCCGATGGGATAGAGGGAAGCGGCAAGACTGGCAATCGCCCGGCTGGGACTATCCGGCCGCGCACCCAGAGAAAGGCGCACGCGCCGGGAACGGGTTAGACGCCACGCGTACCGATGCGTTGCTGCCGCAGTTAGAAACCGGCAAAATCAACTGCGTCCGTCGTCCCCGTTACGGCCGGTTGACACCCGGCGCGTGCTGCCGATCAACGCCCGCGGCCAGATTTGGTTGCGGGAGCGACGCGAACCTTCCCCCGTTTCCGAATGCCTAAATCATTCCGAGCTCCGGAACCGTAACCAAGACGGCGCGTTGGCCGTGCTGCAATCTGCCACAGGGGAGCACCATGGCCAAACAACCGAAGACGCTGGACGAACTGTTTCACGACACGCTGAAGGACATCTATTTCGCCGAGAAGAAGATCTTGGCGACACTGCCGAAAATGGCGAAGGCGGCTCAGGCGCCGGCGCTGAAGAAGGCCTTCGAAAAACATCACACCGAGACCGAAGCCCAGATCACACGGCTGGAGAAGGTGTTCGCGGCGATCGACAAGAAGCCGCAAGGCAAGACCTGCGCGGCGATCCTCGGCATCACCGAGGAAGGCGCCGAGATCATCAAGGAATACAAGGGCTCGCCGGCGCTGGATGCCGGTCTGCTGGCGGCGGCGCAGGCCGTCGAGCACTACGAGATCTCGCGCTACGGCACGCTGAAGACCTGGGCCGGCGAACTCGGCCTCAATGACGCGGCGCGTCTGCTGGACCAGACCCTGCAGGAAGAGAAGAAGACCGACGTGGCGCTCAGCGAACTGGCGGAGGCCTCGGTCAACCAGGAAGCCGCCTGATCCGACTGGCCACGCTGCGACTCTGACGATCGATACGATCGGCCCGCAAGGGCCGGTCGTCTTGCTTTCATCTCAACGATATGTGACCGGCCGGGCGGCACCATGGATCGCGACGCATGAAACTCTACAAGTGCCAGTCCTGCGGCAATGTCCTGTATTTCGAGAACCGCGTCTGCGGCCAGTGCGGCCACCGGCTCGCCTACCTGCCTGAGCGGCTGACGCTGTCGGCGGTCGAGCCGATCGACGGCATGACCTGGAAACCGCTGGCGATGCCGGGCGAGTCTCGCGTCCTTTGCATCAATTCGCAGTACGATGCCTGCAACTGGTTCGTGCCGCCGGGCACAATGGACGCTTACTGCCTCGCCTGCCGGCACAACCGCGTCGTGCCCGATCTGAGCCAGCCGGAGAATGTGAACGCCTGGCGCGTCCTGGAAATGGCCAAGCACAGGCTGTTCTATTCGCTGCTGCGCTGGAAGCTGCCGTTGAAGACCGTGCTGGAGGACCCCGCGCACGGGCTGTCGTTCGAATTCCTGTCGGACGCGCCGCCGACCGTGCCGGGGCCGAGAGTGCTGACCGGGCATGACGAGGGCACCATCACCATCGCGGTGATTGAGGCCGACGATGTCGAGCGCGAGAAGCGCCGCCGCGCCATGGGCGAGCCGTACCGCACCGTGCTCGGGCATTTCCGCCATGAGGTCGGCCATCATTACTGGGACATCCTGGTGCGCGACGCCGGCAAGCTGGAGGCATGCCGCGCCGTGTTCGGCGACGACAGCCAGGATTACGGTGCGGCGTTGCAGCGGCACTACGAGCAGGGCGCGCCGCCGGACTGGCAGGACAATTTCGTGACGCAATACGCCACCGCGCATCCGTGGGAGGACTTCGCCGAGACCTGGGCGCATTACCTGCACATCGTCGATACGCTGGAGATGGTCGCGGCGTCCGGCATGACGGTGCGGCCCAAGATCGACAAAACCGGCAATTTTTCAGCCCAGGTCGACTTCGAGCCGTACGAGGCCGAGACCGTGCAGCAGATCATCGACGTCTGGCTGCCCTATGTTTTTTCGATCAACAACGTCAACCGCGCGATGGGCGCGACCGACCTCTATCCGTTCGTGCTCGCACCGGCGGTGATGACCAAGCTCGGCTTCATTAACGACCTGGTGCACGGCAAGGTGTGAGGGCGGAGGTGCGCCGCGCTAATGCACCATGGCGCCGGCGACCGGCAGGTGATCTTCGGTGATGAAGCTGACGGCGCAAAGGCTGCATTTGAACACATGCACCGTCGGCTCGTCGTCCGGCTCTGTCAGTGTGCGGGATAGCTTCATGATCCGCATGCAGTTCGGGCAAAGCGGTCCGCTTTGTGTCTCGGGCATCGTACGCCTCACCGTGGTATAGCCGCGAGAAGTCAACGCGCGAGATCGCCAAAAAGTTGCCCCGCTGTCACGCCTCCGTGACAGCGGGGCCGCGGGTCAGTCCTTCACCGCCAGCAGTTCGACGTCGAACATCAGCACGGCATTCGGCGGTATCACGCCGCCGGCGCCGCGGTCGCCATAGCCGAGCGCGGGCGGGATGATCAGCGTGCGCTTGCCGCCGACCTTCATGCTGGCGACGCCTTCGTCCCAGCCCTTGATGACGCGGCCGCGGCCGATCGGAAATTCGAACGGCTCGCCGCGGTCGACCGAGGAATCGAATTTCTTGCCCTTGATGCCGTTGGTGTAGAGCCAGCCCGTGTAGTGCATGACGCAGGTCTGGCCGGCCTTCGGCGAGGCGCCGGTGCCGACAGTGGTGTCCGTGATTTGCAGTCCCGATGATGTGGTCATGGTTTTTCCGGCGGTTTGAGCGATAGCGTGAGTGAGGAAACCGGCAGCGACGACGACGCTCAGTCCGGCGATCAGTGACAGGGCAACAGTGACGCCTGCGCGGGCGGTCCTTCGCATGCAGTGCTCCTTGTGGGTTCGGGTCGCGGCGACCCTAGCGAAGTCCGCGGCCGGGGCATAGGCGGGCGGATTAACCGCATGGAAACAAAACGAATTTCCGCGGTGCCGGGGGGCGAGCGGCAGGGATTTTCCTTAAGGCCCCGCTGGGCTATGATGACCACGGTACCCAGGGGCCGCACGCGCGTGGGCGGGCAGATGTTCGACGTGACGACTGCAAGCAAGACAAGGCAGCAATGTCCGGGGCGGGCTGCGTCCGCGCGGCCGTCCTTCATGGCGCGCATTGCATTTCTCATGGCGTGGGTCGGCCTCGGCGTTGCCGGCGTCAGCGCGGTGGCCGCGGCGGCAATTTACCTGCCGCTGCCGCACAGCCGCGCCGCCGTCGCCCCCGAAGCACGGCTGTCGCGGGCGCTGCCGATGCCGGCGTCGGATTTCGATGTCGCGCGGATGTGGCGCGAAGGGCAGGCGCAACTGGCCGCGCTCAGCCTGCTCCCGCAAGACAAGGCCTGGATTCCGGACGGCGGCCTGTCGACGCTGCTGACGACGCGCTTTCCGAATGCCGGCCGGGTGCGCCTGCCGGAGCAGGCGATCGCGGCACCTCTGCCGCTGCCGCGCCCCGACGGCATCGAGCGGCAGGAAACGCCGCGCGTGGCTGTGACCCGAATCGCGCCGGATTCAGCCGGACCGCAAATCGCGGCCCTGCCGCCGCAGACGCCCAGTGAGCCCGGCATCTTCGACCGGCTGTTCGGCGATCCCGACCGTTCGGCCAAGGCGATCATCGCCGCCAATCCGAACACGGTGCTGTACGACATCACCAGGAAAGTCGTCTACATGCCGGACGGCGAAAAGCTGGAGGCGCATTCCGGCTTCGGCCAGTACCTGGACGATCCGGACTCGATGCACCGCAAGGATGTCGGCGTGACGCCGGCCAACGTCTATGCCGTCAGCTTTCGCGAGAAGCCGTTTCGCGGCGTGCGCGCGCTGCGCATGAAGCCGGTCGGCGGCGGCAACATGCATGGCCGCGACGGCTTCCTGGCGCATTCCTTCCTGCTCGGCGACAACGGCCAGTCGAACGGCTGCATCTCGGTGCGCGACTACGACAAGTTCCTGCAGGCGTTCGAGGACGGCAAGTTCGACCGCATCATCGTGCTGCGCAGCGCCGACGAGCCCCTGCCGGCGATGGTCGCCGGCGGCCCGCGCGGCGAGGGGACTTAAGGCGCGCTTGCTTCACCTCTCCCCGTGGGGGAGAGGTCGGCACACGAAGTGTGCCGGGTGAGGGGGCAAGTGACTCCACGAGAGGCCATAACCCCTCACCCGCCGCGCTTCGCGCGTCGACCTCTCCCTATGGGAGAGGTGAAGGGTCCGGACGCCGCCACCCAGCGATTATGTGCAGGCAATCCCCTTCGCTACTTCGCATCGGTCTTCCGTAGTCGGAGGACCATATATGCAGTTACCAGCACGGCCACCGCGACAACGCCGGACGTACCGGTCGCGCCGACTTCCATCACACCAAGCTTCAGAAATATCGTGTCCATGCGGCTCTCATACTTTCGCGGTAGCCCTAAATGCGCGAAATATTTAGCACGATAGATTTGGGCACCAACTTGTTTCGAGCCGACAAAGTTCGTCACGTTGTCAGCCTATTAATGCTGACCCATTGAGATTCAGTGGTCTGGGGCCTCATAGTCGGTCCAATTTTTATTAGGACCGACAGGGGTTTTGCACAGGTTCTGTGCTCAGCCGCGGCAGTGGTTTGTCATGGTGCGAAACTCCCGGCCGGCTACAGTTACCGTTTCCGCTTATTCTTCGCTGGCAGCGCGTGCGAATGCGCCATCGCCAGCGCGGCCTTTAGCTCGGCAACGCTGAGCTTCGCGAGGGTCACGGTGGTCCAGCCCTGCTGGCCCCAGGCATTCGGCACCGGCGCGAAGGCCTCTGGCGCCACCATGCATTTGAGTTCCTGTTCGTCCGGCGTGAACTTGATGTTGGCGGTGCGCTTGTCTGGTGCCAGCGTCACGTAGATGCGCGCCACCTTGAACGCGGCGCGATCGAAATGCGGCGCCTCGGTCGTGCCGGGCAGGGCGAGGGCGAGGCGGCGGAGGTCAAGGTGCGTGGCCATGGGTTATTATACGCAGTGCCCTCTCTCCGTCACCCTGAGGTGCGAGCGCAGCGAGCCTCGAAGGGCGACGGGAAGATAAAAAACTAATGTTTTGCAAATCGTCCGGCAATTCCCGCAATTTGCTTGGTGCCGCTCGCTAGCTCGGTTGAGTCGCCATTGCGCCAGTAAAGGTCGTCGCCAACGTAAGAGAGCTCAGTCTGCGAAGGAATGGTGATAGCAACTACTCCCATTCCATAGAAAGAATTAAAATCCATGTTTGAAAGAATATCATCACGTAATCCAGGTGTTAGTTTTGAACTTTTAATTCCCTCCTTCAATTTTGAGAAATATTTCTCAACGGAGATTCCCAATCGCTTTGCTTCTCGATTTACGCCTACCACAAAACGCTTTGGCCTGC
Organism: Pseudolabrys sp.; assembly: GCA_030684935.1. Classification (GTDB taxonomy): domain Bacteria; phylum Pseudomonadota; class Alphaproteobacteria; order Rhizobiales; family Xanthobacteraceae; genus Pseudolabrys. The sequence goes on along the minus strand of JAUXXH010000034.1, from coordinate 132 downwards.
ACCCGGTTTCGTTGACACCCGCCTAAGCTAATCCAGCCTGCCTCTCGAACTCCATAGGGCTCATATAGCCGATCGTCGAGTGTCGCCGTTTGGGATTGTAGAAGCGTTCGATGTAGTCGAACACGTCCGCCT
>JAUXXH010000024.1 GCA_030684935.1 Pseudolabrys sp. | reverse complement strand
GTCGCCGCCTGGCCAAGGATTTCGAGGGGTCAGCGGCAACCGAAGCTGCATGGATCCTCGTCGCTCATCTAAGGCTGCTGACAAGGCGTTTGGCAGCCCCTAAAACATTAAACGCATTATGAGTCAGACTCTCAGGATGACGGTTCGAAATACCGCTTCTCCAGCATGCAGTGCACGCCCTTGGCGCCGTTCACCACCTGGGTGACGCGCAGGTCGGCGGCCAGGCTGGTCAGGGCATAGGCCTGATAACGGTCGATGCCGGCGCGGGTGCTGACCAGATCGATCATCTGCCGCAAGGCGACCGTGACGCAGGTGTCGAGGTCGGGGTCGAACGCCATGGTGATCATGTGCGTCGGGGTCTCCGCCATCGGCAATGTAAGCGTCATGTCATCGCGCACGGTCAGGCGGAAGGTGCCGATCAGACCGGTCTCAATGGCGGTGACGCAGACTTCGCCGTCGCCCTGCGCGCCGTGGCCGTCGCCGACCGAAAAAAGCGCCCCGTCGGTGAAGATCGGCAGATACAAGGTCGTGCCGGCCACCAGTTCCTTGTTGTCCATGTTGCCGCCATTGCGGCGCGGCGGCGGCGTCGGGATCGTGCCCCATGCCGCCGGCGGCGCCACCGCCATGACGCCGAAGAACGGCCGCAGCGGAACCTCCTGGCCCCAGGGCAGCTTCCCGATCATCTTCGCTGCGTCGAGCGCAATATGAATCAGCCGCGTCTCGGGAAAGTCGTCCGGCAACGCACCGGCCAGCGGGCGGATGATATTGAAGCCCCAGTCGTCGTGCAGATCGATCGCCTCGATATCGACCTGCAACACCTGCCCGGCTTTGGCGCCGCGCACCGCCACCGGGCCCGTGCACATGTGGCCAAAGAAGCGCTGCGGCCCGTTGGCGGCATAGATCGCCGGCAGTGCCGGCGCGACGGTGAAAGGCGACCCCGGCGGCGGCAATTGGTGCGGCGCGCCGGAGACCGACGAGATGGTGACGCGGTCGCCGCTGTCGATGGTCAGCACAGGCTTGAGATTGGCATCGAAGAAGCCCCAATGAACGGTGTCCGCACCCGCCTCGACGCGGGGAATGTCGCCTGATGTCTGCAATTTCGTCTCCTGAAAGCCGCTCCGGCTGGGATACTGTATTGCGCGCAAGCGGGGTTGAATAGATCGCCGCATGACTGCAAAGCTAACGATGCTCGCAGGTCGCCCACACGGAAACAGTGTTGCCATGAAACAAACAACCGCGCCGACGGAAGCCTCGTTTCGTATCGAGGAAGCGACGATCGACGAATTCCACGCCGCCATCCGTGCGGGCCAGACCACGTGCAAGGCGACGGTCGAACATTATCTGGCGCGGGTCCGCGCCTTCAATGGCGTCGCCAGCATGCTGGTCACAGCCGATGGCGCCGATGTGCCGGCAGCGACCGGCACCGTGCGCGGCGGCGCGCCGCTCAGGTTTCCGACCAAGACCGTGAAGGCATCGACCATCCTGCCGGATCTTGAACGCTACAAGGGGCCGCCGATCGAGTACGGCCGCATGGAGGCGACGGCGTCGGACCCGTCAGCCCAGCAGCAGTTCGGCATGATCGCCGGCATCCCCAATGCCGGACAGGTCAATGCGCTCGGCACCCTCAACATCCGCGGCGAGCGTTCCGCCGTGTGCCGCGGCGATTACGATCTTCATCCGTCGAAGGGGCCATTGCCGGCCGGCGCACCGCCGGTGTGCGAATACTTCCGCCAGCAGCCCGACGCACTGGAGCGCGCCGCCGAACTCGACGCCGCCTTCGGCCGCAATCCCGATCTCGAGAAGATGCCGATGTACGGCGTGGTGTTCTCGTTCAAGGATCCGTTCGACACCAAGGACATGCGCTCGACCGGCGGCGGCGATGCCGCCTATGACATCGACTTTCCGGCGCGCGACCATCTGCTGGTCGAACAATTGCGCAACAAGGGCGCCATCATCTTCGCCAAGGCGATCAACACCGAATATAACGGCCGCGCCGGCGATCCCGGCGGCCGCCACAAGCCGGACAAGGTGCTGCCCTCGACGCTCGGCTATCAGCGCAGCACCTGGGGCGGCAATCCGTCCAACCCTTACGATACCACGCGCTCCGCCTCGCTCGGCTCCAGCTCCGGCTCGGCGCTGTCGGTCTCGACCAACATGGTGATGGCGAGCCTCGGCGAGGAAACCCGCGCCTCGTGCCGCGGCCCGTCGAACCACAACGCGGTGGCGCTGATCCTGCCGCACAAGGCGATGCTCGGCTTCGACGGCGGCGCCATCGGCGCCGACATCTATTGCGACCGCACCGGCATTCACTGCCTGCACATCGGCGATTGCGCCAAGGTGCTCGACGCGCTGAAGGATGCCGACAACGGCTATTACGATCCGCGCGACGTCTACACCACGGTGCCACGGTCCTCGGTGCTGGAAGGCGGCTACGCCCAGCATGCCACCGGCAATGGCGCGGCCGGCGCGCTGAAGGGCCTTCGCCTCGGCGTCATCCGCGAGTCGATGGTCTATCCGAAGGGATCGAAAACCGAGCAGCCGATCGTCGATGCCGCCACCAAAGAGATCAAGACGGTCCTCGGCGGCCATCTCGGCGCCACGCTGGTCGAGTCCGGCGATCCGCTCTGGCAGGCCGATCCCGACATCGCGCCGATGACGGTCGACTTCCGCCGCGCGCTGGCGCGACTGGTGCCGGTCTTCATGCCCGACCTCCTGTTCCGGCTCGGCGCCGATGGCCAGCCGGTGTTCAAGGATTTCGCCGCGGCGATCGTCCCGACCGAATTCCTGCCGGGCAAGGTGTTCGGCAGCGGCACCATGCAGCCGATCGACTATTGCGTGGCGCTGGCGGACGGGCTGATCGACCCGCCGTCCAATCTCAGCCTCGCCACCATTCAGCATCAGGAGCTGGCCAATACCTTCCGCTTCCATATTCCGCAGTATCTCGGCCGCCGCGCCGCCGACTGGAAAGCAAAAGGCTTCACCGAGACGCTGATCGATTTCAAGGAGCTCAACCGCCGCTCCAAGTTCTGGGGCGACGACCAGCGCGCCGCCTTCCTGAACTGGGAAGAGATCGGCGACCCGCGCAATCCGCTCGGCGGCCGGCAGGGCGTCAACGAGCGCATCATGTTGCGCGAGCTGCTGCGCCGCGCCGACATGATGGTGATCCTCGAGAACAAACTCGACGCGCTGGTGCGGCTGCACACGCCGTGGCCGCCCGGCCTGATCGGCCACGCCTATCAGTACAACATCGCCAGCAACCTCAGCCCGGAATCGCTGAGCGGGCCGAACGCCGGCCTAACCGAAATGCTGGTGCCGGCCGGCTACGTCACCACTGCCTACGACCCGGTCTACAAGCTGAGCGATGACGGCAAGCGCTATGTCTCGCAGGCGTCCGACAGGCCGACGGCGATCCCCGCCCCCGGCCTGCCGTTTTCGCTGGTGTTCCGCGCCGAACCGGGCAAGGAGGACACCCTGCTGGCCATCGCGTCGTCGTACGAAGCGGCGTCCAAGCGGCGCGTGCCGCCGCCGGCGTTCGGCCCGCTGCCGCGTTAGAACGTCATCGCCACCTGACCGCGCCAGCCGCGCTGGCGCTCGTCGTCGCCGATGCTGAGGATATAGGCGACCTGCAGGCTGAGCAGCATGTCGTAGGAGCGGTAGCGGTCGCCGCCAAGCCAGACATAAGCGAGCACGCTCGGGCCGATGCCGGCCGCCCACTGCGTTGTCGCCTGGTTGTCGTAACCGGCGACGGCCAGCACGGTCGGCCCGACGGCGGCGCGAACCGGCGTGCGGAACTGGTACATAAAGCCGAGATTGCCCCGCGTGTCTTCCAGCACGCGGCCGTCGCCGGTGCGCCAGGCGCCGAAGGTGCCGAAGTCCCAATAGGGCTGCCATCCCGACTGATAGGGATAGGCATCGGAGCCAAGTCCGAGCCCCCAGCTGACCACGAACTGGGTGTTGGCATCCGGCTCGAAGAAGTGATTGACCGAGCCGCCGAAGTAAAGATTGAGGCCATAGATCGGGCGATAGCGCAGCCCGACCGCGGTCTCCGTTTCGCGCTCGCCGTTGGCATCCTTGCCGCTCAGCCCGCGGGCAAAGGCTTCCAGTCCCGCCACCGCCGGCAGATAGCGCGCGTCGAAGCGCATCCGCGTCTCGGCCCCGATCATGCCGTTGCTGCCGCCGGCCGCTTCCGGACGGCCGCTGATGCCGCCGAACGAGACGGTGGTTCTGACCGTGGCGTCGGCCTCGACCACTTCGTTCTTGATGCGCTCCATCTCGACCGATGACCGGCCGGCGAGTGAAGAATCGCCGGCGTAATAGCGATCCAGCCCATCGCGGTAGAATTTCGAGGCCAGCGGCGCATTGGCGAAGATGTAGGCGTTGGCTGCGTCGAGGTAGGCCGTGCCGACCGGGCGCAGCGCCAGACCCCTGTTCAGCGCATCGGCGCCCTGCGGCCGCTGGTCCCGCTGCAGCATCAGATAGCCGAGCTTAAACCACGCATCGGCCTGCGCCGGTTCGGTCTCGAGAAACTCGCGGTACGAGGCTTCCGCCAAATGCGGCTCGCCATTGGCCTGGGCCAGCATCGCCGCAGCCTCCGCCCGCGCGTAGCGGACATTCGGCACCGATTGCGGCGGCAGATCGCGCCGCGCCAGCGCGGCGTCGAAGTCCTCCATCGCGCCGCGGAAGTCGCCGGCGTCGCGACGCTCGAAACCACGCTTGGCATAGACCCAGCCTGCGGCGTTCCCGGAATTCGGATCGCGCAACGCGCGGGCCCGCGCGGCATCGGCGGCACCTTGCCGCTCCGCCGTTCGCGCCTCGGCCAATGCGGCCTCGACATTGCGCCGCTCGGCGGCCGACAGCCCATCGCCGGCCAGCGCCGCATTGAAATCCTCAATGGCACCTGCGGTGTTGCGCAGTTCGTGGCGGAGGTACCCGCGCTGTGCATGCAGCGCCGGACTGGCTTTGTGACGGGCGATGAATCGATCCGCCTCGGCAACCGCCTGCTTCTTGCGGCCGGTCCGCGACAGCGCGTCGATGCGCACGCGAATGGCCGCCTCTGAGTTCGGCGCCCGCGCCAGTGCCTGCTCGCTCTCCGCCGACGCCACGTCGAATTTTCGCTGCGCGACCGCGGCGGCGGCACGATCAATGCGGTTCTGCGTCTCCGCCGCCTCGGCCTCAGTGAGTGACGCCACCACATTGCGGCGCTGCTCCGGCGTCAGCCCGTCGCCGGTCAAGGCCGCGGCGAAATCCTCGGCGGCGCCGCTCGGGTTGTTCATCTCGCGCCGCAGAAAACCGCGCTGCGCCAGCAACACCGCATTGTCGGTTGTCGTGCTCACGAACCGGTCGGCGTCAGCCAACGCCTCCTGCTTGCGCCCGGCGCCGGCCAAAGCCTCGATGCGGATGCGCATGGCCAGGTCGGATTTCGGATGGCTCACCAGAATGAGTTGCGCCTGTTCGGCGGCGCGGATGAACTCGCCGCGCCCCAGATCGCCTTGGGCGCGGTCGAGTTCGTTCTGCGCATCCGCCGCCTGGGCCTCAACCAGGCCGGCCTGTACATTGCGCCGCTGCTCGTCGGCCAGTCCGGCCCCCAGCAACGCCGCGGTGAAATCCTCCGTAGCGCCGCGGGCATCGTTGATCTGCCGCCGCAAAAAGCCGCGCTGCGCCCGCAGCGCCGCCGTGGCCGTGCCGCGGCTGGCGAAGCGATCGGCCTCCGCCACCGCATCGGCGGTGCGACCGGCGCGCGCCAGCGCGTCGACCAATGTCCTGACCGCATCCTCGCTGTCGGGCTCTGCGGCAAGGGCCTTGCGCGCCGCAATGATCGCGGCATCGGTCGGCTTCGCATCGTCGGCCATGGCCGGCCCCGTTTCGGCGCGCGCACTTTCGTTCAGGAAAGGCGCGGTTGTACACAACAGCGCACTCACCACAGCGACCGGCAGCGCCAACGGCTTCATGATGTTGCCCATGATGATGTCACCGGACCGGCACGAGGATCATGCCGTCCGGCGCGGGAACGGCGGCTTCCTTGCGCAGCTTGATGGGGTAGGAATGGGCGGTCTTGTCCCAGATGAGCGGACTGCCGGTGATCATGTGGTTGAGGTAGATGTACGTCGCCCGCCAGGCGGCAAAGAAATTGACGAAGTTGGCGACGATCAGGCGCGGCGCCGCGACGATGCCGTGGCGCCAGTCGTAGATCCGGGCGGTGAAATACATCCGGTGAGCGATGCGCCAGACCAGAAAGATCAGGTTCACGAAAAACAGCAGCATGACGTAATACTGCGAGAGCAGCACGAACGCGTGATCGGTGCCCCGCGCATAGGTTTGCAGATACATCTGGATCAGGATCAGGTTGAGCATCACGAAGTAGCCGACGATCACGGTCGGCCCGGTGAAGATGCCCTTGCGGTCGCGCACCAGGAAATAGCGGGTACCCCAGTTGCCGGACCAGCCGTGCGACGAAGTGCCCTGAAACACGATGCCGATCAGCCAGCGCGCGCGCTGGCGGTAGGCGGCGCGGATCTTCGATGGGAAAAACTCGCGGGTGGCGATCGGCAACTGGCGCTTGACGTAGACCGGCGTCACGGTCTCGCGGTGCATGTCGATGGTGTAGTTGACCGGACACGACACGAAGGTCGTCCGCAGGCCGAGCGCACGCAGGCGGAAGGCGATGTCGTAGTCTTCCGTGAAGCTGGTGATCTGGAACATCGCCCCCATGTTGTTCTCGGCCAGTGCAACGACGGCGTCGCGGCTGAAGCAGGCCGACACGCCGGCGCAGGGGATCAGTCCGCTGAGATGCTTGCGCACCAAAAGGTCCTTGGTATGGACCTCGGCGAATTCGTCCATGTAAATGCCGCCGACCACGTCGCGCAGCGACTGGTTGAACGAAAACACCGGCAACTGGACGAAATCGTACTGGGTGCCGATCAGCGAGTTGAACACCGACATTTCATGCGGATGAATGAAATCTTCCGCATCGTGCAAGGCGATACCGGCGAAGGGACCGCCCAGCTCCTCCTCGTAGTCGAGAATGGCGGCGAGGATGATGTTGAGGCAGTCGGCCTTGCTGGTCGGTCCGTCGCGCGGCACGACGACCATATGCACATTGGGGCACTCCACCTTCGCCCGCTCCACCTCGGCAATCGTCGCCGTGTCGTTGCGGTAGACGCCGATGAAATAGTGATAATTCCGGTAGGCCAGCAGCCGGAAATTCGTCGTCAGCATCGAATAGATGACTTCATGCTCGTGCCAGGCCGGCACCATGATCGCGAATGGCCGCTCCGGCATGTCGGCGGCGTCGGAAATCGACTGGGCCAGCGCCCGGTCCTTCTTGTCCTGGCGGCCGAACAGCTTCAGGCACCAGTAATAGAGGTCGACAAAGATATCGTCGACGCTCGAAATTGCCGTGATGGAAGCAATGACGATGGCCGTGATTTCGATATAGAAACGATATTCGAGGATCACCGCTGTTATTGCATCCATATGCCAGCCCCCTGCTGTTGCACCGTCGCGCAAGCGCTGGCGTCCGTGCGAACGGCCCGTCGGTCTTTCAGAGCCTCGACAATCCGCTGCGCAGCGTGCCCGTCGCCGTAGGGAAACACCGGCCTGGCCATCCGCGCGTAGGCGGCGGCGTCGCTGTGCAGACTGGCGAGCGCCTGAAACACGTGACGGCGCGCGGTGCCGACCAGCCGCACGGCGCCCGATGCGACCGCCTCGGGCCGCTCGGTCACATCGCGCAGCACCAGCACCGGTTTGCCCAAAGCCGGCGCCTCCTCCTGCAGGCCGCCGCTGTCTGTGACGACCAGCCAGGCGTTCTGCATGGCGCCGACGATCTCGCCGTAGCCGACCGGCTCGGTCAGAACGATGCGTTCGTGATTGGACAACACCTGATGCGCGATCGATCGCGCCGCCGGATTGGGATGGACCGGAAAGAACACCGCGGTATCCGGCGCCGCATCGACGAAGCTGCGGATCGCGGTCAGCGCCTCGCGCAGCGGCTCGCCGAAATTCTCGCGCCGGTGCGCCGTCAGCAGGATGGTACGCCGCCCTTTCGGAAAGCCGGCCGGCGGCGCGGGCTTGGTCGCTGCCATCTCCAGCAGCGCATCGATCACCGTGTTGCCCGTCACCAGAATCTGGCGTTCGGCGATATTCTCGTGGCGCAGATGCTGCGCCGCCGACTCAGTCGGCGCGCAATGCAGCGCCGTCGACACCGCGATGGCGCGCCGGTGGTATTCTTCGGGAAACGGCGCCGTCAGATCGCCGGTACGCAATCCGGCTTCGACGTGGACAAAGGGAATGCCGCGGTAGAAGGCCGCCAGCGCCGCCGCGAACACCGAAGTGGTATCGCCCTGCGCCAGCACCCAAGCCGGCCTGAGGTCTGCCAGCAGCCCGTCAAGTTTTCCCGCGATCGACGCAAGGACCGGAACGATACTTTTGCCTTTGGCGTCGTAAGGAATGACGTGATCGGGCTTGAGGTGAAAATCGCCGAGCGCCTTGGCCAGCAGATCGTCCTGCTGACCCGTGGTGATGACGAACGGCTCAGCCCAGATGGATCGCTGCAGCCGGCGGATGACCGGCGCCATCTTGATGACTTCGGGGCGTGTGCCGACCACGCAGGCGCAACGGATGCGTTGCGGGCTGTGCATGTTCATGAGTACCGCAAGCCTGCGGCCGCACGACTGATCTGCACGCGATTCAGCAACGGTCGACAACGACAAAGCCGTTTTACACACGCTACAAACACAGACGTCTCCCAAGCCCCACAACAGGATTTCTTGCTACAGAAGCAAAGGAACTTCGCCAATTAGAGGAACTACGCGTCAGTAGAAGTGGCTACGCATCGCGCGCCTACGCAGTCGCCACAGTGTGCCGCCGCCGGCATCAGACCGTTAATATTTTTGACGGCCTATCGGCGCGATCGCTGTTCACAGCGATGACGCGCGCTGGGAGACGACATGGGGACGACTCTGACTCTGCAAGAGACGCTGGCACCGAAAATCCTGATCGCCGATGACGACCCGGCGATCGTGCGACTGCTCTCCGATTATTGCGGCAAGATGGGCTTCAAGGTCGAGACCGCGGTGAACGGCGTTCAGCTTCTGATCAAGGCGCGGCGTAGCCGGCCCGACGTCATGATCGTCGACGTCAATCTGCCGGACGTGGACGGCATCACGGTATGCACCCGTCTTTTCAGTTTGGACGGACGGCGGATCGAGGCGGTTGTGGTCTCCGGCTATTCCGATCCGGCGACAGTCGAACGATGCAACAGTCTCGGCGTGCGGTTCGGCCGCAAGGGACCCGATTTCTGGAAGTTCATCAAATTCACATTGGGCGAAATCTATCCGGATCTGGCGCCGATGATCGCCCGCGTGGACAGAAGGGCGGCAGCCCCGAGCGTGCCGCTGCATCCGCGCGTTCTGGTGGTCGATGACGACCCGGCCATCGAGCACTTCATCGCCGGCAAGCTCGCGGCGCGTGGCGTCGATACCCTGTATGCCAACAACGCCGCCGATGCCTACCGCCTGGCCTGCAAGGCGCGGCCGAGCGTCATCGTCACCGACTATGCGATGCCGGATGGCGACGCGCTGTATCTGCTGTTCCGGCTACGCCGGACACCCACCGCCGCGAGCGTTCCGGTCATCGTCATCACCGGTCAGACCCTCGGCGAACGCACCGAGCAGACGCTGAGGGAGCCGATTTGCGGCCGGCCGGGCGCGGTCCATGTGCTCCGAAAGTCAGCCGACACCGGCGAGCTGTTTGGCGCGATCCAGAAATTCTGCCGGTTCGAGACAGGCTGTGCGGTGGCCTGATCTGCCACCGGACGCCTAAACGTAGCGATACTGGCCGCCATCCATGACGATGATGGCGCCTTGCAGGAACTCGATGCTGTCGCTGGCCAGCATGGCGATCAGCGTCGCCAGTTCCTCCGGCTTGCCGAAGCGCGCGATCTTGTGTTCCTTCAGCATCGCCTCGCGCGCCGCCTCGAACGTCAGATTGTGCTGCGCCATGTGCGTTTGCACCCGCTTCTCGAAACGCTCGGTCTCGAACGTGCCGGGATGGATCGCCAGCACCCGGACGCCATCGCGGATGCCGCGGTCGGACAGCGCCTTGGTGAACAGCCCGACCGCCGCATTGACCGATCCGCCAATCATGAATTCGTCTTCCGCGGCGAAACCGCCGACGCCGCCAATATTGAGCACCATCCCCTTCGACGTCTGAAGATGTGGCCAGGCGCTGCGCGCCATCCGTACCGCGCCGAAGAATTTCAGATCGAAACCGCTGGCCCAGTCGGCGTCGGTCAGCTTCAGAAAATCGCCACGCCGGGTAGCCCCGGCATTGTTGACCAGCAGATTCAACTGCCCGAATTCGGCAATCGCGGCTTTGACCACCGCCTCGGCCGCGTCGGCAGTCGAGAGGTCGGCGCCGATCGGTAGCGCCTTGACCCCGAGCGCGCTGATCTCGGCCGCGGCATCATCGAGGCTCGCTTTGTCCCGCGCTGCAATAGCAACGTGCATGCCCTCACGGGCCAGCCGAATGGCAATAGCGCGACCCAGCCCGCGACTCGCGCCGGTGACCAGAGCTACGCGGCCCGAAATTCCGAGATCCATGATCGATCATGCTCCTGTGCCGTGCACGATTTCGCGCAGATGACTTCAAATAGTTCCATTATTTCGCCCCGTCGAATTGTTCGCGGCTGCGGGCCAAGCCATCAACTTCGTTGCGGGCGCGTTTCTTTTTCCGCATAATTCGAGAAACGGCGGCAGAAGCAAGTGACTTCTGCACGCCATAAAAACGAACACAAAGGGAGAAACAAGATGCGTTGGAAATCCGTCGCCGGGTCGGCTGCTTTCGCAGTTGCCTTGGCGAGCGTGGCGTTCTCTGCAATTTCTGTCGTTCCTGCGCAGGCGCAGGCCTGGCCAAACAAACCGATCCGCTTCCTGCTTCCCAATCCTCCCGGCGGCACCAACGACATTCTGGCGCGCATGCTGCAGGCGCCGTTGCAGGAAATCCTCGGCCAGTCGGTCATCGTCGAGAACCGCCCCGGCGGCTCCAATATCATTGCCACCGAAGCCGTGGTCCGCTCGCCTCCGGACGGCTACACAATCGGCACCATCATCAGTGTGCATGCCTCCAATGTCGCGCTGCAACCGAAGCTGCCCTACGACTCGATCAAGGACATCACGCCGATCGCGTTTCTTGGCCATGTCGGGAATATCGTCGTGGTGCATCCCGATGTGAAGGCCACGTCGATGGCGGAGTTGATTGCCCTGGCCAAAGCGAACCCGGGAAAAGTCAACCACGGCTCGTCGGGCATGGGGACCTCGCAGCATTTCTCCGGTGAGTTGCTGAAGCTTGGCACCGGCGCCGATTTCGTCCACGTGCCCTATCGCGGCGGCGGGCCGGCGATCAACGATTTGCTCGGCGGCCACATCCAGATGATGTTCGGCAACTTCGCGTCGATTGTGCCGCATGTGCGCGGCGGAAAGGTGCGGCCGCTGGCGGTCACCGCCGGCAACCGCTCGCCGGTGTTCCCCGATCTGCCGACGGTAGCGGAAGCCGCCAAGCTGCCGGGCTTCGCCGTCACCGAATGGTATGCGGTGATCGGCCCCGCGGGCATGCCGCCGGAGATCGTCGCCAAACTCAACGCCGCCTTCTACGAGGCGCTGAAGCGGCCCGACATCGCGCCCAAGCTGCGCGATCAGGGCATCGAGGTCGAGTTCATGACGCCGGAGAAGCTCGGCGACTTCGTCAAGTCCGAGATTGCCAAGTTGAGCGATATCGCCAAGCGGGCAAACATGAAGCTGACGCAGTGACAGGCGCGCTGGCACGGGCATAGCCGGAAGCATTCAGGAATGTCGGGCCTGCGCCTCTCGCTCGCACTTCACGACACAAGACCCGCGGTCCCCGATACCAGGGGACCGCGGTTGACGACGCAACTGTGGTACGGCGGACCGGCGGTCGGCGGCACGCTCGACCCGGCCCAGCGCGGCCAGCCGGCAGGTCCGGCACGCTGGTGCGTCCTGTCCGATCTCGATGGCGGCGACACCTCCAAAGCGGACGGCGCGTGGCTGCTGCAGCAGATCAACCCGGGCGACGCCGCATCGCCCGACGGCGCCGCGGCGCTGTTCGTGGTGGCGATGGATATTGCTGAAGCGGTCGATGACGAATTCAACGACTGGTACGACACCGAGCATATGCCGCTGCTGCGCGCGGTGCCGGGCGTGGTCTGCGCCCGCCGCTACCGGACGGTAAGCGGCTCACCGGGCTATGCCGCAATCTATCACCTCGACGCGACCCGCCCCTACGCCTCGCTGCCCTGGCGGCAGGCCGACCAGACGCCCTGGCTGCAGCGCCTGCGCCGCTTCCAGAGCAACCGGCATTATTCGATGTTCTATCCCGAAGCGGCCAGTGCGCCCGCCTGAAAGAGTGACCATGGCTTCAACCACCTCCCCCGACTCCGCCTCGGCGCGCCTCGGCGAGTTTGTCATCGGCTTCGACGGCAAGGCCCTGCCGGGCGCGATGCGGCATGAGGCCAAGCGCGCGATCCTCAATTTCTTCGGCGTTGCGCTCGGCGGCGGCTTCGATCCGGCCGGCCGCCAGGCCTTCGAGGTGATCGCGCCGATGGCAGGCCAGCCCGCTGCGACCGTGATTGGCTATCGGCAGCAGCTCGACGTGCTCAATGCCGCCTTCATGAATGCGCTGAATGCCAATGTGCTGGAGTTCGACGACACCCACATGCCGACGGTGATCCACCCGACCTCGCCGGTGGCGCCGCCGCTGTTCGCGCTGGCCGAGGGGACAAAGGTATCGGGCGAGGCTTTTCTAGAGGCCTTTGTGCTCGGCGTCGAGGTCGCCTGCCGCGCTGGCAATTCGGTATCGCCCGGCCACTACAGCCGCGGCTGGCACATCACCGCAAGCTGCGGCGTCATGGGCGCGGCGGCGGCCTGCGCGCGGCTGATGGGATTGAGCGCGGCGCAGGCCGCGCATGCCATCGGCATCGCCGCGTCGCAATCGGCCGGGCTGGTCGAAAACCTGCCGACCGGCGCCAAGAACGTCCAGGTCGGCAACAGCGCCCGCGGCGGCCTGCTGGCGGCGCTGCTGGCGCAGGCCGGCTATACCGCTGCACCGCAAGCCATCGAAGGCCCGCGCGGCTGGGCCAAGGCCAGTGGCGACACGCCGGACATGACGGCACTGCTCGGCGGACTTGGGCAGACCTGGGAACTGGCGAAGAATGCCATCAAGGCCTATCCCTGCGGCATTGTGCTGGCGCCGGTGATCGACGCCTGCCTCGATTTACGCCGCGACCACAAACTCAAAGCCGACGATGTGGCGAATGTCACCGTGCGCGGCAACAGCCTGCTGCTGGCGCGCGCCGACCGCCCGCAAGTGCCGGACGATCGCATTTCCAAACTTTCGATCCAGCACAGCGCCGCCATCGTGTTCGTGCGTGGCGCCGCCGGCGTGACGGAATATGCGGCGATCGACGACCCCGCCATCGTCGCCTTCCGCGGCAAGGTCACCGCGCAGGCCGACGATACGGTGCCGATCGAGGCCGCCGTGGTCACCGTACAGACCTCCGACGGCCGCACGCTAACAGCGCATGTGAAGCAGGCGCGCGGCAGCCTGGAGCGGCCGCTGAGTGACGCCGACATCGAAGCGAAGGCCCGCGAACTGGCCCGCCTCGGCGGCACCGGCGTCGCCATCGACCCGATCGTCGACGCAATCTGGTCGATGGACCGTAGCACAGACGCCGGCGCGATCATGAAACTGGCGATGCCGAAGGCGTAGCGTTACTTGGCCTTGCCGCGCACTTCGACGCCGGCCCAGTGTTCGTACATCTTGGTGATGGTGGTGATGTCGTCGGTCGGATGATCCGCCGCCCAGCCATGCCAGAGGTCGGACAAATTGCGCGCGATCGGCGACGGCAGCTTCATGCGCTCCGCTTCTTCGAGGAACAGCAGCAGGTCCTTGTCGACCGTGTGGTTGGTGGCGCCGTAATTGAAACTGCGGGTCAGCACCGCCTTGGGAAATTTCACTTCGGTGGCGGAGTTCTTGCCGGTGCCCGTGTTGAGCACGTCGAGCATCAGTTGCGGATCGAGCCCGGCCTTGACGCCGACCACCATCGCCTCGGCGGTCGCCGCCATCGCCAGATAATTGAGCATGTTGTTGACGAGCTTGACCATCTGCGCCTGGCCCGGCTGCGGCCCGGCGACGAAGACGTTGGAGCCCAGCACGGCGAAAGCGGGCTGCGCCATTTCAATGGCCGTGGCGTCGCCGGCGGCGATGATGGTCAAAGTTCCATTGGCGGCGCGCGGCGTGCCGCCGGTCACCGGCGCATCGACAAAAGCGATGCCTTTCTCATTGAGTCGGCGGCCGATCTCGGCCGCGGTCGGCGGCCCGCTGGTGGAAAAATCCACCACGCATTTGACCCGTTTCGACGAGGCCACGCCATCCGGCCCGAACAGCACCTGTTCGGTCGCGTCATTGTCGGTGACGCAGGTCAGCACCACCTCGGCGCTGTCGGCAGCGGCCAGCGGCGTCGCCGCCCAGGCCGCGCCGCCGGCGATCAGATCTTCGGCCTTGCCTCGGCTGCGCGTATTGACGGTCAGCGGCAGACCGCCGCCCAGCATGCGCGCGGCCATCGGCCGCCCCATCGCGCCGATGCCAATGAATGCGTAGGCAGTGGAAGCCATGGATCACCTCGGTTAGATTGCCGGCCGAAACAGCGACAGCGCCTGGCAGGAAGCATGGGCGACGCGCAAGGGAGGGAAAGACGTGAGCGGTATTCTGGCAGTGTGGAACGATCGGTCGGACGCAATCAAGCGCGAATATGAGTATTGGTACAATACCGAGCATATTCCCGAGCGGCTCGCTTTGCCCGGCTTTCGCACCGCGCGCCGTTTCGAGGCGGTCGATGCGGACCGCACGTTTTTCACCTATTACGACCTCGACAGCCCGGACGTGATGCTGACCCCGGTGTACACGGAACGGCTGTCCAATCCGACGCCGCAGACCAAGAGCATGATGCCGCACTTCTCCGGCATGGTGCGCAGCGTGTTCTCCGAAACGGCGCGCGAAGGCAACGGTTTTGGCAATGGCCTGGGTGCCGCGCTGGTGGTGGTGCGCTACATGACAGGCACGCCCGCGGAATTGCCGCGCGCGGTGCTGGAGTCGGTCGAACGCAGCGAAATCATCAGCGCCCGGCTGTGGCACCCCGCCGCCGCCAATGTCCGCACCGAAACCGCCGAGTCCAAAACCAGGGCACAGCCCGACGGCGTGGCGAGCGGCGCCATCGTCATCGAGACCATGCGCGACGACGCGGCAACAGCCATCGCAACCTCGCTGCGCCATTCGGCCGGAAGCGACGTATCGGTCGGACGATACCGGCTGCTGTGTGCCTTCAACACATGACACCTATAGCCAGCCCGCAAATTGAGCGGATAATGATTCCGTGAACCGGCGCCGTGCTTCCGCCCTAATCCATTGACGCATTTGCCGAATATTTGCGCATCGCCGCCTATAAAACGGCATGCCTCCGCGGCCGATTTATCGGTATACTGACGAATATCGGATGCAGCCCTTGGCGCCTCTCGCGACGCCGGGCCGGCAGAACCCGCAGCGTGAAATTTTCGAGGGCATGGCCATGAACACCGTCTCGTTCCCCTACGATACCGTCCTGACCGGCGGCACCGTGATCGATCCCGCGACCGGTCTGAACGGCCGCTACGACGTCGCCATCACCGGCGGCAAGATCGCCGCGGTCGTCCCCGATCTCTCCCAGGTGCAGGCGCGCGAGAAGATCGACGTCACCGGCAAGCTGGTCACGGCCGGCATGATCGACACCCACGCCCATGTTTACGAACACGTCACCGGCAAGTTCGGCCTCAACCCCGACATGGTCGGCGTGCGGTCCGGCGTCACCACGCTGATCGACCAGGGCGGTCCGAGCTGCATGACCATCGGCGGCTTCCGCAACTATCTGGTCGATACCGCCGACAGCCGGCTGCTATGCTTCATCTCCTGCTATCTGGTCGGCGGCCTCGAAGGCCATCTCTATCCGGATCTCTACGGCCCGCACGGCGTCAACGTCGACCACACGGTGCGCGTCGCCAAGGAAAACCTCGACATCGTGCGCGGCATCAAGGCGCACGCCGAAATCGGCGGCCAGTCGCGCTGGGGCCTTGAGGTCATCAAGACCGGCCGCGAGATCGCCCGCCAGACCGGCCTGCCGCTCTACATCCACCTCGGCCAGCTGTGGCCGAGCCTTGAGGAAGGCCCGGTGCCCGACGCCGACGAGTTGATCCGCGAACTGGTGCCTTTCATGGAGCCGGGCGACGTGCTGGCGCATCCGTTCACACGCCATCCCGGCGGCTTTGTCTCCAAGGAGGGCGAGGTCCATCCGATCGTGTTCGAGGCGATCGCCCGCGGCGTGCGTGTCGATGTCGGCCATGGCTCGCATTTCAGCTTCGAGGTCGCCAAGCGCGTGCTCGACGCCGGGGTGCGGCCGTTCACGCTCGGCGCCGACCTGCACGGCTACAATGTCCGCGCGCCATCGGCCGGCGGCAAGGACGCGCGCGAGGAAAATCCGTTCTTCGGCATCGCGCCGTTCAGCCTGACCATCGCCATGTCCGAGCTGCTGGCGCTGGGCATGACCATGGAAGAGATCATCGCCACCGTGACGTCGAACCCGGCGGCGATGGTGCGCATGGAAGACGAGATCGGCGCGCTCAAGGTCGGCCGCGGCGCCGATATCAGCGTCATGGAAGTCATGAACGGCCGCTTCAAGCTCTCGGACAACAGCGGCGTCGAGGTGGTGACGGACAGACTGATCCGCCCGGTGTTCTGCCTGCGCGACGGCGTGCGCCACGACAGCGACTCGCCGCTGATCCCCGACGCGATCGCCGCCTGAGCGGCGGTCACGCCTCACGCATCCGAAGCCGGCCACGGCGCCACGCCGCGGCCGATCAGGCCGGCTTCGCCCTCGGCATCGATGGCCGCCAGGATCACGCCGCGCACCGGTTCGGCGCGGTCAATATCGAGGCACAGCGACAGATCCGGCGGAAACGCCGGATGCGTGCCGATGAAGGGCCGGCTGGCGGCACTTTCGAAATATTCATCCGGCACATGACCGCGCAAAGCCGTCACCATCTCAGGCGCGTAGCGCAGCGCCGCAGCGCCGAAGCCGCAGGCGTCGATCACCGCGCTGTCGCCGATGGCCGGCAGAAAGCGGCGCTCGCCGGCATTGCCGAAACGCGGGCCCTGCGGCGTGGTCGCCGGCATGGAATGCCAAATGCCGGGCGCCGCGGCGATCTTCCAGCCGAAATCAACGCCGTTGCCGCCGGCCGCGGTGACGGTGCGGCTGCCCGGAACGCCATCCCCTGCCCCGAGCATGGCCGCACAGGCCGCCATCAGGACATTCAGAACGAACTGGTTGGCCATGCTGAAGTACTCGCCCGCCGCCCCCGTCAGGCGCGGGCCGAGAATAGCGGCGAGTGCCGCATTGGCCGCCATGACGCGGCCATGCAGGTCGTCGCCGCCCTGGAGCCCGGCCTGCATCACCGGCAGCACCGGAATCGGTTCGCGCAAAGCCTCCGCCAATGCCGGGCCGATGTCAGCCAGCCGCGTCAGCCGCGCCGCGCGCGCGTCATCGCCGGCGCCGAATCGCAATGCGCCGGGCGCCGGGCCGTCATTGACCGGCGCGTAGCGCGGCGTCGCCTTGCCGGCACCATCGGACACGCGCAGAACCCCCATGCGCGGCGACACCACAAAGGCCAGCGGCGTCACCACGCCATGGTCCTGCGCCGGTGCGAGATGAATGGCGCCGCGATGGATCGCCTGCCGCGCCTCCGCCTCGCTCGCCACCCAGCCCTCAAACACCGCCGCCACGGCGGCGCTGTTGAGCACCGGTGCGGGAATGGCCGCAGGGTCGCGGAACGGCGGCCCGGCGTGCAGCAGCGTCCGGCCATCGAGCGCCGCCACCGACGCCAGCGGCATACAGCCATCGAGCTGCGGCACGACGGAGAGAAACCGCGCGAAGGACTTACGGGTCGCCGGATTGGACTCGTCCTGGCTCATCTGGGACACTTCAATCGTTGCTCGCACTCAATCGAACCGACATGACCGCTGAACCTGACTTCGTCGTCGTCGCCACACTCGACCGCCTGGCCGACAAGGCGTTCCTGCGCGTGATGATCGACGATCACGGCCTGATCGTTGCGCGCGACGGAGACACCGTCCATGCCTTCCAGGGCACCTGCCCGCACGAGAAGGCCGATCTGGCGCAAGGCCGCATCGAGGGTTGCCGCGTGATTTGTCCGCGCCACCTCGCCTCCTATTCGCTGATCGACGGCAAGGTGTCGCGCGGCTGGAAGGTCGACGCCTTGAAAATCTATCCGGTGCGCATCGAGGGCACCGACATTGCCGTCGACGCTGCCGCGGTGCGGCGCGATCCCCCGGGCGGCGCCCGCAAGCGCTGGGACCTCACTGGCGGCTGAGCGCCGCGTCATCGCAGCCCGACGGGGGTGCGGCTGAGGTCATTGTTGAACGCCACCAGTTGTGTCAGGTCGCGCATGAAGCGGGCCCGCGCCGTAGGCTTCAGCGCCGCCAGCGTGCGCTCATGCGCCCGCGCTGCGCCGGCATCGACCCGCAGCAGCAACTGCCGTCCGGTCTCGGTCAGCGTCACCGCCTTCATGCGCTTGTCGCGTGGCGATATCCGCCGCTTCACCATGCGCTGCCGCTCCAGCCGCGCCAGCACGTCCGCGACATTGGTGGTGTCGAGGCCGACCGCGCTCGACAGCGCGATCTGCTCGACCGGGCCCAGATGGTCGAGCGCCGACAGGATGCTGTATTGCACCGGCGTGATCCCCGACGCAGCACATTCCTCCATGAAAAGCGCGACGTGGATCTGGTGCAGCCGCCGGATCAGAAAACCGGGGCGCTGCTGCAGCGGTTTCTTGTGCCAGCCGGCCGCGCGTGACGATGGCTTTGAGGTCTTCTTTCGTTTTGCCGCCATGTCTCTCTGGCTTGTCTGTAACCGGCTATTTCCGCCGCGGCGAAAACAGGCCGCGAATCATGTCGAACACCGTGGCGACCATAAACCCGATTCCGCCGAGCGGCGCGGACGCTTTCGGTGGCGTGTCCCGACTTTCCCGCTAGGCGCCTTCATCCCAGCGAGAAATCGGGGCGGCACAGCGCCGCCCCGTCTGCTATGGAGGACGTCGCACTGGGCAGACCACCATGACCGTTCAACCAGACGCCGAATCCAAGTCCTTCACCCTCGGCAGTCCCTATCTCCTGCTGGCGCTGGCTTCGCTGTTCTGGTCGGGCAACCACATCGTCGGCCGCGCCATCAGCGGCGAGGTGCCGCCGATCGGCCTGTCGACGGTGCGCTGGCTGGTGCCGGTGCTGCTGCTCTGGCCCTTCGCCCGCCCGCATCTTAAGCACGACTGGCCGCTGATGCGGGCGCATTGGGGCATCATGCTGTGGCTCGGCTTCACCGGCGGCGCCTTGTTCAGTGCCCTGCAATATGTCGGCCTGCAGCACACCACCGCCGTGAACGTGTCGGTCCTGAACTCGCTGGTGCCGGTGCTGATTCTGGCCGCAGGCGCGATGATGTTTGGCGACCGGGTCAGGCGGGCCCAGGTCGCGGGCATCGCCATTTCGCTGACCGGCGTGCTGGTCGTGATTGCGCGCGGCTCACTCGAAACGTTTCTGACGCTGAGCTTCAACTGGGCCGATCTGCTGATCGTCTTCAACATGGCAACCTTCGCCGTCTACGCCGCATACTTGAGGCTCCGGCCGCAAATCCACTGGCTGAGCTTCATGTTTGCCCTGTCGGTGATGTCGACGGCGATGACCCTGCCCTTCGCCATCTGGGAAGCGGCCGCGGGCGCGACGTTCCGGCCGACGGTCCTGACCTTCGTCTCGCTCGGCTATGTGGCGATCTTCCCGAGCGTGTTCGCCTTCGCCGCCTGGAACCGCGGCGTCGAATTGATCGGCGCCGGCCGCGCCGGACCGTTCCTGCATCTCATCCCGATCTTCACCGCCGTGCTGTCGATCACGCTGCTGGGCGAACCGCTGTTCGCTTTTCACCTGATCGGCTTCGGCACCATCCTGTTCGGCGTGTGGCTGGCTTCGACCGGCGGGCCGCGATCACCGCGCCGCTGACATGAGATCGGCGGCGCGCTCGGCCACCATGATGGTCGAGAGGTTGGTGTTGGCGCTCGGCACGCTGGGCATCACCGAGGCATCGACCACCCGCAGATTCTGGATGCCGATGACGCGGCATTCTCTGTCGACGACCGCCATCGGGTCGTCGCCGCGGCCGATCGAACAGGTGCTGGTGACGTGGCCCATCGGCGCCGCCGCGGCCAGAATCTCGTCGTCCGACAGGGCCGCGCGGCAGTGCCGGTTGCCGACCCAGCGCCCCGGCCGCAATACGCGGTTGAGAACGCCGCGGCTAAGCGTCGGCGGCGCGTTCAGCACGACGCTGAAGGCCTTCGCCGCCAGCCTGCCCGCCAAGCCCGGCCGGTTGAACTGGTTCAGCGCCAAAGTCGGCGGCAGCAGAAATGCGTCGTTGAAGGTGGCCGCGACCTGCGGGTCGAGCATCAGGCTTTCGGCGTAGCGCGCGGCCTGCACCATGCGCGGCGCATCGCGCGGATCGCTCAGCAGCGACAACGCAATATTTGGCGACACGCCGGCATCGGGGCTGTTGAGCGTCACCCGCCCGCGCGAGAACGGCGCGTAGACGCCGGCGCCGACCATCGCCAGCGCCGGGCCGAAGCCATGGCCGCTGACTCGGGCGATGGCATAGAGCAACAGATCCGCCTCCGGACAATTCGCCAGGCCTGACGACAGCCGCAATCCCGCCACTGCGAAGTGACGCAGATGTCCGGGCACCCGCGCTTCCGGCGGCAGCGTCAGCGCGAAATTGAGGTAAGGATGGTTCTGCAGGTTGCGCCCGACCCCCGGCCGCACCGCCAGCGGCGCGATGCCGAAGCGCGCGAGTTCGTCGGCCGGGCCGATGCCGGCGCGCAGCAGCATGGCCGGCGAATGGATCGCCCCGGCGGACAGGATGACTTCGCCCGCATCAATCTCTGTCAGTTCGCCTGCCCGCCGCACCGTGGCGCCGGAGGCCCGCAAGCCATCGAACGTCAGGCGCGTCACCAGAGCCTCGGTCATGATCGTGAGATTGGGACGCCGGCGGACCGCGGCGGTGAGGTAAGCACTCGCACTGGACGAGCGGCTCGCCTCGCTCTGGCTGATGGGCATCGGGAAGAAGCCCTGCCCCGGGTTCTCGTTGATGTCGGCCACCGCCGGCAGCCCGCGCGCATAAGCAGCGCGCTCCATGGCATGCGCAAACGGCGGCCAGTCGACATGCGGCGGACGCCGGATGGTGTAGGGCGCGGGCGCGGACTGGCTGCGGTCGCGGTCGAGATCGTTCTCAAGCTTGCGGTAGTAAGGGAGAAGGTCACTCCAGCCCCAGCCGTCGGCGCCCGCCTTCACCCAGGCGTCAAAATCGGACGGCACGCCGCGCAACGCCCACATCCCCATGATGCTGGAGCCGCCGCCCATGATGCGCGCCTGCGGAAACGGATGCAGCGGTCCGCCGTCGCGGCGCTGCGCCTGAAGCCCGGGCCAGAAATACTGCGGATTGAGCGAGGAGGACGGAAACAGGTCGTCGACATCGGCCGGCACCGCGCCGGGCGGTGTATCGGCCCCGGCCTCGACCAGCAGCACGCGCGTCGCCGGGTTTTCCGACAGCCGCGCCGCCAGCACCGCGCCGGCACTGCCGCCGCCGATGATCAGATAATCGGGGTTTAACATCGACGCTTACAACCTGTCCGCCAGCCGGCGGCCCTGCCCCGGCGATTGAGCACCGTAGAGAAATGGCGGCGGCGCTCGGTCAAGCATCGCCGCCATCCAGACTTTGAGGCCGGCGCAGGCCGACCTCAGCATATTCGCACTATCGCTTGCCACGCACCATGGCGTCGACGCTCCAGGGGCCAGGGCCGGCGGCGGCGAGATACAGGAACGCGAAGCAGAACAGCGCGGCCAGCGTGCCGCCATTCACCAGCGGCATGAACATGCCGCGCGGCGCATGGCCGATGAAATAGGCGAACGCCATCAGGCCGGACAGGATGAAGGCCGAAATCCGGGAGAACAGACCGATCACCAACAGAGCGCCGAGGACCAGTTCGATCATGCCGGCATACCAGCTTGGCCACTGGCCGATGGCGACATTGGCAAAGCTCGCAACGGCCGGATATCCGAGAATTTTAGCCGTGCCGAACTGAAGAATGAGCAGCCCGGCCATGATCCGAAACACGCTCAGCAGTTGCGGCCGGTAAGGAGCAAGAAAGTTTTCCATTGAGTCTCCGAGGGGTGAACGACGATCGGTCCCGAGACCCGTGGCAACCGCGCGAGCACGCGTTCTGCTGCGGGCCTCACCGAGAATTCAAACCGCTTCCGATTTCCGCGTATTGCGGAATAGATGCACGGCTTAGGTCAAGAGCGTCGCGCTGGCTACAGGCAATTGAGGCCATGACGCCGGTTTTGAGGTTTGCACGCTTGCAAAGCGCGATTGAAATTATTTCCTCCTACAAAGCGTCCTCACGAACGAATTCACCTCCGAACGCCTTATCTTTGGAATTCAACAGAAGAATTTTCTTGGCATAGTCCCGGCATGACGCCCGGACACATTCACCTCGATCGCGTGGCATTTCAGCACGGCCATACGCCGATTCTGCGCGATATATCCTTCGATATCGCGGCCGGCGAGCATGTGGCGATTGTCGGACGCTCCGGCGCCGGCAAATCCACGCTGCTGCACCTGCTGGCCGGGCTGCTGCGGCCGTCGCACGGCAGCATTGCGGTCGACGGCACGCCACTCGGCAGACATGCACGCAAACCGGTGTTGATGTTCCAGCGGCCCGCCCTGCTGCCCTGGCTGACCGCCCGCGACAACGTGATGGTACCCCTGCACTTCTCCAACGCGGCGCGCCGGGATCCCTTTGTCGCACGGCAAAAGGCCGACGCGCTGATTGAGCAAGTCGGGCTGGCCGATCGCGCCGCCGCCTTGCCGACCAGCCTGTCCGGCGGGCAGCAGCAGCGCGTGGCGCTGGCCCGCGCGCTGGTCGGCGACACGGCTGTGCTGCTGCTTGATGAGCCGTTCTCCGCGCTCGACACCGAAACCCGCGTCGCATTGCGGCGCGACATCCGCGCACTCGCCCGCGTAAGGCACACGACGCTCATCACCGTCACGCACGATCTGAGCGATGCCGCCGCGCTGGCCGATCGCGTCCTGTTTCTCGCCGGCTCGCCGGGTCAGATCGAGGACGACATCGCCCTCGGCAAAAATCCGGAGCAGGAGCTGCGCGGCTATTTTTCCAATGTCCGCGACGCCGCCTGACCGAAGAGGACGACCGATGAGAAAATTCTTTCAACCGGGTCATTCCGACCTGTGCTGCGCACCCGACGACACGAGCGGCATCACGCGGCGCGACACGCTCGACTATCTCGCCCGCGGCGGGCTGGCGGCATTGCTGGCCGCCAACGGCATCGACATTGCCAAGGCCCAGGCCACTGACGACGTGGTGAGAATAGGTTATCTGCCGATCACCGACGCGACCGCGCTGTTGACGGCGCACGCCAAGGGCTATTTCGAGGAAGCCGGTCTCAAGGTTGAACCGCCGACCTTGATCCGCAGTTGGTCGGCGCTGGTCGAGGGCTTTGCCTCGGGCAAGTTCAACCTCGTGCATCTGCTGAAGCCCATTCCGGTGTGGATGCGCTACAACAACAAATTCCCTGTCAAAATCCTGGCCTGGGGCCACACCAATGGCTCCGGCCTGGTCGTCGGCGGCGATACCGGCATCACCAGGTTCTCCGATCTCGGCGGCAAGCGCCTCGCGGTGCCGTTCTGGTATTCGATGCACAACATTGTGCTGCAATATGCGCTGCGGGAATCCGGCGTGAAGCCCGTCATCAAGCCGGAAGGCGACGTCATCGCCGCGGACGAGTGCGCCTTGCAGATCCTGGCGCCGCCGGACATGCCGACCGCCCTCGCCGCCCGGAAGATCCACGGCTACATCGTCGCCGAGCCGTTCAATGCGCTGGGCGAACTGCGCGTTAATGCACGGATGCTCCGCTTCACCGGCGACATCTGGAAAAATCATCCCTGCTGCGTGATCTGCACCAACGAAAGCTACACGCGCGACAAGCCGGAATGGACGCAGAAAGTCACTGACTCGATCGTGCGGGCGCATATCTACGCGTCAAAGAACAAGGCGGAAGTGGCCAAGCTGATCTCGCGCGACGGCAAGGGCTATCTGCCGACCCCGTCCGACGTGGTCGAAAAGTCCATGACCGATTACGGCCCGGCCTATGACCAGAGCGGCGCCATCCGGCACCGCGACTGGAAGACCGGACGCATCGATTTCCAGCCCTGGCCCTATCCGTCGGCGACCAGGCTGATCGTGGAAAACATGACCAAAACACTGGTCGAGGGCGACACCACCTTCCTGAAGAACCTTGACCCCAGCTTCGTCGCAGAGGACCTCGTCGACTATCGCTACGTCAAGGAATCGCTCGGCAAGAACCCGGACTGGATCAACGATCCGAGTGTCGATCGCGCCAATCCGTTCGAGCGCCAAGAAATCCTGGCGCTCTGATGGCCCTGACCCTCGACAGCGAGGCCGGACCGCGGCGTCCGGCCGGCATCAAACTCGCAACGCTGTCCCGGTTCGCCAGCCCGGTCGCGGGAGCCGGGCTGATCGTGCTGATCTGGTGGATCGGCGGCCTGGTCATCGCGGCCACGCCGCGGCTGTCGGCGTTCAACGGCTTCGCCATCGAGAATACGTCGCGCGCTTTCTTGGGCCTTCTCGTTTCAGGCGACGCCTGGACCTCGGCCGCCCCCAGCCTGTCGCGCGTATTGCAGGGACTCGCCT
The DNA here is from genome assembly GCA_030684935.1 of Pseudolabrys sp. Taxonomy (GTDB): domain Bacteria; phylum Pseudomonadota; class Alphaproteobacteria; order Rhizobiales; family Xanthobacteraceae; genus Pseudolabrys. The sequence continues at coordinate 9,115 of JAUXXH010000024.1, read as the reverse complement.
GGTCCTTCGTGATCGGCGCGCCGATCGGGCTGGCCATCGGCAGCTGGCGGATGCTGGAGAACCTGTTGCAGTTCCCGTTCCAGTTTCTCCGCATGATCAGCCCGCTGGCCTGGATGCCGATCGCGATCCTGATGTTCGAATCCTGGAACAGTGCGATCGTCTTCCTCATCGCGGCCGCCTCGATCTGGCCGATCATTTTCTCGACCGCCGCCGGCGTGAAACGCATCGATCCGATCTGGCTGGCGATGGCGTCCAACCTGGGCGGCAGCCGCCCTGCGGTGCTGCGGCGGGTCATCTTCCCCGCCGTGGCGCGCGACATCTTCGGCGGCCTGCGGCTCGCCTTGGGCGTGGCCTGGATCGTGCTGGTGCCGGCCGAGTATCTCGGCGTCACCAGCGGGCTTGGCTACGCCATCAACGATGCGCGCGACACCCTGTCCTATGACCGGCTCGGCGCCATCGTGATCCTGATCGGCCTGATTGGCTTCGTCCTCGATTCACTGTTGTCGCTTGTGATCAAGCGAACGCACTGGACACCCACCACCTGACTTGACCGGGAGATTGACCATGACCGTTGCAACGCTGAAAACGACTGCTGCCTTTGAGCCCATCGACAAAGCGGGCCTGCTGGCGCTCGCCGAGAAGGGCAAATCCGATCCAAAGGCCGTGCGCACGGTGCGCTGCAAGACGGTGGCGGAAGGCAAGCGTTTCCGTCACCTCAACTATGTCCGCAATCTGCCGCCGCATATTGTCGACGAGCCGCCGGCGCTGCTCGGCGACGACACCGCCCCCAACCCGACCGAGGCGCTGCTCGCCGCGCTTGGCTCCTGCGTGGCGGTCGGCTTGCAGGCCAACGCTATCGCGCGCGGATGGACAGTGCGCTCGATCGAAGTCGACCTTGAAGGGGACATCAACATCACATCCGTCTGGGGCACCGGCGACCTGTCGCCCAAGCTCCTCGGCCTGACCGCCGTGCGCATAAAGGCGCGCGTCGCCGCCGACGGTGCCACCGACGCCGAACTGGACGAGCTGGTCGCCCATGCCGCGCACTGGTCGCCGGTGCTCAACACCGTGCAGAACCCGGTCCCGATATCGGTCGCGCGGGAGAAAGCCTGATGCCGGCGGCACTGGCAAAGGACACCGCGGCTGAGCCCACGATCGGCGGTATCGTTGCGCACGAGCTGCGTCCGCTGGTGCGCCGCATCGACGAGGAAGGCCTTTATCCCGAGACGGTCATGCGTTCGCTCGGCGAGGCGGGCGCCTTCGCCCGTCACACCGTTGCGCCGGGCGCGCGTGACGGCGGACTTTCCAGCGCCGTCGACGCCATGGCGGACGTCGGCAGCGTCTGCATCACAACCGCCTTCTGCGTCTGGTGTCAGGACGCGCTCGGCTGGTATCTCGCCCAGGCGGACAACCCGGCGCCGCGCGAGCGTTATCTCGCCGGCGTTGCGAGCGGCCGCCAGCTCGGCGGCACCGGCCTGTCCAATGCCATGAAGGCCTTCTCCGGCATCGAGCCGCTCGCGCTCAAGGGCAGAAAAGTGGCGGGCGGCTATCAGGTCACCGGCCGCCTGCCCTTCGTGTCCAATGTGCAGCCCGGCCATCTCTTTGCCGCGGTGTTCGCGCTGGAAGACGAGGCGGATCGCCGTGTCATGGCGGTGTTCCGCGCCGGCACGGACGCGGTCGCGCTCGCCCACAACGCGCACTTTGTCGCGCTCGAGGGCAGCGCCACGTGTACCGTCCTGATCCGCGATGCCTTCGTCGGCGACGACGACGTCCTCAGCCCCGATGCGGCGACGTTCATTCCGAAAATCCGCAAAGGCTTCGTCCTGCTTCAGGCCGGCATGGGTCTTGGCGCCGCCCGCGGCGCCGCCGCCGGCATGCGCGCCAACCCGCAGACCCGGCGGCTCGCCGCCCATCTGCCGCTCGGCCCGGACGAGATCGATGAGCGCGCGGATATGCTGGCGGCGCGCGTGCGCACCTTGTCCGCGGACCCGCAGCCGACCGATCGCCCAGCCTTTCTCGAGGTCCTCAAGGTCCGGCTCGGCATTTCATGGCTGGCGCTCGAAGCAACGCAAGCCGCCGTCCTGCAAGCCGGCGCGGGCGGCTATCTCATCGGCGCCGAAGCCGCCCGCCGCCAGCGCGAGACGCAGTTCGTGGCGATCGTGACGCCGTCGGTGAAACACATCCTGATGGAACTGGCGAAGCCGGCGTGAGGGTGATTGGTGGCGGAGGCAGTTCATAGTCGAACTGGTCCCGCCAACAAAATTCCCTCAAACAGGAAAAACACAGGGAATTTTCGATCTTTTCAGCCCTATCACATAACTCTGCAAAACATTGGTGGCGGACGCAGTCGTTGTCGAACCTGTCTCTGCAGCAGCCGACGCGATTTTTAGGAAATCTACAGGGGTTTTGGCGATTTCGGCCCGCCAGAATCGCTTGGACTTAGAGATGGCCCCATTTCACGGGCATTTCCAGAGCAAAACCGTATCGAAAAAAGCAGGTGTTTTCCGATCAAAGAACAGGTCAAATTTCGAACATTTAGCGAATCTGCAGGCAAATCATTGCAGAACGCCGGCATAAATCCCACAATATCACCGATGATGTTCCACATGGCTATTCGGGAACGGTGATCTCAATGCAGGTCATTCAGGGCTGGGACAGCGCTTGTCAGCCGACTATCAGAAGTATTGACGACGCCTTGAGGAGCCTCCGTTCGCGGGGATATGATTTCGCGGCCGGCGACTGTCGGATCGAAGTGCCGCGGTCGGCGCTCGACAGACCCTGTGGCGTCGCGCGTTTGACCTTAACGGCGGCAGCAGACCGCGACGATATCCGGGTAGATTTTCCCACGTTACGTGGCTGTCGAGCACTCACCACGGGCGGGACGCCAATCGACTTAGCGTTGGAGGCGTTCGACCAGGCCGACGTGGACGGGCTCGGCAATGTTCTTCTTCGAGATGGCCGATCTGTGCATGCTGTAACTTTCGACGTCGTGGGGTATCCGCGATGGACTGAGCTTGACGAAGCGATCATTTGGTTGACCATTCGCGCTTTCAAGGCAGAGCATATTTTCGTGCGACGCCATCCTTTCATGATCGGCATCGATTACGGCATTCTTCACATAATGCGCGAGCCAAATGTGAAGGAGCTAACGAATTACATCAACGAACACATTGGTCAGCTACCACGAGCGGAGGGAGAGCGTCCTTTTCGCACGGTTCCGATCTCCAGGATTCAGCGCACACTGGATATCGCCGGTATTAGGAAGGTCCGCGGCCGCCGCCGCGCGTCGCAACATAATTAGCCACCTCGATGAGAATCCTCGTATCGCGTTATCATTGCGCAGTCGGTGAGGTATCTTCAAATGCCTCCTTGGGCTCGGCCGTAGGAAGATGACGGGCAGCGCCTCGGCCGCGAAACACGAACTGGCCGCTGGGGCGCCGGGTTGGTTGAGACCACAGAAATCTTCCCCGTAATCTGACGCACCGTGCCATGCGTTCAGCCTCGGTAATGTGAAGGAAAGTTCTGCTAGAGCCGCCGGAGCCTGCTCGTGCGAACGGGTCTGAAAAGCGCGCACCCAGCATTTATCGGTTCCTGCACGCCGCTGGCCGAGTTCATGGGCCCGAATTCCCGGCCGAGCCAGGCGCGCAGATACGTAAGCAGCAGTGGGGCTCGACCTATTTGGCAGGATTAGACCGGCCGCTTACGTTCGTTGGGCGGCGCGCCGCAGTAGAGACCTTAGGCCACGGCCAGGCCGTTGAGCTTTGATCATCGCGCGCCTGCTTCCGTTGGTGGTTCTAATGCGGCCCCGACTGTGGTGTCGATCGCGAAGGTTTCCTGAACCGAAGCCCTTCCGCGGCCCTTGAGGCGCCCACGTACTCAACACGCTCCGGGCGCGCCAAAAGCTCCTGAGTGCAGCGCCACTCGATTGAAACACAAGCATACCGAGCGTCTAAAGCTCGCAGTAGAAATAGCCTTTTTTGTGATCTTGGGAACCCGGTATTCCGGTTGTTGTAAGCGTCGAGTTGTTCCTATTAATGGGAGGCTTCTCTTTTGAGGAGTCTCTCATGGTTGAACGAAAGATCGAGACACGAAACCCGAGTTCGCTAAAACCGCACTCCAAAAACGTCCGCAATCACCCTCGCCAGCAAATTCGGCGAATTTGCAGCAGCATTAAACAGTTCGGATTCACCTCCCCCGTACTGATTGATGAGAGTGACATCATACTGGCGGGACACGCTCGAGTGTTGGCAGCCATAAAGCTCGGCCTCGATACGGTCCCCGTCATCGTCCTGCGCGGCATGTCGGAAGCCAAAAAGCGCACGTATATTTTAGCCGACAACAAACTAGCCGAGATGGCCGGCTACGATCGGGCCGCCCTTGGGCTTGAATTGCAGGACCTGTCTCTCCTGCTTCCGAAGGAGGGCCTCGATTTCAGCCTGACCGGTTACGATCCGGCTGAACTAGATGCCTTGGCAGTTGACTTAGCCGATCCTGAACACTCGCCCGATGACGATGTCCCCGTGGTGGCCGCCAAAGCCGTAAGCCGTCGCGGGGATCTATGGCGGCTTGGTCGCCGGCACCGCCTTTTGTGCGACGACTGCCGGACGGCCGACTATCCACGGCTGATGGGCAGCGCAAAGGCTGCGATGTTGTTTGGTGATCCGCCCTTTAACGTGAGCATTCCCACCGTCGTCGGACGTGGCCGGACCAAACATAGCAACTTTGCAATGGCGTCCGCAGAGATGTCCTCGCCGGAGTATGTCGATTTTCTTTCGAAGAGCTTTATACCCGCTGCCGAACATTCGGCGGATGGGGCACTGCACTACATCTGCATAGACTGGCGTCACTACGGCGAGCTGCTGAAAGCGGGCGAACAGGTATACCAGGAGCTCTTAAACGTCGTCGTTTGGTGCAAAACCAATGGCGGCCAAGGCTCATTCTATCGCTCGCAGCACGAAGACATTTTCGTGTTTAGAGTCGGCTCGGCACCGTACCTGAACAACGTCCAGCTTGGCCGATACGGGCGCAATCGGTCCAACGTGTGGACCTATGCCGGCGCAAACACATTCCGCGCAGGGCGCATGGCAGATTTGGCGGCGCACCCGACGGTCAAGCCTGTAGCACTCGTGGCCGATGCTATGCGCGATTGCACAAGGCGGAATGATGTTGTCCTGGACCCATTTATGGGCTCCGGAACGACAATCCTCGCCGCGGAGCGTGTTGGGCGTCGTGCCTACGGCATCGAAATCGATCCCCTCTACGTCGATGTCGCTGTTAGGCGCTGGCAGGCCGCAACCAAGGCTGACGCGGTCCTCGACGGCTCGGGGAAGACCTTTGACGAGATCGCCGCAGACACCACACGCAGCCGGAGGGCCGCCCGATGAAGCGTCCGCAAAGCCATGCAAAGACGCCGGAAACCGTAGTTCGCACACGCGAACCAAAACCAGCAGCGGCATCGCGACGACATGCTCCTACATCGACAGCGCGAATGGAGAGCGACCCGGATACCGACGATACGCCCTCCCCCGCTCATGAAACTCCTTACAAACCGCCTCCGAAACACGGGCGGTGGCCAAAAGGTAAATCGGGCAACAACAAAGGGCGTAAAGCCGGCAGTAAGAATAAGAAAACGGTCATCATCGAAATGATGGAAGCCAAACTCGGCCGCAAGATACCCGATCCTAAGAGGCTGACGCGGTATGAAGCCATGATGTTCAAGGCCATCCAGAAAGCCCTGGGGGGTGATATCCGCTCCATGGGGTTTGTTCTTACCGAATATCGCAAAGCGATCGAAAGCAGTGGGGCCGGAACAGCTGCGGCCACTACGGAGGAGGACCAGCAAGCCTATAGCGCGTTGTGCGCCAAGATCCGTCGCGAGATCGAGGCTGAAGCGTCTGAAATGAACCGCAACAAGGTAAAGAGCGAGGTCAAGAAATGACTGCATTCGATGACGAGGCCTTACGCGAGTACGATGCGGCCTGCCGCTTGCGCTTCGCTATTTTCTTCCAGCGCTGCTTCCTCATGCTCAATCCAGGGGCGATTTTCGAGGACAACTGGAGCATCGACGCGATGGCGGCTTTCGCAGAGCAGATCATCAACGGCGACGTGCGTCGCGGTATCGTCAATATACCGCCTCGCCACGGCAAATCGCAGATGTTCAATGTCGCCCTGTGCGCGTTCATTCTGGGTCATGACCCGCGCAAACGAATATTCTGCATCAGCTATGCCGGCCCGCTTTCAAGCGAGCATGCCAACATGTTCCGGGCAATTGTCGAGTCGGCATGGTATCAGCGTCTTTTCCCGCGCATGAAAATAAAGCGCATCGTAGATGATGAGATCTACACCACGAAGCGTGGATATCGGCGGTGGACTTCGGTCATGGGGTCTATGACCGGCATGGGCGGCGACCTTTTTATCGTTGACGATCCGATTAAACCGGTTGATTGCCTGTCGCAGGTTAAGCGCGACGCCGTCAATCAATGGTTTAGCAATACCCTGCTTTCGCGGCTCGACAACAAAGAGACAGGCGCCATTCTTGTCGTCATGCAACGCCTTCATATGGACGATCTTTCCGGGTTTCTGCTGCGCAATTCCGATGACTGGTCTCATCTTAATTTACCGGCCGTCGCAGAGATACCGCAGGATGTCCCAATTGGTGGCGGTAGGGTACATCGGCGAGAAGTTGGCGACGTCCTGCACCCCGCTCGCGAGAGCCGCGAGACCCTCGATCGACAACGCCAGGATATGGGCTCGGCGATTTATTCGGCCCATTATCAGCAGCGGCCTATCCCGCTTGGCGGTGCGTTGCTGTTATCCGAATGGTTTCAGTACTACACGACGCTACCTGAAAGGGATGAGACTACGTATGTCATCCAAAGCTGGGACACCGCCTCGAAGCAGGGCCTGCTTAACTCCTATAGTGTCTGCACAACCTGGCTTGTGCACCATGAGACCTATTATCTGATCCATGTGATGCGTAAGCGCATGACATTTCCTGAACTCGTTGCAGCCGCGCAAACGCTTGCCCAGGAGTATCGCCCACGCCACATCCTGATCGAAGACGCATCGACTGGAGCAGGGCTCGCGCAGTCAATTAAGAGCAGTCACACAATGGAAGTTCGGCTCGTAACGCCGGAGCATAACAAGGACATCAGGCTATTCTTGCAGCAGCCAAAGTTCGAACAAGGCCGCGTCTACTTTCCCAAGTACGCGTCATGGCTAAGGCTGTTCTTGGAGGAGATGCTGAGCTTTCCCGAAAGCACACATACAGACCAGGTTGACAGCGTCAGCCAAGCGCTGGCCTTCGATGCGCCTGGCGGCTATTCCGCTGAAAGCATTCGGGGCTTGGAATCCTTGGTGAACGGTATGTATATGGGCCGTTTATTCGGCCGCATGTTTTAATTGTAAATCGTATGAGACCAGGTCAGTGACATTTCACTGACCTGGGAATACCTACCTGCCAGCGGCAGCGGCGTCATCAGAACGGTGGTGCCTCACTGCGCCCTAAGGGAACCGCCTTCGATGCCGCACTCCAGGTGTAGTCGATCAACTGCCTGCCTTCGGCGAACGCGTCACCTCCGGCCCATCGCCCTTCGCCCTGAGCTACGCCTCGCGCCGCGTCACGGCGACGCGCAGCGAGCTCGGCGCGCGCTTCGACCGGACTTATTTGGTCGATCATGGCGCGATGCTCACAGTGTTTGCGCGTTTGGCCTGGGCCCATGACTGGAACACCGCCCGCGAAGCGACGGCGACGTTCCAGACGCTGCCGGGCGCGACGTTTGTCGTCTACACGGCGCAGCCGTCGGCGAATGCCGCGCTGGCGTCCGTGGGCGTGGAGATGAAGTAGCGCAAAGGCTGGTCGGTCGCCGCCAACGTCGACGGCGAATTCTCGCCTACGACCGCATACTATGCCGGCAAAGCCAGCATCAATTACCGTTGGTAGCCATCTCCGGCTATGAGCCAGTGTTTCCCTTCGAGAATTTTTGTGAGCTTCAGGGTCGCATATAGTTATGTCGATTTATGACTTCTACATTGCCGCGATTGATTAACGAGAATCCGGTTGTCGAAGCTATTTTGAACGCATCAGAACAGACTCCGACCAACCTACATGGCCAGCACCGACAAGGCATCGAAGCTCCGCCCAATCGCAGATCGCGAATGATTCAAGTGGGCATCAATCTTAATATGATTTCGTGCAAAATATTGGTCGGAATCGCTGGAGCATTCTAGGTGTGCGTCAGCCTTCTATCCAGGCTTGGTGCTATCGCTATGCCTCCAGCAGGCCGGATGACAGCGCACTGCGGATCAAGCTGAAGGAGCTGGCGTCGCAGCGCCGGCGGTTCGGCTACCGCCGTCTCGGCCTGCTGCTAGCTCGCCAGGGCATCCGGCTCAACCACAAGAAGCTCTACCGGCTTTACAAGGAAGAGCGATTGACCGAGCGTAAGCGTGGCGGCCGCAAACGGGCGCTTGGCACCCGAGCGCCCATGGCTGTCCCTCAGGGCCGCAATCTGCGTTGGTCGCTGGACTTCGTAGCGGACACATTGGTCAGCGGCCGACGCTTCCGTATCCTGACGCTGGTCGATGACTTCACGCGGGAATGCCTGGGCCTGGTGGTAGACACTTCGCTCACCGGCCTGCGTGTCGTTCGCGAGCTTGATCGCATCGCCGATCTGCGTGGCTATCCCTGCATGATGGTCAGCGACAACGGCACAGAACTGACATCAAATGCGATCCTGGCCTGGCAACAAGAGCGCGCTGTCGAATGGCACTACATTGCGCCGGGGAAACCGATGCAGAATGGCTTCGTGGAGAGCTTCAACGGCCGGCTGCGCGACGAGTGCCTCAACGAGCACCTGTTCACCAACCTAAAGGAGGCGCGGCGGATCATCGAAGAATGGAGGATCGACTACAACACCAACCGACCGCATACGAGCCTCGACGGGCTCACACCGACAGAGTTCGCAACACGCTCCGATTGATCTGCCCCCGCCAAACTGGATCGTTTTTGGTTAGAGTCTTCGGCGCCGATTCCCGGCTGGGAGGAGCGCAGAGCCATGAAGGCATCGCGGTTTTCGGAGGCCCAGAAGGCCTTTATTCTCAAGCAAGGCGCCGACGG
>JAUXXH010000018.1 GCA_030684935.1 Pseudolabrys sp. | reverse complement strand
GAGAAAGGCGCCGAGACCGGCGACCAGCGCCGCATCGTAACCGGCGAAATACTCGGCCAGCATCACCGCGACGGTGCCCTTGAGCATGTCGCAGATCAGCGTGGTCGCCGCCAGGCCTTTGCGCCCGGTGCGCAGCACATTGGTGGCGCCGATGTTGCCGGAGCCGATGGTGCGCACGTCCGGACCGCCGGCGGCGCGCGTCAGCAGCAGCCCGAATGGAATCGAACCGAGCAGATAGCCGAGGCCGAAAAACAGTGCGAGCGTCATGCGAATTCGTACGCGGTGCGGCCGCCGACAATGGTGCGCACGACGCGACCGGTCATGCGTGCCTCGTCGAACGGCGTGTTCTTGCACTTCGACTTGAGTTCGTTCGGATCGACCACCCAGGGCGCGTCCATGTCGATCACGATTACGTCGGCCGGCACGCCGTTGCGCAAATTGCCGCCCTGGATGCCGAGCAGTTCAGCCGGCCGCGTCGACATCGCCCGCAGCAGCGACATCAAGGTCAGCTCTTGATTATGCACCAGCCGCAGCCCGGCACTCAGCATGGTTTCAAGCCCGATCGCACCCGCCGCCGCTTCGGCGAAGGGCAGGCGCTTGGTCTCGACGTCCTGCGGATTGTGGTCCGACATCGCCACGTCGATCAAACCGCTGTTGACGGCGGCGACCAGCGCCTTGCGGTCGTCCTCGGCGCGCAGCGGCGGCGATACCTTGAAGAAGGTGCGATAGGAGCCGATGTCGTTCTCGTTCAGCGTCAGGTGATTGATCGAGACCGAGGCCGAGACTGACAGGCCGGCATCGCGGGCGCGCTGCAGGATTTCCAGCGACTCGATGCAAGTCAAAGACGCCGCGTGATAACGCCCGCCGGTCAGCGCGACCAGGCGCATGTCGCGCTCCAGCATCACGGCCTCGGCGGCATTGGGAATGCCGACCAGTCCCAGCCGCGCGGCGAACTCGCCCTCGTTCATGACGCCTTCGCCGACCAGGTTGGGATCCTCGGTGTGGTGCACGATCAAGGCGTCGAAGTCGCGGGCGTAGGTGAGGGTGCGCCGCATCACCTGCGCGTTGGTGACGCTGCGGTCGCCGTCAGTGAAGGCGACGGCGCCGGCGGCCTTCAACAGGCCGATCTCGGTCATCTCCTCGCCGCGCATGCCTTTTGTCAGTGCCGCCATCGGGTGGATGTTGACGATCGCGGTGTCGCGGGCGCGGCGCAGGACGAAGTCGACGGTCGCCGAATTGTCGATGACGGGGGAGGTGTCCGGCTGGCAGATGATGGTGGTGATGCCGCCGCATGCCGCGGCCTGGCTGGCGGAGGCGAAGGTTTCGCGGTGGCTGGCGCCGGGCTCGCCGACGAAGGCGCGCATGTCGATCAGTCCGGGTGCGACGATCTTGCCGGCGCAGTTGATGATGTCGGTGCCCTCGGGCACGCCGGCCGCTCCGATGCCGCGCCTGGAATCGCGGATCACGCCGTCGGCGATCAGGACGTCGCCGGGGCCGTCGAAATCCCGGGAGGGATCGACGACGCGAGCGTTGGCGAGCAGGATCGGGCGGCGGTCGGTCAGCATGATGTCACGCGTTCGGCAGGTTGCGGGCCAGCGCTTCGAGCACCGCCATCCGCACCGCCACTCCCATTTCCACCTGTTCGCGGATCAGCGATTGCGCGCCATCCGCCACGATCGAGTCGATTTCGACGCCGCGGTTCATCGGCCCCGGATGCATCACCAGCGCGTCAGGCTTGGCATAGGCGAGCTTCTTCTGGTCGAGCCCGAAATAATGGAAATATTCGCCGGTCGAGGGTACGAACGAGCCGTTCATGCGCTCGCGCTGCAGCCGCAGCATCATGACGATATCGGCGCCGTTCAGCCCCTCGCGCATGTCGCGGGCGACCTCGACGCCCATCCGCTCGATGCCGCGCGGCAGCAGCGTGGAGGGCGCGACCACCCGCACCCGGGCGCCCATGATGTTGAGCAGCAGGATATTGGAGCGCGCCACCCGCGAATGCATGACGTCGCCGCAGATCGCCACCACCAGCCCTTCGAGCCGGCCCTTGTTGCGGCGGATGGTCAGCGCATCGAGCAGCGCTTGCGTCGGATGTTCGTGGGCGCCGTCGCCGGCATTGATGACGGAGCCGTCAACCTTGCGCGCCAGCAGTTCCACCGCGCCGGAGGCGTGGTGCCGCACCACCAGGATGTCCGGATGCATGGCGTTCAGCGTGACCGCGGTATCGACCAGGGTTTCGCCCTTGCGCATCGAGGAGGAAGACACCGACATGTTCATGACGTCGGCGCCGAGCCGTTTGCCGGCGATCTCGAACGAGGATTGGGTCCGGGTCGAGGCCTCGAAGAACAAATTGACCTGGGTGCGGCCGCGCAGCGAGGTGCGCTTCTTGTCGACCTGCCGGTTGAGTTCGACATACTCCTCGGAGAGGTCGAGCAGGCCGGTGATGTCGGCCACGGAAAGGCCCTCGATGCCCAGCAGATGCCGGTGACCGAGGACGAAGGTCGATTTCGATACAGGGGTCATTAAAACGAGAGCTATAGGCAGAGATGCCATGGGGGGCAAGCTTCAATTCCCGCCTGCCGACTTATCCACTAGCGCTTCGCCGACACGGTAAACTGAATTGGGTGGTGTTCCGCGGCGCGGTTTCCGGTAAGCTTGCGAAATCGGCGCGCAATGCATGCAGGCCATGGAAAATACTCAGCATTTTACCCGGCGGTTCACTCGATCTCTCAACACCGCCTCGAACATCCTGCTGGCGCTCGGGTGTCTTGCGGGATGCGTCGGAATTGCGGCGACGCCGGCCACGGCCGAGAAGCGGATCGCGCTTTCGATCGGTAACGATCTCTATCCCAACCTTTCCCCCGAACGGCAGCTGAAGAAGGCGGTCAACGACGCCGGAACCATCGCCGATTCCCTGAAATCGCTCGGTTTCGAGGTCATCGTCGGCGCCAATCTCGGCCGCCAGGCCATGATCGACAAGCTCGCCGAGTTCACTGCACGACTGGAGCCGGGCGACACGGCCGCCCTGTTCTTCGCGGGGCACGGCGTGGCGATCTCCGGCGTCAACTACCTGATTCCGAGCGACGTGCCGGCGGTCAGCGAAGGCGCCGAAGCGCGGGTGCGGGGTGCCTCGATCGCGGAGCCCGACCTGATCGCCGAGTTGCAGGCGAAATCGGTCCGCGTCGCACTGCTGGTGATCGACGCCTGCCGCGACAATCCCTTTCCGCGCGCCGCCGGCCGGTCGATAGGCAACACCAGGGGCCTCGCCGACGCCGGGCCGGCACGCGGGATTTTCACGCTGTACTCCGCGGGCATCGGCCAGACCGCGCTCGACCGCCTGAGCAACAACGATCCCGCGCACAACTCGGTGTTCACCCGGGTGTTCGCCGAGCAAATGAAGCGGCCGGAGCTGCATCTCGGCGATCTCGCGGTCGAGGTGCGCGAGCGCGTGGCCGAACTCGCCTTGAAAGCCACCGACGGCGGCGGCCAGCCGGCGCCGCACGAGCAGACCCCGGCCTATTACGACCAGACCCTCGGCGGCCGCATCTACCTGGCGGGCCGATCGCCCGAGAATGTTGCGCGGGAGCCTGTCACAGCGCCGATCGCTCTCGCGGCGAAGCCGCCCGAGACCGAACGCGCTTTGCGTCCGCCGCGGCCGGGTTCTCCGGGCGAAAGCTGTGCGCGCAAAGGCGCCGAGACCTATTGCGTCAGTTCGGTGCTGAAGCCGCAGTTCGGCAATTCCTATGGACCGGAAAACCTGTTCGAGGGGCCGCAGAGCGCCGCCTGGGTGGAAGGTCAGCCGGGGCAGGGCATCGGCGAGTGGATCGCGATCGAATTCGACGGCCTGCGCACCGTGCGTTCGATCGTGGTGCGCAACGGCTACCAGAAGAGCAACGACATCTTCCGCAAGAACAACCGCGTGCGCCAGTTGCGGGCGGTGTTCTCGCAGGGCGAAACCCAGACGCTGATCGTGCCGGATCGCTTCGGGCCGGAACTGCTGACGCTGCCCAAGCCGGTGAGGGCCTATTGGGTCAAGTTCATCATCGACGACGTCTGGGCCGGCAACAAATATCCCGACACGGCGATCTCCAAACTGGTGGTCAATTCGGAGCGGGTGCAGTGAGCCGCGCGCTGAATATACTCAGCGCCGCGCTAATTGCCTGCAGCGTTTTCGCGACAGCCGCTGGCGCGCAAACGCTGCCCGGCGACTTCGTGTTCCTGCGCGACATCGATCCGACCATCCTCCAGGACATCCGCTATGCCGGGCCGAACAATTTCGTCGGCCGCAGGCTTTCGGGATACGACTCCGCCGAATGCGTGGTGAAGCGGAGCGTCGGCCTGGCGCTGAAAACCGTCCAGGCGGAACTGGCGAAGCAGAAGCTGTCGCTGAAGATGCTGGACTGCTACCGGCCGGCGCGGGCATCGCGCGACATGGTGGTGTGGGCGCAGAACGGCCGGGAGACGCCGGCCGAGCGGCGCTATAATCCCACGCTCGCCAAGAAGGACCTGTTCCGGCTCGGCTATATCGCCGAACGTTCGCAGCATTCCACCGGCGCCGCACTCGATCTCACTTTGGTCGACCTTGCCGCCGACAATTCGGCCGCGTTCGATCCCGCCAAGACCTATGCCGACTGCACCGCGCCCGAAAGCGCCCGTGCGCCCGAGGGCGGCGTCGACATGGGCACCGGTTACGACTGCTCCGACGTCAAGTCCCACACCGCGGCGCGGAGCATCACGGCGGATCAACGGCGCTGGCGCAACCTGCTGGTGGCCGCGATGGCGAAGCAGGGGTTTGTCAACTATTCGAAGGAGTGGTGGCACTTTTCGATGCCGGGCGCTGGCGGGCCGGCGTATGATTTTCCGATCAGGCGGCGATGAGATAGAGTCGCGTCGCTCCAGAAGATGCAGCCGGAAGCCCATCATGCCCCAGCCTTCCTTCGCGACCCACGAGGTCTTCAACCAGTCGCCGCCGTTCGAGGACGTCGACCTGTTCACGGCGGATCGGCCGCTGGCCGAGGCGGTCGCGGCCAATGGCGGGGCGTCGGCGGAAAGGGAACTGTCCGAGTTCGGCAGGAACTGGGGTTCCGCCGCGATGGCGGCGCGTGGCCGCATCGCCAACGAGAACACCCCCAAACTGCGGACCTTCGACTCGCGCGGCAACCGCCGCGACGAGGTCGAGTTTCACCCGGCCTATCACGAGCTGATGATGCACAGCGCGCGGGCCGGTGTGCACAATTCGACCTGGGACGCGCAGGGCAGGCCGGCCGGTGGCGCGTCTGAAGTGGTGCGCGCCGCAAAGTTCTACATGGCGGCGCAGGTCGAGACCGGGCATCTGTGCCCGATCACCATGACGCGCGCGGCGGTAGCGGCGTTGGCGGTTCAGCCGGATCTGCTGGCGAAAACCATGCCTGTCATCGGAACCCGCGCTTACGATCCCAGCTTCGCGCCGTGGCCGACCAAGCGCGGCATGACGCTCGGCATGGGCATGACGGAAAAACAGGGCGGCACCGACGTGCGCTCCAACATGACGCGGGCCGACCGCGACGGTGATTCCTATCGCATCACCGGCCACAAATGGTTCATGTCGGCGCCGATGTGCGACGCCTTTCTGGTGCTGGCGCAAGCGGAGGAGGGGCTGACCTGTTTCTTCATGCCCCGTTTTGCGCCCGACGGTTCGATCAACGCGGTCCAGTTCCAGCGGCTGAAGGACAAGCTCGGCAACCGCTCCAATGCCTCCTCCGAGGTGGAATTCGCCGGCGCCTATGCGCAGCGGGTCGGAGACGAGGGCAAGGGCATCCGCACCATCATCCAGATGGTGCAGCTGACGCGTCAGGATTGCGCGATTGCCTCCGCCGGCCTGATGCGCTCGGGGCTGGCGCATGCGCTGCATCACGCCCGCCACCGCAGCGTGTTCCAGAAACATCTCGCCGATCAGCCGTTGATGCAGGCGGTGCTGTCGGACATGGCGCTTCATGTCGAGGCGTCGGTCGCGCTGGTGATGCGGCTCTGCCGCGCGTTCGACCGCGCGCCTCACGATCCCAATGAGGCGGCCTACATGCGGCTGCTGACGCCCGCGATAAAATACTGGGTCTGCAAGAGCGCGCCGGGTTTTTTGTACGAGGCGATGGAGTGCCTCGGCGGCAACGGCTATGTCGAGGAGGGCATTCTGGCACGGCACTATCGCGAATCTCCGGTCAATGCGATCTGGGAGGGCTCCGGCAATGTGATGTGCCTCGACGTGCTGCGCGCGCTGTCGCGCGAGGCCGAGGCGGCGGCTGCCGTGTTGCAGGGTCTCGCTGGCGAAACCCAGGGCCTGCCGGGCGCAAGTGAGACGGTGGCGTTCGTTGCGAAGGCGTTTCGCCGGCCGGACGGCGAGCGCGTCGCAAGGCTGGCGGTGGAGAAGCTGGCGCTGCTGGCGGCGGCGGCGGCGCTCAATCAGGTCTCGCCGAAACTTGCGGAATTGTTCGCGGCGACAAGGCTTGCCGGCAATCACGCCAGCATGTACGGCGCGGTCGATCTCGCCAGTGACGATATCAGAGGACTGCTGGAGCGGGCGCTGCCGTGATTCATCTCGTCATGCCCGGCCTTGTGCCGGGAATCCACGTCTTGCTTTCTGAAAAGAAAGACGTGGATGGCCGGGTCAAGCCCGGCCATGACGATCACTCATTGTGAAAGTCAGTTGATGGATTCCCTGGACCCCGCAAGCCCGCCGGTCACGATCACGCCGGCCAGACACCCGCCGCGGATCTGGAAATTCTGGGGCACCACGCTGTGGGGCCTGTTCATCTTCCTGGCGTTGTTTGCCGGTCAGCTCGTGGTGGTGGCATGGCTGGTGCTGCGACAGGACGGGCCGTTCGATCTCGCGGCCGCGATCCACGTCGTTGGCGGCGGTCTGACCATTTCGCTCTCCGTGATCATGGGATTGCCCGCCGCACTCGGCGCGATCTGGATCGCCACAAAACTGTCGCGCACGCCGTTTGCCGAATACCTGGCGCTGCGCTGGCCGTCGTGGCGTCATCTGGCGATCGGCATCGTCGCGCTGGTGGTGCTGGTCGGCGGCTGGGACCTGCTGTCGCGCGCGCTGGGGCGCGAGGTCGCGCCCGGCTTCATGGTCGACGTGCTGAAATCGGCCCGCGCCGATGGCGCGCTGTGGCTGCTGCTGATCGCGTTCTGCGTCGCCGCCCCGATCTCGGAAGAGTTTTTCGCGCGCGGCTTTCTCTACCGCGGCTGGTCGGAATCGTTTCTGGGAGTGCCCGGCGCGATTCTGCTGTCGGCGCTGGTATGGACCGCGCTGCATCTGCAATACGACTGGTTCTTTTTCGGCCAGGTGTTCTCGATCGGGCTGTTGTTCGGCTGGCTGCGCCATCGCTACCACTCGACCTGGCTGACCGTGGTCGTGCACGGCGTCAACAATTTCGCCGCGACGCTGCAGAGCATCTGGCTGGCGGGAAGCGGCTAGGTCTGGGATGATCGTCATTCCGGGATGGTGCGCTAGCACCAGACCCGGAATCTCGAGATTCCGGGTTCGATGCTTTGCATCGCCCCGGAATGACGGTCTACGCCACCAGCGCGATCGCGATGGGCATGGTGATGGCCGCCAATATGGTCTGCAGCGTGATGATCTGCGCCAGCAGGGGGGCGTCGCCGCCCATCTGGCGCGCCAGCACATAGGCGCTCGCCGACGTCGGCACCGCCGCGCACGCCGCCACGATCGCGAGACTGGAACCGGTGACGCCGAACCAGACCGCCAGCCCGATCGCGAGCACGGGCATCAGGATCAGCTTGAGGAAAACCGCGACGCTGGCCGCCAGACTGGGGCGAAACATTCCCGCAAGCTGCAGTCCTGCTCCCGTCACCAACAGGCCGATCGCGAGCGAGGAGCGGCCGAGCGCGTCGGCGACCTCATGCCAGATGCGCGGCAGCGGCACGTGCAGGACGTTGAGGGCAAGCCCGATGGCGCAGGCCCAGATCAGGGGATTGCGCACCACGGTCATGGCGACCGCGCGCACCGATTGCCTTTCGGAGGAGGCGTAATGCGCCAGCACGGCAACGCTGAACACATTGACCAGCGGGATGATCGCGACCATCGCCACGGAGGCCAGCGCCAGCCCGGTGTCGCCATAGAGATTGCCGGAAACCGAGAGCGCCACATAGGTCTGCCAGCGGGTGGCGCCCTGGAAGATCGAGGTGAAGGCCGGCCCGTCGACCGCGCATCGCGCCAGCAGCGGCCGCAGGCCGAGGCATAGCAGCGACATCAGCAGTGCCGAGAGCAGCAACGCGCCGCCGACGCCCACGACCGGCACCGTGGCGAGATCGGCTTTTATCAATGTCTGGATCAGCAGCACCGGGAACAGCACGTAATAGGTCAGCCGCTCCAGGCCGTGCCATTGCGTCTCCAGCCGCAGCAGGCTTCGCTTCAGCGCGAACCCCAGCACGATCAGCAGGAACACCGGCAGCAGCGCCGCAACCACCAGCGCCATCTTCAGCGGCCTCTGCGGCTGTCGCTGAGCGTCATCAGCCGGTCCAGCGCGCCCTGCAGGATGTAGATCGCGGCGTGTTCGTCGATCACCTCCGCGCGCCGGGCCCGGCTCATGTCAGTTCCGATCAGCTCCCGCTCCACCGCCGCGGTGGACAGCCGCTCGTCCCACAAGCCGATCGCCAGATCAGTCAGCCTGGAAAAATTGCGGGCAAAGGCGCGGGTCGACTGCGCGCGCGGTCCCTCGCTGGCGTCCATGTTGACGGGCAGGCCGAGCACGAAGCCGACGGCGCTGCGCTCCGCGGCAATGGCGACGAGGCGCGCCGCATCGGACGTGAACGTCTTGCGCTGGACGGTGCCGACCCCGGTCGCGAGCCTGCGATCGGGATCCGACACCGCGACGCCGATGGTCTTGGTTCCGAGGTCAAGCCCGACCAGCGCGCCGCGCTCGGGCCAATGCGCGACAGCTTCGATCAGGGGCAGGATGAGAGCGGGCATGGCGTTCGCTTACCACGCGCCGTGGTACTCACGCAAAGGCACTCCTTCACCTCTCCATGGGAGAGGTGAAGGAAGACCGAACTCCGCTGCTTGTGTCAGCGGATCGCCACCGGGTTGATCATGCTCTGCACCGCGCCCTTGAAGCGCGGCTGGCCGAGGACGAACAGAAACTCATAGGCCTTGTCCTTGGCAAGTTCGGCGGTGTCCATGTTTTCGAGAATGTATGTGCCGTTCATCGGCAGCAGGATTTGATGGACCTCGAAGATATTCTTGGTTTCGAACGGGACCGCCTCGACGCCCCAGGTATCGGCGCCGACCGCGACCACGCCCTTGCTGACCAGGTACTTGGCGCCTTCGACGCCGACGCCGGGTTCGCCGGCGCCGAAGCGCTTGTCGTCCTTGCCGATCAGGCTGAGCCAGCCGGTATGGAACAGCACGACATCGCCCTGACGGATTTCGACGCCCTGTTTCTTGGCGACTTCCTCGATTTCCTTGACGTTGAAGGCGGTGCCTTCCTTGACCACGTCGGTGTTGTAATGCGCCGCCATGTCGAGCAGCACGCCGCGGGTCACCATCGGCGGGACTTTTTCGATGCCGAGCTTTTTCAACCCGGTAGGATCGGCGAATTCGAGCAGCTTGTTGCCGTTGTAATAGACGTGCTCGACGCCGATATGGCCGAGACCGTCGATCTGGCTGCCGACACCGACCCAGCCCTCGATGATGTCGTCATTATAGGTGGTCTTGCTGGGTCCCAAGCCGGGACTGCCGGCCTGGCCGGGCTGCACGACGGTGATCTTGAAGGCGCGCGGCGGGTAGGCCGGCGTCGTCGTGCCAACGGGAATGCCCAGCGCGTAGGTCTTGCCGGTTTTCACCAGCGACGCCGCCTTCACGACCAGCTCCGGTTTCATGTAGTTGGCGGCGCCGATCTCGTCGTTCGGTCCCCATTTCGATTTGGTCCAGTCTTGTGCGATCGCGGTTCCGACCGTACCCAACACGGCGACAGAACAGCCCAATACGATTGCCCTCAGCATCGCAGATCCTCCCAAGCGTTGACGTCATGGTTGTTGGTAGCTAGCGCCGCATACTAACGTAGTGGGGCCGGGCGTCCAAAGTTTTCGACGCGAATGTTGACCGCGATGCAATGTGCATTCGCAAGCGCGAAATGCCTGATCAATTTGCGACAAATTCATGAAGGGCTTTTCGCCGCGCGGAATACCCGGACGGTCAGGCGGCAATGACCTGACCGTTTTCCTCCAGGCAAGCTACAAAACCTTGCAGGGCGCTGTACGGATGAGCGCCGCGGCGCTGGATGAAGATCGTAGCGACCCGCGCCTGCGACGCGTCGAGCGGGTGGATGCGGATGTTGGCGCTCTGATCGTTGCGTTCGACCACCGCGCGCGGCAGCAGCGTGACGCCCATGCCGGCGGCGACGCAGCCGATCATGCCGTCCAGAGTGCCCAATTCGAACCGCGCGGCGGACGGCCAGCCGAACTCCGTCAGCAGTTGCTCGAGCCGCTGCCGATAGGTGCAGCCGGTGCGGAACACCAGCGCGGTCGGCCCGGATTCCGGCGTGCCGGCGCGAAGCGCCGCAAGGCTCGCCCAGCGGCGCGCGGTCACCAGCACCAGCTCTTCCCGGAATGCCGTTACATCGGTGAGTTCGGCATGCTCGATCGGACCGGCGACGAAGGCGCCGTCGAGCGAACCGTCAAGCACGGCGGCGACCAGGTCGGCGGTCGGCGCGGTCCGCAGGCTCAGTTGCACCGCGGGAAAGCGCCGGTGGAATTCAGCGAGCAGCGACGGCAGGCGCACGGCGGCGGTGGTTTCCATCGAGCCGATCGTCAGCGGCCCCTTCGGCTCTCCATCGTCGCGGGCGGCCAGCACCGCCTCGCGCGACAGCGCGGCCAATCGCTGCGCATAAGGCAGCAGGCGGCGGCCGGCGCCGGTCAGGGTCATGCCGCGGCTGTGCCGCTCGAACAACGGCGTTCCGATCTCGGCCTCGAGCGCCTTCACCCGTTGCGTGATGTTGGATTGCACGGTGTTGAGTTCGGCGGCGGCGCGGGTGACGCCGCCAAGGCGCGCGACGGTCGAAAAAGTCACGAGGTCGGATAACTCCACGGCGTCGGCTCCGTTTCGTTCTAGAGATGACAGCATTCTCCAGAAATCATTTATCCAGAATGCTAGCGGCACGTACAGTGTCTGTCCAGAACCTGAGGAATGGAAATGTCGATCGAGACACCCCTGACCGGCCTGTTGGGTATCCGGCATCCGGTGCTGCTGGCGCCGATGGACCTGATTGCCGGCGCGCGGCTGGCCGCTGCGGTGAGCGGCGCGGGCGGTTTTGGCATTCTCGGCGGCGGCTATGGCGAGAGAATATGGCTCGAGCAGGAGACGGCAAAATTCAGGCAGCAAGCCGCGCCTTTCGGCGTCGGTTTCATCACCTGGAGTCTGGCAAAACAGCCCGATCTGCTGGATATCGCGCTGGCTGCGCGGCCGCGCGCGATCATGCTGTCGTTCGGCGATCCCAAACCATTTGCACCCCGTATCAAATATGCGGGATCGCTATTGATCTGCCAGGTTCAGGATGAAGCCATGGCCCAGCAGGCGCTCGATGCCGACGCCGACATTCTGGTGGCGCAGGGTTCCGAGGCCGGCGGCCACGGCGCTTCGCGCACCACGATCGACCTCGTGCCGTCGATTGTCGATCTCGCCGCCGGCCGCGTGCCGGTGGTGGCCGCCGGTGGCATCGGTGACGGCCGCGGGCTGGCGGCGATGATGATGCTCGGTGCAACGGGCGTTCTCCTCGGCACGCGGTTCTACGCCAGCCAGGAAGCCGATGGCGCCGACGAAGCCAAGCGGCGCATCTGCGCCGCCAGGGCAGGCAGCACCACGCGCGGCATCATCTTCGACCTGTCGCGGAACAACGTCTGGCCGGCGCCGTTCAACGGCCGCTGCCTGATCAACGATCATGCGCGCCGCTGGATGGGCCGGGAAATCGAACTGCTGCAGAACGTGAAGGCGGTTGCCGCCGACTATGCCGCGGCGAAAGCGGCCGGCAATTTCGATATCGCCGCGGTCATTGCCGGCGAAGCCGTCGGGCTGATCCACGATATCCCGCCGGCCGCCGAAATCGTCGATCGTATCGTCGCCGAGGCTGACCAGATAATGTCGGGGCGGCGTAACTCTTCCACGGCCCTGAGGGCCTGATCAAGCGAGCAACATCATGTGGCCGGACCGTCGACTTCTCGACCTCTTCAAGACCGAATTTCCCATCGTGCTCGCGCCGATGGCGGGGGTGATGGATGCCGACCTCGTGATCGCGGCTTCGCAGGGCGGCGCGCTGGGCTCGCTGCCCTGCGCGATGCTCTCGGCGGAGAAAGCGCGCGAGCAGATCAACATTGTCCGCCAGCGCGTCGCCACGCCGATCAACGTGAATTTTTTCTGCCACACGCCGGTCGAGGCCGATCCCGCGCGCGAGGCCGGATGGAAGACGCGGCTTTCGCCCTATTACAGTGAACTCGGGCTTGATCCGGCAGCGCCGGCCAATGCCGCCAGCCGTGCGCCGTTCGATGAGGCGATGTGCGCGCTGGTCGAGGAGTTGAAGCCCGAAATCGTCAGCTTCCATTTCGGCCTGCCGGATCCGGCGCTGTTGAAGCGGGTCAAGGCGGCCGGCTGCATCGTGATCTCGTCGGCGACCATCGTGCGGGAGGCGATCTGGCTCGAGGAGAACGGTGCCGACGTCATCATCGCGCAAGGCGCCGAAGCCGGCGGCCATCGCGGCATGTTCCTGACCGAAAACATTGCCGAGCAGCCAGGCACGTTTGCTCTCGTGCCCCAGATGGTGGACGCGGTGAGGGTTCCAGTGATCGCCGCCGGGGGCATCGCCGACGGGCGCGGCATCGCGGCGGCGTTCGCGCTGGGGGCCGCGGGCGTCCAGATCGGCACCGCCTATCTGCGCTGTCCGGAATCCAGGGTATCCGCCCCGGCGCGCGCGGCGCTGGCGCAGGCCCGCGACGATTCCACCGTCATCACCAATGTCATGACCGGGCGTCCGGCCCGCGGGGTGGCCAACCGGGTGATGCGCGAAGTCGGCCCGATCTCGCCCGACGCACCGGCATTTCCCCATTCCGCGACCGCGCTCGGTCCCCTGAAGGCGGCTGCCGAAAAACTCGGCAAGGTCGATTTCACCAATCTTTGGGCCGGGCAGGCGGTGCGGCTCGGCCGCGAAATGCCTGCCGCCGAGCTGACCCGGGCACTGGCCGGCGCCGCCCTGGCGCGACTCAGCCGGATGGCGGGGTGAGCAGGCGGCCGCCGCGGTTGCGGCGCAAAAGGAGCCTCTGCTATACGGCGGGCTGAATTTGCCGCCAGAGGCCTTATATATGTCCGTCGATGCCGCCACTGTCCGCCGTATCGCGCATCTCGCGCGGATCGCGGTTACCGACGAAGAAGTTCCCCATCTGCAGGGCGAACTGAACGCGATGCTGGCGTTTGTCGAGCAGCTCGGCGAGGTCAACGTCGACGGTGTCGAGCCGATGACCTCGGTGACCCCGATGGAAATGAAGAAGCGGCCGGACGTGGTCAACGACGGCGGGATCCCGGACGATATCGTCCGGAACGCGCCGGCCACCGACGGTCATTTCTTCCTGGTGCCGAAGGTCGTCGAGTAACCTGGCGGTCGCGTCAGTGAAACGCGCCGGAGAATAGAGTTTGTACCGAGACGGGAAATCCGATGTGTCTGCTCTGCGACGATGAAAAGGCCTATCAGGCCTACATGAACTACCTCGACGCGATGGAACGGCAGGGCAAGGCCGCCGATCCCGACAAGGCGATGGATGCCGTGCTCGACGCGCTCGAAGCCTCCGACAGGACCCGCAAGCAGGACGACCCGGCCAACGACAAGACGCTGTCTCCGTTCTTCTGCAGCCCGGTTGATAAATGACCGATTTGACATCGCTGACGCTCGCCGAGGCCCGTGAGGGCCTCGCGAACAAGTCCTTTACCTCGCTCGAACTGACTGACGCCCATCTCGGCGCGATCGAGGCCGCGCGCGCACTCAATGCCTTCGTGATGGAGACCCCGGATCAGGCCCGCGCCATGGCCCGCGCGATCGACGCCAAAATCGGCAAAGGCCACGGCGGTCCGCTGGCCGGCATTCCCCTCGGGATCAAGGATCTGTTCGCCACCAGGGACGTCCGCACCACGGCGTGCTCGAAGATCCTCGGCAATTTCGTGCCGACTTACGAATCCACCGTGACCTCGCAGCTCTGGCGCGACGGCGCCGTCATGCTCGGCAAGCTCAACAATGACGAGTTCGCGATGGGCTCGTCGAACGAGACCTCGTGCTTCGGCCCGGTGGTCAATCCCTGGCGGCGCGAGGGCTCCAACACCGCGCTGGTGCCCGGCGGCTCGTCCGGCGGTTCGGCATCGGCAGTGGCGGCGATGCTCTGCATGGGGGCTACCGCGACCGATACCGGCGGATCGATCCGCCAGCCGGCCGCGTTCACCGGAACCGTCGGCATCAAGCCGACCTACGGGCGCTGTTCGCGCTGGGGCATCGTCGCATTCGCGTCCTCGCTCGATCAGGCCGGCCCGATCGCGCGCACGGTGCGCGACAGCGCGATCCTGATGCGCTCGATGGCCGGTCACGATCCCAAGGACACCACGTCGGTCGACCGCGCGGTGCCGGACTACGAGGCGGCGATCGGGAAATCGGTCAAGGGCATGAAGATCGGCATTCCCAGGGAGTACCGCCTCGACGGCATGCCCGCGGAAATCGAAAAGCTCTGGAGCGAGGGCGCGGCCTGGCTGAAGGCGGCCGGCGCCGAACTGGTTGACGTGTCGCTGCCGCACACCAAATACGCGCTGCCCGCTTATTATATCGTGGCGCCGGCGGAGGCTTCGTCGAACCTGGCGCGCTACGACGGGGTGCGCTACGGCCTGCGGGTGCCCGGCCGCTCGATCGGCGAGCAATACGAGAACACCCGCGCCGAGGGATTTGGCGCCGAGGTCCGCCGCCGCGTCATGATCGGCACCTATGTGCTCTCGGCCGGTTATTACGATGCCTATTACCTGCGCGCGCAGAAGGTGCGTACCCTGATCAAGCGCGATTTCGAGGATTGTTTTGCCAAGGGCGTCCACGCCATCCTGACGCCTGCGACGCCGTCGGCGGCGTTCGGCGTCGGGGAGAAGGGCGCCGATCCCGTCGAGATGTACCTCAACGACATTTTTACGGTGACGGTGAACATGGCGGGGCTGCCGGGGATCGCGGTTCCCGCGGGCCGGGATGCGCAAGCCTTGCCGCTCGGCCTGCAGCTGATCGGCCGTCCGTTCGACGAAGAGACGCTGTTCTCGCTCGGCGAGGTGATCGAGCAGGCGGCGGGCCGCTTCACTCCGGCGAGGTGGTGGTGACGATGGCCGAATTCAAAGCCAGCCTGGCGGGCGCAGCCCCCGCGCCGGATCTCGCCGCGCCGTTGGCGGCACTTTGGTGGGCCGCCAAGGGCAATTGGGATCAGGCACACGGCATCGCCCAGGACGAGGCGAGCGCCGACGGGTCCTGGGTCCACGCCTATCTGCACCGCGTCGAGGGTGATCTCGGCAACGCCGGCTACTGGTACCGCCAGGCGGGCAAACCGGTCGCAAAGGATTCGATCGAGACCGAATGGGAGCGGATGGTGTTATCATTGCTCGGAGGAAGAGCATGAGTGCGGCAATCGGCAAACTGATCAAGGGCGCCACCGGCGATTGGGAAACCGTGATCGGGCTCGAAGTCCATGCCCAGGTCACCTCGAACGCAAAGCTGTTTTCCGGGGCCTCGACCGAATTCGGCGGCGAGCCGAACAGCCATGTCTCGCTGGTCGACGCCGCGATGCCGGGCATGCTGCCCGTGATCAACGAGGAATGCGTCAGGCAGGCTGTCAGGACCGGGCTCGGCCTCAACGCGAAGATCAATCGCCGCTCGGTGTTCGACCGCAAGAACTACTTTTTTCCGGACCTGCCGCAGGGCTACCAGATCAGCCAGTACCTTTCGCCAATCGTCGGCGAGGGCGAGATGGTGCTCGAACTGGACGGCGGCCGGACCGCCACCGTTGGTATCGAACGGCTGCATCTGGAACAGGACGCCGGCAAGTCGTTGCACGACCGCAGCCCGAACCTGTCCTATATCGACCTCAACCGGTCCGGCGTGGCGCTGATGGAGATCGTCTCCAAGCCCGATATCCGCGACGCCGAGCAGGCCAAGGCCTATGTGACAAAACTGCGCTCGATCCTGCGCTATCTCGGTACCTGCGACGGCGACATGGAGAAGGGAAGCTTGCGCGCCGACGTCAACGTCTCCGTGCGCAAGCCGGGAGGCCCGCTCGGCACCCGCTGCGAGATCAAGAACATCAACTCGATCAGTTTTATCGGCGACGCCATCGAATGCGAGGCGCGGCGCCAGATCGAAATCATCGAGGACGGCGGCACCATCGACCAGGAGACACGGCTCTACGACCCCGGCAAGGGCGAGACCCGCTCGATGCGCTCCAAGGAAGACGCGCATGACTACCGTTACTTCCCGGATCCTGATCTGCTGCCGCTGGAGTTCAGCGAAGCTTACGTCGCCGAGATCAAGGCCGGCCTGCCGGAATTGCCGGACCAGAAGAAGGCGCGCTTCATCGCCGACTTCGGCCTGTCGTCCTACGACGCCGGCGTGCTGGTGGCCGAACGCGAGAGCGCGGACTTCTACGAAACCGTGCTGGCCGGACTTGCCGACAAGGCCCGCGACGGCAAGCTCGCCGCCAACTGGGTGATCAACGAGCTGTTCGGCCGTCTCAACAAGGAAGGCCGGGATATTACGGGCTCGCCGGTATCGGCCGAACAGCTTTCCGCCATCGTCGATCTGATCGGCGAGGGCACCATCTCCGGCAAAATTGCAAAAGACCTGTTCGAGATCGTCTGGACCGAGGGCGGCGATCCCCGTGCGCTGGTGGAGACCCGCGGCATGAAGCAGGTCACCGATCTCGGCGCGATCGAGAAGGTGGTCGACGAGATCATCGCCGCCAATCCCGACAAGGTGGCGCAGGCCCGCGCCAAGCCGCAACTCGCCGGCTGGTTCGTCGGCCAGGTGATGAAGTCGTCCGGCGGCAAGGCCAATCCGCAGGCGGTCAACGATCTGCTGAAGTCCAAGCTCGGCATCTGAACGACGGCGCCGCGCGACCGGCTGCATCGCCGCCGTCTTGCTTCACGCATCGACGCGTGCACCGATCGTTCACCATGATCGTCGATGCAGTCGCCGCAGACCAAAAATCGCGCCGCGAATCAGCGCCGGCGATTCGCGCAAAAATCCGGTTTTGGCGAGCGCCGATGAGACGCGAAGCCGGTGAGCATGAAAATTTATTTGTTGCCAAAAATCGCGACTCAGAGTCCGCGTAGCGCGTTTTCAGCCGGCAAAGGTGAGTCGCGACGACCTCCATCACGCCTCGTCGACGCCCTGCGTGAATGACGAAAACACCTTCTTTTATAGTGTTTGCAGCGATATTGACATTCGTCGATGCAGCGTTTTCACGCACTTTCCGCATCGTTGCGAGAATGCAGTGGAGTGTCGTCGGCGAACACGCGGGACATGCGCTCATACATGCGCGTCAACACTTCCTTAAGCGAGACACTGTTTTTTTGCATGTGTTGGTGTATTCGGAATGCGTGCATTTCGATTCCCGAGTGCACGCAGCGACTAAGTCATCTCTACATCGGAGGGCAACATGGCCAAGAAAGCTAAGAAGGCGAAGAAGGCGAAGAGCGCAGTGAAGAAGACTGCGAAGAAGACCCGCAAGGTCGCCAAGAAGAAGAAGTAACTTTCGCTTCCAAAAATTGCCGGCGGCTTGATGCCGGCACGTCCTTAGAGCCTTCGGAACGGTTTGCTTCCTGGAAGCGGATCCTCACTCAGGCGGCTCTTTCGACGAAAGAGGGTGTCGGCGAGACATCAGGTCAAACGGCTGGATCGTCCTTTCAGGAGAGCTCGCTCTTTCGAAAACCGGTCCGGCAGAAGAAACAAGCTTTCTTCGTTCGGTGCGGAATCTAATGATCCGCAATTTCACCGGCGGTCTCAAAGCCCGAGTGGTCTTGAGGCCCAAGTGAAATCTGGTCCTGACGTGTTCGCCGACGCCCTCGTTCTCTTGCGCCGCCGCAGATGATGCGTGGCGCTCCGGACTACCCAAAATCCCGAGACATTGTCGATCTGCTCACCTGCGGTGCATAGCGCGCGGGCGACGGCGTCGTCGCCATGGGCCCCGATCTGCAACGCGCCCCCGGCGCATGCCATGGCGGATGGAACGCGCGCGTCAACGTGCTGATCGCGTTGCGCAGCATCCGGAGCACAAGACGCTCCGATGGTTATCGTTTGGCGAAATGCCAGGGTAAACCAAATTCCGCAAATGCACGGAAACCCGCACGAACAAAACACTTCTGCGATTTTGCCGCCGCCGGCGCGGATCCGGCGTTTACGTCGGATTCATCGCGAACCTTAAACTGCCCTTCAAACTTGATCGGTCATGATCATCCCAACAAGCCGGCAAACGGCGAGGGACTAACGGGGCGTTTTGACAAGTGGACGGGAGCCGCGCTCGGGGGAGGGCGGCCAACAATCAAAAAAGGGGATGTCAGATGATTCAGGGGCACATCGATCTGGACACGGCAACGGCGGTGCAATCGAGCGCGATTCCGGACGTGTTGTTCGAGCGCGGGCTGTACTGGGCGAGCGGCCGTTCCGGGGTGGTCAACCTCGTCGCCGCGCATAAATGGTTCAACCTCGCCGCCCTGAAAGGCCGCTCCGACGCGATTCGGCTGCGTCGCGAGGTCGCCGAGTTGATGTCCGAGGTCGAGATCGCCGTTGCCCAGCGCGAGGCCCGCGCCTGGATCACCGCGCACTAGGACGGCGCCAGCTCGTTTGTTCCGACGCGCGGGCCGGTCCTGATGCGGAGGCATTTCGAAAACGCCTCGTAATTTTACGGGCGGCAATTGCTGGATCTCACCTCGCTCGCCCATTTCGGCTTCAAGATGATGCCGAACGATCGCGCTGGTGTTGGCCACGATCTCTCACCAGCGGAATCGGGCTCCCGCGCATTATGGCATCGACAATAAGCGGAGCGCGCTTGACGGCGTTATGATCGTGACCGGATCCATGATCGCAATTTCGATGGTGGCGGAGAATCGGAAGAAACTTCGAACCGGCCTGCCGTCGCTTCTTCGCAGCGAGGGCGCGGCACCCGCTTCTCTGCGCTTCACCGCGGCTCGCCGCGCCTGCGGGATCGGAACCCGAGTTAGGCCTTATGGCTCTCCTTATATGTATATGGGTTGACCGACCCCGTGGCACGCGGGGCACGCACCTTCCGGTTTGACCCTGCCGGTCGATTCAAGGCATAAGACCGGCACCGGAGAGGTGGCCGAGTGGCTGAAGGCAGCGCTTTGCTAAAGCGCCATACGGCGAAAGTTGTATCAAGGGTTCGAATCCCTTCCTCTCCGCC
>JAUXXH010000002.1 GCA_030684935.1 Pseudolabrys sp. | reverse complement strand
GAGAAGGTCAAGGACCGCATCGTCGAGTATCTCGCGGTGCAGTCGCGCGCCAACAAGCTGACCGGACCGATCCTGTGCCTGGTCGGGCCTCCCGGCGTCGGCAAGACCTCGCTCGGCAAGTCGATCGCCAAGGCGACGGGGCGCGAATTCGTGCGCGTCTCGCTCGGCGGCGTGCGCGATGAAGCTGAAATCCGCGGTCACCGCCGCACCTATATCGGCTCGATGCCCGGCAAGGTCATCCAGTCGATGCGCAAGGCCAAGACCTCGAACCCGCTGTTCCTGCTGGACGAGATCGACAAGATGGGCGCCGATTTCCGCGGCGATCCGTCGTCGGCTTTGCTCGAGGTGCTCGATCCCGAGCAGAACGCGACCTTCGCCGACCACTATCTGGAGGTCGACTACGACCTGTCGAGCGTGATGTTCATCACCACGGCCAACACGCTCAACATCCCGGGTCCGCTGATGGACCGCATGGAGATCATTCGCATCGCCGGTTACACCGAGGATGAGAAGGTCGAGATCGCGCGCAAGCATTTGATTCCGCACGCGATCGCCAAGCACGGCCTGGAGCCGAAGGAATGGTCGATCGACGATGAGGGCCTGCTGTTGATGGTCCGCCGTTATACGCGGGAGGCCGGCGTCCGCTCGCTCGAGCGCGAGCTGTCGACGCTGATCCGCAAGGCGGTCAAGGAACTGATGACTTCGAAGAAGAAGTCGATCGCGGTCACCGCGGCGAACCTGGCCGACTATCTGGGCGTGGCGAAGTATCGCTACGGCGAGATCGAGGCCGAGGATTTGATCGGCATGGTCACGGGTCTTGCGTGGACCGATGTGGGCGGCGAGTTGCTGACCATCGAAGGCGCCATGATGCCCGGCAAGGGCAAGATGACCGTCACCGGCAATTTGCGTGACGTGATGAAGGAGTCGATCTCGGCGGCGGCGTCTTACGTCCGCTCGCGGGCGGTCGCCTTCGGCATCGAGCCGCCGATGTTCGACCGGCGCGACATCCACGTGCACGTGCCGGAAGGCGCGACGCCCAAGGATGGACCGTCGGCGGGCGTGGCCATGGTCACCGCCATCGTGTCGGTGATGACCGGCATCCCGGTGCGCCGCGATGTCGCCATGACCGGCGAGATCACGCTGCGCGGCCGCGTGCTGCCGATCGGCGGTCTGAAGGAGAAGCTGCTGGCCGCCGCGCGCGGCGGCATGAAGACGGTGCTGATCCCGGAGGAGAACGCCAAGGATCTGGTGGAAATCTCCGAGACCATCAAGAAGCACCTCGAGATCATTCCGGTCAGCCGCATGGACGAGGTGATCGCCCATGCGCTGGTACGCAAGCCGGAAGCCATCGTCTGGGACGAGGAGACCGCCAAGATGGCGGCCGCCGCCGCCACCCCGGGCGAGCCCGCGATCGACGAGGACGGCATCACCGCGCACTAAGCGGCGGCCGATTAACCGACAAGGAAACGGCGCCCGCGCGGGCGCCGTTTTCGTTTGATCCGGCCGGTCCCCCAAGCTTGCCACTCAACGCCGAAAGGCGATACACCCTCGGCTGCGGGCGATTAGCTCAGTTGGTAGAGCGCCTCCTTTACACGGAGGATGTCGGCGGTTCGAGTCCGTCATCGCCCACCAGATTTCGCCAGTCCGGCCCGGCACCTCACGCCCGCTCTTCCCACAGCGCCGCCAGGTGCACGATGGTGCGCACCGCCGCCTGCATGTCCTGAACGCTGACCCATTCCAGCCGCGAGTGGAAGGCGTGCTCGCCGGCGAAGATGTTGGGGCAGGGCAGGCCCATGAACGACAGCCGTGAGCCATCGGTGCCGCCGCGGATGCTGCTCTTCACCGGATTGAGGCCGGCGCGGCGCACCGCCTCCAGTGCGTTGGCGACGACCTGCGGATGACGGTCGAGCACTTCCTTCATGTTGCGGTATTGCGGCGTGACCTCAAGCCGGTACGACGACCGCGGAAACTCTGCCATTACCTCCTGCACCGTCCGCTCCAGCAGCGCCGCCTTGTCGCGCAGGCCCGCCTCGGTGAAGTCGCGCAGGATGAACTTCAACGTGGCCTGGTCGAGCTGGGCGCTGACGCCGTGCGGATGGATGAAGCCGTCGCGCCCTTCGGTGGTTTCCGGCGTGCAGGTGTCGCGCGGCAGCCGGTCGACGATCCGCGCCGCGATCCGGATCGCATTCTCCATGCGGCCCTTGGCGAAGCCGGGATGGGCGCTGACGCCCTGGATGGTGAGGACCGCGGCATCGGCCGAGAACGTCTCGTCCTCGACGGTGCCGGCGGTCTCGCCATCGATGGTGTAGGCGACATCGGCGCCGAGGCGCGTCAGGTCGACCTTGTCGACGCCGCGGCCGATTTCCTCGTCCGGGGTGAACAGCACCTTGATGGTGCCGTGGCGGACCTCGGGATTGTTGACGAGGTAGCGCATGGCGTCGACAATTTCGGCGAGACCGGCCTTGTTGTCGGCGCCGAGCAGGGTGGTACCGTCGCTGGTGACGATGTCGTGTCCGATCTGGTTTGCCAGCGCGGGATGTTCGGCGGCGCGGATCACCTGGCTCGGATCGGCGGGCAGCAGGATGTCGTCGCCCTGGTAATTGCGCACGATCTGCGGCTTCACGTTTGCCCCGGAACAATCCGGCGACGTATCCATATGCGAGCAGAAACACACCACCGGCACGGCCTTGTCGGAATTGCCCGGCAGCGTGGCGTAAACGTAGCCGTGCTCATCGAGCGCCGCATCGCTCAATCCGATGTCGCGCAATTCCGCGGCCAGCAGGCGGCCGAGGTCTTTCTGCTTCTCGGTGGACGGCGTGGCCGCCGAGGCGGGATCGGACTGGGTGTCGATCGCGACATAGCGCAGGAAGCGCTCGGTCACGGTGAAATCGAAATCCGGCAAGGGCTTCATGGCGACACTCAAAGGATCGGTTGCCCGGCCGCGCGCGGCACCGGCGCGGCGTCCGCTACGACCGGTGGCCGGCGTTCAGCTCAACCCCGAGACGGCCGGCCAGGTCCTGCACGAATTGCCAGGCGACGCGGCCGGAGCGCGAGCCGCGCGTCGTCGACCATTCCAGCGCATCGCGGTGCAACTGCTCGCCTTCCGCCGGGATCTTGTGATGGCTGACATAGCTGTCGACCATGGCGAGGTATTCGTCCTGGCTGCAGCGGTGGAAGCCGAGCCAGAGGCCGAAACGATCCGACAGCGACACCTTTTCTTCGACCGCTTCGCCGGGATTGATGCCGGTCGAGCGCTCGTTCTCGATCATGTCGCGCGACATCAGATGGCGCCGGTTCGACGTGGCGTAGAAGATCACGTTGTCCGGCCGGCCTTCGATGCCGCCTTCCAGCACCGCCTTCAGCGACTTGTAGCTGGTGTCGTCGTTGTCGAACGACAGGTCGTCGCAAAACACGATGAAGCGGTAGCGCGAGGCGCGGGTGATCGCCATCAGCTCCGGCAGACTTTCGATGTCCTCGCGATGGATTTCGATCAGCTTCAGCGGGCCATTCTTGCTGGCGCGCGCAAAGTCGGCATTGACGGTGGCGTGCGAGGCCTTGACCAAAGACGACTTGCCCATGCCGCGCGCGCCCCAAAGCAGCGCGTTGTTGGCCGGCAGGCCCTTGGCGAAACGTTCGGTGTTTTCCAGAAGCAGGTCGCGCACCCGGTCGACGCCCTTGAGAAGCGACATGTCGACGCGGTTGACGCGCGCCACCGGCGCCAGCCGGCCGTCCGGGTGCCAGACAAAGGCATCAGCCTGGTCGAGGTCGGGCGCAACCTTGTGCGCCGGGGTCAGCCGCTCCAGCGCGGTGGCGATCCGGGCCAGCAGGGCGGTGTCTGTGGCCGTCCCGGCTTTCGAGGCGGCCCGGCTTTCCGGCTTGGCTGTAACCTTGGATTTCGCCTGAGGCTTGGCCTGGGATCCGGCCTGGGACTTGGTTTTCGGTTTGCGCATGCGGGCTACTTTCGACGATTGCGCTGCTCTTAGCGGGGCCATCCCGCCGCCGCAAGCCGGGGTGCCCGAAAACCGCCCGAAATGGGCGGTTTCCAGGGGTGTTGCGCCGTTGCAATTGGGGCGGCGGCCGCTATAGTCCGCGCGAAATTAAGCCCGCTGAGGCCGAGTCTGGGGACGTTGGCCGGCGCGTTGCGAAACCAAGGGAAGCTTCGATGTTCATTACGCCGGCATATGCGCAATTCGGCGGCGGAGGCGACGGCGGCGTGCTGATGTCGCTGCTGCCCTTCGTGCTGATTTTCGTCATCATGTATTTTCTGATCCTGCGCCCGCAGCAGAAGCGCGTGAAGACGCACCAGGAGATGGTCAAGAACGTCCGGCGCGGCGACACCGTGGTGACCAATGGCGGTATGATCGGCAAGGTCACCAAAGTGGTCGATGACGATTATATCGAGGTCGAGATTGCGGACGACGTGCGCATTCGCCAGATGCGGCAGATGATCACCGACGTTCGCGCCAAGGGTGAGCCGGTGAAGGACGAAGCCGCAGCCAAGTAGGCCGGCTTCTTTTCGAGCCCCAATCGGGCCATCAAGGATATCATGCTCTATTTCACGCGGTGGAAAGCGGCGGCGATCGTGCTCACGGCATTCGTCATCTGCATGTTCGCTTTTCCCAACTTCCTGTCCGAAAAGACCGTGAGCAGCTGGCCGAAATGGGCCCAGCGCCACATTGTGCTCGGCCTCGATCTGCAGGGCGGCTCGCATATCCTGCTTGAAGTCGACAGCGCCTTCGTTCGCCGGGAACAGGTCGAAAACGTCCGCGACGACGTCCGCCGCGTGCTGCGCGAGGCGCGCGTCGGCTATACCGGCCTGGCGGTGCGCGGCAATACCGTCGAGGTCCGGATCCGCGAAAATGCCAGCCTCGAACCGGCGCTGGTCAAGTTGCGCGAGTTGTCGCAGCCGCTCGGCGGACTTCTTGGCTCCTCCGGCCAGCGAAACCTGAATGTTTCGAACGAAGGCAATCTGGTCCGCCTGACCGTCACCGAGCCGGCGGTCGTCGAGCGGGTTCGCCAGTCGGTCGAGCAGTCGATCCAGATCATCGAGCGCCGCGTCAACGAACTGGGCACCGTCGAACCGCTGATCCAGCGCCAGGGAATCGACCGCGTGCTGGTGCAGGTGCCGGGTTTGCAGGACCCGACCCGCCTCAAGGAATTGCTGGGCCGGACCGCCAAGCTGGACTTCCGCATGGTCGACATGTCGATGTCTCCGGAGCAGGCGGTCCAGGGCCGCGTTTCGGCTGAATCGGAAATCCTTTACAGCTCCACCGCGCCGAAGACTCCCTATGTGATCGAACGGCGCGTCCTGGTTTCCGGCGCCGAACTCACCGACGCCCAGCCCGGCTTCGACCAGCGCACCAGCGAACCGATCGTGTCGTTCCGCTTCAACACCGCGGGCGCCCGCCGCTTCGCGCAGGCGACCCAGGAAAACGTCGGCCGTCCGTTCGCCATCGTGCTCGACAACGAAGTGATCTCGGCGCCGGTGATCCGCGAGCCGATCATCGGCGGCTCCGGGCAGATTTCCGGCAGCTTCACGGTGCAGAGCGCCAACGATCTCGCCATCCTGCTGCGCGCCGGTGCCTTGCCGGCGCCGCTGACCATCATCGAGGAGCGCACCGTCGGTCCGGGCCTCGGCCAGGATTCGATCGAGCAAGGCCAGATGGCCTCCTATATCGGCGCGGCGCTGG
This sequence comes from Pseudolabrys sp., assembly GCA_030684935.1. Classification (GTDB taxonomy): domain Bacteria; phylum Pseudomonadota; class Alphaproteobacteria; order Rhizobiales; family Xanthobacteraceae; genus Pseudolabrys. The sequence goes on along the minus strand of JAUXXH010000002.1, from coordinate 17,622 downwards.
TCGTCATTTTCATGATCGCCACCTACGGGCTGTTCGGCGTCTTCGCCAACATCGCCGTCGCGATCAATGTCTGCATGATCTTCGGCGTGCTGTCGCTGCTCAATGCCACGCTGACGCTGCCCGGCATCGCCGGCATCGTGCTGACTGTCGGCATCGCGGTCGATTCCAACGTGCTGATCTATGAACGAATACGCGAGGAGGTGAGGGCCGGCCGCACCCCGATCAATGCGATCGATGCGGGCTTCAGCCGCGCGCTGACGACCATTCTCGACTCCAACATCACCACCTTCATCGCCGCCGCGGTGCTGTTTTACATCGGTACCGGCCCGGTGCGCGGTTTCGCCGTGACGCTCGGCATCGGCATTCTCACCACGGTATTCACCGCTTTTACCGTGACGCGGCTGATTGTTGCCACGTGGGTCCGCTGGCGGCGCCCGCAACGCGTGCCCATTTAGGAATCGCCCGTGCGCCTGCTTCGTATCGTTCCCGACGACACCAAATTCGACTTCATGCGCTTCCGGCGCATCAGCTTTCCTATTTCGGCCCTGGCGTCGATCGTCGCGATCGCGCTGTATTTCTTCATGGGGCTGAACTTCGGCATCGACTTCAAGGGCGGCACGCTGCTTGAGGTGCGCTCGCTGTCCGGCCCGGCCGATATCGCCAAGATGCGTGCGACGTTGAGCGCGCTCGAACTCGGCGACGTCCAGTTGCAGCAGTTCGGCGGGCCGTCCGACGTGCTGATCCGTGTCGCCGAGCAGCCGGGCGGCGACGCCGCCCAGCAGGTGGCGGTGCAGAAAGTGCGCGCCGCGCTCGGTGCCGAGCTCGAATACCGCCGTGTCGAGGTGGTCGGACCTCGCGTGTCCAATGAACTCCTGTCCTACGGCGTGATCGGCCTCGGCCTGGCGATTTTCGGCATCCTGATTTATTTGTGGTTCCGGTTCGAATGGCAGTTCGCGCTCGGGGCGATGCTGGCCAACGTGCACGATCTGGTGCTGACCATCGGCTTCATGTGTCTGGTGCAGATCGACTTCGACATCACCAGTATCGCCGCGCTGCTCACCATCCTGGGTTATTCGCTCAACGACACCGTGGTGATCTACGACCGCATCCGCGAAATGCTGCGGCGCTACAAGCGCATGCCGATGCCGGATATGCTCAATGCGTCGATCAATTCGACGCTGTCGCGCTCGATCATCACCCATGTCACCACCAGTCTGGCGCTGCTGGCGCTGTATCTGTTCGGCGGTCAGGCCATCAACAGCTTTGCCGCGACCATGCTGTTCGGCGTGGTGCTGGTCGGCACCTACACGTCGATCTTCATCGCCGCGCCGATCCTGATCTATCTCGGCGTCGGCTATGGCCGCGAACACGGCAAAGGCGACGACGAGAAGAAAGCCCGGCCGTAACGATGGCGGGCGGGACCGACGCCCCGCATCTGCCGGCTCCGGCGCCGATCGACTCCTACGGCAATGGCGGTTTCCGCTTCGGCGGCATGTCGCACCGGGGCTCGCTGCTGTGCCTGCCGGACGGCATCTGGGCCTGGGCGATTTCCGACAAAAGCGACCTGAACGAAGCGGCGCTGGCGGCGGTGTTGGCGCGGGCCGGGGCGCTCGATCTGTTCCTGATCGGGGCGGGCCGCGACCCCTGGCCGCTGCCCGCTCACCTGCGGCAGCGGTTTCGCGACGCCGGGCTGTCTGTCGACAGCATGACGACCGGCGCCGCCGCGCAGACCTATAACATCCTGCTCGGCGAGGGCCGCCGCGTCGGCGCCGGTCTGATTGCCGTCGATTGAGCTATAACAATCCAATGCAGACGAATTACGAGCATTGCACGGCGCTGGTGCGCGAGGCCGATCGCGACCGCTATCTGGCGGCCTTGTTCGCGCCGGCCGCGCATCGCAACGGCTTGTTCGCGCTCTATGCCTTCAACATCGAGATCGCGCGGGTGCGCGATGTGGCGCGCGAGCCGATGCCGGGCGAGATCCGGCTGCAATGGTGGCGCGAGGCGCTTGGCGGCGAGCGCGCCAGCGAGGCGGCGGCGCATCCGGTGGCGGCTGCCTTGCTGGATACGCTCAGCCACTACGGCTTTGTCTCCGCACCGCTGCTGGAACTGATCGACGCGCATACGTTCGATCTGTACGACGAGCCGATGCCAAGCATCGATGCGCTGGAACTCTATGGCATCCGCACCCAGTCGCCGGTCTTCGCCATGGCCGCCGGCATTCTTCAGGCCGGCACGCCGCCGGCCGACCTGCTGACGCTGGATGTCAGCGTCGCCTACGCGCTCGGTCACGTGCTGAGCCGGTTCGGTCAGCATGCGGCGCGGCGGCAATTGTATCTGCCGCTCGATCTGCTGGATCGCCACGGCGCCGATCCCAACACGATCTTCGCGGGGCAGACGAGTGGGGTGCTGGAGGCGGCGCTGGCCGAACTGCGCGACATCGCCCGTCAGCATCTCAACGCGGCGCAGAGCACATTCCAATCCGCGCCGGCGGACATCCTGCCGGCGCTCTTGCCCGTGGCGCTGGTGGGCCCGCTGCTGCGCCGCATGGAGCGGGCCGATCCGTTCCGGTTCGAGCCGCTGCCGGCCTGGCGTCGCCAATGGCTGTTATGGCGCGCCGCGCGCGATCCGCGCCGGATATTTGCGGCGTAGTTATTCTGCCGCGGCGGCCGGCAGGTCGCCGCCGATCCACCGTTCAAGATCGGCCATCGCGCGCTGGCTGAGCTGCGCCTTGCGGGCCAGGTTCTTGGCCGAACCGCGGCCGTATTTGCGGCCCTCCCGGTCATAGGACGGCGGCTCCGCGATCGGCGGGAACAGACCGAAGTTGACATTCATCGGCTGAAACGACGACGGGCCGGCGTCGATGGCGTCGATATGGCCGCCGGTAATGTGCGCCAGCAGCGCGCCATGGGCCGTTGTCGGCGGCGGCGGCACGACGGCCTCGCCACGGCGCTCGGCGGCGGCAAAGCGCGCCGCCAGGAGGCCGATGGCGGCGGATTCGACATAGCCTTCGCAGCCGGTGATCTGGCCGGCGAAGCGCCAGCGCGGATGCGCCTTCAACCGCAACGTTCCGTCGAGCAGTTTCGGCGAATTCAGGAAGGTGTTTCGGTGCAGCCCGCCGAGCCGGGCGAAGTCGGCATTCTCGAGTCCGGGAATGGTGCGGAAGATGCGCACCTGCTCGCCGTGCTTCAGCTTGGTCTGGAAACCGACCATGTTGAACAGCGTGCCGAGCTTGTTGTCCTGGCGGAGCTGCACCACGGCGTAGGACTTCACATCGGGCGAGCGCGGATTGGTCAGGCCGAACGGCTTCATCGGTCCATGACGCAAGGTCTCGCGGCCGCGCTCGGCCATCACTTCGATCGGCAGGCAGCCGTTGAAATAGGGCGTGTCGGCTTCCCATTCCTTGAATGACGTTTTGTCGCCGGCCAGCAGCGCGTCGATGAAGGCGTCGTATTGCTCACGGGACAGCGGGCAGTTGATGTAATCGGCGCCCGAGCCGCCGGGGCCGGCCTTGTCGTAGCGCGACTGGAACCAGGCCTGATCCATGTCGATCGTGTCTTTGTGCACGATCGGCGCGATGGCGTCGAAAAAGGCGAGGGCATCCTCGCCGGTGAGCCCGCGGATGGTGGCGGCGAGATCGGGCGAGGTCAGCGGCCCGGTGGCGATGATCACGCTGTCCCACGCGTCCGGGGGCACCGTGACTTCGCCGCGCTCCAGCGTGATCAGCGGATGGCCGGCGAGCTTTTCCGACACCGCGGCGGAAAACGCGTCGCGGTCGACCGCCAGCGCGCCGCCCGCCGGCACCTGGTTGAGGTCGGCGGTCTGCATCACCAGCGACGACAGCCGCCGCATTTCGGCGTGCAGCAGGCCGACGGCGTTGTGGTCCTTGTCGTCGGAGCGGAATGAATTGGAACAGACCAGTTCGGCATAGCCGTCGGTCTTGTGCGCGGCGGTCTCGCGCAGCGGACGCATCTCGTGCAGCGTCACCGGCACGCCGCTCTGGGCCAGTTGCCAGGCCGCTTCGGAACCGGCGAGGCCGCCGCCGATGATGTGAACGGGTTGAATTTGATCTGGTGCCATCGGATGATGGATACGACGTCGAGCCAGCGGCAGCAATGGTTCCATTCCAGCGCTCACTGAGGAAGGATTGTCGCGTGAAGGCACGGTTGAAAGCCGTTGCGGCCGTGGTGCTGTTCAGCGCCTGTTCGGTTCCAGGCTTTGTTCCGGCCGTGGCCGCCAGCCGCGCCGACGTCATTGCCGCGACCTACGGCGCCTATTCGATGCTGCCGCCGACGCCAACTTTGCTGCATGTGTGTCACGGCTTCGACTGCAATTACCGCGCGGAGGTGGCCTTCACCGACGGCGACCGCGCCGCACTGGCGCGGCTGCTGAACGCCGGCAAGGCCTCCGCGGCGGCCGAGCGGCAGGCGCTGGGGCGGGCCGGCGCCTGGTTTGACCGGCGCATCGGCAGCGCGGCGGGAACGCAGGGCCACGTCGCGCGCGCCGGCGTCCGTCACATGTTCGACTCCGGCCAGTTCGATTGTATCGATTCAAGCCGCAACATGACCAGCCTGCTACTGGTGCTGGACCAGCTCAAGCTGATGCGCCACCACACCGTCGATGTACCGGTGTCGCGCGGCCTCTTGATCGACGGCAGGCCGCTGCATGTGTCGGCCGTGATCCGGGAAAAGGCGACGGATACCCGCTGGACAGTGGATTCCTGGACCAGAGCCTACGGCGAGGCCCCCGAGATCATGCCGCTGGCGCGCTGGATGACGCTGAACTGAGGCGTCTCGGGCAACAAAAAACGCCCGCGCGAGATGCGCGAGCGTTTTTTAAGTATTGCCGTTACGGCGGCAGCTTAGTCTTGGTGAGCGGCGTTCCAGGCCACGCGCGGGATGTCCGAGCGGCTGATGCCGATGTCGGCCAGTTCGCGGTCGCCGAGGCGGGACAGTTCGGCCAAGCTCTGGTTGTAACGCTTCCAGGAGTGGATGAGGCCAATGATGGAGGTCAGCATGGTCGTTCTCTTTCTGGTCATGTCACCGGCCTGCGCCGATGAATCTCGTTGACCGGAAAGTAGTCTCGTTTGGGAACTTTAGAAAGCGGTACTGTTGCGGTGCAGCACTGCGTAAAACGCATGACTTAACTAACTGTTAATATGATCGAATTGTCGAAATAGCACCGAAACTCCGGTGTTTTAGGAAGGAAAAGTTTTCCGAATACCCAGTTTCGGCCTCGAATCCGAGGCCTCGTGCTGCGGAAGCGAGAAATTCCTCCGTTTGCGCTCGTATTCCCCTTAAAGAGCACGATCTTCTTGCTTTCAGCCCTGCGGCCGTATGCGTTTACTGCATCGGTTGCGATTTGAAGGCCAAAACGGTTCGAATTCACCGCTTGCCCGAGGATGTCGCGTCGCCTTGCTGGGTGTAGATTGCCGCCAAATGGGGGGTGGATTCATGCCGATGTTGTCGCGACCTGTGCCGTTTTCAGGCCGCGGCCGCTAAGGCCCGCTGTCTTGGCCCAGGCTGCAAGCCCGATTGACCGGCGCGCCGTCGTTGCGGCGCTTGGCGTCGTCCAAATCCTCGCCTGGGGCACGTCGTTCTATTTCCCGGCCGTATTTGCTGTCGCCATCGTCGCCGATACCGGCTGGTCGCTGGCCTGGGTGGTCAGCGGCACCTCGATCGCGCTGCTGTGCGCCGGGCTGATCTCGCCACAGGTCGGCCGCATCATCGATCGCCACGGCGGCCGGCCGGTGCTGTTGGCCAGTTCGCTGTTCTATACCGCGGGTCTGGCCATCGCCGGTTTGGCGCCGACGCTGCCGGTCTATCTCGTGGGCTGGGTGCTGATCGGCCTTGGCATGGGCACCGGTCTCTACGACGCGGTGTTTGCCGCGCTCGGACGCATGTATGGCGCCGGCGCTCGCCAGTCGATCACCAACCTCACGCTGTTCGGCGGCTTTGCCAGCACGGTCTGCTGGCCGCTCAGCGCTTTCATGATCGAGCACATCGGTTGGCGCTATGCCTGCCTGGTCTATGCGGCGATCCATCTGGCCGTCGCCTTGCCGCTGCAGATGGCGGTGGTGCAGAAGGCCCCGGCGCATCCCGATGCCACGGCGGCGTCGAATGCCGACGGATCGCCGGCGGCACCGGCGCGCCTTGACAACGAGACCGCGATCTTCGCGCTGCTGGCGCTGATCCTGTCGATCGCCGCCGGCATCGGGTCGATCGTCATCGTCAACTTCATGATCTTCCTGCAGGCGAGGGGGCTGGACTATGCCAGCGCCGTCGCGCTCGGCGCGCTGTTCGGCCCGGCCCAGGTCGGCGCCCGCGTGATCGAGCGGCTGTTCGGCAATCGCTACCACCCGATCTGGACCATGATCGCCTGCTGCGCGCTGATGGCGATCGGCCTGCTGCTGCTCCTTGGCTATTTCCCGTTCCTGCTGCTGGTCATTCTGCTGTACGGCGCGGGCTACGGCATTTCCTGGATCGGCCGCGGCACGCTACCGCTGGCGCTGTTCGGGCCGGTGCGGTTTCCGCGGCTGATGGGCAAGCTGGCCTTTCCCAGCCTGATCGTTCAGGCGGCGGCGCCGTCGGCCGGCGCCTGGCTGATCCAGGTCAGCGGCGCGGATGCGACCATCGCCGTCTTGACGGTGCTGGCGCTGATCAATGTAGTGCTGATCGGCGTTCTGTGGTGGATCTGCCGGGCACGGATCGCGTCGGAGACCTGAGCATGCTGACCTTGCGGACGCTGTATTTCGAGGACCTGTCGGTCGGCATGAGCGAGCGGCTGTCGAAGACGGTCGCTTCGTCCGATGTCGTCGGCTTTGCCGAGGTCACCGGCGACCGCAACCCGATCCATCTGTCCGAACACTTCGCCGCCAAGACGCCGTTCGGCACCCGCATCGCCCACGGGCTTTACACCGCCAGCCTGATCTCGGCCGTGCTCGGCACGCGGCTGCCGGGGCCGGGCGCCATCTATATTTCGCAGACGCTGAATTTCCGAGCGCCGGTGAAGATCGGCGACACCATCGACGTCGACGTCACGGTCGCCGAACTGATGCCGGAAAAATTCCGCGCGCGGCTGACCTGCACCTGTTCGGTGGATGGCGAGGCGGTGCTCGACGGCGAAGCCTGGGTCAAGGTGCCGTCGAACGCCGCCGGCGGCCGGCCGCTGCCGCGGGTATAGCCGCACACGTCATGAACGAAAATTACAGACCCGGCTTCAGCCCGAACGCGCAACGCCTTGTGCCGTCGGGTCTGCGGCAGACGGTGACCTGTCCATCCGGCGGCGGCACCGGCATGGCTTCGTCGAACGGCACCAGTTCGCCGTCAAGCACCCAGCCGACCGAGGTGGATTGCGCCTTGGTATAGGCCTTGCAGTCATACGTGCCGCAGCACCATTCGCCGCCGGCGTTCTTGAAGCCGCCGCGGCTGATCCAGCTGTCATGGGCGAGGGCGGCGGTGCCGAACAGCGGTAAAGACAAGAACAGAAGCGAGCGAACCAAAGTCCGTAACATCGGTGGCCTCCTGATAAGTGGCCCGGCGCGGCGTTACAAAATATTCGGTTCTTGCTCCTCCTCTTCCTCCCGGATGGGCTGCCGCTGGTCGAGGCCTGCGGCGGCAGTCGCACGTCGCAATCGCGTGATCGGATTGTGACGAATCGCTCAATGACAAAAATGCTAACACACGTTTCAGAGTCGGAGACAGAAAATTGTGCGATGCGGTATGATGCTGCTGTGATGACGGGGACGTGGGAATTATGGCGTGACCGCCGCGGACGGCTGTCGCCGCTGCGCATTGCCGTGCTGGTTTTGCTTCTGCTGCCATTGGCGAAAGCGTTGGTCGACGCCGGCGCCATTGCCGGCGGTGCGCGCCCGCTCAACGACCTGATCCATCGCACCGGGTTCTGGGCGCTGGTGTTTCTCGGCGTCACGCTGGCGGTGACGCCATTCCGCCGCATCGCGCGCTATGCCAACCTGATCGACGTGCGGCGCATGCTCGGTGTCGGCACTTTCCTGTACGCCGCGGCGCATATCGCGCTGTTCTTTGCAGACCAGAGTTATGACGTCGGCAAGTTCTTCACCGAGATCACCAAGCGGGTTTACCTGATCGTCGGCGGCATCGCATTTGTCGGGCTGGCGGCTTTGGCCGTGACCTCGACCGACGGCATGGTGCGGCGGCTCGGCGGCCTGCGCTGGCGCCGGCTGCACCAGGCGACCTACCTGATCGCGCTGCTGGCGCTGGTGCACTACTTCCAGCAGACCAAGGCTGACCTGACGGTGGCGGTGTTCGCCGCCGGCCTGTTCCTGTGGCTGATCGGCTACCGGCTCTTAGGCTGGTGGCAGGGCACGGGCGAACTGACGACGCTGAGCCTGCTGGCGCTGGGCGTTGTCGTGTCGCTGCTGACGCTTATTGGCGAGGCGGTCGGCGTTGCCATCGCCTTCAAGGTGTCGCCGCTGCTGGTGCTGGAAACGGCGTTCGATATCGAGGTCGGCATCCGTCCGGCGTGGCAGGTGCTGGCCGCCGGATTACTGGTGGTGGCGGTGGATGCGGTCCGCGCGCGGACGGTTCAACGGGCGCCAAGAGCACGCACGGCCGTCTAACCGGTTATTTATTGTCCTTTGTGAACGCGACTGCGACATGCCCGCCGCTATCAGAGACGCCGGAGGCCATCGGCGGCGGCGGAAGAGGCGGCGCCTGCATGGCCTCCGCATAGGTTTCTTCGAACCAGGCGATGCGTTCTTCCTGGCGCCCGAGGATCGGCAGGCCGTCGATCTGGTGCGCCACGGTCTGGCCCTGCTCGCAAGCCGAGGCATCCTCGCGAATGACCCGCCGAACATAGGCCCAGAGAAATGGCGGCATCCAGAACTCGAGATAGCGCCGGACCAGCGAGGCCAGCCATGACTTGTCGGTTGCCGGAAACGGCGCCGGATAAAACCAGATGCGCACCTCGGTCCGGTCGGGGGCAACCGCGATATATTGCATCAGCAGGATGTACCAGGACTTCAGCGCGCGCAGTTGAACGATCGAGACATTGGGAAAGAACTGGAAGATGCGATAGCCGTAGGGCCGGTAGGTGCCGTCGCGGCACTGGGCGATCATCGAGACGATGGCATCGTTTTCCGTCCCGTTGAAATAGGCACTGTGCCTGCCGAGGCGAAAATAGCGCACGGTGTCCTGTTTGAGGTATCCGTCTTTGCCGAAGGTCTTGGGGTGCACGGCGACGAGGTGATAGTCGTCCAGCCCGATATGAAACAGCGCGCGCCAGTTGGCCTTTGCCTTGATCGTCAGCCGATGGGGCGGCGTTGTGCGATTGCACAGCGCCTGGATTATCAGGTAGCCGTCGCCGAGATACTGCTCGAGCGTCTCGGTTGCGTGCGGCGCCGCGAAGCGGCCGAATATCGCCATGCCGCAGGTGGCGATCTCGACCGGCGTCAGCCGCGCGCCGAGTTCGCGCGGCGTCATGCCGAACAGCTCCTGGCAATGCGGGATGCCGACCGCAAGGCCGTCTTTGTTGTATTGCCAGTGATGGTAGCCGCAGCGGATGACGCCGTTGCCCCTGTCCCTGGTCCGCAACGGAAAAAACCGATGCCGGCAGACATTCTCGAAGCCTTTGATCATGTCGCCGAAGCGCTGCACGAATACCGACCGTCCGCCGAGCGTGGCGCGGAACCAGTCATTGTCGTTCGGGATGTCGGTCGTCAGGCCGAGCAGGGTCCAGACCTGACCGAGTTGCGCCTGTTCGTGCGCAAAGGCGGCCGGGTCGGACATCGCGCGTGCCCAGGCCGCGCGGTCGGGCGCGGCATTCTTTGTCATGCGGTCGCGGGCCAATGCATCATTGTCAGATTTTCCGGCTGTCATAGGCCCAGTGCAAGAGAGCCTGCCGCTGGCGCGGCCGGCAGAACGGATCGCCCCGCTCGCAGTTCATCTCGACCTGACGGATGTGCCGTCGCATCGCTTTCCAGCGGCCGATCTGGCGCTTGTCCTCGTCCGCGATGCGGCGTCCCATGTAGTAGCGGCAATACCACTGAAACCAGCCGCGCGGATCGTCGTCATATATCCAGCCCTTGCGCCGCCACTCCGACAGCGGCTGGCTGGCGTCGATGCCGAAATAATTGAGCGACGGATCGCGCCGCTCGGGCGACAGCTTCGCCCCGGCGAACCAGGCCTTGGGAAATTCTTTCCGGCAATCGGTCATGTATTTGCCGCCGAACACGCCGAGCTTCAGCATCTCGGCCGGGGTCAGCTCCGGCTTGAATTCGGGATCGAACCCGCGCCCGGCCGCGGCAGTGAGGGTGTAGCGGTAGCCCGACTGCATCTTGTCGCGGACGATGACGGTGCGTGGCTTCATAAAGGGGCACCCAAGCGGTGGAGATTGCGGCAAGTCAAAACCGCGGAGCGGCGGCCTGGCTAGAATTACCACGCAGCGGGGAACAGGCATGAGCAAAATCGCCATAATCGTCGGCAATTCGATGACCGGCAGTTACAGCGAGGCGTTGGGCCTCGCCTACAAGCGCGGTGCGGAGAGTGGCGGCCATGAGGCGCGGCTGTTCGTGCTGGCGCAGATGAATTTCGACGCCATTCTGCGCGAAGGCTATCGCCGGCCCCAGCCGCTCGAGCCCGACCTCGTCGCGGCGCGCGAGGCGCTGCTGGCCTGCGACCATGTCGTGCTGATCTTTCCGTTGTGGTGCGGCGACATGCCGGCGATCCTGAAGGGATTCCTTGAACGCGTGCTGCAACCCGATTTGCTGAAGTTTCAGGACAGCGCCGGCAAGGCCGACTGGAAGGTATTCAGCGGCAAGTCCGCCCGCGTGATCATGACCATGGGGATGCCGGGACTGATCTACCGCTGGTTTTACGGCGCCCACGCCCTCAAGCTGCTGAAGCGCAACATCCTGCACTTCATCGGCATCCGCCCGGTGCGCTCGACCCTCTATGGCATGATCGCGGCCGCCGGCGACGAGAAGCGCCAGCAGTGGCTGCGTGAGGTCGAGGCGCTGGGGCACGACGCAGGCTGACGCTTCACGCCTGCTTGCGTTCGGTCAGCGGCGACAGGTCGGGAGCCGGCGAACCCTCACGGCGCTGCCACAGCGGCCTGAGATGGCCGGCCGCCCGGATCACCGGATTGACGAGTTCGCCCTTGACGGTGTGGGCGTCCGGATCGCCGGTAAAACCGAAGGTCAGCGGCTCGCGCTTCTTGTCCGGGATGTAGAGCGTGCCGAACATCCAGTCCCACAGCGCCAGACAACTGCCGAAATTCTTGTCGAAATGTTTCGGGTTGCCGGAGTGGTGCACCTGGTGATGCGCCGGACTGATGAAAATGCGGCCGAGCACGCCGCGGAACGCGATCCACATATGCGAGTGCTGCAGATGCACATACGTGTGGACGAACAACACCAGGATGATGTTGGTGTCGCTGAAGGCGTATTGATAGGTGGTGTCGCCGAACATGTAGTTGCCGAAGCCATTGGCGATCGCGGTCGAGACGGCGAGGATATTGGCGAAGATCCAGGCGTAGACCGGGTGGACGCGGAAATTGGTCAGCGGGGTCAGCACCTCGGCGCTGTGGTGCACTTTGTGGAATTCCCACAGCAGTGGCACCTTGTGGCTGAGCCAGTGATTGAACCAGTAGCCAAGCTCATAGGCGAGAAACAGCATCACGGTGATGACGGCGCGGCCGATCCACGGCGACAGTTCGGACGGCGTCACCGGGCCGAACAGCGTCACCAGGCCTGAGATCATGCCGTTGGAGATGAACTGATAGGACAGCACCGCCCAGCCGAACACCAGACCGAACACGAACACGTTGAAGAACAGATAGCCGATGTCGGCTTCGTTCGATTTGCTCGCGATGATCCGCTTCGGAAACAGCGCCCGCCAGATCGTGCGCGCGCGCAGGCGGCGGCCGCGCCTGAGGCGCTGCCCGACAAAAAACGCCACCGCAATGGCCAGCGCCGCGCCGAGCGAGGTCAGCGAGAAATGCGAGCCGAGCGAGAACAGCAATCTGCCGATCTGGCCGAACAGGAACTCAAAACCGGCGCCGAAATCCAACGGATACTCCTGACACGGGACGTGACGCGCCCAATGTCTTGCCGAACGGTAAAGATAGCGTTAGGCGGAGCGCACAGATGTGAGGCTATTGCCGCAAATCCGCATATTCGGGGTGCGCGGTCATATAGCGGGCGACGAATCCGCACAGCGGCCGCACCTTCAAGCCGTCGGCGCGGGCGAGGTCGAGCATGCCGCGCACCAGCGCCGAGCCGAGGCCGCGGCCCTTCAGCGCCGCCGGCACTTCGGAATGCAGGACCGTGAGGACGCCGCCGTCGCGGCGATAGGTGGCGAAGGCCACGCCGGCGTCGGTGTCCATCTCGAAACGGTTCAGGGCTGGATTGTCGCGGACCTTGGCCATGGCGTTATACGCGTCCTTCGTCGGGAATGTTCAGTACAATGCCGCAGGCCTTGCAGTGCACGGCATCGGCGTCGTGGCGCTGCAGGCCGCATTCGGGACAGGGAAAGCGCACCTTGTTCGGATTGATCAGCGCACGCGCCAGATTGAAGAACAGCGTGACGCCGGCAATCATGATGGCGACAGAGATCAGCCGTCCGGCGGTGCCAGTCAGGGTAATGTCGCCGAAGCCGGTCGTCGTCAGCGCGGTGACAGTGAAATACAGCGCGTCGGCGTAGTGGCGCACTTCAGGATTGGTGTAGTGCTGAGTCTCGTAGACAATCCCGGTCATGATGAAGATGAAGACGCCGAGATTGGTCACAGCGAAGATGACGTCTTCGTATTGGCGGAAGAAGCGGCTGTCGGCGCGCATCCGAACGAGCAGCGCATAGGTGCGCAGCAGCCGCAGCGTGCGCAAAATGCGCAGGAAGCCGGCACCTTCGCCAACGATCGGTGCCAGGAACGAGACGATGGCGGCGATGTCGGCCCAGGTGGCCGGATGCAGGAGGTCGCGCCAGCGGGCCCGGCTGATGAAGAAGCGGGCGGAAAAGTCGGCCAAAATGACGAGGCCGAATAGCACATCCAGCACCTCAACGGTGCGCGAACGCGGCATGAACGAGGTGGCGACGATGAAGATGACCGTCAGAATATCGAAGGCCAGCAGCGCGTAGCGGAAGCGGTAGCCGGCCGGCGTTGCCGCCTCGTAAAGCCGCCGCAACTCCAGCTTCCAGAGCTCGGCGCGGGTGAGCGGGTGGTCGGGCTGGCCCAGCGTTGGTGCGGGCTCCGGCTTGGTCTTCGACACTGATCTGGCTTTGGCCACGCAAACCGGCTTTCGCTGACGTCAGGCAACGAAGCCGAATATGCGGGTCAGGGCCGACATTGTCACCTGGTTGGCGGCTGTCATCCCGCCTCAGAACGGGCGGGTCGGTGCCTGTGCCAGCGGCGAGGGCTCGGCCAGCATGCGGCGGCGCCAGTAGCGCGCCTGCAGCCGCGGCGCGATCAGCCAGGCGAACGGCGCCGCCAGCGCCAGGCTCACCACGACCACGGTGGCAATCCAGAAGCCCGCATTCTCGTTCAATGCCGGCGTCATCAGCACCACAATCAGACCGGCGCCGAACATCACGGCGTTGGTCATCGAATAGATCAGCGCGGCGATCTGCAGACGCGTCCAGGTGCCCGTGGTCATGGGTGGCCTCTCAGGTTCAGGTCAATGGCAGTCAACGCTTCGGCGCGTGCGGAGTTCCCTGGCCGGCGCAAGCGACGGTGTTTGGAGAGAGTCCGCTAACGATAAGCCATCGAAGTACGCCGATACCCCGTCGATCGCCCCGACACCGACTACGGTCGCCGCTCACAAGGGAGAATCACGATGAACGCGCGTTCGATGGGACTAACGGCTGTGGCCGTGGCGATGCTGGCGGCGCCGTCCGGCGCGATGGCGCAGGCGGCCTGCACGGCGCTGACCATGACCGGCCATCCGTCCTATCCGCCGGTGGCCTGGGCCGACAAGGGCGCCATCATCGGCGCCGCGCCCGAGCTGGTGCGCGGCATCTCCACGCAGCTCGGCGTCAAGACCGTCACCTCGAAGGATTTCGGCTCCTGGGAGGCGGCGCAGGCGGCGACGCGCGACGGCAAGGCCGACGTGATTTTCGGCATCTACAAGAACGACCAGCGCGCCGTCTACCTCGACTATGTCGAGCCGCCCTTCATGACCGATCCGGTCGCGGTCGTGGTGCGCAAGGATGGCGGCTTCGCGCTCGGCGAATGGAGCGACCTCAAAGGCCGCAAGGGCATCACCAATGCCGGCGAGAGCTATGGCGACAAGCTCGACGCCTTTATCAAGTCCGACCTGACGGTGGCGCGCGCCGAAGGCGTCGACAAGGCCTTCGCCGCGCTGATGGCCGGGCAGGCCGACTACCTGATCATCGGCCTCTATCCCGGCCGCGACGAGGCGCGCCGCCTCGGCCTGAGCGACCGCGTTGTGTTCCTGCCCAAGGAGCTGGTGTCGGCCGGCATGTATGTGGCGTTCTCGAAAAAATCGAAATGCGGAGCATTGCGTCCCGGTTTCGCCGCGGCGATCAAGGCCGCCGCCGACGGCGATGCGGTCGAGAAGATGCTGGAAGCGGCGGACAAGAAGGTCAGAAAGTAAGCGGTTCGCCGCCGCTTATTCGACGAACTCCACCTTCACCCCCGGCCGCGTCATCGAGGCGAGGTGCTCGGCGTCCCAGTTGGTCAGCCGCACGCAGCCGTGCGACGCGTTCTTGGACACCGATGACGGCTCGGGGGTGCCGTGGATGCCGTAAGTCGGCTTTGACAGGTCGATCCAGACCGTGCCGACCGGGCCGTTCGGGCCCGGCGGCAGCGTGAGCTTCTCGGTGTTGTTGCCCTGCTTGAAATTGACGTCGGGCCGGTACGAATAAGTCGGGTTCCGCGCCACGCCTTTGACGGTGTAGACGCCATCCGGCGTCGGCGTGTCGGCGCTGCCCACGGTGGCCGGATAAATCGCCAGCACCTCGCCTTGCGCGTCGAACGCGGTGACCGCACCGCGGCCGCGCTCGACCAGGATGCGCGCCGCGCGCAAATCGGACTTCGAGCTGGTCTGCCCGGCCGACAGGCTCGGCATCACGAAGTCGATCGCCGCCACCACCAGCCGGTCGCCTTCCTTCCAGTTCTCGATCGTCGGGTTCAGCTCCCGCACCAGATTTTCGTCCATGTGGAAGCGCTCGCCGATCATCTCGGCGGCGGTGCGGTAGCCGATCATCTTGAGCTGCGCCAGTTCGGCATAGTCCTTCGGCGTCGGCGCGAACGGGTAGGCGGCGTCCGCGGCCGTCACCGTGTACTCGGTCATGATGTCGGTGGCCGCGTCGGCATCGAGCGCGGCCCAAACCGCGGCGTCAAGATCGCCGGCGTCGGGGAGTTTCGCGCGGCGCCGCAGTTCGGTGATGGCCTTGCGGAAGTTGTCGCCGTCGTAGCCGTCGATGGCGCCGGGAGAGAGACGGCGGCGGTCGAGCAGCACCTGCGACTTGATGACGCGCGGATCGGGCATTTTTTTCGCCGCGGCCTCGGCCTCCGCGGAGGCGGGCGGCGCGGCGGCCTCAGGCGCCGGCGCTGCCGGAGCCACCGGGGCCGGCGTGATCGGGGGCGCCACCGGCGCCGCCTCGACCTGGACCGGTGCGAACGTAGCCTTGTTGATGTCCTCGGCGGTCAACCCATACGCCGGCAGCGCGAATACCGTCAGCGTCAACGCCAGCACGGTGCGGCGCAGCGGGGCTTCGGTGATCATGTCAGGATTCCCGGGGTCGTCGACGGCGCACCGCGATGGTTCGCTACCGCGCCGCGAGAGGCGGCAACGGTCAGCGATGCAATGCGCGAATCGGGGCGTTTGTTCCGTGGGGGGTGGGCCTGTAGGGTGGGTTAGGCGCTGCTCGCGCCGTAACCCACCGTATGGTGTCGGTCGGCCCGGTGGGCTACGCGCCTGAGGCACTCACCACTCGACGGGCTGCGCCTTACTTCTCGACCGGCCAGCGCAGCGCGGCCGCCCGCGGCGCCATACAGGATGACGGGCTTGTCGAAGTTGAGCGACGTCTCCGCCGTCGGCGCCGAGAGGTCGGCCTTGAACTCGAACGAGCCGCGCGGGATGTCCGCCAAAACCGCCCAACGGGCAGCGTCGCTTCGCAGTCGAAACCTCTGCGGAACTGTGGTATTGTGCTGAACAGGCAGAGTGAGGCTCAGGTGTCCCACAAGCGGATCGAAATCAATCCCGAGATTATGGGCGGCAAGCCGGTCATTCGCGGCACGCGCATTCCGGTTGAGACGATCCTGCGCAAGCTCGGCGCCGGGATGACCTCCGACGCCATTATGGCCGACCATCCGCGCCTGGCGCACGAGGATGTGCTCGCGGCGCAGGCCTTTGCCGCCGACTATCTCGCCGACGAAGACCTCGTGTACGGCTGAGCCGTGCGCTGGCTGGCCGATGAATGCATCGATGCCGCGCTGGTGGCAGAGCTGCGGTCCGGCGGACATGATGTCGTCTACATGGCGGAGATTGCGCCAGCCGCAAACGACACGGAAGTCATGGCGCGCGCACAGCGCGAAGAACGGTTGCTGCTGACCGAGGACAAGGACTTTGGCGATCTGGTTTACCGGCACGGCGGACAGGCGCCCGGGGTCGTCTTGCTACGCCTCGATCCGGCGATGCACGCACTAAAACAGCAACGCCTAAACGCGGCGATCGCGCGCTTCGGCGAGGGTCTGTTCGGGCGCTATATGATCGTGGAAGAGGCCAGGTTTCGGTCAAGGCCGATGCGGGTGTGAGCTCGTAGGGTGGGTTAGGCGCGGAGCGCCGTAACCCACCACTGCATTTGCGCCGAAAATGGCGGCGGGTTATGCGCCTTCGGCACTCACCCGCACTACGGGCAGCGGGCTAATATGAACTGAGCCCCAAATCATCATTGGAGACCAGTCGTATATTGAAATTAGCAATTGAAACTAGCGGTTCTATGGTTGCTCCCCAAATTCGTTGACGTTCATTTATGTCAATCTTCCAGAATTCCTTTAGGGTATCATCCGTTTCAAAATGTCGTAGGACATCTATATTAGTTAGTATGCGAACCAGACATTCGCGAGCGATATACTCCCCTACATATGCCCACTTATATATTTGAGCACGTTCGCTCCGATCTGTCGAAAGGAGATTGGGATGATCGTTCAGATGTTCTATTGCGCTCCGAAAATTATAGATATCTTCCATCAGCTTGTGATGGTGAGGTCCGATAAATAATTCGGTTCGGCTCTTGAATTTCCGAGTGCTATCACCTGGAGATGGCACGATTAAGCCTTCAATGCAGCGGCAAAATTGGTGGAGCCGTTCTAATATGTCTGCGGTAGTTCGCGCAGAGATGTAGATGTTAAAAATTCGCCTTAGTCGCTTGTATCTCGGGGTGCCGTCCCAAACACCAGAGATGGCACTCGCTAGGCTCGCTGCTCTATTTAATGCATTTGGGCTCAGAAGGTCATCGGCGTCCACGGCTAAAAAGTTAATTGGCACTGGCCTGCACCCGATTCCGAAGACACCGAGTTAGGTGTTTTGATGGAACCGGAGGTGGATCATGGAGCGGCGAAAATTTACGCGGGAGTTCAAGCTTGAGGCTGTGCGGCTGATCAAGCAGCGCGGCGTCTCATTTG
>JAUXXH010000055.1 GCA_030684935.1 Pseudolabrys sp. | reverse complement strand
AAGACCGCGCACCTTCTCGCTCTCCTCGCCGCGCGCCGTCAGCATGATGATCGGCAGTTGGCGGGTTTCCGGCCGCGCCCGCAGGCGGCGGCACAGTTCGATGCCGGACAGGCCCGGCAGCATCCAGTCCAGCACCACCAGATCCGGCGTGCTTTCCTTCAGCCGGGTATCGGCATCGTCGCCGCGGGCCGCGGTATCGACGTCGTAACCCTCCGCCTCAAGATTGTAGCGGAGCAGCATGGTGAGCGGCTCTTCGTCCTCGACGATCAGAATGCGTGCGCTCATGCGGTATCTTTATCCTAGCTCGGCGGCGCGCAAAGACGGAATCGTGGTGGTATCGCCCTTCGGCCGCGGGTCGGCGATGGGCTGACCCTCGATGATATAGTGCACCGTCTCGGCGATGTTCGTGGTGTGGTCGCCCATGCGCTCGATGTTCTTGGCGCAGAACATCAGATGGATGCAGAAGGTGATGTTGCGCGGATCTTCCATCATGTAGGTGAGCAGCTCGCGGAAGACCGAGGTGCACATCGAGTCGACTTCCTCGTCGCCGCGCCACACCTCCATCGCCTTGGCGAGATCGCGGCGGGCATAGGCGTCGAGCACCATCTTGAGCTGCTCGAGCACCAGGTCGGTCATGTGCTCGACGCCGCGGATGAGTTTCGGCGGCGGGAATTCGCCATTGAGGGCAATCACCCGCTTGGCGATGTTCTTGGCCAGGTCGCCGATGCGCTCGAGGTCGCTCGCCAAACGCAGCGCGCCGACGATGTCGCGCAGATCGACCGCCATCGGCTGGCGCCGGGCGATGGTCAGCACCGACCTTTCCTCAATCTCGCCCTGCAACGCGTCGATGCCGGCGTCGGCGGCGGTGACGCGCTGTGCCAGCGCGGTGTCGCGCTTGGCCAGCGCGTCGACCGAATCGGCGATCAGCTTCTCGGCCAGGCCGCCCATTTCCGCGACCATGCGCGAAAGATCCTGCAGGTCGCTGTCGAATGCCTTGACGGTATGATCGTTCATCTGGGTTGTCCTTCGATCCGCCCTAGCCGAAGCGGCCGGTGATGTAATCCTGGGTACGCTTGTCGGACGGTTTGGTGAACATCACCTCGGTTTCGCCCTCCTCGACCAGAACGCCGAGGTGGAAAAACGCGGTACGCTGCGAAACGCGGGCCGCCTGCTGCATCGAATGGGTGACGATGATCATGGTGAAGTTGCTGCGCAATTCATCCATCAGTTCCTCGATGCGCGCGGTGGCAATCGGATCGAGCGCCGAGCACGGCTCGTCCATCAAAATCACTTCCGGGCTGACGGCGATGGCGCGGGCGATGCAAAGACGCTGCTGCTGGCCGCCCGACAGGCTGGTGCCGGACTCGGACAGGCGATCCTTGACCTCCTCGAACAGGCCGGCCTTCTGCAGGCTGGTCGTGACGATTTCGTCGAGATCCGTCTTCGACTTGGCGAAGCCGTGAATCTTCGGCCCGTAGGCGACGTTTTCGTAGATCGACTTTGGAAACGGGTTCGGCTTCTGGAACACCATGCCGACCCGGGCGCGCAACTGCACCACGTCGAGCGTGGGATCGTAGATGTCGCGCTCGTCGATCTCGATCTTGCCGGTCACCCGGCAGATCGGGATGGTGTCGTTCATGCGGTTGATGCAGCGCAGGAACGTCGACTTGCCGCAGCCCGACGGTCCGATCAGCGCAGTGACCGCACGCTCCGGCACATCCAGGTTGACCGACTTCAACGCCTGCTTCTCGCCGTAATAGACGTTGACGTCGCGGGCGATGACCTTGGGCTTCGTTCCCTGACCCAGGGCCGGACCGGTGGCGGCGTGTTTGACTTGCACCATGCTGTTCATGAACGCGGGTTCCCCATGTGACGCCTACCAGCGGCGCTCGAATTGCCGCCGCAGGTAAATGGCCGTCCCGTTCATCACGAACAGGAACACCAGCAGGACCATGATCGCAGCGGCGGTCTTGGCCTGGAAAGCAATCTCCGGCAGATCGGACCAGAGATAGATCTGCACCGGCAGCGCGGTCGCGGCATCGGTGATGCTGGACGGCACCTCGACGATGAAAGCGACCATGCCGATCATCAACAGCGGCGCGGTTTCGCCGAGCGCATGCGCCATGCCGATGATGGTGCCGGTCATGATGCCGGGCATCGCCGGTGGCAGCACGTGGTGAAACACGGCCTGCAACTGCGAGGCGCCGACACCGAGCGCGGCTTCCTTGATCGACGGCGGCACCGCCCGCAAGGCGGCACGCGACGCAATGATGATGGTCGGTAGCACCAGCAGCGCCAGCACCAGACCGCCGACCAGCGGCGCCGACCGCGGCAGGCCGAAGAAATTGAGGAACATGGCCAGCCCAAGCAGGCCGAACACGATCGACGGCACCGCCGCGAGGTTGTTGATGTTGACCTCGATGATCTCGGTCAGCCGGTTCTTCGGCGCGAACTCCTCGAGATAGATCGCCGCCGCCACACCGATCGGCAGACACAGGATCAGTGTCACGAACAGAGTGAGGGCCGAGCCGACCAGCGCGCCGCGGATGCCGGCCAGTTCCGGTTCACGGCTGTCGCCGGAGGTGAAAAAGGACCAGTTGAAGTTGCTTTGAACAGCCCCCTGTGCGCGAAACGCTTCGAGCCAGGACACCTGCCGGTCGTTGAGGCGGCGGTTTGCCTCCGGAACAACATAGGTCAGGACCTGCCAGTTGCCGGCGGTGGCGCTGTCGGCCGACTTTAGCGGCAGGATGACAGTGGCGGTGGCGTTGGTGTCGGTCATCTGGGTGACTTTCACCAGGCCGCCGTTGATCTGGACCAATACGCTTGGCAGCGTTTCATCGAGGGTCTCGACCGACGTGGCGGCATCGAATCGTGCCTGCAATTCAGCCGCGCGCTTGGTGGCGTCGTCGACACGTTGCATCATTGCCTCAATGTCGGCCGTTAACGTGGCATGCTCCTGCCGGACGGCGGGCGTCGCCGTGGTCAGCGCCTTGTCGATCTCGGCCTTCCGCGCTTCGAGGGTACGGGCATAGTTGCGCTGGCGGTCGGCTTCGGTACGCAAGGTCTGCGCCCGAACGTAAAGGCTCTGCTTCACCACCTTCAAATCGGCAGCGAAGTCGGGTGCGGTGCTTTGGATGGTGACTTCGCCGGAGACGCCGCTGATGGTTAGCGTACCCTGGCCGGCGTGGCGGTCGATACGAGAGCCCGTCTTGAAGTAAAGGTCAGCGTCGGCCGACAGCAGCAGCGGCGCGTTCACGGTTTTACCGACGAGTGTTGGATCGGCCATCACGTCGTCGCGCAGACGATCCGCGGCGCCCGACGACACCAGGCCGTCAAGGGCGCGGCGGTCAACGCGGCTCGTCACATCGGGAAATTGCGACCGCAGCGCGTTGCGCACCACCGCTTGGTAGTCGCCGCCACGCAGCGATTGCGGATCGGCCTTGCCTTGCGGGTCGATGTCGGAGGCCGAAAACGTGACGGGAAGCACGACCCGATATTGGGTAAAGGCCGGCGTTCCCTTGATGACGATGTCGGTCAGGACCACCACCAGAAAAAAAGCGGTCAAGCCGATCGCAACCAACCCGTAAGCCTTGAAGCGGGCCTCGGCGCGATAGCGGGCGCGGATGCGGGCCTGCGCTGCATCGGACGCAAAGTCGAAGGTGCGGATTCCGGAAAGCGCAATTTCAGTCATACTGCTCTCGATACCGTTTGACGATTTGCATGGCGATGACGTTCAGCGTCAAGGTGAAGAAGAACAGCACAAAGCCGAGCGCGAAGGCAGCCAGCGTCTTGGCGCTGTCGAACTCCTGATCGCCGACCAGGATGGTCTTGATCTGCACCGTGAAGGTGGTGACGGCTTGCAGCGGGTTGAAAGTCAGGTTGCCGGCGAGACCCGCCGCCATGACCACGATCATGGTCTCGCCGACGGCGCGGCTGATGGCCAGCATCATGGCGGAGACGATGCCGGAGAACGCCGCCGGCAGGATGACCTTCTTCACCGTCTCCGACCGCGTCGCACCCATGGCGTAGGAACCGTCGCGCATCGACTGGGGCACGGCGTTGATGACGTCGTCGGACAGCGACGACACGAAGGGGATGATCATCATGCCCATCACGATGCCGGCGGCCAGCGCGCTTTCCGATGCGACATTCAGACCAAGGCTTTCGCCGGTCTCGCGAATGATCGGCGCCAATGTCAGCGCGGCGAAAAAGCCCAGCACCACCGTCGGAATGCCAGCCAGCACTTCCAGGATCGGCTTGGCGAAAGAGCGGAACCGCGGCGAGGCATATTCGGCCATGTAGATGGCGGCGAACAACCCGATGGGCCCGGCAATGGAAATTGCTATGGTTGTAATCAGCAGCGTGCCGGTAACCAGCGGTACGATGCCGAAGGCGCCGGACGAGCCGACCTGATCGGCGCGGATCGCCGTCTGCGGGCTCCACTGCAGACCGAACAGGAACTCGAATGGCGAGACGCGCTGGAAGAAGCGTACCGTCTCGAACAACACCGAAAACACGATGCCGATCGTCGTCAGCACCGCCACCGACGCCGCCGCCAGCAGCAGATACTTGATGGCGCGCTCGACATGGTTGCGGGCGCGGAAGCGCGCCGACAGCGTGCGCAGGCCGTAGGCGGCGCCGAGCAGGCCGAACACCATGCCGGTGGCAAGAAGCAGATTGTAGGTCCAGGCATGCAGCGAGGCGTAAACATCGGCGGCCTGGCGCAGTGCCACGCTCGGCTCGCCGGCATAGCGGCCGGTGGTCACGGAGACGATGTCGCGCAGGACGGCGCCACGGCGCAGATCGTCATCGAGCACGGCCGGATCGAAGGTTTCCAGCGCCCGCGTGGTGATCATCTGATTGGCAATTGGTAAACCGATGGCCAGGATCACGAGCATTGGCACGATGATGGAGAGGGCGACAAAAGCGCCATGGTAGTGAGGGCGGGAATGCAGCGGTTCGGCGCGGGCGGCAGCCTGTGCGCGCGACCGTCCAAACAAGAACCCAACCGCGACCAGAATAAAGAGGCCGGTGAGATACAAGTAAAGCATGAAGGACTCTTGAAAACGCGGGGATTGATCTCAGGAACAATCAATACAAGAAAGGTGCGGCCGCGCCTCGAGGGCGCGGCCGCGTTAGTCATCAGGTGAGCGGGTCGACCGACATGGGCTTCATGTCCTTGATCGAATTGCGCACCGCGTCGGCTTCCGCCTTCGGCAGGGTCACGAGACCCTTCTTGCCGAGGTAGCCGTCCTGGCCCAGAGCCTGCGGCGAGACGTATTCGGCCGCAAACTTTTCGAGACCGGGGATCACGCCGATATGCGCCTTCTTGATGTAGACGTACATGCGGCGGGCGCCGGCATACTTGCCGTTGGTGATGTTGTCGAACTCGGGTTCGACGCCATCGAGCGGCACGCCGCGCAGCTTGGCAAGGTTTTCTTCCAGGAACGAGAAGCCGAACACGCCGAAGGCGTTACGATTGCCTTCAAGCTTGGCGACGATCACGTTGTCGTTCTCGCCGGCTTCGACATAGGCGCCGTCTTCACGCAGCGTCTTCCAGACCCGGTCGAACGCCTTGGCGTCGGACTTCTTCAGCGAAGCGAGAGCCGGAATCTGCTCGGCGCCCTTTTCCAGCAGCAGTTCGTGGAAGGAGTCGCGGGTGCCGGAGGTCGGCGGCGGGCCGAGGATTTCGATCTTGATGTTCGGCAGCGACTTGTCGATGTCCGACCAGTTCTTGTTCGGGTTGGCGACCAGCTTGCCATCCGGACCCGGTACTTCCTTGGCAACGGCCATCAGAAGCTGAGCCAGCGTCAGCTTGATCGGGGTGCCCTGCTTCGACTGCGCGACCGTCAGGCCGTCGAAGCCGATGTTGATTTCGACGATGTCCTTGACGCCGTTCTTCTGGCACATCTCGAACTCGCCCTTCTTCATGCGGCGCGAGGCATTGGTCGCATCGGGATGTCCGACGCCGACGCCGGCGCAGAACAGCTTCATGCCGCCGCCAGTGCCGGTCGATTCAACGACCGGAGTCTTGATGCCGCCGGTCTTGCCGACCTGCTCAGCCACCGTGGTGGTGAAGGGATAGACCGTGGACGAACCGACGACGCGGATCTGATCGCGGGCATGGGCAACACCGGCAACGACCACAACGGCCGCGGCCAGCGCCAGCGTATTGGCGAGGGATTTGAGTTTCACGGGTTCTCTCCTTGTTTGCGACAAAGCGCCGCCACGGGCCGTTCGACCCGTGTACGTTCGCCGTTGCGCCTGACCTTCAGGCGGCCGCTGTTTGCTTTAAAGACGCGCTCCAAGTCTGCGCTTCGGACGGTTTCTTCTTTGCGTTAACCCAAGCCGTCCCGAAGTCGTGAGCAGGCTTAGGCGTTGCATGTCACCGTTCTATAAACGTTATGTGACATTCACATGACAGTTTAAGTCTATGTTTTTAATAGTGTTTCCGGCTAGGACGCGGATTCGCCGGTGTATAGAGGTACATGCATGGTGAAAGCGGCGCCGGCGCCGAGCGTGCTGTCGATGGACAGCCGTCCGCCGTGCCGGTTCAGCACATGTTTGACCAGCGCCAGTCCCAATCCGGTGCCGCCTTGCGCCCGGCTGTCGGCCACGTCGACCCGGTAGAAACGTTCGGTCAGCCGCGGCAAATGCTCCGGCGCAATGCCCGGACCGTAGTCGCGAATGCTCAGCCGTGCCTCCGGCGTACCGGCCCGGGTCTGGGCGGGGCTCAACGTGATGTCGATACGCTTGCCGGCCGCGCCGTATTTCAGCGCGTTCTCGACCAGGTTCTCCAGCGCGCGGACCAGTTCGTCGCGGTCGCCCAGCACGGTCAGCGGTTCGGCCGGTAGCGCCATCTTGATCTCGACGCCACGGTCCCGCGCCAGCATCTGCAAGCCATCAGCCACCTGGCGCACCACCGGCGCCAGTTCCAGCGCCGTGCTCGGGCGCAAATGCGCGTTCAGTTCGATCCGCGACAGCGACAGCAGATCGTCGATCAGCCGCGCCATCCGCGTCGCCTGGCCCTGCATGATGGCGAGAAATTTGCCGCGGGCGACGACGTCGTCCTTGGCGCTGCCCTGCAAGGTTTCGATGAAGCCGAGCAACGCGGCCAGCGGCGTGCGCAGTTCATGGCTGGCGTTGGCGACGAAATCGGCACGCATCTCCTCGACCCGCCGCAGCGGCGTCAGGTCGTTGAAGGTCAGCAGCAGAATGTCGGCGGCGCCATTGCCGCCCTGGCCCAGCCGCACCGGCGTCACGAAGGCCTCGAACCAGCGATCGAGCGGGACGCGCTCGAAGAATTCCACCCGCTGCCGCTCGCGCCGCTTGCCGGCGCGGCGAATGGCGTCGACCAGGTCCGGCATGCGCAGCGAAATCAAGGCCAGCTCACCGCGGCGCAGCGCCGGGGCGATAGAGGTCGCCGCTTCGTTATAGGCAAGCACCCGGCTATCGCCGTCGAGCACAATCGCCGGCCCCGGCAATCCTCCGATCAACGACTCGATGACCTGCACCTGCGATCGCGTAGCCGCGCCACCTGACGCTGGCGGCGCGCCGCCCCCGACCGGATCGGCGCCAACACGCAACGCCCGCCACGCCTGATGCAACCGGCTCCGCCAGTCGACGGCGCCGGCGACATCCTGGTTCTTGTCCTGGCGATCGTCAGCCTGCGCCATCGGGTCAACCGTTGTCGGTCGTCTTGCGCTCAAGTTCGGTCCGGATCGGGGCGGTGACCGTGGTCACCGCCCGGAGCTCAGGCTTGGTGCGCATGCCTTTCAGATACAGCAGCAGTTCACGGGTCCCCAGCAGGGTCAGCGCGAGCGTGAACGGCGTCAGATAATACAACAGCCGGAACAGCAACAGGCCGGCCAGCAGTTCTTCCCTGTTGTAGAGATGCAAGGCGACCAGCATGGCGGCGTCGAACACGCCGAGCCCGCCCGGCGAGTGGCTGGCGAAGCCGAGCAGCGTTGCGGTGATGAACACCACCCCGATGGTCAGAAAGCCGTAATGCGGCATGTCCGGCACCAGCATGTACATGGCCAGCGCGCAGAATGTGAGATCGGCGATGCCGATGAATATCTGCAGCAGCGTGGTCGGTCCGTTCGGCAGCTGAACGTTCCATCCGCCGCGTCCGATCTGTCGCGGGCTCATCCAGACCCAGGTGGTGTAACAGACCAAAACCACCAGCAGACCGATGCCGATCAGCCGGTTCGGCAACTCCGGCAGATGCGTGATCAGGCCGGCGGCATAGGGATCGGCGGTGATGCCGAGACCGAGAATGGCGAGGTTGCCGAGCCAGAAGGTCAGTCCGGCGATAAAGCAGATCTTGGCCACTTCGACGGCGCTCAGCCCGTAATGCGAATAGATGCGGTAGCGCACCGCGCCGCCGGTAAACACCGTGGCGCCCACATTGTGACCCACCGAATAGCTGCTGAACCCGGCCAGCGCCGCGACCCGATAGGGCACCTGTTTGCGGCCGATGGTGCGCAACGCGAAAAAGTCATAAAAAGTGAGCGTGAAATAGGCACAGGCGACAAATGCGGCAGAGGCCGCAATGTGGCTCCACTCGGTCGCCTTGACGGCGCGAATGACCTCGGCGACGTCGATGTCGCGCAGCATATGGGCAAGCACGTAGAGCGCTACGCCAATAATGGCGAGGCTGATTGCGACTCCGATTCGATTCCAGCCGATCGTGTCCTGGAAAAATCGCGCTACCGCGCGCAACGCCTTGAGCATCGGTCCTCCGGGGTCGGCGGGTGGGGGGACCGCCCGCCGCGGCGCGCATCGGAACAGCGCGCCGACGATCCACTAGCAGAACCCGGCCATTCGCGCGAGGGCGATCAGCTTTTTGGCATATAGTTGTCGCCTGCGGCTTTTCACCCCGCCACGGCAATCTCCAGCGGGAACGCATCGACCACCTCATGGCCGGTCTCGTTCACGATGAAGGTATGGCCGAGGAAAATGCCGAACAGGCCGTCCATGGTGATGGGGTTGGGCTCGGCCATGATCACCATGCCGGGTTTCAACACCATGTCGATCTCGACGCCGCGCACGTGCTCGGCGGCGACGTGCGGATTGTCGGTGACCAGATCGATGCCGTGGCACTGGGTCGGGCGCGACTGCACGCCGTTATCGCGGAAGAATTTGCTGGCGGTGCGCATTGCCTCGGCCGGCCGGCCGGGCGCAATTTCCGCGACGATCTTGTGATAGCCGGGCAGCGTGATCTCGTCCCAGAACTTGCGCACCATGTCGGTCGGCGGGCCGAGGCAGATCGGCGAGCCGATCTGCGCGGTATAGCCGCGATAGCCGGCGGCCAGTTCCATATTGATGATGTCACCGTTCTGTAACACACGGCCGGACGGGCGCGGGTTGCCGAACACCATCGCCGGATTGTCCATCGGGGTCGACCCGATGATCAGGAAGTCGATGTCGCCGCCGCCTTCCAGAATGGCGGCGCCCGCCGCCGCGCGCAGCTCATATTCCTTCACGCCGGGGCGGGCGCGCGCGACCATGGCGTCCATCGCGTTCTTGCAGAGCACGCCGGCCTTGCGCACGCAGTCCAACTCCTCGGCGCTGTGGATCACGACAAGGTCGTGCAGGAAGCCCTTGGTGAAAATCAGTTCGGCATCCGGCAGCCCGTTGCGCAGGGTGTTGTACTGGTTGACCGGCATGTAGTCTTCGTGGCGCGGATCGATTTCCATCAGCCCGATGCGGCCGCGCTCGAGCTTGAGTTCTTTTAGGCGTTCGACCATGACCTGGCCGTACTGGCCGTTGCGGCTGTGCCGCACGTCCTTGACCGCGACCTCGACCTGCCGCCGGATCGCCTCGGCATGTGTGCCGCCCATCGAATAGATCATGGTCGGCTCGCCCTCGAGCGGCACCACCACGTAGGACGACAGCGCATGCCATTCGAAATGGCCGGTCAGCCAGAGCATACTGCCGCCGAAGCTCCAGTGGCTGGGACCACCGGCCGCGATCACGGCATCGAGCTTCTGCTCCTTCATCTTGGCGCGCAGCGCGGCATAACGCCGGGCGTATTCCCGCGCCGAGAACTGTTCGTAGATGGCGTCGCGGTAATACGGCGTGTCCCGCATGTTGGCGAACGGCAGCGACTGGTCGAGTTTGGTGCGGACGATGTCCCAGGTCTGCGGACCAAGCGGCTGGCGGGGCGACTGGACGTTCATGAGGAGCATTCCCGTTGAAAGGCGAAGCGGCAGCGAATTGCGAATTGCGAATAGCGAATAGCGAATAGCGAATAGAAGATAGCGAGTGTTCCTCTGTGTTCTCTATTCCGACTCCCTAATCTCTATTCGCTACTCGCCGTTTTTATTCCGTGCACTTGCCGATTGTGACGCGGCCGCCGGCCTTGGCGACGGCGTCGCTGGCGAGCTTCACATTCGACACCTGCTCCACCGTCGGCTTCTTGGCCGCCTCGACGTAGCCGTTCTCGACGTTGTTGTTGATGGTCCACTGGGTGCGCTCGGTGTTGAAGCCCTCGTTCACCGACCAGATGCAGTTCTCGATCAGCACCTTGCGCGCGAACTCGACCGCCTCTTTCGGCTTGCCGGTCGCCTTCATGATGATCGGCACCACCTTGGCTTCATCGCGGTAGATTGTGCGATTAGCCTCGATCATGGCGGCCACCGTATCGACCATCAGGTCGCGCTCGCGATTGATCCAGTCGGTCGATGCGCCATAGGCATTGAACATGTAGTTGGGCAACATGTCGGCGAGTTGTACCAGCACGTGCAGGCCCGGCTTCTGCTGCTGCGCCAGATAGACGTCTTCCGGATGCAGCGCCACGGCGTCGATCTGGCCCGACACCAGGCCCGGCAGCCGCGCCGCGGTGGCCGACGCGATGAAGTTGGCGTCCTCGACCTTGAGGTTGGCCGATTTCAGCACTTCCCGGCCCATCAACCAATTGAAGCCGCCCACGCCGCCACCGACCGCGCTGAGTTTCTTGCCCTTGAGGTCGGCTGCGGTTTTGATGTTTTCCGCCACCATGTAAGCCTGCGGCATGCGGGGGGCCAAACCCCAGATCTGCTGCACCTTGACGCCGGCGCCGACCGCGATGTCGGTCACCGACACCAGCGCGGTGCCCTGCGCCGCCGCGGCTTTAGCCGCCGGCGAGCTGCCGCCGTCGAACTGGATGATGTTGGCGTCGACGCAATACTTGGCGAAGATGCCAAGCTCCTTGGCGACATAAGGCGACGTGTGCACGACATTCGGCGGCGCTACCGAGACGCCGATGTTGATCTTGCGCATCGCCGCACAGGGCTTGGCGCCTTGCGCATCGGCCGGATTGAAGGCTGCATCGCCGGCCAGCAGGCATCCCGCCAGCGCCAGACCGCCGATGCCGCTTCCACGCCATGTCAGTTTGAGCATACCGTATCCTCCCATGTGACTGTGTCATTCGCCCCGGCCTCTGCGGGCCGGATTTAGTCTTCAGTCCTGATCGCCCGCCTTGGTCCACGGCGCGACACGGATTTCGAGGAACCGCAGCATCGCGGTCAGCGACACGCCGATCAGCCCGAGCGTAACGATCGGCACGAACATCTTGTCGACCTGGTAGGTGCTGGCGGTGCGCACGATCAGATAGCCTACGCCGGAGATGGCGGTGTAGAGGTCGGCCAGCACCATGCCGATCAGGCCGCGGCCGACCGCCAGCCGCAGGCCGGTGACGATGAACGGCAAGGCACCGGGCAGCACGATGTTCTTCCAGAGTTGCGCCTCGCTGCAGCGGAACGAGCGGCCGACCTCGAGCAGCTTGGGGTCGACGTTTTTGACGCCCTGGTAGGTGTTGATCACCATCGGGAAGAAGGCGAACAAAAACAGGATGACGACCTTGGCGGTGATGTCGAAGCCGGCCCACAGCACGATCAACGGCACCAGCGCAACGCTCGGGATTGAGTACAGGAAGGTGATGTAGACGCCCATCGCGACGTCGAAAATCCAGAACCGCGCCAGCAGCAGGCCGAGGATGGTGCCGATCACGGCCGCCAGCGACAGACCGATGGCCAGCACCAGCAGGCTGGGCGCGAGATAGGCCCAAAGTTCGCCGCTGCCGATCATCTCGACCGCAGCCACCGCGATCTTGCTGGGCGTGGTGAACAGCGACTGGTCGACATAGCCGCCGAAGATCTGCCAGAGGCCGAGCACGATCGCGAGCGAGGCCAGCCGGATCGAAATGTTCAGCATCAGTTGGCGGCGGCGCCGGTTGACCGCGGCCTTTTGCACGCGGACGCGGTCGTTGGTGGTGCCGTCGGCGGCGAGCACGTCGCCGGTGTTGGCCTGGACGCTCATGAGTGGGCAACCTCCGGCACGCGCGGACGCTGGGGACGGACGGTGTGCAGCTGGTGCCAGATATGCGAGCGCAGCTCGGCGAAGCGCGGATCGGCGCGCACCGCATCGACATCGCGCGGCCGCGGAAACGGCATGTCGATCATTTCCTTGATGCGCCCGGGCCGCGCCGACATCACGGCAACGCGGTCGCCGAGCAGAATAGCCTCGTCGATCGAATGCGTGATGAACACCATGGTCTTGCGTTCATCCGGCCGCTCCATCAAATGCAGCAACTCCTCCTGCAGGATTTCGCGCGTCTGCGCGTCGAGCGCCGCGAACGGCTCATCCATCAGCAGGATCGACGGGTTGGTCGCCAGCGCCCGCACCAGACCGACGCGCTGCTGCATGCCGCCGGACAGTTGATACGGATAGTGCCGCTCGAAGCCGTTCAGACCGACGAGGTCGAGATAATGCGCCACCCGCTCCTTGATCCGGGCCGACGGGGTGCCGGCCATCGCCAGACCGAAGGCGGCGTTGTCGTAGACGGTCTTCCACGGCAGCAGGCCGAAATGCTGGAACACCATCGCCACCCCTTCGGGCGGACCAACCACGGGCTTGCCTGCAACCAGCAGCGCGCCGCCACTGATGTCGGTGAGGCCAGCAATGCAGCGCAACAAGGTGGTCTTGCCGCAGCCGCTGGGGCCGACGATGCAGAGGATCTCTTGTTTGCGAACCGCCAGCGAAAGCTGGTGAAAGGCGACCACCGCGCCGTCGAGAAACAATTTGCTGGCGTTGTCCGCAACGACGGACGCATCGCCCGGTAAAGGCACGGCCATTCTTCAGGACTCCCCAGGGAACTGTTTGCCGCCGCCCGATCTGTGCCGAGCATGCGCCAACAGTTCTGCCGGACGCTCACGGAGTCAAGCGAAATGCCCTTTCAGGGAGCCGTGAAAAAATCGTGCAGTGCGGCAGCGGTCTCACGCGGCGCTTCGTCGGACAAATAATGACCGCAGGGCAGCGCCTTCGCCGCGACGATATTGGCCGCATAACGCTGCCAGATTTCGCCCGGTCCGGGATTGGTGTTGCGTCCGACCCCGCCGGTCGCGCCCCACAAGATGAGGGCCGGGCATTCGATCTTGCGGCCGGCCGCAAAGTCTTCGGTATCCATCGCGAGGTCGACACCGGCGGTGGCGCGATAGTCCTCGCAGATGGCGTGAATTGTCGCCGGGTTGCGGAAGCATCGCTTGTATTCGACCAGTGCCGCGGGATCGAAGAAACTCAGGCCCTGTTTGGTCTTGGCCAGTTTCTTTTCGATGAACCAGTCAGGATCGGCGCCCATCATCCGCTCCGGCATATCGAAGGGCTGGATGTTGAAGAACCAGTGCCAGGAGAATGTCGCCCATTGCTGGGTGATGTTGTTGAACAGATGATGCTGCGGAATGATGTCGAGGATCGCCGCCCGCATCACCTTGGCCGGATGATCGAGGCACATGCGATGCAGCACGCGGGCGCCGCGGTCATGACCGGCGGCGAAAAAGGTGTCATGGCCGAGCGCCGCCATCACCTCGACCTGGTCCTGCGCCATGGCGCGGAACGAATATCCTGAGTGGTCGTCGCCGCCCGGCGGCTTTTCCGAATCGCCGTAACCGCGCAGATCGGTCGCCACCACGGTGAAATCGCGCGCCAACGCCGGCGCCACCTTCGCCCAGTTGAGATGCGTGAACGGGTTGCCGTGCATCAGCAGCAGCGGCGGCCCGCTGCCGCCAGTGACGGTGACAATGCGCGCGCCGCTGGTCTTGATC
>JAUXXH010000054.1 GCA_030684935.1 Pseudolabrys sp. | reverse complement strand
AAGACCGCGCACCTTCTCGCTCTCCTCGCCGCGCGCCGTCAGCATGATGATCGGCAGTTGGCGGGTTTCCGGCCGCGCCCGCAGGCGGCGGCACAGTTCGATGCCGGACAGGCCCGGCAGCATCCAGTCCAGCACCACCAGGTCGGGCGTGCTTTCCTTCAGCCGGGTGTCCGCGTCGTCGCCGCGGGCGACGATTTGCACGTCATGTCCTTCCGCCTCGAGATTGTAGCGCAGAATGACTGCCAGCGGCTCTTCATCTTCGACCACCATGATCCTGGCTGGCATATTTGTTGCCTCCACTCCCGCTGCGATTGGGCTAGCCGGTACCGATCTCGGTCGTGTCGGACTTCGGCCGCGGATCGCTGAGCAGACGGCCTTCAACGATGAAGTGGACGTTCTCGGCGATATTGGTCGAATGATCGCCGATGCGCTCAATGTTCTTGGCGCAGAATATGAGGTGGATGTACAAGGTGATGTTGCGCGGGTCTTCCATCATGTACGACAGCATTTCGCGCAGAAGCGAGTTGGTCGCGGCATCCAGCTTCTCGTCGCGCTTCCAAACAGCTACCGCCTTTGCCACGTCCCGGTTCGCATAGGCGTCGAGCACGTCCCGCAACTGCGTCAGTGCCACTTCACCCATGTTCTGAACACCCCGCATAAGCTGTGAGCGCGGAGTCTCGGCCTTGAGCGCCACGACGCGCTTGCCGATATTCTTTGCCAGGTCTCCGATCCGCTCCAGATCGTTGGAAATGCGCAGCGCGCCGATCAGATCGCGCAGATCGACCGCCATCGGCTGGCGGCGCGCGATGGTCAGGATGACCTTTTTTTCAATGTCGTGTTGGAGTTCGTCAACCGTGGCGTCGATCGAAATGACATTCTCCGCCTTCGCCGTATCGAATTCTTCCAGCGAATCGAGGGCGTCCAGAACCTGCCGCGCGGTAATATCGCCCATCTTCGCGATCATCTGGGCTAGATCTGCTAGGTCCGCATCGAACTCCTTGACGGTGTGTTCGGGCATCGCCATTTCGTAATCCTCGCCGTTAAATGCCTGATGTGACTGGACTCAGCCGAACCGGCCTGTGACATAGTCGCGGGTCTGGCCGAGCTTCGGATTCACGAATATCTCTTTGGTGTCGCCATACTCAATGAGACGTCCGAGATACATGAAGGCGGTATTCTCCGAAACGCGTGCGGCCTGCTGCATGTTGTGCGTCACGATCACGATCGTGTAGTGGCCCTTGAGTTCGGTGATCAGTTCCTCGATCTTCGCGGTGGCGATCGGATCGAGCGCGGAACAAGGCTCGTCCATCAACAGCACCTCCGGGTCAGACGCAATCGCGCGCGCGATGCAAAGCCGCTGCTGCTGGCCGCCGGAAAGGCCGAGCGCGCTTTCCTTCAGACGATCCTTGGCTTCGTTCCAGAGCGCCGAGCTACGCAGCGCGCGCTCGCACGTCTCTTCCAGAACGGCGCGATTCGTCACGCCGTCGACGCGCAACGGATAAACCACATTGTCGAAAATCGACATGGCGAAAGGATTCGGCTTCTGGAATACCATGCCCATGCGCTTGCGAAGGGCGATCACGTCCACGCCGCTGCGGTAGATGTTTTCACCGCCGACGATCACTTCGCCGGAAATCCGCAGTTCGTCTATCAGATCGTTCATTCGGTTCAGCGAACGCAGCAAAGTGGACTTGCCGCAGCCGGAGGGTCCGATCAGCGCGGTGACCATGCCTTTCTGGATCGCCATATCGACGCTGAACAGCGCCTGAGCACTTCCGTACCACAGATTGAAATCGCGCAGATCAAGTGCCACGCCCTCTCCGGATTCAACCGTGTGATACAAGGTCGGCTGAAACTGGGCCGACAGGTCGACCGGTGGCGAAGCGTTGGCGGCTTCCGCGACTGTGGACATGAATGTGATCCCCTTTAGAAATGGCCGGTCGCGTATTTGCGCTTGAGGCGGTTGCGAACGTAAATGGCGCTCGAATTCATCAGTACGATGAGGGCGAGCAGCAGGAGGGTGGTGACGAACACCATCGGCTTGCCGGCCTCCGAGTTTCGCGATTGGAAGCCAACATCGAATATGTGGAATCCGAGGTGCATGAAGCTGCGCTCAAGATGCACGAAGGGTGCAAAACCATCGATGGGCAAGGCCGGAGCGAGCTTGACGACACCCACGAGCATTAGCGGCGCCACTTCGCCGGCGCCGCGGGCCATCGCGAGGATCATGCCGGTCATGATCCCCGGCAGGGCCTTGGGCAGCACCACGTAGCGGATGGTCTGCCATTTGGAGGCGCCGCAGGCGAGCGAGCCTTCGCGCATGGAGCGCGGCACGGCGGCGAGCGCTTCTTCCGAAGCGACGATGACAACAGGCACCGTAAGCAGCGCGAGCGTCAGCGAAGCCCACAATATGCCGCCGGTTCCGAAAGTCGGATTTGGCAGCCGTTCCGGGTAAAAGAGTTGGTCGATGGTGATGCCCAGGGTGTAACAAAAGAAGCCGAGACCGAACACGCCGTAAACGATAGACGGCACGCCGGCGAGATTGTTGACCGATATGCGCACCATCGAAACCAGCCGTCCCTGCTTGGCGTATTCGCGCAGATAGAGCGCGGTAATGACGCCGAAGGGTGCCACGATCACCACCATGATCAAGGTCATGGCGACGGTACCGAAGATCGCCGGCAGCACACCCCCTTGGGTATTGGCTTCGCGCGGCTCCGAACTGAGGAATTCGCCCCAACGCGAGAAATAGATGCCGATCTTGTCGGGCGTCGTGACGGCGTTGGAAGGGTAATAGCGGACGATCTGGGACAACTCGGTCTCCTTCGTCCTCCCGCCGACCTCTTCCAGAACCACCCGGTTGCGCTGATCGATTCCGCGGATGTCGGCGATACGCTTCTGATGCACGGTAAATTCGGCATTCAACTCGGCGATGCGCGCGACGGCGCGCTCGGTCGCTGCAAGGGTCTCCGGCGCGGCGGGCCCATAGCGCAGTTCCGCGCGGCGAATGGAGAGACGCTCCTGCTCCAGCCGGTGATTGATCCGGCCGATGTCGCCGCGCTCGATGCTGCGAATCTCGTTAAAGCGATCGCGGGCTTCACGTTGCGCACGGGCCATGACATCGGCAACGTATTCCTGCGGCTGATTGTCGATGATCACGCCCTTGATGCGGCCGACGAAGTTTCCCCATTCCTGGCGTTCGAACAGGTAGAAATCCCGCGGATAGTCGACTTTGGCGACCTCGTAGTCGGAGACCCAGCGGAAGTCGTCGCCATAGATATCGAAGTTCGCGGTACGATAAAGCGTGCGTTGAGCAAAGCCGCCGTTCTCCTCGACAAAAGCCTGCTGCTCGGACGAGAGCTTGGCGATAATCCCCGCGTCGGGCCGGTAAACGCCGGCGCGAAACGGCTCGCCGGCGACGAGTGTACCGCCTTGCAGGGTCACGACCTCGATGGGTTTCGGCCAGAAGGTGGTGACGCCGTTCCAGAAGATCAAAGCAAGAAAGCCGGCAATCAGAATAATGCCTAAAGCGAGCGCCCCGCCAAGCGCCCAAAGCCATGGTTCGCCAGTCGCTGAAATGTCGGCCGAGAAAACGCGCACCGACCGTCCCTTTTGTTCGGGGCGATCTTCGACGGCCTGACGGGCAAGGGGTCTGACGGCGAGGGACATGGGGACGAGTCCTCAGAGCTGGAAGGCGCGCTTGCGGAAACGCTGGCGGATGAGTTCGGCGACGGTGTTGATCACGAAGGTCATGACGAACAGCGTCAGCGCGGCGAGGAACAGGACGCGATAGTTGGTGCCGTCCTTGACCGCCTCGGGCAATTCGATGGCAATATTGGCCGAGAGCGTGCGCAGGCCGGAGAAGATGTTCCACTCCATGATCGGCGTGTTGCCTGCGGCCATGACGACGATCATGGTCTCGCCGACGGCGCGGCCCATCCCGATCATGACCGCCGCAAAGACACCCGAAGCGGCCGTCGGCAGGACGACCCACATCGCCGTCTGCCAGGGGGTCGCGCCCGCGGCGAGGCTGCCCGCCCGCAAATGCCCGGGTACGGAGTTCAGCGCGTCTTCGGCGAGCGTGTAGATGTTGGGAACGACGGCGAAGGCCATGACGAAGCCGACGACCAGCGCGTTACGCTGGGCGTAGGAGTCGATCACGCTGCCGCGCGGATCGAAGCCGATAAGGGTCAGAAACGATGCAACAGCCAGGCTCACGAGGCAAGCGATCGCTAGAAAGGCTGCCCAACGCGCGAAGTCGAGCCAGCCCGCCTGCGTCTTTTCCAGGCCGCGCAGCATCATGCGGTAGTGATGACCATAGAACCGGCTGAAACTGTAGCTGACCAGCATGAAAGACAGGGGCAGCAGGAGCAAGAACATGAAAGGCGTGCCGGTGCCCATCTGCCCCGCGGTCCAGGCCTTGAAGTCGCCATAGAACAGCAGGTCTTCGAAGAAGGGGCCGAGCTGATAGGCGACATAGCCGGCCACCAGAATTGCCATGAACATGAAGATAAACTTTGGAATGCCCGCAAGCCGCAATGCCAAGCGGGCCGGCAGCGTCTGCCAGGTGAAGGCGCCAAGCATCAGGCCGAGCGGTATGGAGATGAAGGCGAGCAACACCGCCCCGATCCATTCCTCGACGAGCGGCGCGAGTACCAGCGCTGCGAGGAAACCGAGCACCACCGTCGGCAGGCTCTCCATCATTTCCATGGCCGGCTTTACGGTCGCGCGCACATTGCGATGCACGAACTCGGACGTGTAGATCGCTCCCATCAGCGAGAGCGGCACGGCGAAGAGCATGGCGTAGAAAGTTGCTTTTATGGTACCGAAGATAAGCGGAACCAGCGAATATTTCGGCTCGGCGAGATCGGTGCCGGCGGTCGACTGCCAAGTATAGGTCGGCTCGCTGTAGCCCTCATACCAGACCCGGCTGAACAGGACCCGTGGTGTAATTTCCGGATGCGGCGCTTCAAACGCCCAGACATCGACACCGCCCGTCTTGTCCACGAGCAGAACGCCGTTGGAACGCGGGAAAACCATGAATTCCGCGGCGGTCGCCGGGTCGGTGCGCCGATTGAAACGGAACAGCACCTCGTCTGCGGTCGACTGGCGATACCAAATGCTGCCGTCGGCACCGAGGGTCGCGATACTCTTGTCGCGCTGCGCTTCGGTGATGCCAACGATAGGCGCGCTCTGTTTCTCGTGACTGCGGGCGCGGACGAGCTGATAGCCGTCGGCGGTATCGACGCCGGCGCGCTGAATGCGGAAGAAAACATCGACCGACCCGTCTGAACCGCCAACGACCAGCGCCTGATCGCCGCTCAGGAACGCGAGCGAAGTGACCGCGACGCCCTCCGGAAATACGCGCAGCCGCTCGGCAAGGACCGGACTTTTCACGCTGCGCACGTCGAAACGGTAGAGCATGCCGTCATCAGTCGCGACGATGGCGCGATCGCCGCTGCCGGAGAGCAGGATGCCCGTGACTTTCGCGCCTGGCGCCAGGTCGAGATTTGGCAGTTCTCCGGACGTGGTGGTCACGGTCTCCGCACCGGTCATCAGATTGCGCCGGACACTCGACTGGCTGATGCGCGCGACATTCTGGGAGTCAACGGTGGCGAAGGCGATGGTCGGCCGCTCCACCGTACCGCCGCGTTTATAATCGATGGCAATGATCGGATTTTTGGAAACTTCTATCGGCTCGCCGACCCCGTAGCGCGGCGCGATCGTCCGGTGGTCCCCGGTCAGCACGCGCGCGAAAATCCGCCCCTCGAAAAGCTCATCGCGCTGGTCGAGCCGCTCGAGACCCTCCGGCACGGCGTCGCGCGCGACCGTGCCGATGTCGAAGCCGACATCGATGAAGCGGACAGTCCCGTCTTCAAACGCCATGGCAACACTGTCACGGGTCAGCAAGCCGCCTACCGCCGTCGCGGTCCTGCCCTCGAATGCGAGCTGGGTGCGGTTGACCTCGCGGCCTGTGGGTATGTGAAAAGTAATGGCGCGGCCATCGGCTCCTACGGTCGTCGCCAGCGACTGAAATTCGTCGGAGTTGACCCAGACCATGTCGCGGGAATTATCGAGGCGATAGTTGGCCTCGTTTAAAACTCCGCCAGAGGTCACGAGCGGAAAAACAACGCGGACCAGGAACACCATGATCCCGATCACGGCGACGATGACCAATAGGCCGCCTACCGTGATCACGCCGCGGGCGACTTTCTCGCCCAGGATAACGCTGCGGCGGGTCCCCTTATCGCGTTCGAAGGCGCGTACCCGTCGTTGCTCGATCGACTCCTGCGGCTCGGTCCCCGGCCTACGCTTCGTTGCTTCCGTTACGGCATCCATGACGAGCCCCACCCCTATTCTGCAAACCGCAATCGACGGTCAATTCGGTTCCGGTCCCGGCCGCCAACGGATCTCTAGAGCATGGGTGAGGGAGAATGGCCCCCCTCACCCCTTTGTTCACACTCGAACTCTCCGCAGTTAGGAACCGGACGCCTTCAGGCCGAACGCTGCCAGATCCTTGTCGGCAAGACCCTTGGTGACCGGGAAGAAGCCCGCGCGGCGCACGGCTTCCTGGCCTTCCTTCGAATAAACGAAGCGGATGAACTCGCCGCGCAGCGGCTCGAGCGGACGGTTCGGGTCCTTGTTGACATAGACGTAGAGGAAGCGAGCGATCGGATAGTCGCCTGAGGAAGCGTGCTCACCGCTGGCCTCGAAGCAATCGGCGCCTTGCTTCGCCGCGATCGGCACCGCGCGGACGTCAGCCGTCGCATAGCCGACACCGGAGTAACCGATGCCGCCGACTTCCGACGCAACGCCCTGGATCACGGTCGAGGAGCCCGGCTGTTCACGCACTTCCGGGTGATAGTCGCCGCCGAACAGGGCGACTTCCTTGAAGTAGCCATAGGTGCCCGAGGCCGAGTTACGGCCGTACAGAGCGATCGGGCGATTAGCCCAGTCGCCGGTCAAGCCAAGCTCGCCCCAGGTCGCGATACGCTTGTCGAGACCGCCGGCGCGGGTCGACGAGAAGATCGCGTCAACCTGCTGCAGCGTAAGGCACTTGAGGGGGTTATCCTTGTGGACGAACACGCCGAGCGCGTCGATGGCGCCGCGGATCGGGGTCGGTGCGTAACCGTAGCGCTTCTCGAAGCCTTGGATTTCCGTGCCGCGCATCGGGCGCGACATGGGTCCGAACTGGGCCGTACCCTGCACGAGCGCGGGGGGAGCGGTGCCCGAGCCGGCGCCCTGAACCTGGATCTGCACGTTCGGATAGAAGGCGCGGAAGCCTTCGGCCCAAAGCGTCATCTGGTTGTTGAGAGTGTCGGAGCCGATCGAAGTCAGGCTGCCGGACACGCCCGACACGGCCTTGTAGCTGGGGAGCTTCGGATCGACGGATTGTGCGGTGGCAACGGCGGTCGCTCCCAAGAGGAACGAGGCCGCTAAAGCGGCGGCAGCGGTTCTAATGCGCATGAAATGCCTCTCTGCGTTATTGTTCGAAGGGACCCCTTCGGGGTGGCCTTGACACGCATAGGGAGGCTCTATGACAGATTCTTAACATACCGCTTGTCGGGATCAGCCGAGGAACGCGCGTTTCGTCGCACCAAATAAAGCACTCAGCCAGCAATAGAAATTCAGCAAATTAAACCGTGTATTCGGCGGACATTCTGACGCACCTGCGATTGCCGCACGCGCGCGCTGCTTCCAATTCGCAGAAACCGCACACACTTGTCATCAAGCTGGAAAGGAACGCGGTGCCTATCGCACGGGCCATTCAACGTCCGAAAGAAGGTACGATGAAACGCCTTGCAACCGCAGCCCTGCTTCCATGATCGCCGCCGTCGCTTTGGCCGATACCGCGAAGGAGTACGCCAAGCCCGGCTTTCCACGCACGTCCATGACGGCCGACTGGGACATCGATTTGGCCTCCAAAAAACCAGGAGCCGAAGGTCGTCGTCACTCGCATCGCGGCAGGCGCCGTTGTCACGAAGATCAACGATCCATTTGAACCACGATCCCGATTGGTCCAATGTCGGCCACACTTTTCGCACCGGTCGGCGCCTGCCGACAACAGGCAAGGTACGATCTATGGCCCGGAAGAGTCGTTCTGCCGCAAAGCCCAATAGCCGCCAAGCCAATAGCCGCCAAGGCAGAATGGCGGTGTCGGCCGCGGCGCCGGGAGGCGTCTTGGCCAAATTGCGAGGGCTGAGGGACTCGCTGGGCGGCGCCGGACTGCGAATTGCGGACATGATCCTGAGGAAACCCTCGGACGTTATCCACATGACGATTACCGAGGTCGCCGAGCGCTCCAAAGCAAGTGAAGGCAGCGTCATCGGGCTCTGCAAGCAGCTCGGGGCGAGCGGCTTTCAGCAGTTGAAGATCGTGCTGGCGCAGGAACTGGTGCAGCCGGTGCAGTTCATCCATGAGGATCTTGAAGAAGGGGACAGTTCGGCGACGGTCATCGGCAAGATATTCAGCAGCAATATCCAGACCTTGCGCGACACCCTCACTGTTCTCGACTCAGACGCGCTTGAGAAGGCGGTCGACATCATACGGAATGCCGATCGCGTCGAGCTTTACGGTGTCGGGAGCGCCGCGCCGATTGTCGAAGATGCGCATTACAGGATGTTGCGCATCGGCCTTGATGCCCGGGTCGTGGTTGACTCGCATGTCCAGGCGATCTGCGCATCATTGACCGGACCCAAAGTTGCCGTGCTGACTGTCTCACACTCCGGCAGCAGCCATGAGACGGTCATGGCCACCAAGCTTGCGAAGAATGCCGGGGCAAGGACGATTTGCATCACCAATTTCGGAAAATCGCCGATCCAGGCATTCTCCGACGTGGTACTGTTCACGATGGCTCGGGAAACATATTTCCGAACCGAAGCCATGACGAGCCGGATTGCGCAGCTCGCCATCATTGACGCTTTGATCGCCTGCCTTGCGCTATCCGATTACGACAACGCGATCGAAGCGCTCAAACATACGTTCGATACGCTGTCGCTCAAGCGCTACTGAGATCATCGGCGGCAATGCGCTCTGGCTGCGTGTTGCGAGGCCGCGCCGGGTTGGCACCGGCACCGAACCCCGGCAGTTCCAGCAGCGCGGCAGGTGAATTCGCGTCGGCGCCCGCGCCCGGTCCGAGCAACAGATAGCGCAAACCAAGCCGCACGGCGCCGCGCGCGTCGGTATCGGGGTTGTCACCGATAACGATCGTGTTGTCAGGCAAGGCCGCGAGCCGTCGCATGGCCTCCACGAACAGGTCGGGTTCTGGCTTGCCTATGATACGTGCCGGCAACGCGTCCGCGCAGGCCGTCAATGCTGTCATCAGAGCCCCGGTTTCAACGACAATTTGGCCGCCAGGAGCGGGATGGGTCAGGTCGGGATTCGATACAATGAGTTTCGCGCCGGCGCGGATCTCGTTGGCCGCAAGCGAAAGTCCGGCATAGTCGAACGACGAATCGCGCATGAGCACAATGAGATCGGCATTTCGGTCGACCAAAGCGAGACCATAATTCACAGCCATCCGCCTCATTGCTGCGCTGGCAAACAGCATGACGCGGCAGTGGGGATGCCGCTCGGCCAGAAACTTGATCGTCTGCTCGCCGGCCAGCACCAATTGCCGTCCCGTGACCGGCAGGCCTATCGCCATGAGCCGGCCAGCCAATGCATCCGCCGTATCCGCGGAATTGTTGGAGACGATCATGAAACGCCCGGCGAGGCGATCAAGCAAAGCGGCCGCGCCATCCAAAGGATAGGCCTGCTGAATCAATGTCCCGTCCAGGTCAATCAGAAACGTCTCGGCCGCGGCAACCCAGTTTGCGACCTGATGCGTCCGCGAGCGCCGTGAGACGGGCCCTGCCCGTCCTTTGCGTAGAACAGTTGGGTTCGACTGATTGGCTTTGTTGGTCATGTCTTTCCGGTCCGGACACCGCTAGGTCCGTGATTCTCATCACAATTGAGGATAGCTCATATTCTTGCAACATCAAAATGAGCCCGGTTCATTCTACTGTCATAGAGAGCCCTTAGCTTCGCAGCACGCCGGGCCGAAGCCATTCGGCGATGCCAGCATTCATTTGCTTCGAATTCACGCACACCATCGGGGAACGCAGAGATGAAAATCATACTCGCACTTGTCGCCGCCCTTGGACTCGCAACCTCTGCTTATGCGCAGTCGGCGCCAGACGGTTCGAAAGAGCGTCCGCTGCGCGTCATGCTGATACCCGCGGACGGCGGCACCGAATCCGGCACCAAGGCAGACTACCAGCCGGTCTTCAATGCGGTCTCGCGCCAAACCGGATTGAACTTCGACATCAAGGTCGGCCAGAGCTACGGCGCTGTTGTCGAAGCGATGTGCAACAACCTCGCCGAAGTCGCCTTCTTCGGCCCTGTCTCCTACGTTCAAGCCAACAAGCGCGGCTGCGCACAACTGCTGGCCGTTGCCGTGGAAAAAGGAGAGTCCGTCTACTACGCCGGCATGTTCGCGAAGGCCGATTCGCCCATCAAAACCGTTTCAGACTT
The DNA here is from genome assembly GCA_030684935.1 of Pseudolabrys sp. GTDB lineage: Bacteria > Pseudomonadota > Alphaproteobacteria > Rhizobiales > Xanthobacteraceae > Pseudolabrys. The sequence goes on along the minus strand of JAUXXH010000054.1, from coordinate 32,610 downwards.
GAAGGGCAAGAAAGTAGCATTTGGCGACATCAACTCGGCGTCGAGCTTTACCTTTCAGATGGCCATGATCCTTGAAGCCGGCCTTGATCCGATCAAAGACCTTGCTGAAATCCGAATGGCCGGAAGCCATGCCAACAGCATTGCAGCCCTGGGGCAGGGTCTCGTCGACGTCGCCAACCTTTCCTTCGATTCCTACGAGAAGGCGGTGCGTGAAGGGGCAGTCGACGCCAAACAAATCAAGGTTGTTGTAAAGAGCATTCCTATTCCCTATCCCCCGCTCGCTTTGAACACAAAGCTCCCGGAAGACATGAAGGAGAAGCTTAAAAAGGCGTTCAATTCGGTTCACAAGGCCCCAGGTGTGACCCCTGACATGATCCGCGGCTATGGCGGACGCAAGGTTGACGCCTTCAACGCCTACTTCTCCGAGCAGGAGTTCAACATCGCTGCGACGAAGCTCGCAATGATTACGGACGAGCTCAAGGGCGAGATCCTCAAGAAAGCTTCGGCGCGATGACGATGGCGCGCGGAGCCCGCTCATGCTGACCTTCGAGAACATCGGCAAGCAGTTTCCCGACGGAACGGTCGCGCTCGAAGGCGTGAACTTGCATGTGCCGAAAGGCCAGTTCTGTGTCGTGCTCGGCCCCTCCGGCGCGGGAAAATCCACGCTCCTGCGCACGGTGAATGGCCTTGTCGAACCCACCAACGGCGCCATTGCCGTTGGTGGGGTCCCGGTTACCCGGAAGACCTTGCCGGCCATCCGCCCGCGTATCGGCATGATCCATCAGCAGTTTAATCTGGTCCTGCGGGCCAGCGTCGGCGTCAACGTGCTGGCCGGAGCGTTGCCGGCGGTTTCAAACTGGCGGGCCCTGCTGATGCTCTTTCCAAAGCACTTGCGCGAGAAGGCATGCGGCCTGGTCGATGAGGTCGGCCTCCAAGCTGAACACCTGCACCGGCGCGCAAGCGATCTGTCCGGCGGACAACAGCAGCGCGTCGGAATTGCACGCGCGTTCATTCTGGACCCGTCGGTGGTGCTCGCCGATGAACCGGTCGCCAGTCTCGATCCCAAGATCAGCCGGGACATCCTGGCGCTTCTCAAGGCGGAATCCCGCGAGCGCAATGCCACCGTCCTCTGCAGCCTTCACCAGATCGACCTCGCCAGGCACTTTGCCGATCGTATCGTGGCGCTGAGGAATGGCCGGGTCGCATTCGACGGCCTGCCGGACGACTTCGACGAAGGCGTCGCCTCTGATATTTATGGCGACTCCATTTCGGGATCCCTCATCAAGGCAACGCCGCGACAGCGGGCGGTCGCTTAACCACGGACCTGACACGATGACGGATGCGACAATGCTTCGGACGGCGCGCTCGTCGGCCACGGCGGGGCGCCTCGACCCCCCTTATGGCACTCGCACCATTTTGGTTGTTCTCCTGGCGGCGCTGTTGCTTTGGTATACCGGGCAGCGCGTGGAAATCGGGCGCATGCTGGCGCTGACCGGCGACGGTATCCTGGCCGCCGTCGGCATCAAGGAAGATTCACAGGTCTCCTCCGGTCTGGGCAAAGTCGTTGGTTCGCTCTTTCCCTTGCAGATTTCGGAACGCACCGAAGTGACGAGGATCGAGGGTTTCGATGCCAGCCGCCTGCCATGGTTCGCTCACATCGAAATCGCGGAGCACCGGGAGCAACGGCTCAACCCGCAGACGCTTTCGATGGAGGAGACGATCGAGCGGAAAGAATATCTGGTCGAACCGCTCGGCTACCTCGGGCATGTCGCGGTTAAAATGTTCGAGACTCTCGAGATCGCGCTGTGGGGCACCATCATCGCCGTTGTCCTCAGTATCCCGCTCGCCTATTTCGGCGCCAAAAACTACTCGCCCAACCGTCTCACGTATTTTCTGTCGCGCAGCACGGTCAGCCTGTTCCGCGCGGTCCCCGAACTCGTCAGCGCGCTGTTTCTCGTCCTCGCCTACGGGTTTGGACCGATTGCGGGCATCCTCGCACTCGGCATCCATGCCGCCGGCTTTCTCGGAAAATTCTATGCCGAAGACATCGAGAACGCCGACGACAAGCCGCAGGAGGCGCTGCGGGCCATCGGGGCCAACAAGGTCAAGGTGATCTGGTACGCTGTCCTGCCTCAGGTGTTCCCGCAGTACATCGCCTATACTTTATACATCCTGGATCGAAACGTACGCATGGCGACGGTTGTCGGGCTCGTTGGCGCCGGCGGGATCGGCCAGGAACTCAAGGGGCGGTACGACATCTACAATTACAGCCATGTCGGGACGATACTCGTCGTGATCTTCCTGACCGTCTTTGTGCTGGATCAGATTTCGGCACGGCTGCGCAGCCGATACGTCTAGCAAGACCGTTGCGCCCGAAAAGTAGTTTCGCGCGCATCCGAGAAAACGCGTCGCAAAATGGCATCGTGGCCGAGGAAGCAAGCTGGGCCCCAGCGTGCCGCCGAGGTAGCGATCAATAACCCGCGGCGTGGACGCGCGGTTTCAGCGGCGCGTCACAAGAAGCGCAGCCTTCTCGCGAAGGACGACACCGGAAAGCGCGATCAGGGCGATGAGGTTGGGCGCGGCCATCAGGCCGTTCAGCGTGTCGGCGAAATCCCATACAGCGGCAAGACCGCCGACCGCACCGACGTAAATGAAGCCGAGAAAGACGATCCGATACGGCAGCACAGCGCGCCGGCCGAACAAGTATCGGAAACTCTGCTCGCCATAAAAGCCCCAGGTCAGCATTGTCGTGTAGGAGAACAGGACGAGCGACAGCAAAACGATCAGCCCGCCGATACCGGGCAGCGCCGTAGCATAAGCGCGTGAGGCGAGCTCAGCACCGGTGGCGCCACTTTCCAGAACGCCGGTCACGAGGATGACAAGCGCCGTCATCGTGCCGATCACGAGCGTGTCGATCACCACCTCCCAGATGCCCCACAGCCCCTGGCCGCCGGGCGTGTTGCGCGCCTGGGCATGGGCGATCGAGGCCGATCCCAGGCCAGCTTCATTGGAAAAAATGCCGCGTGCCACACCATAGCGCAGCGCCGCCAGCACCGTGGCGCCGGCGAAGCCCCCCGCCGCCGCGGCCGGCTCGAAAGCATGGCGCACGATGGCGGCGAGCGCGCCGGGGACCGCGTTCGCGTGCAAAACCAGCACAATGACGGCTGCCGCGATATAGGCGATCGCCATTGTCGGCACGATCCGCTCGGCCGCAGCCCCTATCCGCTTTATGCCGCCAAGCGTGACCGCGCCAACCAAAACAAGGGCGATGACGCCGGTCAGCATGGCAGGTAGCCCGAATCCCGTTTCCAGCGCATGGGCCATGGTGTTTGCCTGCACCATGTTGCCGATGCCAAAAGAGGCAAAACCCGCGAGCGCAGCGTAGATGACAGCGAGCGGCTTCCAGCCCAGCCCGTGTTCAATGTAGTAGAATGCGCCGCCCGCGACCTCGCCGTCCGGCTCAATCTGCCGGTAGCGCACGCCAAGCGTCGCTTCGGCGAACTTGGTTGCCATGCCGACCAGCGCCACCATCCACATCCAGAAGATCGCGCCAGGCCCGCCGAGCGTCATCGCGGTGGCCACACCCGCGATATTGCCAACGCCGACCGTGCCGGCCATTGCCGAGGCGACCGCCTGAAGCGGCGTGATCGCGCCCGCTTCAGGCGCCGTTTGCCGCCTCAGCAAGCTGCCGAAGGAATTACGCCATGCGAAACCCAGATGGGTGAATTGGAAGAAGCCAAGCCGAATGGTCAGAAAAAGCCCGGTGCCGACCAGGAGCAGCATGAAGGGCGGGCCCCAGACAAGGGCATTCAGCCAATCGTTCGCCTGGAGCAGAAAGGCGACAAAGCTACCGAGCATGTATCCTCCTGCGGCACGCAGACTCCCCTGGCCCTGCCGCCCGCTTCAAGGCCAAGGCCCGGCATTTCCTCAAGGCGCACGAAGACCACGTCGTGCTGCACAAGCGGCGGCAGCGTCGGCCAACGAAAGCGCTGTTGCCAAGCTGGCCCGGCCAGTTGCCATTGGCCAGTCGACAATGTTGGGGCCGCAGTTGGGGGAGGGCCGAAAGCAGTAATGTTGGAGAAATACAATAAGCATCAATATCGTATAACGAAAAACTGGCGGAGAGGGAGGGATTCGAACCCCCGATAGGCTTGCACCTATGCCGCATTTCGAGTGCGGTGCTTTCAACCGCTCAGCCACCTCTCCGGAGCCCTGCAAACCCCGAGAGGCCGCGCGGACGGCGCTATCTAAACAAGCGGGCCCGGACAGACAAGGGCAACGGCATTTTATATGCGGCTTGGCTGCGGGCCGGCGCTGCTGCGACTGCCACGGTCTCCGCGCGATCGGCCGGGGCACTTTGAGCGGGTCGCGGAACCCGCCCGGATCGAAGGCCGGCGCCGCCTGCGTGCCAGCCGCCGACGGCCCTATTTGGGGCCCATTTCCGCCGCACGGCACCGTCCCTAGTCGCGGCCCGCCGGACCCCAAATGGCGGCTTTTCTTGACATTATGCCCCCTTCCCCGCCATAAGCTTGGCCGGCGCGGACCGTTTCGGTCCGCGTGTTCGTTTATGTATGTGTCAGATGGCTTCAAGCCTCTGAAAAAGCACACAATAACCGACTGGAAGAAGCCGCTCCGGAATGGTCCGAGACCGGTATGAACACGAGAGAAGAACGATGTTCGCAGTCATAAAAGCCGGTGGCAAACAGTACCGCGTTGCCGCCGAAGATGTGATCCGGATCGACCGCGTCGCGGCCGAACCCGGCCAGGTGATCGAGTTCGGCGAAGTGCTGCTGCTCGGGGGCGATACCCCCCAGCTCGGCCTGCCCACGGTGTCGGGCGCGATGGTGGCCGGCGAGGTGCTTCAGCACACCCGTGGCGACAAGGTCATCGCCTTCAAGAAGCGCCGGCGCAAGAATTCGCGCCGCAAGCGCGGTTATCGGCATGATTTCTCGGTGATCCGCATCACCGAGATCCTCACCGATGGCGCCAAGCCGTCGAAGGAGCCGCCGCCGCGGCCGAAGCGCGAGGCCAAGCCGAAGCCGGAAGCGGCCGAAGGCGACGCCGAGGGCGCCCCCAAGAAAGCCGCCAAGAAGGCCGCCAAAAAGCCGGCGAAGAAGCCGGCCCGGGCCAAGCCTGCCGCGAAAAAGCCCGCGGCGAAGGCTAAGAAAAAGTGAGATGATTCCGTTACGGAATCGGTGTATCAGTTAGTCAGGAATTCGAGAGACCACGATGGCACATAAAAAAGCAGGCGGATCTTCACGCAACGGCCGCGACAGCGCGGGCCGTCGCCTTGGCTTGAAGAAGTCGGGCGGCCAGGCCGCAATCGCCGGCAATATCCTCGTGCGCCAGCGCGGCACCACGTGGCATCCGGGCCGCAATGTCGGCATCGGCAAAGACCATACGCTGTTCGCGCTCGTCGACGGAAAAGTACAGTTCGCAGCTAAAGCCAAGGGCCGCACCTACGTCTCCATCGTACCGATGGAAGCAGCGGCCGAGTAAAACGGTAGACCAAAAATCGAGGTCCGCCGGTCATTTCAGTCGACCCGGCGGGGCTTCCAGGCTCCGAGAGGGGGAGACGGGTGACCGTCTCCCCCTCTTAGCATTTGCCCTCTTCGCATTTGAAACCCTGGAGCCCGTGTCATGACCTTGCTGGAAGAAATACCGAGAGAGACGTTCAGAGAAGGCAGTATCCCCGTCCTTGAGACCAAGCGGCTGATCCTGCGCGCGCCGCGCCTCGAGGACACTAAACCGGTAGCGGCACTCGCCAACGACCGCCGCATCGCCGACAACACCGCGCGCATTCCGCATCCGTACAAGGCATCGGATGCCGAAGGCTTCATTACCGGCGCCAACAAGGCCGACGGCGAAGCCGTGTTTCTGATCACGCTGCGTGACGACACCGTCATCGGCGCCTGCGGTATCGTCCCGCAGGAGCCGACGCCCGAGCTTGGCTACTGGCTGGGCGTGCCGCACTGGGGCCAAGGCTACGCCACCGAGGCGCTGCACGCGGCCATCGATTACGCCTTCACCGATCTCGGCCACGATGCCCTGCAGGCCGGCGCGCGCGTCACCAATCCGGCCTCGCGCCGGGTGCTGGAGAAATGCGGCTTCCAGTGGACCGGCGTCGGTCTCTACCGCATCCGCGCCATCAACTCGTCGGCACCGATCGACCGCTTCCGGCTGGAGCGCGGCATCTGGTCGGCGCTCAAGACCTGGGGCCGCATGAAGCGGGTGAGCTAGTGCTTTCTTCTCCCTCCCCCTGCAAGGGGGGGGGTTGGGGTGGGGGTCACTCGCCATGACCCAATCCGACCCCCTCCCGAACAGCTTCGCTGTTCGACCTCCCCCTTTCAGGGGGAGGTAAAGACTTTAGCGGTCACGGCGGATCATCCATCGTCACCGGCTTCTTCAGCGCCCGCTCGCGCAGGAAGATGTAGAAGCCGGCGGCGATGATGACGGTGGCGCCGGTCAGCATCGCCGGGCCCGGCACGTCGCCGAAGAACACGAAACCCAGAATGATCGCCCAGAAGATGGTCGAGTACTGATAGGGCACGACGACCGATGCCGGCGCCAGCTTGAGCGAGCGGTTGACGCAGATATGCGCGACGATCGCGGTGACGCCGAGCAGCGCCAGCAATCCGGTGTCGCTCCAGTTCAGCGCCACCCAGGTGAACGGCGCCACGATCGCGCCGAAGATCAGCGCGCCCACCGTCTGCGTCGTCACCAGCACGATATCGGAGGTGCCGCGCACCAGCCGGGTGCAGATCATCAGCAGCGAAAACGCGAAGCTGCCGACGAGGGCGACCAGCGCCGCCGGCGTCAGCGATCCTGCGGTGGGGCCGAGCGCGATCATGACGCCAACGAAGCCGGCCACCACCGCAAGCCAGCGCCGCCAGCCGACATGCTCGCCGAGCAGCCAGGGCGACACGGCGGTCACGTAGATCGGACCGGCGAGATAGAACGTCATCACATCTGCGAGCGGCATGTAGGCCAGCGCCCAGTAGAAGCAGGCGACCTCGACGGTCGCGAATATCGCCCGCAGCCATTGCAACAGCGGCCGCGGTGCGGTGCGGAACGGACGCCAGCCCTCGCGATGAATGAACGGCGCCAGGAACACCAGCCCGGCCACGCTGCGGATCAGCAGCAACTGGCCGACCGAATAGGTCGCGACCAGCCATTTCCCCAGCGCGTCGTTCAGCGCAAAGAAGAAAATGCCGATCAGCATCAGGGCGATGCCGGCGAAGACGTGGTCGGGGCCGGCGGCTGGCGCGGCCCCGGATGATCGTGCCATCATGCGCTGAACGCTCTATCGACTGGGCGGAAAAGATGCCGGTAGCATCGATGCGGGAAAAGGGAAACGCCATGGCCTATGCGCTTGAACAATTTATCGCCGACTGCCGGTCCAGCCTTTCGCGGGACCCTGGTCCTGACGGCCGCGAAGAGGTCCGCGCCAATCTCGAGCGGCTGCTGTCCGATTCCGCGTTCATCAGCGCCTATTGCGGCGACGATCAACCGCGCGGGCTGAAGGTGCTGTATGAAGACAAGGACCTCGGCTTTCAGGTGCTCGCCCATATCAACGACAAGGCCCGGGTGTCGCCGCCGCACGACCACGGCCACTCCTGGGCGATTTACGGCCAGGCCACCAAATACACCGAGATGACCGAATGGGAACGCGAGGATGACGGCAGCGATCCCAAACATGCCAAACTCAAGCCGGTGAAGAAATACCGGCTGACGCCGGGCAAGGCTGGCATCTATCAGGACGGCACGATCCATTCGATCGACTATCCCGACTACGCGCGGTTCGTGCGTGTCACCGGCACCAATCTCGACAAGATCAACCGCATCCGCATCGACCTGAAAAGCGGCCAGGTCGAGCAGATGACGCCGCAGCAAGCGACGTAACGGCGGTCCCATGCAGTCTGTCAGTCCCCAGGCCCTCAAGGCCATGCTCGGCGACGGCAAGGAATTGGCTTTGGTCGATCTGCGCGAAGAGCTCATCTATTCGCAGAACCATCTGCTGTGGGCGCGCTCGGTGCCGCTGAGCCGGCTGGAACTGCGCTTCGCGCGGCTGGTGCCGCGCCGCGCCACCCGCATCGTGCTGTGCGACGACAATGACGGCCTCTGCCAGCGCGCGGCCGAGATTCTGGCGCGCGCCGGCTACACCGATATCGCGTGCCTTGAGGGTGGCGTTGCCGGCTGGGAAAAGGCCGGCTTTGTGCTGTTCTCCGGCATGCATGTGCCGAGCAAGGCCTTCGGCGAATACATCGAACACGAGACCGGCACGCCGAGCGTCAGCGCCGGCGAACTTGACGCCATGATGCGTGCCGGCGCCGACCTCAAGGTGCTCGACAGCCGGCCCTTCGATGAATATTCGCGCATCTCAATTCCCACCGGCATCAACGTGCCGGGCGCCGAATTGGTGTTGCGCGTGCGCGATCTCGTGCCGTCGCCGGACACGACCATCGTCGTCAATTGCGCCGGGCGCACCCGCAGCATCATCGGCGCGCAATCGCTGATCAATGCCGGCGTACCGAACAAGGTCGTTGCGCTGCGCAACGGGACGATGGGCTGGCACCTTGCGGGGCTGACCTGTGACAGCGGCCAGCCGGCGCGGCCGCCGCGCCTGTCGGACGACGGGCTTGCCTGGGCGAGAAAAGCGGCGGACTCGGTGGCGCGCAGGTTCGGCGTCGACACCATCGACCGCGGCATGCTCGAGCGCTGGCGCAGCGAGAGCGACCGCACGCTGTATGTGTTCGACGTGCGCGACCCGGACGAATATGAAGCCGGCCACCTGCCCGGCGCGCTGTCGGCGCCCGGTGGCCAGCTGGTGCAGGCCACCGACACCTTCGCCGTCACGCTCGGCGCCCGCATCGTGCTCAGCGACAATAATGTCGTGCGCGCGGTGATGACGGCGTCGTGGCTCAAGCAGATGGGCTGGAAAGACGTGGCCGTGTTGCCGGAAGCAGGATCCGAAAAAGGCCGGCCGGCGGATACGGTGCTTGGTGACATTCCACAGGACGCGGCCATCGGCGCCGCCGAACTCGCCGCCCTGCTCGACCGGGACGCCGCGACGGTGATCGACCTGTCGCCGAGCCCGCAGTACCGCCGGGGCCATATTGCCGGCGCCTGGTTCGCGATCCGCGCGCGGCTCGATCAGGCGCTGGCGACGATCCCGCTGCGCGGCGCGCTGGTGTTCACCTCCGAGGACGGCGCTTTGGCCGGTCTGGCGGCGGCGGATACCAAAGGGCCGGCGCGATGGCTAAAGGGCGGCAATGCGGCCTGGGCCGCCGCCGGGTACCCGCTGTCGACCGAGCCCCGCATGGCCGACGAGCCGCTCGATGTCTGGCTCAAGCCCTATGAGCGGCCGAACGACAATGAGGCGGCCATGAACGCCTATTTGTCCTGGGAAGTCGACCTTCTCGATCGCATCAAGGCCGACGGCACCACCCATTTCAGGGCCCATTAGCAACTTTCTGGCCTTCGGAGGGTGCGGCGGGGCCTTTGATGCTCTATATCGCCCCTATGAAATTCCTCGACGAAGCCAAGGTTTATATCGAGTCCGGCGCGGGCGGTAACGGCTGCGTCGCGTTCCGGCGCGAAAAGTTCATCGAGTTCGGGGGGCCGAGCGGCGGCGACGGCGGGCGCGGCGGCGATGTCATCATCGAGGCCGTCAACGGCCTCAATACACTGATCGACTACCGCTTCCAGCAGCACTTCAAGGCTGAGCGCGGCGGCAACGGCATGGGCAAGGACCGCCACGGCGCCAACGGCAAGGACCGCGTCCTCAAGGTTCCGGTCGGCACCCAGGTCTACGAGGAAGACGGCGAGACGCTGCTGTTCGACTTCACCGAGGTCGGCCAGACGATGCGCGTCGCCAAAGGCGGCAATGGCGGTTTCGGCAACGCCTATTTCAAGTCGGCCACCAACCAGTCGCCGCGCAAGGCCAATCCCGGCCAGCCGGCCGAAGTGCGTACCATCCGGCTGCGGCTGAAGCTGATCGCCGACGCCGGACTGATCGGCCTGCCCAACGCCGGCAAGTCGACTTTCCTCGCCACCGTCACCGCGGCCAAGCCTAAGATTGCCGACTATCCGTTCACCACGCTGCATCCGCAGCTCGGCGTGGTGCGGGTCGATGAGCGCGAATTCGTGCTGGCCGATCTGCCCGGCCTGATCGAGGGCGCGCATGAAGGCGTCGGCCTCGGCGACCGCTTCCTCGGCCACACCGAGCGCTGCCGCGTCATTCTGCATCTGGTCGACGGCACCGGCGAGGACGCCGGCGCCGATTACCGGACTGTGCGCGCCGAACTGGAAGCCTATGGCCAGGGCCTGACCGACAAGCCGGAGATCGTGGCGCTGACCAAGGTCGACGCCATGTCGCCGGAGGCGATCAAGGCGCAGACCGCGAAGCTGAAGAAGGCGTGCAAGAAGACGCCGCTGCTGCTGTCGTCGGCGTCGCGCAAGGGCGTGCCCGAGGTGTTGCGCGCGCTGTTCAAGGTGATCGGCACCGCCCGCGCCGACGCCGTGCCGGCCGATGCGCAGGCAGAAGAAGCGTGGCAGCCGTAGTTTCCGCGCGACCCCAGCTTTGTCATCGCCGGGCTTGACCCGGCGATCCCGCTTAGGAAAGTACGGTGGCAATCTAAGCGAGATGGCCGGGACAAGCCCGGCCATGACACGTTTGAATCAGTCAGGAGTCCTCCCCATGAAAACCCGCGCCGCCGTTGCCTGGAAAGCCGGAGCCCCGCTGACCATCGAGACCATCGACATCGAGGGGCCGAAGGCCGGCGAGGTAATGGTGGAAGTGATGGCGACCGGCGTCTGCCACACCGACTATTACACGCTGTCGGGCGCCGATCCGGAGGGCATCTTCCCGGCCATTCTCGGGCATGAGGGCGCCGGCATCGTCCGCGAGATCGGCCCCGGCGTGACCTCGCTGAAGGTCGGCGACCACGTCATCCCGCTCTACACGCCGGAATGCCGGCAGTGCAAAACCTGCCTGTCGCAGCGCTCGAACCTGTGCACGTCGATCCGGGCCACGCAGGGCAAGGGCGTGATGCCGGACGGCACGTCGCGCTTCCGCTGCGACGGCGATCCGGTGTTCCACTACATGGGCTGCTCGACCTTCGCCAACTTCACCGTGCTGCCCGAGATCGCGCTGGCGAAAGTCCGCGAGGACGCGCCGTTCGACAAGATCTGCTACATCGGCTGCGGCGTCACCACCGGCGTCGGCGCCGTCATCAACACCGCCAAGGTCTGGCCCGGCGCCAATGTGGCGGTGTTCGGCCTCGGCGGCATCGGCCTCAATGTCGTGCAGGCGGCGCGCATGGTCGGCGCCGACAAGATCATCGGCGTCGATCTCAATCCGGCGCGCGTCGAGATGGCGAAGAAATTCGGCATGACGCATTTCGTCAACCCGTCCGAGGTCGGCAACGACAAGGTGGTGCAGGCCATCGTCGACCTGACCGGCGGCGGCGCCGACTTCTCGTTCGAGTGCATCGGCAATGTCGATGTGATGCGCCAGGCGCTGGAATGCTGCCATCGCGGCTGGGGCGAGTCGATCATCATCGGCGTTGCGGCCTCGGGCAAGGAAATCGCCACGCGGCCGTTCCAGCTGGTCACCGGCCGGGTCTGGAAGGGCACCGCCTTCGGCGGCGCGCGCGGCCGCACCGACGTGCCCAAGATCGTCGACTGGTACATGGACGGCAAGATCAACATCGACGATCTGATCACGCACACCATGCCGCTCGACAAGATCAACGATGCCTTCGACCTGATGCACGAAGGCAAGTCGATCCGCTCGGTAGTCTTGTACTGATCGCTACTTCCACGCCTCGACGTTCAGGCTGATCGGCACGTCGCCGAACAGCAGCGTGCTGGTGTCCTGGAACAGGCCGAACTCCTTCACGCGCTTGACCTCGCGGAAGCCGGTTTCCTGCAGGAAGGCCTGAAAGAACTCGAAGTTCAGGCCGACATAGTGCGCGTCGTAAGGCGTGGTGCGGCCGCCGAACATCATCCGCATCACATGAAAGCGGCCGTTGCCATCCAGCGATGGCTCCAGAAACAGCCGGCACAGTATCTCGAGGTCGGGCACCGCGGCGCGCAGGCGCCCGCCCGGCTTGAGCACACGGTAGATACCGGCCAGGGTTTTCGGCAGTTCGCTGTCGTAGCCGAGATGCTCCAGCACATGCGAGGCATAGACCTCGGCGCAACTGGCATCGGGGAGAAATGACAAATCAGTGCAGTTGCCGACGCGGTCGACCGCCGGCCCCGGCAGCGCGTCGAGGATCATCCACCCGTCGCGCCGTTCCCGGCCGCCGATATGCAGCCTGATGCCGTCGGGATCGGCGGTCGGCGCCGTGCGCGCCAGCATCGAATCAGTCAGTGTCACCATGGGCCAGAGTCTAATTCAGCGCGCCCAAAGCGCAAATTCATGAACCGCCAGCAACGCCGCGCCACCGAGAAAAGCCCGCCGCCGTCAGCGGCCGCCGGCCCGTTTGTGGCGGCGCTTCAGCATCATCAGGCCGGACGGCTGGCCCAGGCGGAAGCCGCCTACCGCAGCGTGCTGGCGGCCGATCCCGGCCATGCCGACGCCGCCTTCAACCTCGCCGTCGCCTTGCGGCAGCAGGACAGGATCGACGACGCCATCGCGGCCTACGCGCGCTTGCTCGCGATCCGGCCGGATTATCCGGAAGCGCAGTACAATCTCGGCAATGCGCTGATGGCGCGCGGCCGGCCCGACGACGCCGTCGCCGCCTACACGGAGGCGCTTCGTCTCAAGCCCGATCACGCCCGCGCACGGCCCAATCTCGGCATCGCCTGCGCGAGTCTCGGCGCCACGCTGCTGGAGCGCGGCGCGGTCGACGAGGCGGCCGCCGCGTTCAGCCAGGCGCTCGGCATCAACCCGGGCCATGCCGAGACGCATTACAATCTCGGCAATGCGCGCCGGCTTCAGGGCCGACATGACGACGCCGCTGCCGCCTATCGCGAAGCGATCCGCATCAATCTGCGTCTCGCCGAGGCGCATTCCAATCTGGGCAATGTGCTGGCCGATCTGGGCCGCTTCGATGAGGCGCTGGCGGCACACCGCGAGGCGGTCGCGATCCGGCCGGAGTCGGCCGATGTCTTTTACAATCTCGGCAATGCGCTAAAGGCAAGCGGCCAGCTTGATGACGCCGCCGATGCATACAGCGAAGCTGTTCGCCTCGATGCCGGCCACGCCACCGCGCATGGCAATCTCGGCATCGTGCGCATGGGTCAGGGCCGGCTCGACGACGCCGCCGCCGCTTATGCGCGGGCGATCGCGCTGCGGCCGGACGACTCCGACACGTTCTCAAATCTTCTGTTCTGCCTCAACTACGATGACCGGCAGGCGCCGGAGCAATTGTTCGCCGCGCACGGCGACTGGGACCGCCGCTATGGCCGTCCGCTGCCGGCCGCGGCCAGCTACGCCAACGATCGGACACCGGCGCGGCGGCTGAAGGTCGGCTACGTGTCGCCGGATTTCCGCGCCCATTCGGTGGCCTATTTCGTCACGCCGCTGTTCGAGGCCCATGACCGGCAGGCGGTGGAGCTGTTCTGTTATGCCGGCGTAATCCGGCCCGACGCCGTCACGGCGCGTTTGCAGGACCTGAGCGATCACTGGCTTTCGACGGTCGGCATGACGGATGACGGTCTCGCCGCGCGCATCCGCGCCGACGGCATCGACATCCTCGTCGATCTGGCCGGCCATACCGCGCATAACCGGCTGCGCGTCTTTGCGCAGAAGCCGGCGCCGGTGCAGGCGACATGGCTCGGCTATTCCAACACCACCGGCCTGCGCGCCATCGACTATCGCATTGTCGATGACGTGACCGATCCTGCCGGCGCGGCTGACGCTGTCGCCAGCGAGACGCTGCTGCGGCTTCCCGGCGGATTCCTGTGCTATGGCGGCGCCAAAGACGCGCCGGAACCCGCGCCGCTGCCCCGCCTGGCCAACGGTGCCATCACGTTCGGCTCATTCAACAATCCCGCCAAGGTATCGGCGGCGACGTTCGACGTCTGGGCCCGGCTGCTGACCCGAATGCCCACGGCCCGCCTGCTGCTGAAAGGCAAATCGTTCGCCGATCCCGGCACCTGCGACGCTTTCCTGACGCAGCTGGGCAATCGCGGGATTGCGCCGGACCGCATTGAGCTGATGGCGTGGCTGCCGAGCAACGCGGCGCATCTGTCGCTATACGACCGCATCGATATTGCGCTTGATCCGTTTCCCTACAACGGCACCACCACGACCTGCGAGGCGCTGTGGATGGGCGTGCCGGTGGTGACGCTGAAAGGCGATCGCCACGCGGCGCGGGTTGGCGCCAGCCTGCTCACGCAGGCCGGGCTGGACGAATGGATCGCCGGTTCGGTCGATGACTATGTCGAGACCGCGCTGCGGCTCGCCGCCGATCCGCAGCGGTTGCACGAACTGCGTCGCGGATTGCGCGCGCGTCTGGTTGCATCGCCACTGTGCGACGCGCGCGGGTTTGCACGCCGCATGGAAGCGGCCTACGCCGGCATGTGGCAGCGTTGGTGTTCCGAACGCACGGCGTGATCTGAGCGGCCATTAACGCGGCGCGGTGGTATTTCGCCAGCGCTTGTTAATGCTGAATATCTAAGATTGCTGCGACCCAGTAGCGCAATGAGATCGCGATCGCATATGGGAGGGACAGGTCTCCAGCCTAATGGCGCTCTTATGCTCAGTCTCAATATTCTGCACGTGTTGCGCGCCCCGGTCGGCGGGTTGTTCCGGCACGTGACCGATCTGGTCGAGGGCCAGGTCGCCCGCGGCCATCGTGTCGGCATCGTCGCCGACAGCCTGACCGGCGACTGCCGGTCGCAAGATACCTTTGCCGCTCTCGCGCCGAAGCTTGCGCTCGGCCTCAGCCTGACGCCCATCCCCCGCTCGCTTGGGGTGCGCGATCTCACCGCGGCGCTGCATGTCGTCAACCGGGTGCGCAAGACGCGGCCCGATGTCATTCACGGCCATGGCGCCAAAGGCGGCGCCTTCGCCCGCCTCGCCTTCGCCCGCAAGCCGGCGATCCGGGCCTATACGCCGCACGGCGGCAGTCTCCTGCTCGATCCGGCGTCGTTGTCCGGCAAGGCCTATCTCGGCGCCGAGCGGCTGCTGATGCCGCGCGGCGACCTCTATCTGTTCGAGAGCGCCTACAGCGCCCGCATCTTCAACGAACGGATCGGTACGCCTGAAGGTGTGGCGCGCGTGGTCCACAACGGTGTGGCTGAAACCGAGTTCGAACCGACCGTGCCGGCGACTGACGCCACCGATCTCGTATTCCTCGGTGAACTGCGGCGCGTCAAAGGTATCGACGTCCTGATCGATGCCATCGCCAGCCTGCACCAGAACGGCACCGCGGTGACGGCGACATTGGTCGGCGCCGGTCCGGAAGAAGCGGCGCTGCGCGCCCAGGTCACACGCCTGAACCTCGACCACGCCATTCGCTTCGTGCCGCCGATGGCGGCGCGCGCGGCCATGGCGCACGGCCGCATCATGGTGATCCCGTCGCGCGGAGAATCGCTGCCCTATGTGGTGCTGGAGGCCGCCGCCGCCGGCAAGCCGCTGATCACGACTCAGGTGGGAGGCATTCCGGAAATCTACGGGCCGCAGTCCGACACGTTGTTGCCGGCCGGCGACCCGAACGCCTTGGCAGAGGCCATTACGCGGGCCGTCCGCTCACCTGCAGCGCTCACCGAGCCCGCGCAAAAACTGCGCGCACGGGTCGCGACGGCGTTCTCGCTGAACGCCATGGTCGACGGCGTCGTGTCCGGCTATGTCGCGGCCATCGAACGTGTGCCGGCACTGAGCCAGGCGCTGCTCTCGGTCGCCTGAGACCCTATCGCCAGCCGGGGCTTTGCCAGCGCCGGCTGTAGGATTCCGGCGTGACATACTCTTCGCCATACGGCGTTTCGACAACGATGACGCGACGGCTGCGCCGCGACATCCGATCGTCGAATTCGTCCTGCGTCAGCTCGCGCACGCGGCGTTCGACAGCCCGCAGTTCGGCGTCGCGGCGGCTGTTGCTGCGCGCCGTCCATTCATTGCGCGGCTCGGCCGGTCGCGCCGTCTCGGGCGGGCGCGACGAAGCGATGGTGTCCTGCGCCGTGCGCTCGCACAGCCGGCGCTCGCCCTCGAACGGCTGATACGTGCAATCCGACTCGCGGAACGACCGATAGGCGGCGGCGCAGGCCTGCACGTTACAGCTGTTTGCAGTGGCCGAGACGGGCGTCGCTATCTGACCTGATGCGACCGCGGCCGCCGGCGGCTCAGCCGCCACGGCCGGCTCGGACGGCGGCACGGTCACCCCCGCGGCTGACGCGGCGCCGGTCGTTTCGGCTGCGGCGGGTGGCGCGGGGGCAGCAATGACGGCCGGCGCGACGGAAGCAATCGGGGTCGGCGTGGTCACGGTCTCGTCCGCCGGCGCAACGGACGTCACCTCGGTCGCCGGGGCAGGCGTCACAACCGTGGGCGCGGCAGGCCGGTCAATCGGGATTTGGCGCGGCTTGGGCGCGGTGGAACCGGCGGCGATTTTTTGTTTCAGTTCCGGCGGCGGGGCCGTCAAGGCGTCAAGACCGAGAGCCGCGCCGGCGATGGTGATCGCCAAGACTGCAAAGTAGACCAGAAATGGCATCGCCCCGTCCTTGTCCGCTGATCACTATCGGCGTTAACGCCGCATCGATAGCGCGGTTCCTGCCAGGCGCGAGATCCGGCGGTCACGTTTGGTTAGCGCTTTCCTATCGGGTGCAGACCCGGCGCGGCCCGTCGAAAGGCTGATAAGTGCAATCCGACGCATCGAACGAACCGTAGGCCGCGGCGCAGGCACTGACGTTGCAGGACTGGGCGCGCGCGGTCTCGGCCACGGCCGGATTCACTGCCAGGCGTGGCGGTTCGCCCCGCGTGCACAACCGGCGCGGCCCGTTCGACGGCTGGTAGGTACAGTCCGACGCCGTAAAGGACCGGTAGGCCGCCGTACACGCATTGACGTCGCAGAGGGGCGACGCCGGGGGTTCAGGTGCGCTGCTACTGTCGGCCTCGCCGGGCGGCGCTGCGGCGATCACCGGGACGACGGCCTCGACCGGAGGAGACACCGCGGCCGGCGGAGAAACCTCGGCCTGGACGGGCGCTGCGATCGGCGCCGGGGCTGTCGCAACGGTTTCCTGCGGCCGCACCACCGCCGGGGGAGCGGGTTTGGCCGGCGACGCCACAGCTTGCACGGGCGCCGGGGCAGGGCGGTTGGCGGTCTGGATTGCCGGTTTGCCCGGCGGCATCGGCGACATTGGCGCCGACAGCCAATCCATCCCGAACAGCACACTGCTGACGGTGATCGCGAGTACGAAAAAATACACAATAAACGACATTGGAAACCCGATTATGCCAAGCGCGCGGCGATGCGCCAACCCGGTGGGTCGGCCGTCAGCCCCCGGCTGCCATACTGAAATACCGTCAGAACGTTTTATTTCGTGCCGTTATGGGATCATCACGGCAGGGCGATACTATGACGCGCCTTCCTGAGATCCTGGCTGGCCCTCAACCGGCAGCACGATGGTGGCCCGCAACCCGTCCGGGGCGAAGTCCATCGTCACTTTGGCCTGCGCCTGCGCGGTCAGAACCTTGCTCAGCAGACGGGAGCCGAAACCTTCGCGGGCCGGCGGCTCGACCGGCGGACCGCCCTGCTCTGTCCACTCGATGTGAAGCATCGGCGTGTCGTCTTTGCCATCCACCCGCCAGCATACCGACAGCGTGCCGCCGAGTTCGGACAGCGCGCCATATTTGGCGGCGTTGGTGGTGAGTTCGTGAAAGCCCATGCCGACCGGCACCGCCAGATGAACCGGCAGCTTGACGTCCGGACCATCGAGCCGGATTCGCTGTCCGCCACCATCGTCATAAGGCTCCAGCTCGAGCCGCAGCAGCTCGGCCACCGAGACAAGCTGATGCTCGTTGTCGGTCAGGATCGAATGTGTCTTGCCGAGCGCGACAATGCGTCCGGCGAAGGCCTCGTGGAATTCCTCGATGCTCAACGATGACCGCGCGGTCGATCCGAGGATGGCCTGCACGGTCGCCAGCGTATTTTTCACGCGATGATGCAGTTCGCGGATCAGCAATTGCTGCTGTTCCTCGGCGCGCACGTGGTCGGTGACATCGCTGCCTTCGACAAAAATGCCGGTGACCGCACCGCTTGCATCGGTGATCGGCTGATAGACGAAGTCGACGTAGCGCCGGTCGACCGAGCCCTCAGGCCCGGTCAGAAAACCGATGGGCAGCCGCCGGCCGACATAAGGCTCGCCTGTTTTGTAAACGTTATCGAGCAGATCGAAAAACTGCTGGCCTTCCAGTTCCGGAAACACCTCGCGCACCGGCTTGCCGACGAGATCGCGCTGGCCAACCAACTGAAGGTACGACGCGTTCGCCAGTTCGAACACGTGATCCGGTCCGTTCAACAGGCACATGAAGCCGGGCGCCTGATTGAACAGCGATCGCAGCCTGTTGCCTTCGTCGGCCAGCCGCAGATTGGCGCGACGCAGTTCGTCGGTCAAAACATGCTGGGCTGTGACGTCGGTGCAGACGACGAGGACGCCGCCGACGCCATTGGCCTCGTCGATCGGGCTGTAACCGTAAGTCCACCACACATCTTCCCGCCGCCCGTGACGCGTGACCGGCACCAGTTGATCGACATGCCAGGTGGCGCCCTTGCCGGCCATGACGTAGTCGATCTGCGGGCCGATGATGTGCCAGATTTCCTCCCAGCAATCGCGGCCGCGCTGGCCGAGCGCACTGGGGTGCCGCTCCGGTCCCAGCGTCTGCCGGTAGGCGTCGTTATAGAATTGGATAAGTTCCGGTCCCCACCAGATGAACATCGGGTGTTGGCTGGTGAGCAATAGCCGGACGGCGGTCTTCAGACTCTGCGGCCAGCCCGCAGGCGGACCAAGCGGCGTACTGGCCCAGTCAAACGCGCGCGTCAGCGCACCCATCTCGCCGCCGCCAAACAGAAAATCCTGGCCGGCGCGTTCGCCGCCGCTGTCCTGCGCCACCATCTCGGAACTCTCAGTCACGTCGTTACGGCCTTTATCTATAGCGAGGTCACGGTGTTAGCGCACCGAGCGGAAGACATCGCGCGCGGAGTTCCGTGGAACTGCGGCGATGATACGGCAAATTCGCCTCAATATCTTGGTATGGCCGCAAGCTGTCCTAAAATCAGTCGTGTTCTCATTGGAATGGTCAGAGTAACGGGGATGCCTCCCATCATCATCTTGCAGCCGCGACCTCCTGAAGGCTGACGGAGAACTAGACGAATGCGGCAGCTTTTCCTACCCGCTTGCGTGTGTCTGATGGCGTGGTCGGGTCCGGCCGGCTCCAATGCAAAACATTCGCTCGAACCATTCGCAGGCGCCATTGATACAAACGTCGCCGCCGCACCGATCAAGATCGCTCTCGCCACCCCGCATGACATGCCGGCGCAGTCCGTCATCGAGAAAAAGCCGGCCGCTGCCGTGCCGCCCGAGCCGGTGTCGACGACGCTTACCAGCACCACGGCACTGACTGCGCCGATCGGGATACCGCCGCAGCACGACATCGACGAGAGCTTGCAGGTCGAGGTCGTCACCGCGGTGCCGCTGCCGCCGATCAAGCGACCGGTCGTCGAACGCTCGCATGACGAAATCTGCGACACGCTCGCTTACGCCGCACAGACCAACGATCTGCCGGTGCCGTTCTTCATCCGGCTGCTGTTTCAGGAAAGCGGATTTCAGGCGCACGTCGTGAGCCACGCCGGCGCCGAGGGCATCGCCCAGTTCATGCCGGCCACCGCCGCCGGCATGGGTCTCGAGAATCCGTTCGATCCGCTGCAGGCCATTCCGGCCTCGGCGCGCCTGCTGCGCGAACTGATCGGGCAGTTCGGCAATCTCGGCCTTGCCGCCGCCGCCTACAATGCCGGCCCCAAGCGCATCCAGGACTGGCTCGCCAAGAAGGGCAAGTTGCCGGAAGAGACGCAGGGTTACGTCAAGATCATCACCGGCAAGCCGGCCGAGACCTGGACCGTCGCCAGCGCCGGCGGCGCCGAGATGAAGCTGCCGCGCCGCGCGCCGTGCCAGCAGACCGCGGCGCTGCATGCGTGGGATGGTCCCGAGGAAATCCCGCTGCCGCCGACCCGCACACCGGTTACCGACGTGAAGGTGGCATCGGTGTCGACAGCGCCCGCGGCGGCGTCGAACAAGCCGCCGCAAGCCGCGCTTCGGACGGCGGATGCAAAGTCGGCCAACAACGGCAAGCAGGCTGCGCCGGCCACCGACAAGGCCAAGAAAGCGGATACGGCGGCTCGGCCATCGGTGACCACCACGCCGGACAAGCGCAAACAGATGATCATTCGCGTGGCCGATCTGAAGATCGCCAACAAGGAGCCGGAGCGGCCGGCGGCGAAGGCCGCGGCCAATACCAAGAACGCCGCCAAGGATGCAGCGGCGCCGGCAAAGCCGGCCGCTGCCGCCAAGCCCGCCGCCAATTCCGCCGCCAAGCCCGACCCATCGCTCCAGCTTGCCGCCCGTCAGCGCAAGGAAGCCAAGGTGGCGCAGAAGTAGCGCACGGGCGATCACGGAACCAAGGGCGGCGCCAAGTATTCACTCCCCGGCATTCATCACGGGGCGCGCGTCCGATGGCGGCGAGACAGAACGTATTGCTCGGCATCCTGTCCGGCGTCGTGCGCCGCCATCCAAAGACCAGTGCAGCGATCGCCTTCAATATCGGCGTGATGGTTGCGCGGGCTGCCCTGCGCAACAAAACCTTCAGCCGCGGCATGGTTGATATTCCAGCCCGGCTGATTGAATTGGTGCCCTCGGCCAAAGACCTCGGCACCTATGTGCCGCTCGGCAGCACCGGCGCCCGCCCGAAGCGCCGCCGCACGCCCCGGACCAAGCCCGCAGTACGGACCCGGCCAAAGCCGGCGGCGGAGTAGCCGCAAGGCCTTCTGTTTGACGTCTTGTTCTCTTTATGTTCTTATCCGCGTCCGGTGCCGTGCCTATGGTGTCGCCGTGAGTCTCATTCATAACGAACGCACGAAGCTGACCGCGACGTGGTTGAACACGTTGTCGACCGCATTGGTGGCCGCAGGCGTTTTTGCACCGGCCGCAGCGGTTCTGTACGGCTTTTCCAGCCTGCCGTTCTCACCCGCGGCGATCATGGTCATCCTGCTTGGTTGCCTGGCGCTTGGCGGCTTCTTACATTGGGCAGCGCGGATGCTTCTTGGAAGGATGCGCGAATGACATTCGAGCAATTTGCCCTGATCTGGCCGATCGTCGGAACCATCCTCGTGGTCGCAGCGGTGTTGCTGGCGACCTGGTTTCAGGATCGCCATGAGCGCGACAAGGCCCGCTGACGGGGTCTGACGCGCGCCCCTGCCGTCCTGCCGAAACCCGTGCTACACCGCCGGCGCAATCCAACACCGCCGCCGACCGGGTCATGTCCAAAACGCCGTCCCTCAAAGATTTCCGCCGCATCGTCATCAAGGTCGGCTCCTCGCTGCTGGTGGATTCTGCCGCCGGCGGGCTGAAGCGCGACTGGCTGGTGTCGCTGGTCGCCGACATTGCCGCCTTGCATGCCGACAAGCGCGACGTGCTGGTGGTGTCGTCCGGCGCCATCGCACTCGGCCGCGCCGTGCTCAAGCTGCCGCGCGGACCGCTCCGGCTCGAGGAAGCGCAGGCCGCCGCCGCGGTCGGCCAGATCGCGCTAGCGCGCTGCTGGGCCGAGGTCTTGGGCGCGCAGAACATCGCCGCCGGACAGGTGCTGCTGACCCTCGGCGACACCGAGGAGCGCCGCCGCTATCTCAATGCCCGCGAAACCATCGACAAGCTGCTGGAATGGCGCGCGGTGCCGGTGATCAACGAAAACGACACCGTCGCCACCACGGAGATCCGCTACGGCGACAATGACCGCCTCGCCGCGCGCGTCGCCACCATGACCAGCGCCGATCTGCTGGTGCTGCTGTCCGACATCGACGGGCTCTACGACAAGCCGCCCGTTGCCGGCAACGACGCCAAACTGGTGCCGGTGGTGCCGCGCATCACGGCCGCGATCGAGGCAATGGCCGGCGCCAGCGGCTCGGAGTTGTCGCGCGGCGGCATGCTGACCAAGATCGAGGCCGGCAAGATCGCCACCACCGCCGGCACGCACATGGTGATCGCGTCAGGCCGCGTGCCAAATCCGTTGCAGGCGATCGTGCAGGGCGGGCCCTGCACCTGGTTCCTGACGCCGGCCAATCCGGTCACGGCGCGCAAGAAATGGATCGCCGGCTCGCTGGAGCCGCGCGGCGCGCTGACCATCGATGCCGGCGCGGTCAAGGCGTTGCGGTTGGGCAAGAGCCTGCTGCCGGCCGGCGTGGTCAAGGTCGAGGGTTCGTTCGGACGCGGCGACGCTGTCATCGTGCGCGGGCCGGACGGTCACGAAGCCGGGCGCGGCCTGATCGCCTATGACGCCGACGATGCCGACCGGATCAAGGGCCGCTCCTCGGCCGATGTGATGGCCATCCTCGGCTATGCCGGGCGCACCGAAATGATTCACCGCGACGACCTGGTGCTCGGCGGCGAGTGACGCTGGAACCGCTGCGCGCATTGCGCGTTATCCTGCCAGCGACGAGACACACGGCTCAGGCGAGCTAGCGTACCCCGAGGCGATTGACCGATCGCCCGTTAACCCCGGCCCCGGAGGCCGGGGTTTCCGTGTGCGGACACCAGCATCGATTCAGCGACGCACAATCACCGAAGCGCTCGCAGCCGCAGCAGGGCCGCGCTGCCGGTCTGGACCGACGCGCGCTTCGCCGGAGCGGCGACCACCGGCATCCGTGCATCGCTGCCGTCTGCCGACGTGAACTGAAACCTCAGCGCGCCGCGCCAGCGCGGCGCTTGCGGCCAACCGCCGTCGCTTTGGGTGCCGGCGTCTTGCTCGGCGCCGAGCGCTTCGGCAGCGCGATGTGCGTGCCGTCGGGGAATTCGATATAGCGGGTGAACACCTGCGCCTGGCCTTCGCGGCGCGTACCCTCGATCACGAACTTGGTGCCAACCGGAAACCGGCTGGGAAGTCGGCTCATCGAACTCGCCATGGACCACCTCCTGCTACCCATCACCCTGAATTGACAATGTGAAGGCCCCGTAACCGGTTGCCGGAAGGCGCAACTTATCCACGTTATCCCCAAGCGCCGGGCAGCCATGCGCGACCCTGGCCCATCTCGCGGCCGGAACCCAGCCGTGGTAGGAAAACCAGCGCCGCCGGGGGTTTAGGCATGATCCGGGCGCCACGAGGCAGTTTTCGACCATGACAGCGCCGCTGAAAAGTATCGAAGGGACCGGCGATATTGCCGCCGCCATGGCCGGCATCGGCCGGCAGGCGCGCGCCGCCGCCCGTACCCTGGCGCTCAGCCCCGCCGCGCAGAAGGACCGCGCCCTCGACCTGATGGCCGCCGCCGTTCGGGCCCAGAAAACGCAGATTCTGGCCGCCAATGCCGAGGATCTGGCCGAGACCCGCGCCGCCGGCGCGTCCAGCGCGCTGCTCGACCGGCTGGCGCTGAACGAGGCCCGCGTCGAGGCCATCGCCGCCGGTATCGAGACCGTCCGCGGCCTGCCGGATCCCGTCGGCCAGGTCACCGAATCCTGGACCCGGCCGAACGGCATGACCATCGAGCGCGTCCGCGTGCCGCTCGGCGTCATCGGCATCATCTACGAGAGCCGCCCCAACGTCACTGCCGACGCCGGCGCGCTGTGCCTCAAGTCCGGCAATGCCGCGATTCTGCGCGGCGGCTCGGACTCGACCCGCTCCAGCCGCGCCATTCACGCCGCGCTGGCCGAAGGCTTGCGCGATGCCGGCCTGCCCGAAGCGGCAATCCAGCTGGTGCCGACGCGCGACCGGGCCGCAGTCGGCGCGATGCTCGGCGGCCTCGACGGCAATATCGACGTCATCGTGCCGCGCGGCGGCAAGAGCCTGGTGGCGCGCGTGCAGGCCGAAGCGCGCGTGCCGGTGTTCGCGCATCTTGAAGGCGTCGTGCATATCTTTATCGACAAGGCAGCCTCGCTCGCCATGGCCAAGACCCTCGTCTTGAACGCCAAGATGCGGCGCACCGGCGTCTGCGGCGCGGTCGAAACTTTGCTGGTCGATCGCGCCGCCGCACCGACCCATCTCAAGCCGCTGGTCGAAATGCTGCTCGACGACGCCGGCTGCGAAATCCGCGGCGACAAGGCGGTGCAGGCCGCCGATGGCCGCGTCAAACCAGCGTCCGAATCCGACTGGGGCACCGAGTTTCTCGACGCCATACTTGCCGTGAAAGTGGTGGACGGCCTCGACGCCGCCATCGCCCACATCGCGCGTTACGGTTCGCACCACACCGACGCGATCATCACCGACGACGCAGCGGCGGCGGAGAAATTTCTGGCCGAAGTCGACTCGGCGATCGTGCTGCATAACGCCTCGACGCAATTCGCCGACGGTGGCGAATTCGGCTTCGGCGCCGAGATCGGCATTGCCACCGGGCGGCTGCACGCGCGCGGGCCGGTCGGCGCCGAGCAGCTCACCACCTTCAAATATCGCATCCGCGGAAACGGTCAGATCAGGCCGTGACATTCATAAGACCCGCCCACCCCGAGCGCGTGCTCCCTCCTCACGCGCCCGGCATGAGGATCGGCCTGTTCGGCGGCACATTCGATCCGCCGCATCAGGCGCACCTCGAAGCCACGCTGCTGGCGATGAAGCGGCTGCAGCTTGACCGCGTCTGGTGGCTGGTGACGCCCGGCAATCCGCTGAAGAACACCCGGGGCCTGGCGCCGCTGGCCGAGCGCATCGCCGCCGCGCGCGCGCTGACCGACCATCCGCGCATTGATGTCACCGGCATCGAGGCGACCATCAACACCCGCTTCACCTACGACACCATCAAGTGGCTGATCGCGCGCTGCCCCGGCGTCAATTTCGTCTGGGTCATGGGCGCCGACAACCTGCGCAGCTTTCACCGCTGGCAGCGCTGGCGCGGTATCGCCAAATCGGTGCCGTTTGTGGTGGTCGATCGCCTGGGACCAAGCCTTTATGCCAGCGCCAGCCAGGCCGGTCAGGCGCTGGGATACGCACGCATCCCGGAACACGCCGCCCGCTCGCTGCCCGGCCGCCGGCCGCCGGCCTGGGCCTTCCTGCACGGACTGAAGTCGCCGCTGTCGTCGACGGCGCTGCGGGCCCTGCGCGACCGGCCGGGAACTCCGAAGCCTGAACCGGCGCCCAAGGCCGTCACCCGCAAGGGTGGCAAGAAGCCCGGCAAGTAGCTATCTTGAGCGTGATCCCGGTGTGTTCCGGGCGTGACAACGAAATAGGACAGCACCCCCTGCCAACACCTGCCACCTCTCGGGCCGCGCGCCGCGCGCCCGAAGCCGTCGCCAAGGCCGCGCTTGTGCGCCCAAGTGCCAAGGAGACGTTGCGCATCGTCCTCGCCCAGCTTGAAGACATGAAGGCCGAGGACAACGTCACCATCGACCTCTCCGGCAAATCCTCGATCGGCGACTACATGGTCGTGACCTCCGGCCGGTCGAACGTCCACGTCGCCGCCATCGCCGACAATGTCGTCAAGAGCCTGAAGGCGGCCGGCGTCACCGGCATCCGCGTCGAGGGCTTGCGCCAGGGCGACTGGGTTCTGATCGACGCAGCCGACGTCATCGTCCACGTGTTCCGGCCGGAAGTGCGCAACTTCTACAGTCTCGAGAAGATGTGGCAGGCCGCCAATACCGACGGCCAGCGCCCGAGCTGATAGACTGGCGGCACGATGCGCATAATCGTTGCCGCCGTTGGACGTCTGAAGCAGGGGCCGGAAACCGACCTTTCCGAGCGCTATCGCAAGCGCGCGGCGCAGACGGGGCGTCAACTCAACTGGCGCGATGTCGAAGTCATCGAGATCCGCGAAAGCCGCGCCGAGGATCCCGCCAAGCGCATGCTCGAGGAATCGATCGCTCTGGCCACCATCATTCCGGACAAGGCCGCCGTGGTTTTGCTGGACGTCGCCGGCAAGCCCCTCGACAGCGCCGCCCTCGCCACCCAACTTGCCGTCTGGCGCGGCAACGACCGCCCGGCGGTGGTGTTCATGATCGGCGGCGCCGACGGCCTGGCGCCCAGCCTGCGCGACAAGGCCGACCTGCGGTTGTCGTTCGGCGCCGCGACCTGGCCGCACCAGCTGGTGCGGGTGATGCTGCTGGAGCAGCTCTACCGCGCTACCACGATATTGACCGGGCATCCGTATCACCGGGCGTGAGCGCCCACGGCCCTGTCCCACATTGGTCTCATTCGACCGGCATATCGGGGTCAGAATGACCTTGCCGTTAGAACCCGCAGGCGTAACGTGACCGGGATGAATCGCCGATCCAGCGGTCTCGATCCGCACGCCGCGCTCATTGCCGTTCTCGCGCTCGCGGTTCCGGCGCTGCCGGCGGCCGCGCAACAGGCGCCGGTGCAATTCGCCCAGGCGGAGCGCGCGGACCAGCGCGACGCGCTCGACCAGCGCGAGCTGGAGCTGAAGGCCGCCGCCGAAGAGCAGCGCAAGTCGTCTGAGGCCGCCGCGGCGCTCCGTGCCGAGATCGAGAAAATCGGCGCCGACCGCCGCAAGCTCAATCAGGATCTGATCGATACCGCCGCGCGCCTGCGCGGCGTCGAAGACAAGATCGAGGCCACGCAAACGCGTTTGCAACCGCTCGACGCGACCGAAGCTGATATCCGCAAATCGCTCGACGGGCGGCGCGCCGTGATCGGCGAAGTGCTGGCGGCGCTGCAGCGCATCGGCCGAAGGCCGCCTCCGGCGCTGATCGCGAGCCCGGAAGACGCGCTGCAATCGGTGCGCACCGCGATGGTGCTCGGCGCCGTGCTGCCGGAAATGCGGCAGGAGGCCGAAGCGCTGGCCCGCGATCTCGCCGGCCTGCTCGATGTGCGCAAGCAGATCGCCGCCGAGCGCGAGCGGCTGAGCGCCGAAATGGCCGCGCTCGGCGCCGAGCGTACCCGCATGGCTGCGCTGGTCGACGAGCGGCAGAAGTTGCAGGCCGAGCGTGAGCAGGCGCTGGACGCCGAGCGCAGCCGCGCCGCCGATCTGGGCCGCCAGGTCGACAATCTCAAAGAATTGATCGCCCGGCTTGAACTCGGCCTCGACCCCGCCACCCGGGCGGCGCGCGAGGCGGCCCGCAGCGATTCCCGGCCCGCGCTGTCGGCGTTCCGCGATCCCGGCCGGCTGGCGCCCGCGGTGGCCTTCGCGTCGCTGCGCGGACGGGTTCCAGTCCCGGTTAATGGCGTTAAACTAAGGTCTTTCGGCGCTCCCGACCGCAACGGCGGGGTCGAACGGGGCATTTCCATAGCCACCCGTTCCGGCGCGCAGGTAACCGCGCCCGCCGATGGCTGGGTGGTCTATGCCGGACAGTTCCGCTCCTACGGACAACTCTTGATCCTCAACGCCGGTGGCGGCTATCATATCTTGCTCGCTGGGATGGATCGGATATCAGTTGATCTCGGACAGTTCGTACTGACCGGAGAACCTGTTGCGGTGATGGGAAACAGCTCCCATATCGCTGCTGTCCTCGCGACGGGTTCAAGCCAACCGGTGCTGTATATCGAATTTCGTAAGGACGGGACTCCCGTCGATCCAGGCCCATGGTGGGCGGCTGGCGAAGGTGAAAAGGTTCGCGGATGATGCGCAAGACCTCACTCATTCTGCTTGGTGCTGCGGCGGGCGTGGCGGCAACGCTGCTCGTGGTGCAGCCTCGCACGATCTACATCACCGCCGCCAAGGCCGCCGTGTCCGACACCTACCGGCAACTCAATCTGTTCGGCGACGTGTTCGAGCGCGTCCGCGCCGACTACGTCGAGAAGCCGGACGACAGCAAGCTGGTGGAAACTGCGATCAACGGCATGCTGGCCGGTCTCGATCCGCATTCCAGCTACATGGATCCCAAGAGCTTCCGCGACATGCAGGTGCAGACCCGCGGCGAATTCGGCGGTCTCGGTATCGAAGTCACCATGGAAGACGGCCTGATCAAGGTGGTGGCGCCGATCGACGACACGCCCGCCGCCAAGGCCGGCGTCATGGCCAACGACATCATCACGCAGCTCGACGGTGAGCAGGTACAGGGTCTGACCCTCAACCAGGCCGTGGAGAAAATGCGCGGCCTGGTCAACACCAAGATCAAGCTCACCATCACCCGCAAGGGCGCCGAGAAGCCGATCGAGCTGTCGATCACCCGTGACGTCATCCGCGTTCGCGCGGTGCGCTCGCGCATCGAAGGCGAAGACATCGGCTACATCCGCCTGAGCCAGTTCAATGAGCAGACCACCGACGGCCTGAAGAAGGCGATCGCCGACATCAGCGCCAAGATCAGCGATGACAAGCTCAAGGGCTATATCCTCGACATGCGCAACAATCCGGGCGGCCTGCTCGATCAGGCGATCTCGGTGTCGGATGCGTTCCTGCAGAAAGGCGAGATCGTCTCCACCCGCGGCCGCAATGCCGAGGAGACGCAGCGCTTCAACGCGCGGCCGGGCGACCTCACCAAGAACAAGCCGATCATCGTGCTGATCAACGGCGGTTCGGCCTCGGCCTCGGAAATCGTCGCCGGCGCGCTGCAGGACCACAAGCGCACCACGGTCATCGGCACCCGTTCGTTCGGCAAGGGTTCGGTGCAGACCATCATCCCGCTCGGCTCCGGCAACGGCGCGCTGCGGCTGACCACGGCGCGCTACTACACGCCGTCCGGCCGCTCGATCCAGGCCAAGGGCATCACCCCGGACATCGAGGTGCTGCAGGACGTGCCGGAAGAGCTGAAGAGCAAGACCGACACCAAGGGCGAGGCCTCGCTGCGCGGCCACCTCAAGGGCGATACCGGCAAGGAAGAGACCGGCTCGCAGTCCTACATCCCGCCGGAACAGAAGGACGACAAGGCGCTCAACCTCGCGATGGACCTGCTGCGCGGTACCCAGCAGAACTCGGCCTATCCGCCGAGCGCCAAGGTCGCGGTTCCGAACTAGTCGCCGGCACACGATGATCGACGGGACGGGGCGGCCGAAGGGCCGCCCCGTTTTCGTTGGCGGTATGCCGCAGCGCAGGGGGACAGGTGCCGCGTGCTAGACTCGGGCGATGATTCGCAAGGGATTGACGCCGTGCCGCCGGATGACCTGAACGCCCCGCTCGGCCAGGACAGACCCGACAAGACGCCGAAACGACGGCTGGCTTTGCCGCAAGTGCTGGCCGGCATCATGGGCCTGTTCGGGCTGCTGGTGGTGTCCTGGGCCGCCTTTGTCAACGATCCGCTGGGCGGCGAGCCGGTGGCGCTGGTGCCCACCAAGTCGCCGGCGGATGCGGCGGCCAAAACCGCCATCGCCGGCGGCGGCAAGGAACACTCGCGCTACGACGGCCCGCCTCAAGAAACACCTGATGCCAAGGCCGAGGCGGCCAAGACGGCGCCGCCGCCCGGCAGCAAGACCATCACCATCATCGACGGCTCCAGCGGCAAGAGCCAGGAGGTGGTGATCCCCGGCAATTCGAGCAGCCTCGCGCCGAAGCCGCCATCCGATGCCAGGATGCTGGAGACAACGCGGCACGGTGCGATCCCGAAGATCGCCGCCGATGGCACGCGTCCCTCGGCGGTCTACGCCCAGCCGCGCGAACTCGCGGCCGACCGCAGGACCGCGCCGCGCATCGCCATTGTCATCGGCGGGGTCGGCATCAGTGCCTCCGGTACCGCCGACGCCTTCACGAAGCTGCCCGCGCCGGTGACTTTCGCGGTCGCGCCCTACGGCGCCGATCTGCAAAAGCTGGCCGAGCGCGCGCGCGCCGAAAAGCACGAAGTGCTGCTGCAGGTTCCGATGGAGCCCTTCGATTTCCCCGACAACGACCCCGGCCCGCAAACGCTGCTGACCTCGCTGACCGCCGATCAGAACCTCGACCGCCTGCATTGGCTGATGAGCCGGTTCGAGGGCTATGTCGGCATCGCCGGCACCATGGGCGCGCGGTTCACCTCATCGGAAGCGGCGCTGGCGCCGGTGCTGCGCGACACGGCCCGGCGCGGCCTGATCTATATCGACGACGGCGCCTCGCCGCGCAGCGTGGCCGGCCAGATCGCCGGCAGCAACAACCTGCCTTTCGCCAAGACCGATATCGTGCTCGACGCCACGCCGACCCCGGTCGAGATCGACCGGGCGCTGACGCGTCTCGAGATGGCGGCGCGCGAGAATGGCTCGGCCGTCGGGCTGGCCACCGCGCAACCGGCCACCATTGCGCGCATTGCCGAGTGGGCGAAGAAAGTGGAGAGCCGCGGCTTCGTGCTGGTGCCGATCAGCATGGTGGCGGTGAAG
Source organism: Pseudolabrys sp. (assembly GCA_030684935.1). Lineage (GTDB taxonomy): Bacteria > Pseudomonadota > Alphaproteobacteria > Rhizobiales > Xanthobacteraceae > Pseudolabrys. The sequence continues at coordinate 2,246 of JAUXXH010000054.1, read as the reverse complement.
GCGAAGTCGAGTTGAGGGATTGGCGAATAGCGAATAGCGAATAGCGAATAAGAGTTCATTCGGTTATCTTCTATTCGCTACTCACAATTCGCTACTCGCTCCTCTTCCTCACCGGTTCCCGCCCATGCCCGACTACGACTCCCTGCCCTACCGTCCCTGCGCCGGCGTCACCGTGTTCAACCGCGCGGGGCTTGTGTTCGTCGGCCGCCGCTCCAGCGGGCCCGAGCACATCGACGCCACGCATGTCTGGCAGATGCCGCAAGGCGGCATTGACGAGAATGAAGATCCGTATCAGGCGGCGCTGCGCGAACTGTACGAGGAAACCAGTATCCGGTCGGTCGAGAAGCTCGGCGAGGTGGCGGGCTGGCTCAGTTACGACATTCCGCGCGACATTGCCGGCGATGCCTGGCAGGGCCGGTACCGCGGCCAGAAACAGCGCTGGTATGCGCTGCGCTTTACCGGCCCCGACGCCGAGATCGACATTGCCCATCCCGGCGGCGGGCACGATCCGGAATTCATCGACTGGCGCTGGGTGGCTTTGAGCGAACTGCCGGAGCTGGTGGTGCCGTTCAAGCGGCCGATCTACGAGCGCGTGGTCGCGGAATTCGGAAAGTTCGCGCGATAACGGCCGTCAGTGCATCGCCGTGCCGGTGATGTGGCGATCGACTTCCTTGAAGTGATCGAGCCGCGTGATCAGCCGGTCAAGCGCCGCGCCCGGATCCGACTTCTGAATACGCTGCTCAAGCTCGCCGATCCGTTCCGCGATCATGGCGCGGTCGATATCGGCCACGGTGTCGGCGAGATCCGCCAGCACCGTCAGGCCGGTCGCCGAGACTTCGGCAAAGCCGCCGAGCACGACAATCTTCTGTTCGCCCTCGGGGCCGCGCACGGTCATGATGCCGGGGCGCAGCGTGGTGACGAACGGCGCATGGCCGGCCAGCACGCCGAAATCGCCTTCGGCGCCGGGCAGGTCCACCTGCTCGACTTCGCCGGAGAACAGCAGCTTTTCCGGCGAAACCAGATCGAATTGGAATGTGGCCATGATGACTTGCTCCGAACTCTCTGCTCCCTCCCCCCTTGTGGGGGAGGGTCGGGGAAGGGGGTAACGGCGAAAAGGCCCCCACCCCGACAGCCTTCGCTTCGCTCAGGCCGTCGACCCTCCCCACAAGGGGGAGGGTAAGAAGAAACTAGGCCGCGTCCGCCGCGAGTTTCTTGCCCTTCTCGACGGCTTCTTCGATGTTGCCGACCATGTAGAAGGCGGCTTCCGGCAGGTGATCGTACTTGCCTTCGACCAGGCCCTTGAAGCCCTTGATGGTGTCGGCGAGGTCGACCAGCTTGCCCGGCGCGCCGGTGAACACTTCGGCGACGAAGAACGGCTGCGACAGGAAGCGCTCGATCTTGCGGGCGCGCGACACCGCGAGCTTGTCTTCTTCGGACAGTTCATCCATGCCGAGAATGGCGATGATGTCCTGCAGCGCCTTGTAGCGCTGAAGCACCTGCTGCACCTGACGGGCGACCGCGTAGTGCTCTTCGCCGACGATCAGCGGCGACAGCATGCGCGAGGTCGAGTCGAGCGGATCCACCGCCGGATAGATGCCCTTGGCCGCGATGTCGCGCGACAGCACGGTGGTCGCGTCCAAGTGGGCGAACGAGGTCGCCGGCGCCGGATCGGTCAAGTCGTCGGCCGGCACGTAAATGGCCTGCACCGAAGTGATCGAACCCTTGGTCGTGGTGGTGATGCGTTCCTGCAGCGCGCCCATGTCGGTGGCCAGCGTCGGCTGATAACCCACCGCCGACGGGATACGGCCGAGCAGCGCCGACACTTCGGAGCCTGCCTGCGTGAAGCGGAAAATGTTGTCGACGAAGAACAGCACGTCCTGGCCCTGGTCGCGGAAATATTCCGACAGGGTCAGGCCGGTCAGGCCGACGCGGGCGCGGGCGCCCGGCGGCTCGTTCATCTGGCCGAACACCAGCGCGCACTTCGAGCCTTCGCCGCCGCCCTTCTTGTTGACGCCGGATTCGATGAACTCGTGATAGAGATCGTTGCCTTCGCGGGTGCGCTCGCCGACGCCGGCGAACACCGAATAGCCGCCGTGCGCCTTGGCGATGTTGTTGATGAGTTCCTGGATCAGCACGGTCTTGCCGACGCCGGCGCCGCCGAACAGGCCGATCTTGCCGCCCTTGGCGTAAGGCGCCAGCAGGTCAACGACCTTGATGCCGGTGACCAGAATGTTCGCTTCGGTCGA